>JBAUOP010000083.1:0-3520 GCA_049579805.1 Acidobacteriaceae bacterium
CACTAAAACCGGCAACGCGCACCTGCGACGAATCGTTGGCGAAGCAGCATGGAGCTATCGTCGTCCACCAGGTATCTGGTATGGATTGCGCAGACGACAAGAGAGCATTTCGGAAGAGGTCAGGGAGATTGCATGGAAGGCTCAACACCGCCTGCACAAGCGCTATATGAAGCTGGGTGCGGCCGGCAAGCCCCAGGGAAAGATCATTACTGCAGTTGCTCGTGAATTGCTGGGATTCATCTGGGCTATTGGAACCAGAGCAGAGACGACCGTCAGCCAGCGAACTGCAGCCTGACAAGAACAAAAGCAAAAACTTTCCAAATAAGGGAAAAAAAGAAACGTTCCTTGATGAAACGCGCCATCCATCTCGAGCACAGAGCCAGCAGCAGCTGGAGCAAGCACGAAGGAGAATCCTCGCTTGGCCTATGCGACAGGCTCGACCGGACTCGCGATAACAGTCAGAGGCAGCTCCCGACGGATCATGATTATGCGGTTCCGACCCGCGAATATCAGACTGATCAATCGTCGCTCAAAACTGCCCAGGCTGCTGCTCGCTCTGTTCTCGGGGCAAGGCAAAAGCAACAACAAGAACAACGACAAAAACAACCCCATCGATTGCGCAGGGTTGACAGGGTCACTCCATATCAGGCCAAACCACGTTTCCAGAACCGCAGCGTCTCGAAATGCCGGTTTGGCGATTTGGCGTAAATCGAGAATCGTTCCCAGCTATGTCGCCCCGCAAGTTCCGCTCGCTGTCCCCGGCTGCTCCGTAAACCGTGTCCCGAACGGACTGGCCACAAGTTGCAGTTTTTAGATTTCTTCGCTATAAACGAGGAAATGGGGCAGCGGGTCTATCTCGGTGAGTTTGAGTTGATGGTCATTCTGGCGGTCGTCTGTCTCGGCGATGACGCCTACGGTGTACCCATCGCCCGGGAACTCGAACAGCGGCGGCGGCGCGGTGTCTCGCTCGGCAGCGTATATGCGGCGCTCGAGCGGCTCGAAGAAAAGGGCCTCGTCAACTCCACCGTCGGCGACCCCACACCGGAACGCGGGGGCCGCGCCCGGCGCTATTTTCATCCCACTCGCCCGGGATTGCGGGCGATTCGTGAAACCCGCGACGTCCTCACCAGCTTTTGGCGTCAGATTCCGAATCTCGAAGGAGGGGAAAAAGCATGAATCGCCGTAATCCACCGCCTGTGGCCCGCTGGATGCTCGAACATCTCACCCTCGGCTATGACGCCGACGCCCTCACCGGCGATATCGCTGAAGAATTCCTTTCCGGCCACGGCCGCCTCTGGTATTGGCGCCAGGTGTTCCTCGCCATCGCCGTTGGTTTCCTGCGACAATTCCGCAGACACCGCTCCATCCTGGGATTCGCGTTGCTCTGGAGCCTTCCCGCTCCTGCCCTGATGCTCTCGTATTCCCGCTTTCTGAACCACTCGTCCCTGATCGGCAAGGTGTGGGCGATTCCCTGGCCCTGGTCCACAGTTTGTGGCTTTGTGATTGATCTCGGTCCCAGCCTGGCCTTTCTCTGGATCGGGATGGCACTGTATCTCGCGTTGCACGCGTGGATCGGTCACACTCATCGCATGCCGAAGTTTGGCCGCGGCGTGTGGGTCGGCTTCGTTGCATATACCATTTTCATGACCGCGCTTCTGTCTATCCCGCACGCGGGGCGCCCCATCGACATCCGCACTGTCACCATGGCGTTCATCTACTCCGATCCCTGGTTTCTGCTTATGTGCGCACCCGGATTCCTCTCGCTCGCCATTTCCATCTGGTCCGCCTTGCCGCGGCTGCCGAGCACATTAGCCGCAGTCGCCGAGTAGATTGAGTGCCGCCGTGCAGCATCCAGGGGATCCAGCGTTCTGCCATCCCGACATCTCTCCGATTCCCGCTCTCGGCGATACAGGCGCTGAGCGCGGATCTGCGATTCGGCTGCTCGGTCTTATGGCCGCGCTGGGTTCGCTGGCGGCCATCGTAACTACGCTCCTACTCCTTCACCTCGACTGGATGGACAGGCTCTCCGCGGCCAATCCTCTGTCGGCGGCCCTACTGCTTGTGGTCTGCGGACTTGCGGCGGCCGCGGCGGTTCCCTGGGTCTTCTGGCCGCACCCCCGCGAGAACACTCCCAGCAATTGGGGTCCTGCGGCGCTTTCTGCCGCACCCGGTTGGGTGCTCATCCCCCCAGCCGTGCTCTTTTACAGTCAGGGCTCAGTGTGGGCAGAATGGATCGCCCCTCTAGTGGCTGCAACCCTGGCGTTTGGTCTCAGTGAAACGATTCCATGCCGCGCCAGGGCAGCCGAACCGCAACGGGATCACGCACTGTTCGCGGATGTCTTCTGGTCCGATCCGTGGGACTGGAAACCGCTGGCCCTTGCCGTCTGCATATATGCAGCTGCCTTCGCTCTTGGGGGCCAGTCTCTTGCTGCTGCCAGCGGGCTGCTGGCACTCACCGCTTTCTCTCTTGTGCGGTGCTATCGAAGAGGAGCGGATGCGACCGTGCCACAGACCTGGCATGTACCTTTCAGCCGACTGGCCGCCGCAGCGGTTCTCGCCATTCTGCTCGCCGCCGCTGTGCTGGCGCCCCGGATCGCCGATCTCTCCGCGCGGGAGACGCGCGCCGCGGCTTCCGGCGCCGCGAAAGTCCCGCCTGCTGATGCGGCAAGCTTGGCTCCGTCGACGCGCGGTTCGGCATGGTCGGTCATTGAACTCTGGCCCGTGCCCCCCAAACGGCACATTGCCCAGGTGACGGTGCCTGACTTTCCTGTGTCGAGCGCAAAGTTGAACCGTCCCTTGGTCATTCGGTTTCAGGGACCCTACTGGTATTTCGAGGCTCGCCGCGGGCAACTGGGTCTTCAGTCTCATGTAGCGCACGGCAGCCCCACGGCCGTTGACATCCGCACCAACGATGGATTGCCTCTGGTCATGGAAGTTCACCAACGGCTCAGCCCCTCCATCTCGCTGGCAAACTGCCACGAGATTGACATTTCCATCTTCGACGCCGACCGCCGGCCTGGACAAGTTTCGCTTGGCATAGTCCTGACCGATTCGAACATGCCCGGCGAGCCTTCCGTCTACCTCGGATCGGATCCGGTCTCCTCGGCTCCTAACGACTCGTCACCCCTCCCCGCTTCAGGGAGCAGGGAAGTCCTGGCATTTCAGGTCCCGGTCCGAGCTAAAATCCGCCGCTTCAATGAAATGACAGTACTCTTTTTGCCCAGCGCTGGACGGCGGACCCTGGGATCAAAAATCGCCATTGAGCAATTTGAACTCTTTTCCCGATGAACAACAGCGTCCGCAGCGCGAAGGCGCCAGCGTCCATACCAAATCCGAGAGGTAGGCTATGCCGGCGTCGGGACATCGAGCGGCGTGATTCTGGAATGGCGCATCCAGGCCGATGCACGTTTCCAAAACGTAAACGTCTGGAAACGCGCTTTCTGCCTTCTATCGTTTAGCAGCTTCTTGCAATTCAGGATCGTCGGGCCGTATTGCGAAAAAGGAGGTCAGCGAAACAGTG
>JBAUOP010000084.1:0-10449 GCA_049579805.1 Acidobacteriaceae bacterium
CCCTTTGGGTGAATGCGCCAAGCCGGCGGATTCACTTCGAGGATATGGTGGCCAGGCGAAAAGCGGATCTGTTGGCGGCGGCGTCGGCTCGATCTCCGTTCGAGGAGAAGGACTTTGCCTGCTACACGGACGACGAGATCCGCGCCTTTGCCTTTGATGTGCGCAAGCTCTTCCTGACGGAACGGGCAAGGCATCTCGCGATCTGCTCGCGCTGTCAGAGGCGTCTTGAATACTGGTCGGGTTTGGTCGAGAACTTCGAGCGCGCGGCACCACTGCAAGAGGGGAGAACGGATGCATAAGCGGGATTCTTGCGCGCGCTTGCTTCGGATCTGAATTCGGGCTGAATGAGTGCCTGGCCCTGTACGCGTCAACTCATGCAGGCGGCAGGAATGTTCCACGAAGGCGACATAACGGTACTAAACGGATCGTGGATGAGCCCAGTGGTAGGTTTAAGCACACAGTAGCCGGGTGGCTCTATGAAAATCACGACCGAACGACAGCGTCCCTACGTAGGATCCAACACCGGCGCTGCCCAGCGTAGGACTTCGCGAGTGGGTGGGCCTTTTCCGACATTGCGGACAGATCATCGACTGACCGACACCTTAAGTTTCGCTCCTACTGAATTCTCAAAGCCGTCATCGGATCCATCGACGCCGCCCTCCTCGCCGGCAGCCACGAAGCCGCCAATGCAACTGCGGTCAGAAGCCCCACCGCCGCGGCAAAGATCAATGGAGCCCTGGCGCTTGTTTCGAACAATAGTGTCGCCAGCAACCGCGTGCCAGCCAGCGCCCCGGCCAACCCGATCATGATGCCGATAAGCGACAATCGCGCGCCCATTCCCATGATCATGCGCAGGACCGCGCCGCGCTGCGCCCCGAGCGCCATCCGCACGCCGATCTCCTGCGTCCTTTGCGCCACCGCATAGGCCATCACGCCATAAATTCCGATGCACGCGAGCACCAGAGCCAGCACGGCAAACGCGGAGATCAGCGCCGAGCTGGCCCGGCGAATCGCAAGCGTCTGGCCAGCGAGCACGTTCACCGGGATTGCCTTGAGAACGGCCAGGTTGGGATCGACGCTCCACAGCGCCTCTTCCGCGGCCCGCGTCATCGTCACCGGATCGGTCTCCGTGCGCAGCGTAAACGCGATTATCGGAAACGGCTGCTGCGCGAAAGACGTGTATATGGCGGCATGCGTGGGCTGGTCCTGCCCGAAGGCCTTCACATTTCCCACGATGCCCACGATCCGCCACCAGTCCGGCTTCTCTGCGCTTCCCAGGTTCAGGTTCTCGCCGATCGGATCCCTGCCCGCAAAGTGATCTCTCGCCATCTTCTCGTTGATCAGCGCCACGTGCGGTGCCCCGGCGCGGTCAGCGGCGTTGAAGTCGCGTCCCCGCAGCAGCGGAATTTCCATGGTTTCAAGGTACCCGGGCGTGATGACGCGATTGTCGGCTTCGGGGCCCTGGCCGCTTTTCGGCGGCGCCTGGCCGGGAACCAGGAAGTTGGTCGTTCCCCAAAAACCGCTCAGCGGCAGAAAGTTGATGGCGCCGGCCGATCGCACTCCCGGCAACCCGCGCAGGCGGCTCATCACATCCTCCACAAACCGAGTTCTCTTCGGCCCATCGGTCGAGGGGTAGCGATCCGGCGGGAGAAACACCTGAACGGAGAGAAGATGATCGGGTTGAAAGCCCAGGCTCACGTCCGCCGCTTTCCTGAAGCTGGCCACCACCAGCCCCGCGCCGCTCAACAGTGTCAGCGCAAGCGCGACCTCGCTCACCACCAGGATGCTTCGCAAGCGACCTGACGAACGATCGGTCGTGCTGCCGCGGCTCGACTCCTTGATGGCCGCATCTGGATTGGCCCGAACAGCCCTCATCACCGGGGCGATTCCGAAAAGCAGCGCGGTCGCCAGAGTGATGGCAAGCGCGAACAGAAAGACCCCGCCGCTCATCGGAATATGCGTCACTTTCGGGATGTTGAGATTAGCCACGTCGTTGGGGAACAAACGGAGCAGGAAATGCGTCCCTGCCAGCGCCACCACCATCCCCGCCGCCCCACCCATCGCGGCCAAAAGAAAGTTTTCCGTCAAAAACTGACGAAGAATACGGCGCCGGGTCGCTCCCAGGGCTAGCCTGACCGCGATCTCCTTGCGCCGGCCGGCGTCGCGCGCCAGCGCCAGTCCAGCGATGTTGGCGCACGCGATCAGAAGAACCAACCCAACTGCGCCCATCAGGATCAGCAGCGGCTCCCGGATATCACCAACCAGTTCCTCGCGCAGCGGTGTCAGAACCACGTGATTGCCGCCATCGGTCCCCGGATGCGCGACTGCGATCTGCGCCTCCACTGCGTTCAGCGTCTTCTGCGCCTGCGCGATGGAGACGCCCTTGCGCAGCCGACCGAGGATGCGCACTTCGGTGTCGTCGAAGTCGTTGAAGGATGACGGATCCATCGCTGTCGGAGTCCAGATCTCGACCTCCCTGGGGTAGTCGAAATCGCGCGGCATCACCCCGACCACCGTATAGGACCTTCCGTTCAGTGTGATCGCGCGCCCCACTACGTTCGCATCCGATTGGAATCTTGTGCGCCAAAGGTAATCGCTCAGAAGGACTACCTTGGGGCCTCCCGGCTGATCTTCCTGGTTGGTGTAAAGGCGGCCCAGTTGCGGCGCGACGCCCAGAATCCGCAGATACTCCGCTGACACCGCATAACCGATCAGTAACTGCGGCGCACCCAGTCCGGTCAAGGTCATTTCGTTGTCATAAGAAGGAGCCAGGCTCTGAAACACGCCGCTCCGCTGCTTCCAGATGGCATAATCCGCCGCTGAGCTCGGCATAGGATTGGCACCGCTGGACGGGTTGGTGGTCCACACTGCGACGATGCGGCCCGGATCCTTGTAGGGCAGCGGCGCCAGCAGTACCGCCTTCACAATCGAGAAGATGGCCGTGGTCGCGCCGATCCCCAGCGCCAGCGTGAGGATCGATGCCAGCGCGAACGACGGCGATTTCAGCAACTGCCGGAAGCCGAACCGGAGGTCCTGCCCGATGGTTGCGATAAAGGGCAGCCCGCGCTGTATGCGATACTGCTCCCGCGCCTGCGCCATGCCACCGAAATCGCGCAGAGCCTTCATCCGCGCCTCAGCCTCGGGCATGCCTTGTCGGCGATTCTCCTCGGCGGCCAGATCGATGTGCGACCACAGCTCCGCATCGAGTTCCGCATCTCGCCTTCCTCTGCCGAACAGATCCGTACAGCGGCTCACAAGAATCCGTATCCACTCCATCGCGACTCCTATCGGCTGGTCGCCAGAATGCGCTCCATCGTTGCTGCAATGCGCGCCCAATGCTGCGTCTCTTCGTCGATCTGCGTCTGCCCCGCGCGTGTGATGGAATAGAACTTCGCTTTCCGCCCGGTTTCCGATTTGCCCCACTTTGCCCGAACCCACCCGCGCTGCTCCAGCCGCAGCAGGGCAGGGTAGATCGTTCCCTGGTTCAGGCTCAGCGCGTTGGAGCTCATCTGCTCAATGCGCCGCGCAATGCCATAACCATGCAGCGGCCCCATCGATTCGAGGATCTTGAGCACCATTAGATCTAGAGTCCCCTGCAAAACATCAGACTTTCCCATAGTCCGACCCACTCCCTGTAGACACTCGACCTATAGGACAGCACGGGATAGGCAGAATGTCAACAGGTGCGTTTCTGTAAGAGACCCTTATTTCTGTAAGAGACCCTTAATTGGAGCAACTCCGAAACGGCGACCTCAGTCACCGAATCACTCGTCCATGTCGAGTTTTGGCTGCAAAGAGGAGCTTAGTACTGGGAAATGGGGCTCCCTCCATGCATTGACTCGCTTTCGACGAGTGCCAAATCGCCAAAATTCTCTTCCACACAGCTCTTAATGAGTGATTTCCTTGAAGTCATTGTTTGTTTGCGCCAGTCAGAAATGACAACAAGGTCTACTCCTGGCGAAGCACCTGGATGGGCTCGACGCGGGAGGCGCGCCAGGCTGGGAACAGAGAGGCGCATGTGGCCACTCCGGCGATCAGCAGCAGCACGGCGGCATAGGTGAAGGGATCAAGGGCAGAGACACCGTAAAGCATCCCGGTGAGCAGGCGGCTGATGGCAACACTGAGGGCGAGTCCGGCGACGCACCCAAGGAGGGTAATCCGGAGTCCCTGGAAGAGGAACTGGCGGAGAATGCGGGCGCGGGAGGCGCCGAGTGCGAGGCGAACGCCGACTTCACGCTGCCGCATGCGGCCGAGGTAATTGAGCGTGCCATAGAGGCCGATGCAGGCCAGAACGACAGCGGTGGCGGCGAAGAGAGCGAGGAGGATGGTGCGGAGGCGATCGGCAGCAAAAGTCTCGTCGAGGTGCTGCTCGAGCGGCATAAGGGCATAGACAGAGCGGGCTGGCTCGATCTGATGAATGCGGCGGCGGATCGTATCGGCGAGCGCCATGGGGTCGCCGTGGGTGCGGACGAGGTAATTAGGGAAGGGACTGGCGCCGCTGAGGCAGGCGTAAACCGCAGGGCCAGGGGCGAGATTGAGGCTGTCCTCGCGGGCGTCGCCGACAACGCCCTTGATCTGGCCGTTGACACCCAATGCCGTCGTCTCAGCGGGACTCAGTTGATGGCCGATGGCGAGGCCGTCGCCGAGGTAGCGCTCAACGAAGCTGCGATTGACGAGAAGATCGTTGGTGGTCGAACCCTCTTTGCAGGATTGGCCGCGCAGCAGGGGGATGCGCATGGTGCTGAAGTAACCAGAGGAGACGAAGCGCTGGTCGGCGATGATCTTGCGGTTGGGGTCGAGGCTGCCGTCGAGGGAGAGCTGGATGGGGTATTCGAACGAAGCGCCGGGCAAGGCGGCGGCGGTGGCGGCGGCTTCGACGCCGGGGATGGCGCGGATGGCGTCAAGGCTGCGGTCGATGCGGCGGTTGAGGCTGGCCATGTCGGTGGTTTCGCCGTAGGAGCCGGTTATCTGAAACGTGAGGACGTGAGTGGGATCGAAGCCAGGGAAGACACGGCTGAGTTCCTGCAGGCTCCGGATGAGGAGGCCGGCGCCGGTGAGAAGTGTCACCGCGAGTGTCACCTGTACAGCGACGAGGAACCACTGCAGTGGGCTGCGCACCGAGACTTGCGTGCGGCCGCCCTGGGCGAGGGATTGGGCGAGAGTGCGGCGCGTTCCGCGGAGAGCGGGAACGAGGCCGCAGAGGAGCGTGGTTGCGACAGCGCAGAGAAACGAGTAAAGGGCGACAGTCCAGTCAAGGCGGATTTCCATGGCGCGGGGGAGAGTGTCCGCGAGGAGATGGAAGGCATGGGCGGCGCCGGCGGCGATGGCGATGCCGAGGAGCGAGCCAAGAAGGGTAAGGAGAAAGACTTCGGCGAGGAGCTGGGCGACGATGGCGCGGCGAGAGCCACCCAGGGAGAAGCGAATGGAGATTTCGTGTTCGCGATCGGTGGTGCGCGCAAGGAGAAGTGCGGCGATGTTGGAGCAGGCAATGAGCAGAAGGAGCGAGACGGAGGCGTAAAGGAGCCAGAGGGAGCTGCCCGCATCGCCGACGACGATGGATTTGAGCGGGACCATCTGGACGGTGAGGTCGGCGTCAGGTTCGGGAAACTGCTTGCCGAGGCGTGCCTGGACGGTGGCGAGATCAGTCTGGGCCTGGGCCAGGGTAACGCCGGGCCTCGTGCGCCCGATGACCGTGAACCAGGTGGCATCGCGACGCTGTGCGTAGGGCGCGTCTGGAGCGCTCGGCGCCCAGACATCGACATCGCGGTTGGGGAAGGCAAAGGAGGCGGGCATGACACCGATGATGGAGTAGGCAAAGGATTCGATGTGGAGCTTTTGGCCGACGGCGGCGGGATCGCCGTGAAAGCGGCGCTGCCAGAAGGAGTAGCTGATGAGCGCAGCGTTGGGGGCACCGTAGTGTTCTTCTTCGCGCGTGAAGTCGCGGCCGAGCATGGGCACGACGCTCAGGACCTGAAGGAAGCGCGGGGCGACCAGGGCTTCGGTAACTTTTTCGGGCAGAGGGCCGGAGGTTTCGGAGAGGTCGTCGGTGTAGTAGCCGCTGATGGCCTGGAAGGTGGAGTTGAGGCGGTTCCAATCCTCAAGGCGAACGGGAGCGACGAAGTGGTTAGCGTCGCGGTTGCGTGTGTCGCGCTGACTAATCTGGACGAGTTGGTCGCCTTGCGGATACGGGAGCGGACGGAGGACGACGGCGTCGATGGCGGAAAAGACGGCGCTGTTGGCGCCGATGCCGAGCGCAAGCGTGAGAATGACAGCCGCGGAGAATGAAGGCGAACGACGGAGGAAACGCAGTGCGGCACGAGAGTTGAATCGAAGAGTTTCGAGTACCTGTATGAGATGGACCTCGCGAACCTGTTGCATGACCTGCTCTCGCCCGCCAAATTCGAGGAGGGCGCGGCGGTGCGCTTCTTCGGGCGACAAGCCGGCGGCCATGCCGTCTCGAGTGAGCTGATCGATGTGGAAGGCGATCTCGCGGTCGTAGTCGTGATCGCGCGGAGAGCGGCGGAAGGGCTTCATCATGCCTCCTGTCCGGCGCGGAGGATAAGATCAACGGCCTGGGAGAGACGATTCCAGGAGGCCTCTTCAACGACAAGCTGGCGGCGGCCTTTAGCAGAGAGGCGGTAGAACTTCGCCTGGCGGCCGTTCTCCGAGTCGCCCCATTCGGCAGCGAGCCAACCGCGTTTTTCGAGGCGATGGAGCGCGGGATAGAGCGAGCCCTGCTGAACAGTGAGGACTTCCTTCGAAATCTGGCGGATCCGTTGCGAGATGCCGTAGCCATGAACAGGTCCGAGGGCGACGATCCTGAGGATGAGCATGTCGAGGGTGCCCTGGAGCAGGTCGGTTTTTTCGGCGGGAGCCATGCGGGATTGTCTCTCCTTGACGTTCTACATATTGGAGCGCTGATATGTAGAATGTCAAGGAGAGAAACGAATTTATCCGCAACCTGATGAGTTGATCATCGCCGGTTTTCAAATCGACCGCCGGCTCGGGCATTTTGTGGCTCCACGAGCACCATGCCCTGCGGACAATACCTTCAAGCTGGCGTTGCCGGAACATCCCCCCACACTGGCCGTGCGTGGGCAATGACCCGCCCAGCAGCGGGTCGACACCTTCCCTCAGAGTCGTATGCTGACGCTCACCTTGACATTCTACCTGAGCAGACCTATTATCACCTAGAATGTCTACTAAAGAGCAGCAGGAACGCATCGAGCTTCTTCAGGGAACGCTGGATCTGCTGATTCTCCGCACGCTGCAGCTCGGTCCCCTTCACGGCCACGCCATCGCTAAGGCGATCGAGTTCCGATCCGACGAAGTTCTTCAGGTCGAGCAGGGCTCCCTCTACCCTGCGCTGCACCGGCTCATCCGCCGTCGGTGGATATCCGTAGAAGAAGGCACGTCGGAGAACAATCGGCGCGCGAAGTTCTACGCGCTTACGGCGAAAGGCAGGCGGCAGCTGACGGTGGAAACCGGCAAATGGGAGAAGCTGGCGGCGGCGATCGCGCAAGTCCTTCGTCCCGCGGGACAGGAGGAGCGATGACGCGGCGCAAACGAATGATGCAGCAGCTCAACGACGATATACGCGATTACATCGAGCGGGAAACGCAGGACAACATCGGCCGCGGCATGGCGCCTGAGGAGGCGCGGTACGCGGCGCTGCGCAAATTCGGCAATGCGACGCGCGTGCAGGAGCAGACCTGGCAGGTATGGAGCGTTACCTGGTTCGAGCAGTTGCTCCAGGACCTCCGCTATGGGGCGCGTACCCTGCTGCGCAGCCCAGGCCTCACCGTTGCCGCCGTGCTGGCCATCGCGCTCGGCGTCGGTATCAACGCCGGCATCTTTTCCGTGCTCAACGGGCTGGCGCTGCGCTTGCTTCCGGTGCCGCACCCGCAGGAGCTCCTCGGCGTCGATCAGATCCTCCACTTTCACGGACGGGGCAACCGCTATATCCACAACAACTCCGGCTACGTCTCGTGGTCCGAATACCGCGACTATCGCGACCACAACCATGTCTTCTCCGGCGTCGCCGCCTACGAGCCTTACCTGGATGCAACCCTGGCCGGCAGCAGCGCGCGCCAGCTGACCGGCGCCGCAGCCTCCTGCAACTATTTCGACGTCCTCGAGGAGCACCCTGCCGAGGGCCGCGGTTTTGCCCCCTCCGACTGCGCCGGTCCCGGCGCCAATGCGGTTGTGGTCGTTAGCGATTCGGAGTGGCGCACCCAGTTTGGCGCCGACCCCGCGCTGATCGGCAAAGCCATCGTCCTCAATCGCACGCCCTACACCGTGATCGGTATCGCGCGGCCAGGATTCACCGGCACGGAGCCGATTCCGAGCGCCTTCTGGGTTCCCGTCACCATGGACGATGCGATAGAACCCGGAGAACACCGGCTCGCCAATGACAACATGAGCTGGCTGGCGATGATCGGACGGACGCGGCCGGGCGTATCCATAGCCCAGGTCCGCGCCGATCTGGATGTGATCGCGCAGCGCATCAACCAGCGTTATCCCAGGCGCGCCATCACCTTGTCCATCCATGCAGCCCGATTTTTCTCCAGCCCTGAAGAGCGCGAGTTTCTCATTCCCGTCTCGTTGGTCATCCTCGCCGCATTCGCGCTCGTGCTCCTCATTGCCTGCGCTAACGTGTCGAACCTTCTTCTGGCGCGCGCTTCGGTCCGGCAAAAGGAGATCGCTCTGCGCCTGTCGCTCGGCGCCGGCCGCTGGCGACTCGTTCGCCAGTTGCTCACGGAAAGCCTGCTGCTCTCGCTTGCCGGCGGCGTACTCGGATCGCTCCTCGCCTTCTGGTCGTTCGTACGGCTCACCCATTTCGTTACCACCCATCTGCCCGGCGACTTTCCGCCCATCGTCATCAACGTTGCGCCCGATCTTCGCGTGCTCCTTTTCTCGCTCCTGCTCACGCTCTTCACGGGCATTGCCTTCGGCATAGCGCCGGCCCTCCAAACCACGCGGCCCGATCTGAACAATAGTTTGAAGGGAAACGGCGCGTCCCCGGGGAGGCGCGGCAATCGCTTCCTGCTGAATACTCTGGTCGGCTCCCAGGTAGCCGTCTGCATGGTGCTGCTGCTGGCCGCCGGACTGCTGCTGCGCGGGCTCTACTACGCGCAGACCGTCGATCCCGGCTTTGAAATCAAAGGCGTCGCGACCACCTTCCTCGATCTCGCCCAGCAGGGGTACGACCAGCCGCGAGCGACCCGGTTCATGCAGCGCTTCGTCGAAGAACTTGGTGGCATTCCCGGGGTCCTCGAGGTTGCGCAGGCTGAATGCGCGCCTCTGGCCCACGATTTCAGCGGTGACCACTTCACGCTGCCGGGACGCTCCAATCAGATCCCCATCGAATACAACCACGTTACGCCCAACTACTTTGCACTCACCGGCATTCCCATCGTGCGCGGCCGGGATTTCACGGCAGGGGAAGCCCATGATGCGACCGACGTCATTGTCACGGAGTCGACCGCGCGCAGGCTTTGGCCGGGCAGGGATCCCCTCGGGCAGACGCTGCGCGATTCCTCCGGTCATTCGTACACGGTGATTGGAATTGCCAGGGATGCCCAGGTGTCTCACCTCGGCGAATCGACTTCCAACTACCTCTACTACCCCTTCGGGTCAGAGGATGACGCGCGCAGCTACACTCTGGTTCGCTATGCCGCCGGTTACAGCGACGTAGCCAAAGGCATGCGTGCCGCAGCCCACTCCATCGATCCCAACGTCTCGATCGACGTCACGCGTCTCGAAGACTACCTGAACGTGTGGCGTGCGCCGTCGCGCATCGTTGCCGGCCTCTCCGGAGCCCTGGGTGCTCTGGCGTTGCTGCTTTGCTCCATCGGCGTGTATGGAATGGTCTCGTACAGCGTCAGCCGCTCGGTTCGCGAAATCGGCATCCGCCTGGCGCTGGGCGCGAACAAGGTGACGGTCCTGCGCCATGTGCTCTTGCAGGCAATGCGACCCGTTCTCCTCGGTGGTGGGGTGGGTGTCATTCTGTCCGCCCTGGTGTCCAACGTACTTTCCAGCATGATGTTTGGCATCAGCGCGCACGATCCCGTCGCGTTCGTCTTTGTCCCGTGCTTCCTGTTCGGGATCGCTGCGGCGGCAACTCTTGTCCCCGCGCGTCGGGCCATGGGTGTGGATCCCATGGTTGCCCTGCGATGTGAATAACAGCTAACGTTGCACGCCAATACGTAAACCACGTTTGCAATCACTGCGATCGCGCCGCTCTTAGAGGTAGTGAAACAGCTGTCCGCGTTCGTAGTGAGTGTTGATGGATTTCTTGCTTCTCGCTCAACTGAGCATGGCACTGTTTCGCTGACCTCCTTTTTCGCAATACGGCCCGACGATCCTGAATTGCAAGAAGCTGCTAAACGATAGAAGGCAGAAAGCGCGTTTCCAGACGTTTACGTTTTGGAAACGTGCATCGGCCTG
>JBAUOP010000085.1:0-48435 GCA_049579805.1 Acidobacteriaceae bacterium
GAGGGTCACGGGGGGACGGGTACGAAAGGGTCAGCGCTGGCGAATTCATTGACGTGCCTGGACGGCGTCCGTATCATCGGGCCACGCGTTTTCGCGCTCCCCGGACACGTCTGGAAATGATTGACACGACAATTTCTCACTACCGGATCGTGGCCAAACTGGGCGGCGGCGGGATGGGCGTTGTTTATAAGGCGGAAGACACGCGCCTGGGGCGATTTGTCGCGCTGAAATTTCTGCCGGAGGAACTGGCGCGCGATCATGCGGCGCTGGAGCGGTTCCGGCGTGAGGCGCGCGCGGCATCGGCGCTGAATCACCCGAACATCTGCACGATTTACGACATTGGCGAGGAAGACGGGCGCGTCTTCATGGTCATGGAGTTTCTGGACGGCATGACGCTGAAGCATCGCATCGCCGGGCGGCCGATGGACTCGGGCGAGATCCTGACGCTGGGCGTGGAAATCGCCGATGCACTGGATGCGGCGCATGGGCAGAGCATCGTGCACCGGGACATCAAGCCGGCGAACATTTTTGTGACGCAGCGCGGACACGCCAAGGTGCTGGACTTCGGGCTGGCCAAGGTGCCGGTGAAGGCGGCGGGGGACGGGGCGGGATCGGATTCCGCGACGGCGGCGTCGGACGCGGCGCATCTGACCAGTCCGGGCGCGATGCTGGGCACCGTGGCTTACATGTCGCCGGAGCAGGTGCGAGCGCAGGAACTGGACGCGCGGACGGATTTGTTTTCGTTTGGGGCGGTGCTCTACGAGATGGCGACCGGCCGGATGGCCTTTGACGGCAGCAGCCCCGGCGACATTTGCGGGGCGATTCTGTACCAGGATCCGGAGCCGCTGCTGGAAGTGAAGCGGGACGCGCTGCCGGGGCTGGATCCGGTGATCGGGAAGGCTCTGGAAAAGGACCGTAATCTGCGGTACCAGCACGCGGCGGACATGCGCGCCGATCTGCAGCGGCTGAAGCGGGATTCGGACAGCGGGCGGCACAGCGGGAGTGCGCACAGCGCGAGCGCAGCGGCCGTGAGCCCTGCAGAGAAGCCGGCCGCAAAGGCGAAGCGGCCATGGGCGGCGGTGGTAGGGGGCGGAGCGCTGGCGGTGCTGTTGCTGGCCGCGGCGGGAGTCTACTATCTGGTGCGGCCGAGCCGGCACCATCTGACTGACAAGGACACGGTGGCGGTGGCGGATTTTGACAACAGCACAGGCGACCCGGTGTTTGACAACACGCTGAAGACGGCGCTGACGGTGGCGCTGAACCAGTCGCCGTTCCTGAACGTGATGTCGGATGCCCAGGTGCGGGCGACGCTGAAGCTGATGACCCTGCCGGCGGATGCGAAGTTGACACCGGACGTGGCGCGGGAGTTGTGCGAGCGGGCGGGGGCCAAGGCGTATATCGGGGGATCGATCGCCAGTTTGGGCAGCGAATATGTTGTCGGGCTGAAGGCGGTGAACTGCCAAAGCGGGGACGCGCTGGTGCAGGAGCAGGTCACGGCGAACGGCAAGGAGCAGGTGCTGAACGCGGTGGGGAATGCGGCAGCGAAGTTGCGCGGCGAGCTGGGCGAGAACATCAGCACCGTCAAGAAGCTGGATGTGCCGCTGGAGCAGGCGACAACGTCCTCGCTCGAAGCGCTGCAGGCGTACAGCCTGGGTGACAGGGCTACTGTGCAGCAGGGGCCGACGGCGTCGATGCCCTACCTGCAGCGCGCCATCCAGCTGGACCCCAATTTCGCCATGGCCTATCTGGGACTGGCTCAGGATTATTTCAGCATGGGGGAACTGGCACGCGGAAATGAATACTACTCCAGGGCTTTTAGCCTGCGAGATCATACGAGCCAGCGCGAGAACCTGCTGATCAGCGGCCAATACTATCTGAATGTCACAGGGGAGTTAAACAAGGCGGCAGAGGCATATCAGGAGACCCTGGCGATTTACCCGCGCGAGGCGCGCGTAGTGAACGATCTGGCGATCGTGTACGCGGAGCTGGGCCGCTATGAGGATGCAATGCGCCAGATGGAGCACGCCCAGGAGCTCAGCCCCGATTTCATTGGGGTGTGGGAGAACGGGGGGAACTATGAGTTGGCGCTGCAGAATTTCGACAAAGCACGCCAGCTGATCGCCGAGGCCGCGCGACGCAAGCTGGACGATTTCATTCTGCACCTCGATCTTTATGCCCTGGCGTTCCTGTCGGGCGACGGGCCGGGGATGGAGGGGCAGGAGGAGTGGTTGGGCAGTCATCCGCAGGTGCAAAATTTCGGATTGTCGCTTGCGGCGGAAACGGCGGCCTATTCCGGGCACGAGCGGCAGGCGCAGGACCTGACGCGGCAGGCGGCGGAATCGGCTGTCGAGGCCGACAGCCGCGAAAGCGGCGGAGTGTGGTGGGAGAATGCAGCGCTGCGCGAGGCCATCTTCGGAAACGCGGCCCTGGTGCGGCAGGATGTGGCGGCGGGGCTGAAGCTGGCGCCGGCGAGCGACAGCGTGCAGGTGGAAGCAGCACTGGCGGAGGCAATGATCGTCGACAACACGCATGCACAGAAGATGAGCGATGCCATTAGCCAGCAGTCACCCCTGAATACGCAGTTGCAGTTGTTGTGGCTGCCCGCGATTCGCGCGCAGATGGCGCTCAACCGGAAAGACCCATCGGGCGCCATCGCCGACCTGCAGGGATCGCTTCCGCCTGTCGAATACGGGCAAATCGCGTTCCTAACGAACGTGACCTGCCTTTATCCAACGTATATACGCGGCGAGGCGTATCTGGCCGAGGGGCAGGGGACGCAGGCGGCGGCGGAGTTTCAGAAGATCGTCGATCACTCGGGAATGGTGTGGAACTGCGCGACCGGCGCCCTCGCGCATCTCGGTCTGGCGCGGGCGGATGCGCTGGAGGCGAAGAACGCGAGCGGCGCGGACGCCGATGCGGCGCGGGTGCGGGCGCTGGCCGCGTACAAGGACTTCCTGACGCTGTGGAAGAGCGCCGATGCGGATATTCCTGTTTATCAGCAGGCAAAAGAGGAGTACGCGCGGCTGCATTAGGCGGGACGACGAGGGCTTGCCAATAAATATTCGCATCCATATAGATGTATATACATCTATTCGACATGGAGCGAAAAGCAATCCCGGTGCTGCCCTGTCTGTGCGCGAATTTCCGGCGGTCGGCGCGGGCTCTGACGGCGTTGTATGACGAGGCGATGCGGCCGCTGGGGATGCGAGGCACGCAATTCACGCTTCTCCAGGCGCTGTCGCTGACGGGGGAGATTCTGCAGGGCGACCTGGGGGAGATTCTGGCGATGGACAGCACCACTCTGACGCGGACGCTGGAGATTTTGGGGCGGCGCGGATGGGTGGCGAAACGGCAAGGCAAAGACCGGCGCGAGCGATGGCTGCGTCTGAGCCCGGCTGGGCAGGTTCAATTCAAGGCGGCGCTTCCGGCCTGGCAGAAGGTGCAGGGACGGCTGCGGCGCCAACTTGGCAGGGAACGCTGGGACGCGCTTCTGCAGCTGACGCAGGACGTGACCGCAGCCGCAATGGAATAAGGAGATGGATATGACGCGTTATGCAAAGCTGACTTCCTGGCTGATTGGCGCGTGGTTTGTCTTGGCGCTTGCGCTTTCCGCCCTGCACGTTCTGAAGACCAGGCCGGGCGAGCCGCCGCTGGCGCTGGGGCTGGCGGCTCTGACACCGGTGCTGGTGTTCCTGGTGTGGTATGGGAGTTCGACGGGATTCCGCGAGTTCCTTTTGTCGCTGAGCCCGCGGCCGCTGACGCTGGTGCAGAGCTGGCGGGTTGCGGGATTCGCTTTCGTAGCGCTGGCGGCGTATCGAATTCTGCCCAATGCGTTCGCTCTGCCGGCGGGCTACGGAGACATTGCCATTGGGCTGACGGCTCCGCTGGCTGCACTGTTGCTGGCGAACCCGGAGCATCGCGGGAGCTTCCTGTTGTGGCAGGTGCTGGGGATGGCCGATCTGGTGACGGCGGTGTCGCTGGGCCCGCTGGCGGGCGTGCTCGATCCGCACGGAATTCCGATGAGCCCCATCATGGTTCTCCCGCTGAGCCTGATTCCGACGTTCGCGGTGCCGCTGCTGCTGATGCTGCACATCGCATGCGTGGCGCAGGCGCTGCGCTGGCCGGCGCGAGCGACGCGGGCGAGTGGGAAGGCCCTGGTTTCACCTGCGGCATGATGCGGACGGGCGGCGCGGCAGGAATTTTCCGAAGCGAGACGTTTCGATGGGCATCAAAAGAACGCAGTCATCCCGGAACGGGCAGGTATCGATGATGAACGAGGAATTGTTTGGCGGTGCGGCGCTTCAGTCGTGGAAGCAGGTGATCGGGCGTTTTGACAAGGCGCTGGGGGAACTCAGCGACGAACAACTGCAGAAACCGGTGGCGCCAGGGCGGAACCGGCTGTACTACCTGCTCGGCCATCTGACAGCGGTGCACGATCGGCTGCTGGCGCTGCTCGATGTGGGCGCGCGGCTGCATCCGGAGCTGGACGAGGTGTTCATCACCAACCCCGACGGGACGCTGGCGGATCCGCTGCCGGCGGCGGAGCTGCGGAAGGCGTGGAGCGAGGTGAACGCGAAACTGACGGCGGCGTTCGAGAAATTCACACCCGCGGAGTGGCTGCAGAGGCATACGGCGGTGAGCGAGGAGGATTTCGCGAAGGATCCGACGCGGAACCGGATGGCGGTGGTGCTGAGCCGGACGAATCACGTGTCGTTCCACATGGGGCAGGCGGTGCTGGCGAAGTAGGAGAAAAGGCAAAAGCGGGAGCCGCGTTGCGGCTCATCCCCTTGCGATGGTCGGGGGGTCCCTCGCCCGTTCGACTTGTCGCCTGACGGCAACTCGCTCAGGGTGACACCGCGCCTTCGGCGCTTCGCTCGGGATGACGACCTTTAAATTTGCGCGGCGCTCCCAGGACAACTTGCTCAGGCCAGCTTCTCGGCTTCGCTCGGGATGACGATCTTAAATTTCGGGATGACGGCCTAGAAATTGTTGCGGTGCACGATGTGGCCTTCCTTGATGACGAAGCGAAGGTTTTGCTCGGGGTGGGCGAGGATGGTGATGTCGTCGAGGGGATTGCCGTCCACCACAATCAGGTCGGCGATGGCGCCGGGGGCAAGGAAGCCGAGGCGGCCTTCCATGCCGCAGAGCTTTGCGGCGACGGTGGTGGCGCTGGCGAGGATCTCCTGGGCGGGAAGTACGCGGGCGCGGATGGCGAATTCCTCGCACTGGCGGACGTGCGTGGGGCCGAGCAGGTCGGTGCCGAAGGCGATGGTGACGCCTGCCTCCTGAAGAATGGCCAGGCTTTCGAGGCCGGCTTTGCGGACGCTTTCAATCTTTGCGACGGACGCGGGCGGAAGGCCCAGCGCGGGTCCGTCCTGGGCGAGGGCTTCGTAGGTGACCAGGGTGGGGACGGCGACGGCTTCGGCCTGAGCGGCGAGGCGCGCGGCCGTGGCGTCGACGAGGTTGCAGTGTTCGAGGGAGTGGACGCCGCACTCGACGGCGCGGGTGATGCCTTCGGCGGTGTAGACGTGGGCGGCGACGTAGGTCTTCGCGTCGAAGGCTTCGTCGACGATGGCGTTCATTTCGGCGAGGGAGTAGCCGAGCCAGTTGACGGGATCGGTGGGGCTGGCGACGCCGCCGTTGCCCATGACCTTGATGAAAGATGCGCCTTCGCGGAGCATCTGGCGGCAGGCGAGGCGGACTTCGTCGACGCCGTCGGCGATGCGTCCGAGGGCGCCATAGTTGGCGGACCAGCGATTGGGGTCGGCGGTGTCGTAGCGGGGGCGAGCGTCGGAGTGGCCGCCGGTTTTGGAAAGAGCTTTGCCGCAGGTGAAGAGGCGCGGGCCGGGCGCAAGTCTCTGGGCGATGGCGGTGGCGAGGGAAGGCGGCGCGCCGCCGGTGTCGCGGACGGTGGTGAATCCGCGCTCGAGCATGCCGCGGAGGATGGGCAGGGAGCGCAGAACGGCGATGGGGGCGGGGAGCTGCGCGTTGGCGGCGAGGTCCATCATGCTGGCGACGACATGCACGTGGCAGTCGATGAGGCCGGGCAGGACGGTGCGGCCTTCGAGATCGATGACGGCGCCGTCGGCGGAGGGCAGGCGGGCGTCGAGGTCGCGGATGATGCCGTCTTCGATGAGGAGGTGGCCAGGACGCGGCTCGGGCGCGGTGGCGTCGACGAGGATCGCGTTACGCAGAAGGGTCTGCATGGAGACTGGCCAGACCACTACAGAGAACGCGGAGGGCACAGAGGGTGAGCGGCAAGCCCGCTGCAGTGGTATCCCCTAAAATACAGCACCTGGGCAAACTCCAGGCGGGCGGCCCGAGGTCCATTGATGATACGGATACGGGCGAGGCGCATCTTATCGACTATTTACATGCGACGATAGACAGAGCTGGCAGGCTGAAATAATGCGCCGGGTCATGATGTTTCTCAATCCGCTGCTGATTCACAACGAGAAGCGGCGGGCGGCGGTAGAGCAGATCGCCGAGCTGCTGAGCGGGTACGGCAGCGATGTGCATCTGCAGGAGACGCTGTCGGCGCACTCGGCGGGGCAACAGGCGGCCGATGCGGTGGCGGCCGGGTTCGACACGTTCCTGGTGTGTGGCGGCGACGGCACGGTTTTTCAGGTGATGCAGGGCCTGGCCGGGTCGGAGGCGGTGCTGGGGGTGCTGCCGTTCGGGACCGGGAATGTGATCGCGCAGAACCTGCGGCTCTCGCGGGATCCGATGACGGCGGCGGCGATGCTGCTGGACGCGACGGTGCGCGAGGTGAGCCTGGGGGAGATCCTGCTGAATCCCGTGGGGCACAAGCGGATGCGGAGCTGGTATTTCTTCATCGCGGCGGGCATGGGCGTGCATGCGGCGCTGATGAACCTGGCACCGACCGGGCAGGGCAAGCGGCGGGGCGGGCGGCTGGCGTATTTTGTGGGCGGATTCCGGCTGCTGGTGGAGCATCCGGTGCAGGCGTTCACGATGGAGATGGAAATGCCGGACGGGAGCCGGAAAACGGAGACGGCCTGCGAGGCGATCGCGGTGCACGTGCCGGAAATCAACCGGTGGCGGGCGGGCGGCGATCCGATGGCGGACTGGCTGCGGGTGGCGTGGGTTCCGCCGACCAGCCGGATGGGCCTGGCGCACGCCAGCTTTCACGCGCTGGCGACGGGAAAGACGCGGGTCGAGGCAGGGTGGGGACGGTTGCCGTATCCGCAATATGTCACAGTGAAGAAGATGATTTGTCGACCGCTGAACGGAAACGCGTACGCGCAGCCGCTGCTGGTGGAAGCGGACGGCGAGGTGCTGGGCGCGAGCTACACGGTGGTGCAGGCGTCGGAAAAGAAGCTGCGGATGCTGTGGCCCAACGGGACGAAAGCGTGAGGCGAGGCGGTTGGGCTCTCGCGCTGCTGGCCGGGTTGGGGGGCGCTGCGGGTGGGGCGCAGGACCTTGTTACTCAGGAAAATCAGGTTCGGCCGCCGACGCTGACCGTGCAGTCGAACCTGGTGGAAGTGCCCACGCTGGTGACGACGAAGAAGGGCGAGGTGGTCTTCGGGCTCTCGGCGAAGGACTTTGCGCTGACCGACGATGGCGCGCCGCAGAGGGTGCGCGTGGAGCAGGACACCGATTCGCAGCCGCTGGCGCTGGCCATCGTGGTGGAAACCGGCGGAGTAGGTGTGAGCCGTCGCGAGGATTATTGGCGGCTGGGCGCGATTCTGGACGCGCTGGTGGGCGGAGTGCAGCATCGCGTGGCGGTGATCGGATTCGACAGCACGCCGCAGCTGATGGTGCCGTTCACCAGCGACACAGACGAGGTCGCGCAAGTGCTGGGGCACCTGCCGCAGGGCAATCAGGGAGCGGCGATTCTGGACGCGCTGTCGTTTGCGGTGGATGAGCTGCGTGGGGAGCCGGCGGAGTATCGGCGGGCGATTCTGCTGCTGAGCGAAACAATCGATCAGGGGAGCAAGACCACGCTGACCGAGGCGCTGCGGCAGATCAGCGACACGAACACGGCGATGTACAGCTTTGCGTACTCGAGCACGCGGGTGGCCGTGGCGCACGAAGCGGGGAAATTCAACCAGGGCGAGCCGGGACCGGCGCACGGCTGCTTCAGCCGCAAGGGCGCCGATGCGGAATACAAGGGTCACTACAGCAAGCAGGTGCTGGACTGCATCAGCCAGCTGGCGCCGCCGCTGCGTTTGGCGACGATGGCGTTTGTGGCGGCGCGGGATAGTCTGCGAAAAAACACGGCGGAGTCGGTGGCGCGGCTGACGGGCGGGGAATATGTGCATTTCAAAAACGCGAAGGACCTGCGGGCGGGGCTGATCGCGGTGTCGAACGACGTGCCGAATGCCTACGTGCTGAGCTTCCGGCCCACGGCGCCGACGGCGGGCCTGCATGCGCTGCACGTGGAGGTGAAGGGGCGGCCGGATTTGGTGGTGCGGGCGCGGACGGAGTACTGGATGGAGGGGGAGCAGCACTGACCCATCCCGAGGACCGGGAGGTCTCGAGCGGCTGGGGTGGGGGACGATCAGGTTGAAGTTCCTGGGGGATTCTGGGACGCTCAGACGTAAAGCCGATGGTTCGCGTCCAACCAGATGACATAGAAGACGTTCTGGACTAAGAGACCAGCGATTCGCCAAGGCTCCGTTGTAACCAGGTCGAATTGCCATGGCTCTTCCCAGGCGAGTTGTTCCGTATCCACGGATGTAAAGCCGTTTGGTTCGGTAGTCTCCCTGAAATCTATGATGTGGCGGCGGTCAGGGTTTCGGTGGTCCTGGAAAATCTCTACAGTCAAGGCGCTATAGATTTTCAGCCGCGACATCAATGCACACCAAAATGCATGCGGACATTCCACGGGCTGGAATTTTGGATTATCAAAATCAAGGTGCTTGAAGGAAAATTGCACCGTGCTTTGATCGGGTGGAACATCTGGAGGGGGGATGATGATTCGTTCTGGTAAAGGCGCTGAACCCATTTTTCAGCGCCCTGCCAGAGCCTTGTAATACCTCTTGATGCTCTCGTGAGTGATAACCTCGTTGGAAGATTCGTCAGCGGCTACCCCGGCACGAGCATCCCGCCAAGGACCTTCCCGATGGGTCAGCCTCTCAAGCTGGCTGCCACTTAGACATCCGTAGGTGTTGAGCACTTCTCCCAAATAGGCAATCAGCTTTTCATCGGGCGCAGGATCGACGGGAGCCGTGATCGCGTTCCAGCGATATTCCTTGAAGCGCCGGAAAACTCGCGGAACAACCGGACCATGAACCCACGCTTCCAATTCAGCGTCAAAAAGTGGCTCGTCCGAGAAAACCAGATGCCATACCTGGGCGTAGTAGAGGAGCTTCTGGAGCTTGAGATTCGTAATCTCAATATTGCGCTCGCGACAGAGGTGGATGATTGCGTCAGCAACCTGCTCAACCGTGTACTGTGCTGGCATAAACCCCCCTTCGTCAACGGATAACCCTACACTATTGGACGCAAATCTGGCACTCCCGATTCGTTCGGATGTCCCACTTTTGTAATGTAACTTGGGTTCTCAGTGGTTTGCGGGCGGCCTAAAGCAGGGAAACCAGTTCCTCCAAAGATGGGAGGATAGCCGCGCTTCCATAGCAGGGGGTACATACCAGGGTTGTGTGAATCCGGCAGAAGTTATAGCGCATGAAGTGGAGAGTGATTTTGGCTTCATTGTTCTCGAATTTCTAGAGAATCCGCATGATCCACGCGGCGGAAGCAAATCTCCATGGATCTCAAACAGACCCACTCCAACTTTGTGCCAGGGCCGGCCCAAAGGTCACTGATGGCGCTTCGACTCGTGCCGATAACCCCGGCATAGGCGGAATTCGCCCTGATCCGTTTCGGAAATGAGTGGCCATGCCGCAGGAACATCGGGAGAGCGAGGAGGAGTGGTCGCGCTACGCGCTGGCGCTGGAGGCCTCGCAGGAGGGGTTTTGGGACTGGGATCTGATCGCCGGGCGGCTGTGTGGGTCGCGGCGGTGGAAGGCGATCCTCGGGCTGAGCGAGGCATGGGCGAGCCTCGATGGGTGGATGGAACGGGTGCATCCCCACGACAAGCCGCGGTTTGAGGCGGAACTGCGGGCTCTGCGGGCGGGCAAGGCGCGCGAGGTGAAAAACGAGCACCGCGTCCGGCAGGACAGCGGGGAGTGGCGCTGGGTGGAGGCGCGGGGGATTGCGGCGCGCGACGCGGAGGGACGCGTGACCCACGTGGCCGGATCGCTGATGGACAATACCGCATGCCGGCTGACGGACGCTCTGACGGGGCTGCCGAACGGGGTCTTCTTTGCAGAGCATCTGGAGCGGCGGCTGGAGCGGGCGCGGCAGGGCTCGGAGTGGAATTTCGCGGTACTGGCGCTGGCGCTGGACCGCTTCGATCGTGTGTACGAGACGCTGGGCAGCGGCGGCGGGGATCGTCTGCTGATGGAGACGGCGTGGCGGCTGCAGGGCATGCTGCCGGAGGCCTCGCTGGCGGCGCGGATTCTGGGATCGGACTTTCTGGTGTGCCTCGAAGGAGTGCGCACGCGCCGCGATGGAGCGCGGCTGGCGGAGGAGCTGGTGGAGGCGCTGCGCAGGCCCTTCGTATGGGAGGGCCACCGTG
Source organism: Acidobacteriaceae bacterium (assembly GCA_049579805.1). Lineage (GTDB taxonomy): Bacteria > Acidobacteriota > Terriglobia > Terriglobales > Acidobacteriaceae > Palsa-343. The sequence continues at coordinate 10,604 of JBAUOP010000085.1, forward strand.
TGGCGCCGCAACTGGCGGTGGGCGTGGCCCAGGCAGCGCCCTGGTATGCGCATCCGGAGGAACTGGTGAACGATGCGCGCAGCGCGCGGGCGCAAGCGCGCCGCCAGGAGCCGCCGGGAGTGGTCTGCTTCTCGAACGGGATGCGCGGGAAAGAGCTGGCCCGTCTGGAACTGGAGGCGGATCTGGAGCGGGCGATCCAGACCGGCGAGCTGCGCATGCATTACCAGCCGGAGGTGGATCTGCGCACCGGGCGGATTGTGGGATTCGAGGCGCTGGTGCGCTGGCAGCACGCGCGGCGCGGGCTGCTGCCGCCGGGGGAATTTATTCCGGTGGCGGAGGAGACGGGTCTGATCCTGCCGCTGGGCGACTGGGGACTGGGGGAAGCGTGCCGGCAGATGGCGGCGTGGCAGCAGTCGGGGCATGAGGCGATGCAGGGCGCGCGGATCAGCGTGAATCTTTCGGCGCGGCAGTTCGACCAGGCCAATCTGGCGGAGCGGGTCGGCGAGGTGCTGGAGACGACAGGTCTGCCCGCGGCCAGCCTGCGGCTGGAACTGACGGAGAGCAGTGTGTTGTCCGATGGAGCGGCGGCGCTGGAGACCATGCGCGCGCTGGGCCGGCTGGGCGTGGGGCTGCACATCGACGATTTCGGGACCGGCTACAGCTCGCTGGACTATCTGCAGAAATTTCCCTTTGACACGCTGAAGATCGACCGCTCCTTTGTGGAGGGGATTGTCTGCGATCCCGAATCGCGGCTGATTGTGAGCACGATTCTGGATCTGGCGCGGAGCTTCGGGATGGATGTGGTGGCCGAAGGCATTGAGGACGCGGAGCAACTGGAGGAGCTGAAGACGATGGGCTGCCCGTGCGGACAGGGGTATTACTTTGCGCGGCCGATGGAGGCCTCGGCCATCGATGCCATGGTGCGGTCGAGTGGCGGGTGGGTGCCAGGGGCGGTGGCGCTGGCCTGATCCCGAGCAGGATCCCGGTTCGGGAGCGGCGGATTACTGGATCGAAGCGGGGTCTTCGACAATGCCGGCGAGGCCGTCAGGGGTGAGCGCGGTGATGCGGGCGGGGACGAGTCGATTGCCGGGAATGGCCGTGCCGTTGGGACGGGTGAGGGACAGGCGGAGGAAATTGTCGGACATGGCGTCGGTTGTGCCGTCAGGAGCGGTGTCCATGGTGACGGCGGAGAGGATGCGGCCGAGGAAGCGCTGGCGGAAGGCGCGGGATTTTTCCGCGATGAGGGCGCGCAGGGCGGCCATGCGTTCCTGCACGGCGCGGGATGGGACCGGCTGCCGGCGATGCAGCTCCCAGGCGGGTGTGCCCGGGCGCGCCGAGAACGGGAAGAGGTGGAGGTAGGTAAAAGGCTGGGTCGCGATGAAGTCGTAGCTTTCCTGAAAAAGGGCGTCGGTTTCGCCGGGGAAACCGATCATGACGTCGGCGCCGATGGCGGCGTCAGGGAGCAGCGCGCGGATGGCGGCCAGACGCTCGGCATAGTGCCAGGGGCGATAGCGGCGGTGCATGCGGCGCAGGATCGTATCGGACCCGGACTGGAGCGGCAGGTGCGCGTGGCGCGCCAGACGTGGGTGGAACGCAGGGTGCGCGACAGGGTGTGAGACAGGGTGCAGGGTACAGGGTGCAGGGTGCAGGGAAGCGTCAGCGGCGTACTCGCGGTAAAGCGAGAGCAGGTCCGGGGACCAGTCCATGGGCTCGATGGAGCTGAGGCGGAGGCGCGGCAGAGACGTTGAGCGAAGGATTGCCGCCACCAGGTCTTCGAAGCGCTGGACGGGCTGAAGATCGCGGCCCCAGCGGCCGAGATTGATGCCGGAGAGGACTAACTCGACTCCGCCGCGGGCGCTCGCGTTGCCATTTGGGTCGACGAAGCGGCGCGCGTTGTCGAGGCAGGTGGCGAGGGGAACGGAGCGCGAGGGGCCGCGCGTGGTGGGGACAATGCAGAAGGAGCAGCGATTGCCGCATCCGTCCTGCACTTTCAGGTTGGGCCTGGTTTGCTGCGCGTCCGCGGCGAAAGGCAGGGCGGCGAGTTCGGAGTGGGCGAAGGTGTCGTCGTGGAGCACCCGGGGCACGACTGAGGAGAGGGGCAGAAAAGCAGGTCCCTCCGTTTGGGGTGCAGGGCGCGTTCCAGCCGGAATGACAACCTCGGCATCGGCACCGAATTGCAGGGCGATTTCCGCGACGAGCGACTTATGGCTGTTGCCGACGACCGCGTCCACCTCCGGCAGGGCGGCGAGTTCTCCTGGGGCGCGCTGCGCGTAGCAGCCGGTGACAACGATGCGGGCGGCGGGGTTCTGGCGGCGGGCGCGGCGCAGATAAGCGCGGGCCTGACGATCGGCTTCCGCGGTGACGCTGCAGGTATTTACAATGACAACCTGCGCGGAATCCGGTGCTTCGGCAGGCGCGAGTCCGATGTGGCGCAGGTTGGCAGCGATGGCCTCACCGTCGGCGCGGCTGGCGCGGCAGCCGAAGTTTTCAACATGATATCCTGCCACGTTGTCCAGTCTATCAAGGGGACCAAAACCGGTGGCGGCAGCCGATTTTGCCGGTGTGCAAGCCCGCCACAGGCAATTTGTTGTACGATCCCGATACGGCTCTGGAGTTTTTTATGAAACGACGCATTCTTCTTGTCGATGACGATGTCGCGATCTTACTAACCCTGAAAGCGGTGCTCGAAATCAGCGGATTTGAAGTGGAAACAGCGGCCTCAGCGCGCGAGGCGAAGCTGCGGCTGAAGTCGACCGAATACCACATGGTGATCACCGACCTGCGCATGGAAAGCGAGACGGCGGGGCAGGAAGTGGCAGCGGCGGCAAAGAAGGCGCCGAATCGTCCGGCGGTGGCGATGCTGACGGCGTATCCACCGGCGGATGCGGACTGGATGGCGACGACGGACAAGGTTCTGGTGAAGCCGATGAACACGCAGGATCTGCTGCGGCAGATCGAGGCGATGCTGGTGTCCCACGAGGACAAGAAGCGGCTGGCGAACGAAAAGAAGCTGGAGGCGCTCTCCATGGCGCGCGCCACGGAGAAGAAGCCGCGCAAGCTGGCCGAAAGCCGCGCGCGGTAGCCGACTGACCCGCAGCTCTGCGGGTCTTCATTCCAGGGAAACAGGCAGTCACGCGGTTCCGGCGACGCCATAAATCGCGGTGAACCTTTTGCGCGTCTTTTCGCGGCGGCGATTCGTCCTTATACTGTTTCCGCGGGAAAATTCCACCGCCCTTTTGCTGATATCTCCTCGATGAGCGCGATCCACTTCTATCGCCGTTACGAGCCGGACGGCCGCTGCAAGGTGATCTGCATGCGGTGTTTTCAGACGCTGGGCATGGCCTGGGACCGGCATTCCGTGGAAGAGATGGAATCGGGGCACGTGTGCGCATTCACGGCGGTTGCAACACCGGCCACGGCCGTGCGCGCGCGGACCGGGAAGGCGCGGATGGAGGCGCCGCTGCTGCGCGATGCCCTGCGGATGCATGCGTGGCTGGTGGTCCTGGTGACGGTGCTGGCGCTCTACCTGCTGCCGACGGCTCTGGAATTCGGCGTCAGCCACGCGCTCAATCCCTGGCTGGCGGTGATTCTGCCCGGCGACCTGGCGGGCTGCGCGGTACTGGTGGGTCTGCTGCGAATGCCGCGCACCGGGGTCATCCTGTACCTGCTGCTCACGGCAGTCGAGGGTCTCAGTTACACGGCGGACGGAGCGGTGGCTCATCACCTGCTGTGGTTTGCGGATCTGGTTCCCACGCTGCTGGTGCTCTCGCAGCTCCTGCGCATGAAGCTGCGCAGCCCGGAGCTCGCGGTTTCCTGAGGATCGGCCTCGGGTACAGCGCCGCTCCCTCCGCCAAGTCAGGGCACGCGGGCGAACGCCGCGCGCAGCAGGATCGTGGGCGCTGCTCCGCGCGGAGGCCAGAGCTAGCTGGCCTGCTGGGTGATGGTCCGCTTCTGCTGGAAGCAACTGCGGCAGAGCACCGGACGCCCCTGGGTCGGCTTGAAGGGGACCGTGGTTTCGGTGCCGCACTCCGAGCAGACGGTACGGGTTTCCGGACGCACCGAAGTCGAGCCGGAAGCGCGTTTAGCCTTGCACTGTTTGCAGCGCTTGGGGTCGTTCTTGAACTGTTTGTCGAAGAAGAATAACTGCTCACCGGCTGTGAAAACAAAATCGGTTCCACAGTCGGCACATTTCAGAATTTTGTCGACGAACTCCATCCGATTCCCTCGCCTTCGCCCGAAGCACCCGCCGTACAGCGCCAACTTCCGCAGCGCATTCGGATCGCATCGGCCGGTCCCGTGAAGGACCGCCGGTTTGCTGCGACACAGCCGAAACTACCTGGCCGTGATACTCCTGATTTGGATAAGGGCCCATGGGGCGATTGCGGAGGGAGCCCGGGCATACTGGTCCCCAGGGGTACCGGTATAAGGCTCTTCTCTGCAACTGCCCAGCCGCGGCTGAAATGCGGCAAAAAACAACACCGGCGTATGCCGGAAATCCGCCCGTGGGCGGGTAGAGAGAGACTTACCGGACCGGTCTTTCGTCCCCGCCCGGACACCATCGTCCTGGCGAAGAATCCCAGTTGCCCTTCCGGACGCGCGGTTAGCGCACCCGGAAAACCTGGAACCCACCCCTGCCGGGCCACCAACAGGTCCGGATAGGGATTCCCCAACGACCACGTGGAACGCGGGTGGCGTGGGGTTGCGGTCTGCAGCGGAGCTGGGGAGTTGCGCAGACCGGCCCGAAGGTAATACAGCTAATCCTGCTCTTTACGAGCCTTTTTACGATTCCGCTTTCTCGCCAGCGCTTCTTTCACGCGGCGTTTCTCGCCCGGCTTCAGGTAGAAGGAATGACGTTTCACTTCTTTAATAATGTCTTCCTGCTGGACCTTGCGTTTGAACCGGCGCAATGCATTTTCAAGCGGCTCGCCTTCCTGAATGCGAACCTCTGCCAAGTGAATCACACCTCCAAACGACCCTTGCTGGGCAAGAACCAGATTACAGGAAACCGGGATAAAGAATCCATAAAGTGGCCGGTGTCAGCGTTCAGAACCAATGTCAAGTTCTGCCGTTCGCCGTATCTTCGTGGTCCTGGCCTGCTGACTCCGCGGGCTATTCGGCTACGCAGCCGAAGGAAAATCGAGGCTCCCTGTTGACATTCTACCGGAGACCTGGGTATCTGTTGATATTCAACAGGAGGGTCACTTGGGCGAGGAGAAGTGGGACGTTCTGCAGGGGACGCTCGATCTGATGGTGCTGAAGACGCTGGAGGCGATGGGGCCGTTGCACGGCTATGGCATCGCGCGGCGGATCGAGCAGATCAGCGAACAGACGCTGCACCTGAATCAGGGGACGATCTATCCGGCGCTGCTGCGGCTGCGGCAGCGGGGCTGGATCCGCGCGGAATGGGGGACGTCGGAAAACGGCCGCCGGGCGCGCTATTACCAGCTGACCCGGACCGGTAAGGCGCAGATGGAAAAGGAAACGGAGAGCTGGGAGCGGGTGACGGCGACGATGGCGAGGTTCTTAAAGGCAGCCGGTAGCTAGGAGCCGGGAGCTGGGAGCTGGGAGCCAGGAGCCAGGAGCCAGGAGCTGGGAGCCAGGTTGCAGGTTACAGGTTGCGGTGAGGGGGAGGGCCGGTGGTTGGACTTCGAATGATCGTGAGCCGATGCGTGGCGTTATTCCGGCGGCGGAAGCTGGATCGCGAGCTGGACGACGAGATGCGCGCGCACCTGGAGATGGCGGCCGAGGAGAACGGGCGGCGCGGGATGGGTGCCGAAGAGGCGCGGCGGGCGGCGCTGCGGGAATTTGGCGGCGTAACCCAGGTGCGGGAAACGGTTCGGCTGCGCGAGGGCTGGCCGTTGATTGAGAATCTGCGGCGGGATGTGGGCTATGCCGTGCGGCAGATGCGCCGGTCGCCGGGGTTCACGGCGGTGACGGTGCTGACGCTGGCGCTGGGCATCGGCGCGAACACGGCAATCTTCCTGCTGACGTATTCGCTGCTGCTGAAAAGTCTGCCGGTGCCGGACCCGGGGCGGCTGGTGCGCTACACGTTCGTCAGCGGAAAGCGGGGCATCAATTTTTCGTACCCGCTCTACGAGGCGCTGCAGGCACACCAGAGGGAAACCAGCGGCGTGTTTGCCTGGGACAACGACGAAGTTCTGCTGCGCGAAGGCGGCCGCTCCAGCAAGATTCCCGCAGGTCTGGCGACGGGCAGCGTTTTTCCCGTGCTCGAACTGCACCCGTATCTCGGGCGGGGATTCGAAGAGAAGGCCGGGGAACGCGGGCAGCCGCTGGAGCACGAGGTCCTGCTGAGCTACGACTACTGGAAGATCCATTTCAGCGGCGATCCGCGGGTGCTGGGGCAGGCCCTGAACCTGAACGGCGCGCAGATGGCGATCGTGGGCGTGCTGCCGCGCGGCTTCGACGGCATCTCGCCGGAGCAGCGCATCGGTCTGTTGTTGCCGCTGTCGTTTCAACGCGTCCTGCAGCCAAAATATTCGATGATGGACGAGCCCGGAGCTTTCTGGCTGGTGGCGATGGGGCGTCTGAAGCCGGGCGCAACACTGGATCAGGCGCGGGCGGCGCTGCAGGCGTCGGACAAGCAGATCGAGGACGATGCCGATCCACAACGCAAGACCCTCACCCCGGACCTGTTCGGCGGCGGATTCCGGCTGAGCATGGGGCCGGGACGCACTGGAGAGTCGTGGCTGCGGCAGACCTACACGAAGCCGCTGGTCGCGCTCGAAGCGCTTTGCGGGCTGATGATGCTGCTGTGTGCGGTGAACGCGGCGCTGCTGGTGCTGTCGCGGGTGAGCGGTCGGCTGCATGAATTTGCGGTGCGCAGCGCACTGGGCGCGGCGCGCGGTCGGCTGATGCGCCAGGTGCTGATGGAGACGGCGCTGCTCGGTACGGGAGGGTTGTTGCTGGGCGGGTGGCTGGGCTGGGAACTGGCTCATGGCCTGGTGGCGATCATCACGAGTATCGGCGATGCTCCGGCACTGGACCTGAAGGCCGGCGCGATGGTGGTGCTGTTCGCGGTTGGGGTCAGTTTGACTGCGGCGCTGCTGGCGGGACTGTGGCCGGCGTGGCGTGCCTCACGCACGGCTCCTGCGCTGGATCTGAAGCAGGGGCGCACGCAGATCCGCGCGGGCAGCCTCGGCCGATGGATGATTCCCACCCAGGTGGCGCTGGGGGTGGTGCTGATCTACGCGGCGGTGCTGATGACGGGCACCCTTCGGAGTTATCTGAAGGAGAATTCCGGATTCCGGCCCGACGGAGTAACGCTGGCGCGGGTGAATTACCAGAGCGATGACCCCAGCGATCTGGGGCAGGTGAGAAAGGCATTCGAGATCGCCGAGGATCTGCGGCAACAGCCCGGCGTCGAGAGTGCCACACTGATGTCCGCCCCGCCAGTGAGCAGCTGGATGATGAATTTCTCCTTTTTTACCCGCGATCCGAAGGGCGCGGTTCACTATGACAACGGCGTCTGGCGCGAAGAGGTAAGCCAGGGCTACTTCGCCACCATGGGAACGCGCATCCTGGAGGGTCGCGGATTCGCTGAGAGCGACGCCGGCGGAGATCCGGTGTGCGTCATCAGCAGGGCCACCGCCAATTTCTTCTTTCCAGGCGAGAATCCCCTCGGGCGGTTCATCACAAACGGCGACGGAAAGCCGCCGAAGAAGACCGGGTCCGATGACCATCCGCCGATCCATTATCGGGTGATCGGCGTGGCGGAAGATGCGCGGATGCAGAGCCTGCTGGAGCAGGCTCCCATGACGCTCTACGGTCTGTACGCGCAGGAAAAGAAGCCGTGGGTCCCGGAGTATCTTGCAGTGCGGAGCCACAACGATGCCCTGGCCGCGGAAGCAGTTCGGCGGACGGCGGCGCGGATTTTGCCGGGAGCGGAGGCTCCGGTTATCTTCACCTTCAAACGGACCGTTGAGGACGACCTGAACCGGCAGCGTTTGCTGAGCAGTGTGTCGGGAGGCTTCGCGCTGCTGGCGCTGGCGCTGGTGGGCGCGGGGCTATACGGGGTGCTGGCGCGGGCGGTGACGGAGCGGCGGCGAGAGATCGGGATTCGCATGGCGCTCGGTGCCCAGCGCGATCGAATTGTGGCCGCGCTGGCACGCGGCGCGCTGGTGCGCATCGGCGTTGGCGTGGCAGTCGGAGCCGGGCTGGCGGTGCTCACCGGTCGTCTGCTGCGATCGCTGCTGTACGGGGTTTCGGCGGCGAGTCCGCTGGCGGGGTTCATGACGCTGGGCTTGTTGTTGTTGGTGCTGCTGGCGGCCTTCGTTGTCCCGGCGGCGCGAGCTGCGTCGGTTCATCCGATGGAGGCCATTCGGGAGGAGTAGAGAACTGCGATGTCCTTATTGCGGGCAATGATCAGCCGGTGTGTGGCGTTGTTCCGGCGGCGGGAGCTGGATCGCGAGCTGGATGACGAGATGCGCGCGCATCTGGAGATGGCGGCCGAGGCGCATCAGCGGCACGGAATGAGTGCGGATGAAGCACACCAGGCGGCGCTGCGGGAATTTGGCGGCGTATCCCAGGTGCGGGAGACGGTGCGTCTGCGGGAAGGCTGGCCGCAGGTCGAGAATCTGCGGCGGGATGTGGGTTATGCCGTGCGCGTGCTGAAGAAGAGCCCGGGATTTGCCGCGATTGCTATCGGCTCTCTCGCGCTGGGCATTGGCGCCAACACCGCGATCTTCTCGATTGCCAAAAAAGTGTTGCTGGACCGGCTGCACGTGCCGCATCCGCAGGAACTGCGGTTGCTCGCCTGGCATTCCGGGCGCAAGAGCGCGGTGCACAGCACCTGGGGCGACTGGGACAAAACGGCGGGCGGCGTCACCAGCACTTCGTTCTCGTATCCGGTGTACCAGTTGCTGCGGAAGGAAAATCATCAGCTCGCCGATCTGTTCGCCTTCAAGAATCTGGGCCTTCTGAATGTGACCGCAGAGGGCGTAGCGGAGGTCGTGCAGGCCGACCTGGTCAGCGGCAATTTCTACCGGCAGATGGAGGTGCAGCCGCAGCTGGGACGGGCCATTGGCCCCGCCGACGACAAACCAGGCGCCTCGCCGGTGGCGCTGATCAGCGACGGCTACTGGAGGCGGCGCTTCAACCGCGCGCCGGACGTGATCGGGAAGACGATCCTGGTCAACCTGGTGAATGTGACGATCGTCGGGGTGAATCCGCCGGGGTTCACGGGAGCGAAGAGCGTGCAGACTTCGCCGGAGATTTTTATGCCCTTCAGCCTGCAGCCGCTGGTGAACCCGGACCCACCGAATGGAACACTTCTGACCAGTACGCGGCGATGGTGGGTGCAGATCATGGCGCGCGCGAAGCCGGGCGTGGACGAAGCGAAGGCGCAGGCCGCGCTCGATGTGGCGCTGCAGGCGGCGGTGCGCGCGACGATGCCTGTCAAGCCGGACGAGTCCGTGCCCAGTCTGGTGCTGACCGACGGCAGTCGCGGGCTCAACGAGGCGAGCCGTCAGATGAAGCAGCCGCTGCTGGTGCTGATGGGTCTGGTGGGGCTGGTGGTGCTGCTGGCCTGCGCGAATCTGGCGAATCTGCTGCTGGCGCGTTCGGCGGCGCGGCAGCGGGAGATGAGCGTGCGCATGGCTCTGGGAGCGGGGCGCGCGCGCATCCTGCGCCAGGTGCTCACTGAGAGCCTGCTGCTCTCGGTACTGGGCGGCGTGGCCGGTTTGCTGGTGGGTTATCTGGGGCGCAATGCGCTGCTGCACATGTTTTCCTCGCCCGGCGATCCGATGACGCTGCCGGGATCGTTCGACTGGGGCGTCTTCGCCTTTAACGCGGCGCTGTCGATCGCCACAGGGTTGCTGTTTGGGCTGGGGCCGGCCTGGTCTGCGACGCGCGCTCAGGTGAGCAGCACCCTGAAGGATTCCGCGCACACCACCACGCGGCGCCGGCGCGGTCTCTCCGGCCGCGCGTTGGTGGGCTTCCAGATCGCGCTGTCGACGCTGCTGGTGGTCATGGCGGGCGTTTTCCTGCGGACCCTGATCAACCTGGATCATGTGGATCCGGGATTCGATCCCAGGAATCTGGTGCTCTTCGAAATGCGTCCGCCCCTCTCGGAGTATTCCGGCGCGAAGCAGATTGCATTATTCCGGGAGCTCACGGAACGGCTGGCCGCGGTGCCCGGCGTGCAGACGGTGACGCCGACCAGCGTCGCGCCGCTCTCGCATAATTACGAAACCGACGACTTTACGCCGGTGGGCGCGCCCGTTGACCCGAGCAAAGAGTCGGGGGTGGATAACAGCACCGTGGGCGACGCCTACTTCGCGACCTTTCGCATTCCCATTTTGGTGGGACGGGGCTTCGCGCCCACGGATACGGAGACCTCGCCGCGCGTGGCTGTCGTAAACCAGGCACTGGTGCGGGAGTATTTCCCCAACGAGAATCCGATCGGCAAGAGCTTTCTCACGTCGGGAGCAGGAAACAAAAAGCTCTCGTATCAGATTGTGGGTGTGTGCGCGGATACGCGCTACGGCAGCCTGCGGGAGGATCCGCCGCCCATCTTTTATCTGAACTATCGGCAGGCCCCCGAGATCGACTGGGGCCTGTCGTTTGCGGTGCGGACCCGGATCGCGCCGGCAGCGATCACCCCATCGCTGCGCAAGGCGGTGCAGACGGTGGATCGGAATCTGCCACTGGTGGATGTGCGCACCCAGGAGGAGCAGATTGACGAGCTGCTGATGACCGAGCGCATCTTTGCCGATCTGACGATGGGCTTCGGAGTGCTGGCTCTGGTGCTGGCCTGTATCGGGATCTACGGGCTGATGGCGTACTCGGTGGCGCGGCGGACGAACGAGATTGGCATCCGCATGGCGCTGGGCGCGCGCAAGGAGCAGGTGCTGCGCATGGTGCTGGGCGAAGCGGTGTGGATGACCGCTCTGGGCATTGCGGTGGGGCTGGCCGCCGCGCTGGGTCTGGGGCGGCTGATCGCCAGCCAGCTCTACGGGCTCCGCTCGTGGGATCCGCCGACGCTGGCGGCAACCGCCGGGCTGCTGGTGCTGGTGACCCTGGCGGCGAGCTGGATACCCGCGAGCCGGGCTGCAGACGTTGACCCCAGCCAGGCGCTGCGCGCGGAGTGAGGCGCAAAGAAAAATCCCCGCTTCAACTGGAAGCGGGGATTCGTGGGTACCGATGCAAAACTACCAGCGCGAGACAGTCACCTCGTCGAGATAGAGGGTGTTCGATCCGTTGCCAAGGCCGTCGACCTGAAAGTTGGTCAGCAGCGTGGGCGCCCAGCCGGAAGCCCAGGCCGAGGGTACGGTGCCATTGATCGCCTGCTCCTTGCCGTCCAGCGCCACCGTCTTGTAAGTGACAACACCGGAGCTGTTGCGCGAGTAGGCTACCTGCACATGGTGCCAGGTGTTCAGGCTCCAGCTGCGCGGATTGCAGGCAGCGTTCGAGTAAACCCATTTGTCCACGGGCTTCGTGGGAGTGCCGGCATTCTCGGTGTAGTCCCAGGTGCCGTTCCAGCCGTCGCACTGGAATCCATAGATCACCGTATCGCCGTTGGGGATGACCTGATTCATGTCCATCTCAACATTGGCGAGGTGGGCGGAGCTTCCGCCAATGTAAACCCACGCGTCGTAGACGAAGTTGGTTGCGTTCACATCGTCGCCGAAAGAGACCCAGTAGCGCTCGCCGGCGTTGCTTGTGAAGCTGGTCTGGAACTTGCGCGATTTTCCGTTTTGCGAGGGCGACGTGACCAGCGTGGTCGAGCCGCTGGAAGTGCCTTTGGTGCCGGTGTCGTGCGTGGCCTGCCAGCTGCTCAGATCTTCAATGCTGCTCACGACGGTGGCCCCGGCGGGGACATCGAGCGCGCCGCTGGCCGAGACGCCGACAGTCACCGTAACATCCGATACGCAGACGGCGCCCTTGTTTCCCCACGCCTTGACGTGAACGACGTGCGTGCCGGAGGAAGCCGATACCTGGACGTCGATCGAGGTGGTGCTGTGGATGATGGTGGTATCGCTGCTGTTATCCAGCGAGTAGCCGATTGACGAAACCGGCTGCGAGGAACAGGTGGAAGCGTCGGCGGACAGCGTGAACGGCGAGGTGACAGCGGCATCGTTGCCGGGGGCGCTGATGGTGGGATTGGCGAAAGCGGGTACGGCAGTAAGGGCGAGCAGGGAGGTAAAGAGCGAGAGTTTGTGGGCGATCTTCACTGGACTATCCTTCGGCGGTGGAGTGCTTTTGGTTCGAGCTACGGGCCGGTAGGTATGCGCCGCACGCAACCACCTTGGCAGGTGCTCAGGATCTTCGCTTCGAACGCTGTCGGAATCCGCTCGCCGCAACGGGAGGCTTCCGCCAGGATCTGGGTCAGTTCCGAGTCGTGCGTGGGCCGTAGTCCACTTCGGAGGAGCTATCAACACACTCTGGCCGTAAGACCAGAGCAGGATTGCGACGCTCAGGTCTTCCCCGGGGTCCGGTGAAGGAGAACAGGGAAGAAAGTGTCAGTAAATTGCTGGAGCGATCCTACAGAAACGGGGCGGTCTGTAAACTCCCTATTTCGGGTGATTTGGCGATTTTTTGTGGATCGCAGGCAACCTTTTTCCCGATTGAGCAAATTGTTCCCGGGGCGCCAGGCAAATACGTCATCAACACCGGTCGGAATTACACGAAGTGCGGCCGCGTGAGTGAGATTGAACGGTACTTTCGTGCGGCCGACCCTGCCTGAGGCGCAGCAGGGGGGCGGATTTGCTGAAAACCGGAGATCAATCGGACGAAAATCAGACGACCGACGACTCGCTAGAACGGCTTCTTCAGCCGAATCTTGTACACGAAGGCATCACGGCAGGGCTGTGTCCTGGGGGTGGTCAGCACCAGCGCTTCGGGCGTGAACTGCCAGCGAATCGGCTCGTTGCTGCCCAGCATCTCGATGGACGCGATCTCGGACGGGTACAGCCCGGGCCAGGTGTCGCCATGCGGCACAAAGCTGGTGATGGAGGCCCGGTCACCGGGCCAAGCGAGCAGGGTCGCGTACAGGAATTCGTCGCGGCAGGTGAAGCGGATGTCAGACGGAGTGTAGGTGAGCGCATTGTTCTCGTTAAAGGGCCCGTTTTTGGCGAGGTGCGTGGGGCCCTCGCCGGCGCGCAGCCAGGGGCTGGTGCCGTAGATAGCCTCGCCGTTGACGCGCAGCCAGTCACCCATGCCGCGCAACCGCTCCTTCGCCTCCTCCGGGATCGTGCCGTCGGGTTTCGGGCCGACATTGAGCAGGAGAAAGCCGTTCTTACTCACGCGATCGACCAGGCCGGTAACCAGCTCATTGATCGATTTGAATCCGAGCCCCTTCACGTAGCCCCAGCCGCTGCCGGCATCGATGGTCGTATCGGTAACCCACTCCGCGTAGGTCATCTCGGTTTCCTGTCCGAGCTCGAGGTCGTACACGCCCACTCCGGGCGTGAGGTTATGAAATTTGTAAGTAACGGTTACCTGTTTGTCGCGAGCGGCCGCTCGGTTGAAGTAGTAGTCAATAAACTGCTTCTTGTACCACTCCTGAATGAGCTGCAACCCGAAGTCGAACCAAACCAGATCGGGATCGTAATGGTCAACCACCTCGATGAGCTTTCCTTTCCACTCGTCGAGAAATTTCTGGTCGGGCAGCGCGCCCTTCGGGTGAATCTCGCCGTAGAGTCCGGAATACTTCGGATTGCCGACATCGTAGCGACTGTCCCAGGTGGGAAAGTAGAACCAGTGCGCGGCATGATGGAAGGCCGTCATGAATTTCATCCCCTTCGCGCGATAGGCCTTTTCCAGTTCGCCGACCACATCGCGCTTCGGTCCCATCTTTGCCGCATTCCAGGGAGAATACTTCGTATTCCACATGGCAAAACCATCGTGGTGCTCAGCAACAGGGCCGGCGAAGCGCGCTCCCGCATTGTGGAACAACTCGGCCCACTCGTCCGGATCGAAATGGCTGCCGGTAAACATCGGGATGAAGTCCTTGTATCCGAACTTATCGAGCGGGCCGTAGGTTGCGATCTGGTGCTTATAGTTATCTGAATTCGGATTGGTGTAGATGTCGTGCGCATACCATGTGCCGTTTTCTCCATAGGCCGGCACAGAATAGATGCCCCAGTGCGTGTAAATCCCGAACTTGCCGTCGCGCAGCCATTGGGGCGTGGCGATTTTCCGGAGCGAGTTCCAGTAAGGCTGGAAGGGCCCGGCGGCGGCCGCGTCCGACTGGGTAGCAGACCGCGCGAAAGGCGTCGCCAGCGAGCCGGCGGACAAGGCAGCTCCGGACTTCAGGAGATCGCGTCGATTCAGAAATGTCATAACAGGTTTTCTCCGGACAGGAATTCAGTTGCGGCGCCCCTTCCGATTGCGGAGCGGCGGCTAGGCGTTGTAGTAGACCTCACGCATCGTCGACCAGGATGCTTCCCCAGGCAGGGGAATCTGCATGGGATCGGTGGATCGCAGCCATTCCTGATTGCGCGGCTCAGCAGAGAGCCGGGCCATGTCGCCGGCGAAATCCGAACCGGTGTATTCGTAATATCCGAACAGGTAATAGCGGCCGTCTTCCAGCTTCTGGAGATAGATGGAGAAGTTATGCATGTGATATTTGCTGAGCAAATCGCGCACGCCGTGGTTAGAAGCGACGTGCAGAGCCTCATAAGCGCTGAGGCGGTCGGGCCGCACGCCGATAACCATGCCGACGCGCCGCCGCGGAGACCGGCTGCGTCCGAGGACGATAAGAGAAGCGGCAGCTGCGGAAGCAAGAAATGCAAAAGAGCTGGCTTTCATATTTGTCTCCTCTTCGGAGGCGGATCGCCGCCTTCCTGCGATAACCATTGCGGCGGGAAATCCGGTGTGAGTCCCCAGCCGCCCATGGCAAAGTTGACGAATCCGAGTTTCAGAACGGGAGAATCGGGCCGGACCTGGAAATTCCGATTTTCTGCATCGACAAACAGAGGATCGGCGAAGACGGAATTTCTGTCCCAGCCGAGTTCCTGCCATCCGGCCAGATCGTAGCGGCG
Organism: Acidobacteriaceae bacterium; assembly: GCA_049579805.1. Taxonomy (GTDB): domain Bacteria; phylum Acidobacteriota; class Terriglobia; order Terriglobales; family Acidobacteriaceae; genus Palsa-343. The sequence goes on from JBAUOP010000085.1 coordinate 25,606, forward strand.
CGGGTTGCGCTTGCCGTCTTCCGAGCGCAGCTGATCGACGACAGCCTGGAATTCGCCGTGCTCCGCCCAGAAAAGATTGCGATCGATCTCTTCGAACCAGGGGCCCTCCGCCGGGGGCGCGATCACAGAGTGAAACATCTGCGGCCACCAGGGCCAGCCGTCCGGCCACTGGGCATCCCCGGGGTCCATCACCGTGATGTTGTTGTAATAGCGATCGTGATTTTCGTTGTTGCCGACATGGAAGCACGGAGCGACGCGCGACTTATACCAAATATTGTTGTAAACCTCGCGATAGGCGCCTTCACGCCACTTAAAGCTGACTCCGCCGACAGAAATGTTGTTGTAGATCCTGTAATTCGACGCTCCATCGTCGAGGTCATAGCCCCAGCCCGATTTCTCGTTGAAGAAGTTGTTCCGGACGATCACAGGTTCCATCGCATCGACGAGCACGTCCCAGGCGTCGATGCTCCGGTCCGCTGTATAGGGCGCATGGGACTGGGCGAGAGACCAGGCGCGATCCCGGCCCCAGGCATTCAGCGGGCCGTGGTCGCTGGTTTCCCGGACGGTATCGTGAGTCTCGTTGAACTCGATAACATGACCGCCCCAGGTACTGTCGCCGAGGCAGAAGGCCGCACGCGGCATGTTATAGACGAGATTGTGACTGATCGTGATCCGCTTTGCCCGCGATATGTAGACGGCGGCAATCTGCTTGCCGAAAAATCCGCAGTCGTGTACCAGATTGTTCGTCGCGCGGCACTCGTAAGGGAAAGCGCGCTGCGTACCGTTGGTCTTCTCCAGATCGCCGACAAAGCACATCGCGCTGTCGCCCGCTTCCGTGAACTTGCAGCCGGTCACCGAGAATTCGCGGTTATAGTTGTTCACGAAGACGCCGTTGCCGCCGATGGCGTCGAACCAGCAGTTCTCTATCGAGCATCGGCGCGTACCCTCAGCAAACACCGTGCCGCCGCGATGGATGGACCAGTCGCTCAGCGAGGGCACATCGTAGCGTTCCATGTAAGTCGCCGCGGTGTGGGCGAGGCGTACACCCTGAACCGCAATGTCGCGCACTGGCGACTCCTGGGAGCCGGCAAACTGGATAGCACTGGCGTGCCGGGAAACCTCAACCAGTGCGGTGTGCAGATGGACGTCCGCGGGCGGATAGTAATAGAGCGTGTGGTTCTCCGTATCGAGAAACCATTCGCCAGGCGCGTCCAGCTCTTCAAAAACATTGTCAATAAAAAAGCGCGAGCCTTGCCCAACGCGTGCCGGGTGGCGATCCCATTTGGCGCCGAGTTGCTGCCCGCCTTCGCCGAACCAGATAGTGTGCGAAGCGGGATCGATGCCTCGGATATCCCACTGCAGGTTGCCCCAGTAGGCCTGCTGAAAGATGTTAATTTGCGCGTCCTGCGGATTGGACCACTTCCTCTGAGTGAATGTAGCTGGATCGAAGCACACGCCGCGGGCAGCTTCACCGGAGAAGCCCATATCCTCATTCGGTCCGGCAAAAAGGCTTTTCGCATCCTTCGGAACCGACGCGGTCGCTGTCAGATACCCGGAGCGCCCTGGAATCGAGGGATCGTAATTCGGAAAGCGCGCCCGGATTTGCCTCTTCCCCTCGACAAACAACTGGGTGAAGGCGAGTCCGGCCGGAACCCGTGTTTTCATGATGCCATTGCCGTGCGTCGTCCAATGACAGGTAAGTCGCTGTCCGCCGCTGAGGGTAACTCTGGCTCCGGCAACCGCCGCCCAGATCACCGGAGCGGCAGGCGCTCCGGAATCCTGCGGTTCAAATTTCAGCGTTGACTCCAGGTAGTACGTGCCTTCGCGAATCCAGACGTGAAGCGGAGCACTCCGCGAAGCCTGACGCACGGCTCGTTGCGCGCGGGCCAGGGTCGCGAACGGCAGTTTATCGGTGCCGGGGCTCTGGTCATCTCCCTGCACCGAGACGAAAAAGGAGGTTTGATCCGGAGAAGGCGGCGGCTCAAGTTCGTTGCGGCGGCGCTCGAGCGCCGGTAAAGTGCCGGTTGTCGCCGCCAGGGCTGCTCCACTCGTTAATTTAAGAAAACTACGTCTCTTCATAAAGTGTTGGGCTCCGAACCATCACCGACTTATGAGTTACTCCTTGCCATTTCAGAGCCGGTAAGCACGCAGGGCGGTACCAGCGCGGATCTGCTCCTGTTCGGTTGTAGAGAGCTCCGCAATGAACGCGAGAAATGTCTCAACCCATCGTCTGTAACTGCCTGCCAGGGTCAGAACCGGCCAGTCCGACCCAAACATCAGGCGATTGGGTCCGAAGGCCGTAAGCACCGCATCGAAATACGGACGTAACTGGGTGGGGGTCCACTGATGCCAATCCGCCTCAGTCGCCAGGCCGGAGAATTTGCAGTAGACATTCTCCCGCCGTGCGAGCTCAGCGAGGTTCTCTTTCCATGGAGAGAGCACGCCTTCGCGAATCCGCGGTTTGGCGATGTGATCGAGGACAAAAATCTGCCGGGGATGCCTGTCAACAAAGGTAAGCGTCTGCGGCAGGTGGCGCTCGAAAATAAGAATGTCGTAAACGAGACCACGCGTGTGCAGCAGGCTGACTCCGCGATTAAAGTCGTCGCGCAGCATGTAAAGGTCGTCCGGCTCGTCGTGTAACACGTGCCGCACAGCCTTGAACTTAGGATTGGTGGCCAGCCGGTCCAGCTCGCCAGCCACATCGGGGGCGGCCAGCGGAACCCAGCCGACGACGCCGAGCAGAACCGGGTGCCGCGCCGCCAAATCGAGCAGCCATTCGGTTTCCTCGAGCGTCTGGCGGGCCTGCACGACCACGGTACCGGTAACAACAGACTCCTGAGCAACCTTGTCGAGATCAGGAATGAGGAAATCGCGACGAAGCGAAGTCATTTCTTCGTTCATCCACACATAATCGCGATGGTTGTAGCGCCACAGGTGATGGTGGGCGTCAATTAGCACGCTAATAGCTCCATTCCTGATTGAGAACCGGCAACAGAATTCGCGTCACTTTCTGGACCAGGGATTGATCGTACGGCTGCTCGTAGTCGGCAACATTGCTGCGGACGGCGTCAGGCCGCGCGGTGCTGAACAGCGTCGTCGGAAGCTCGGGATTCTGGCTGGAGAACTGCAATGCCAGGCGGCTGATGGAGGTTCCCTGCGCCTTACAAAAGTCGGCCGCCTCACGAAAAAGCGCACGGGCCTCCGCGTCAGCTGGATGCCAAGCGGCCGGGCCGCGGTCGGTGAGCAGACCGGACGCGAAGGGCGATCCGTTGATGATGCCGATGCGCTTTTGCCGTGCCATCGGCAGCAGGTCAAGCAGCTGCGTATCGTTCAGGCAGTAATGGTTGTGCACAAGCGCGGCGTCGATATCGAGCGAAGCGAAAATGCGCTTCCACAGATCCATGGGATAGATTCCAAAACTCACGGCTCCGATGCGGCCCTCGTGTTTCAGCTCCTGCACAGATTCGTAGCCCTCGGTGAGAGCCCATTCGGTGTGAGCCCGGTTCTGATATTCGATGTCGTGGATATGGATGATATCGAAGTAATCCGTCCCCAGTCTGGACGCGCTCTCGTCAAGGGAGGCACGAATACGCGCGCGGGAGTAATCCAGTGTGTCCTCGCCATAACCGCCCGGTTTCGTGTATTTGCCAACCTTAGTTGAAAGGTAATAGCGATCCCGCGGAATGCCGCGCAGGGCTTTGCCGAGAACCGTCTCCGACACCGTTCCTCCATAAGCGGGGGCGACGTCGAAATAATTAATACCGAGATCCAGCGCGGTATGGACGGCGGCAATGGCCTCTGCTTCATCGACAGAATGGAAGACACCTCCAAGGGAAGAGGCGCCAAAGCTCAGCCGAGATACTTTGAATCCCGTTTTGCCCAGAACGCTGTATTCCATAGTGACGGCAACCTTTCAGAGAGTCAGTTCTCCGATGCGGCTAACTCCCGGTCATTGAACTCCCAACGGCCAGCAGCACGATCGCCAAAATGAGGACGGTAAGTCCCGCATAGAGCGTACGCAGGGCGCGTGCCGGAGCCCCGGTCCATTCGCGCGTGAGAAAGCCGAAAACGTTGGCTACTACGAGCGAGAATGCGATATTCATCGCCCATCCGACCGAAGTGCCCAGGCGCCCGAGGTAATACGCGCCCATGCCGTACGGGATGGTGGCGACGAACCAGATCCCACCCATCAGGACTCCGTTGAGCCAGTCAAACCCGGCATCCGGTCCCGCGTTTCGGCGCCACGTTCCGCGCCGGATCTGCAGGCCTCCGAACCAGAGCAGCAGGGCGGCTGTCGCTCCCCAGAAGACCGGCATCCAGCTGGCGAGCGTGGCAAACACCGGGCTCGCGCCCAGCCGCAGCGCTTCGTCCCCCACTCGGCTGGTAAAAGTAAATCCCAGGTTAGCGCAGGAACTGAGAATCCCGGAGGCTGCGCACACCAGCAGGGCCACACCGAATCTCCTGGGCTGACCGTCGTTGCCGGATCGGCGCTCGCGGATCGCTCCAGCCCTGCCGCAGATCGCCACCCCGACGATGCAGCCGGCAATTCCGGCCAAAATAACGGCCCCGCCGGGTGTGAACAACTCCGCGCGCGATTTCACGACAAACGGCAGGATGGAACCAACGGCCGTGTTGATGCCCATGATGATGGCGAACCCAACCGACATGCCGGCCAGAGTGACACCGTAGCCGAAGAGGATGGAACCAATGCCCCAGCCAAAGCCATACGCGGCGCCTGCCCAGACCGTCCCGGACCCGGAGGCAGCAACCGCGTGCGGCCAGTGCGGCAGCACCAGCGCCGCCATCAGGAACGGCAGAGCCAGCATCATCGTGAGCGTCGAGGGGATGTAGATGTTCTCCAGCTCGAACCCACGCCGCCGTTTCAGCGGTACAGCGAGGGCTCCGCCGGCGACGGCGGCGACAAAAACCAGAGCGAAACCGAGAATCGTGGCGTGCATGCGAAAAACGGCTTTCCCTTCCTGGGGAGTGGAGCAGCATCCAACCCGGCAACGGGTATGGAATTGGTTCAGCCATCTGAAACTTCGTAGCGGATTCTACGAACCCGCATGCATGACCGTCAAGCCTTTGCGAGACGGGGCACTGTCGTACTCACCGAGCCACGGGTTCGATGCGGATCTGAACCGGCTGCGTCTCCATCACGGGCAGGTACACAATCAGCGAATCGCCTTCAAGGTGATGCTCCGTGCCGAGCCGCGGCGATGTCACGCTCTTACGGCCGTTAACGGTCACCGAGACTCGTGCAGACTCGGGCCAGTTCTCAATCACGAAGGCAGGATTCACGAGAGGACGAGTGGAACTGGCGTCAATCGCCAGAACCATCGTTGCCGGCGCTGCCGCCGTGCGATGCACGACGAAGGCGCGCTGCGCGGGATCGTACTCGATGTTTTTGACATCGCCGCTCTCGATCTGAGCAGTGGGCGGGTTGAGCCACGATTTCGCCAGGGGCAGCAGACCGGCAGGCGGTTCGGTGGTCAGTCCGCAGAGCAACAGTTTTGTTTCCGTATTCGCGGTTTTTCCCCAGGGATCCCAGTAAATGTGCGAGAGCGAAGTGTGTGAAGCCCGGTCGGCGGCTACTGCCGGGCGCCCGCTGGAACCGACCTGGGCGACGGGCCAGTGGTTCCACCATTCGAACATGGAATAGCTTTGCTCGTCATTGTAGGTGTCGTGCGAGATGCCGCGCGGCCAGACGATCTGGAAGGGATTCTGTCTGGATTTCAGATGGACAATCTGGATGTTCGCGTTCGGCGGCCGGTCCAGCGTGGCGGGACCTTTTGGGAAGCTGAAGGAGTTTCCGGTTTTCGGCTCCCATCGATAGGTCACGGCCTGTCCGTCCATGTTCTCGAGAGTCAGGGCGTCGGGCTGGATGTTATCTTCAGGCCGCTGGCCCGGTCCGTTGATCACAATGGTCTCCTGCCATTCAAACGGATTGCGACCAATCCCCGAGCTCCACAGCACCTGCTTGCGGACCGCAACACCATCGGGATAGACGGTCCAGTATTCGTCGGCCCAGTCGAACCAGCCGGTGAGCGGATCGGCGTGGGCTCCTTCGTAGTTGCGGGCTTCTGCCAGCGCATACCGCCAGTGAACGATCGCGCGGGCTGGCGAGGATGCGACGATGCTCACGCGCGAATAGCGGCTCTGCTTGTCTGACATTGGTTCGCAGTCCCCGGCCCCTGGGCAGCCGTGGCCCCAGGTTTCGAGAAACTCGTCGGTGTACCACTTACCATTCTCCGTAACCCAGGCGGGGATGTAATTCGTGCCCTGCCAAAAGACAAGCCGCATAGCCGACCGAGCGAAACGGACGATAACATCGGAATCCGGTCCGATCCGCCGCAGACGATCCCATGCGGGCTGATAGTGGAGAGTGGCCATCATGGCACCGAAGGGTCCCGGCTGAGGCGGACCTGCCGGCAGTACCGCGTAAGGAATCACGTTGCCTGCGGGCGCGTGGGCAGCGGCGACTTCTGCGCGATCCTGTGCGGCTGAGACAGCGTGATTCAGGATTTCCAGATCGTCCAGATCGCCATCGAGCGAGTACATCACGGGATCTTCCGGGTGGCTCAGCCACGCCGGGAAGGGGAGCTGCGGTGTGCGTACACGGCCCACGAGCAGATCGGCTCTCGTATCCTGCCAGAATTGACCACTCAGGTTCAGGTCGGCCGCAGGCTCTCCGTTGATAAGAATGGTCAGCCCGGAAGCACCGTCCCAGGTACCGGTCAAATGCGTCCATTTCTTGAGAGGAATGGTGCGCTCGGTAGTTACTCTTTGCCAGACGCCATCGATCGATGCCTGCAAGCCAACGTGGCCGAATGCGTCGATTCCGAAGAAATAACCGACCTCCTGGCCGTCGCTTTGGTCGACGATCGGCACCCAGTTCCACGGATAATTATTGAGCGCGATCCACGCGGAGACGGTAAAGGCATTGCCCAGCCTCGGTACGGCGGCGGCGCTGCGCACGATATGCGTGGTGTAGCCATCCAGCTCCAGGGCCGTCCCCTCCACTCCGGGCACGCGGCGCCACAGCCCCTGAACTGGGTCATTGCGGTTTCCGGCAGAGTCGTGGACGAGGCTATCCCCTGCCTCGTCAAAGCTCCAGACGATATCGGCCGCCGAATGATGCTGCGGATCGGTGCGGGTCTGCGCCTGAAGAGTTGCCGCGGCGGTGAAACCCAGGGCCACAATCGATCCCCAGAGCCACAAAGGACGAAGAGCAGTATTCATGGTGGATCCTTACAGCATAATAATGAGTGGTCGGCAGGCCTTCCGTTCGAGGCGACCTCCGGGGCGTCTGGTTCGGCCATTGCGCTCAGCCTTGCCGACGCTGGCTGAGAGGTTACGGCTGGCTTCTGTGCTTGTCAAATGCATGGCACAGCTACTTACGCAAAAGGGTCCCGATCATTGGATAATCTCTGAATTCAAGCCCTTTCGCAGCTTCCGCGCCGGCGCCGGTTCGGTTAAGCGCAGAGGCCGATGTGCGCGCCCCCGAGGCAAGGCAGTTGACATGTCCGCCTGCGCTTTGTTAACGTGGCGCGGGTCGAGTGGTACAGCCAATCTAGCAGGACTCCGCGCGGAGGCGCAAATGAACGACAGGATTCGCCAGGCAGTCAAAACTGTGGGGCTCACAGCTCTTCTCGCGCTCGTCGCATCAATGAGCGGCTATCGGGCAGAGGGCCAGGTTGGGACGGCGTCAGCGGCCCTGAACGGTACACTCGCCGATAAATCCGGTGCCGTGGTTCCTGGCGCGACGGTGACGTTGCGCAATACCCGAACTGGGTTCGAGCAGGTCACGAAGAGCAATGCTACGGGTAACTACTCTATTGTGAACATCAGCCCGGGCAGCTATGAGGTGGTGGTCACGATGCAGGGATTCGCCACAACCCGATCGCCGGAGTTCACGCTCGAAGTCAATCAGACCACCACGATCAATTTCACCCTGCAGGTCGGCTCCGCCAGTACGACCGTCACCGTCGCGGCAAACGCGGTCCATCTGGAGACCTCTACAGCGGAGCTGGGAACGGTGATCGGGAGCACAGAAGTGAACGCACTCCCGCTCAACGGGCGCAATTTCACCGAACTGCTGCTGCTCTCACCGGGAGTGAGCCCGGTGAACGTGACCGAAAGCGCCGGGTTCGGAGGCATAGGGAACCCCGTCGGCACCGTGGTGCTCCCTTCGGTGAACGGACAAAACAATCGCAGCAACATGTATCTGCTGGATGGAATCAATAACTACGGATCGATTCGTGACACTTACGCCGTTCAGCCGACGCTCGACGATATTGAGGAATTCAAGGTGCAGTCGCACAATGACGAAGCGCAGTTCGGACAGGTGCTGGGCGGCATCGTGAACGTGGTGACGAAGTCGGGTACCAACACCTTTCACGGCGACGCGTGGGAGTATCTGCGCAATGATGCGATGGATGCCACGAATTACTTCAACCCCATCAAGACGCCACTCAAGCAAAATCAGTTCGGCGCAGGCGTCGGCGGCCCTGTTCTGCTACCGCACTACAACGGACACAACCGGACGTTCTTTTACGCCTCCTATGAGGGGTACAGGAATAACACCGCATCAAGCAATTTTTACCGCACGCCATCCAGCGCTCAGCTATCGGGAGATTTCAGCAATCTCGATAGTCAGGGCACTCAACTTTACAACCCTTTCAGCTCCGTTCCCCAATTGCCATCTGAAACACCCAATGCGACCGGATACGATCTGCAGCCTTTCATGTGCGACGCCTCCGGCGATCCGCTGCCCGCAAACGGCAGCGGAATTCAGCCAGCAGGAACGCCCTGCAACAAGATTCCGGCGAGCATGATCGATCCGGTCATGCTGAACTATGCAAAAACGTTCTTCCCCGTTCCCCAGACAATCGCCAATCAACCGCAGTTCAACGGTCTCGACACAACGCCAAATATCACGGATCAGGATCAAGTCTCTATCCGGGTAGACGAACAGATTAATCTAAGCAATCGGGTGTTCGTGCGCTGGACGTCAGCATGGGAACCGATCACCGGGTCCAACGGCTATCCGGGCGCGGTGAGTGTCATTCACAATTCCGATTACAATCTGGCCGCGAACTGGACGCATAGCTTCGGGACGCGTTCTGTTCTGCAACTCACATTTGGGCGGGTGTCGGCGCAAAACAATCGGACGCCGTCTTTCAAGAATACGGCGTCCGACTTCTACCAGAATTCCGGCTACGCGACATATTTGTATAACCACCAGCCATTCGGTGGACTGCAGGTGCCCTCAGTGGTAGTGTCCAACTATCTGGGCGCCGAAAACTACGTCGGCAGGCTCCATTACTCGAATATCTGGGAATATCGGGGCGACTACGCACGCACTGTCGGGCGACACAGCATCCGTATCGGAACCAGTCTTGCCACCGACGGCTGGGAACAGCCCTTCTTTGGATCGGAAAACGACTTTTCTCAGCAGCAGACGCAGGATGGGAATCTTGACTCGAACACCGGCGATGGGATGGCGTCGATGATGCTCGGAGTGCCCGGTTATTCTGAGGTGGACAACGTGTATTCCCTTCTGCACGGCGGCAAGGTTATCGGCGTGTATGGGCAGGACCAGTGGAGAGTGAACGAGCGGCTCACTCTCAATTACGGTCTGCGCTACGATCTCACGGTCAATCCGCGCGAAGGGAAAGCCTCCAACGCCAGCGATATCACCGGAGACTTTGACTTCAGCAACGGAACTTATGTCCTGCAGCAGGCCGCTCCGGCCTGCTCCGCGACGCAGGGAGCCCCATGCATTCCTGGCGGAAGTCTTCCCGCCAACGTAGTCATCGCGAGTAACGGAAAGATCATTCACGATAACTACGACAACATCCAGCCCCGAGTCGGGTTTGCCTATCGCCTGACGACTCGAACGGTGATGCATGGCGGCTACGGTCGCTTTTTCGACAACTGGGCTGGCGTGACCGAAAATCAATCGAACTACACGCAGACCTGGCCAAATATCGCATTTGTGGGTGCGCCGGGCGGGTTCAACCTGTATGGGCCCCCGACCGGCCTGGCCCAGGACCCTTTCGATTTCGGCAACGTAGGAGCGACGAGCATTCCGCCGGCGCCGTCGCCCTTTTCTCCTCTCAACACGAATTCATACACAGATCCACATCTCAAAAATGGATATTCGGATCAATGGAACTTCGGTTTTGAACGGCAAATGGCCACCGGAATCGTGACCACCATCAACTATGTTGGCTCGCGTAATGCGCGCATCGCGACCGCCATTACGGCGAATGCGCTCACCACTCCCAACGGCAATGCACCGTATCCTTACATTCCGCAGATGCCGTACACGGAGGCGCTTTCGTCGACCGACTACAATTCGCTGCAGGTTTCCTCGCAGATCCACCTTCACTCAGGATTTGCTTCGACACTGGCGTACACCTGGTCGAAGGCTCTGACGACTGGCTGCGACGGATATAACTCGGGCTGTGAAATTCAGGATCCTTATAACCTCTCCATCGATCGAGGCCCTGCGGCCTATGATCTGCCCCAGATTTTCGCCGGCAGCTTCGTTTTCCCTCTGCCATTTGGCACGGGCTCGATGAAGACCTCCAGCGGAGTAGTGAACCAGATTATTGGGGGGTGGCAACTCAATGGAATCGTTGCCCTGAACAGCGGCCCGCGCTACGACGTGCAGGACGATAACGGTATTTCGGAGATGAACAACTTTTACGGAATTGAACGGGCGGACGAAATTGGGGATCCCCACGCAAGCACCAGTGCGTATCCGTTAAGCAAACTGAACCCGATCAACATCAACGCCTTCGCCGATCCAGCGGCCGGAACTTTCGGCACGATGGGCCGGAACAGCCTGCATGCGGACTGGGGCCGAAATTTAGATGCCTCTTTCTTCCGTGCCTTCCAATTTGGCGAGACCCGAAAACTGGAATTCAGAGCCGAGGCATTCAACGCAACAAACACACCGGTATTTGCTGCCCCGGATTCCTATCTGCCGGACGGTCCCGGCTATTTTGGGGTGGTGACGTCAACGGCGAACACAGCGCGTCAATTGCAGGTGGCCCTGAAGTTTTACTTCTGAACGAAGAAATCGGAGGCGGCTCGATAAATGCGTAGAAAGTCGATCATTGGCGGCGGGCGTGACTGTGCAGTTCCGATTGCTCCTGACCCATTAAACCGCGCGCGTCGGCGATGTGTTCCTGCATAGCCTTGCGTGCTCCTTCGGCATTCCGCTCCCGGATGGCAGAGTAAATTCTGCGATGGAACATGAGAGGATGCTCAATCGACACGCGATCGGATAACTGACCCATGCTCATGAGAAGGGTTCGATGAATTCCTCGGAAGAGAAGATGACAGATGCGGTTGCCACTGGCGCGGAAGATGGCCTCGTGAAAAGCCATGTCAGCGTTGAGCCGCTCGCGCGTCGTCTTGCTCCGCTCCATGGCAAAAATGGCGTTGCGCAGGGCGGAGATGTCTTCGGCGGTCGCTCTCTCCGCGGCACGTGCCGTCAATTCCGGCTCGATCATCAGGCGGGTTTCGAAAAGCTCATGCTGGGAAAGATCGTCGAGGAGAACGAGAAAATCGATGGGCTCGTTGAGAATGGTTTCGGCGCTGTCGCTGAGATAGGTTCCATCGCCCACGCGCTGCGAAAGCACGCCCATGATTTCCAGCACTTTGAGGACCTGGCGAACCGAGGCTCGATTGACACCGAAATCCCGGGCCAATGTCCTTTCCGGCGGGAGCCTGGACCCCGGCGCGATAGCACCCGAAGCGATCATGTTCTTAATGCGGCCGATGAGTTTTGCCGTAATTCGATTGTCGGGGCGTTCGCGAGTTGCAGTTGCGGCTTTGGCCATAAGTCATTCCCCAGGCCGATGGAAGGAACCCGGTGCATGGCCATCTTACACCGAGACTGTATCGGTCAATGTTGTGAAAATTGGTCCAGCATTTACAGGAATTTGAGAGTAAACGTAAATATGCCGTTGGAACGTCAAGTTCGACGCCTCTGGTGAGTATTTATTCAATGATGAATATAGAATGGATGAACCAATTGTCGATCGGAGATGCGAATTGAAGCAGGTCATTCTGCAGGCGCCAGGAAGATTCTCCGAGCACGAAACGGAACTGCCCACAACACCCTCAGAGCACGCGCTGGTTCGCATCGAGCGCGTTGGGGTGTGTGGGAGCGATTTCCACGCATTCTCGGGCCGCCATCCTATCTACACCTATCCGCGCATCATCGGGCACGAACTGGCGGGGATTGTCGCGGAGGCGCCGGCCAACGACAGGATGATCGAGGTCGGTGACCGATGTGCGATCGAGCCCTACCTGACCTGCGGAACGTGTCGGGCATGTCTGCAGGGGAGGAATAACTGCTGCGAGCGGTTGCGGGTTCTCGGTATCCATGTGGATGGCGGGCTGCAGGAATTCCTTCCCGTCCCGCTGAACCTGCTGCACAAGTCCGCGATCCTTTCCCTGGATCAGCTGGCGCTGGTGGAGACGCTGGGAATCGGTGCGCATGCCGTCGATCGGAGCGGTCTGCAGGCGGGAGAGAGCGCGCTGGTTGTGGGCGCGGGACCGATCGGGATTGCGACGTCCCAGTTCGCGTCCGAGCGCGGCGCTCATGTTCATATTGTTGAGAAGAGCCCATGGCGGCGCAGCTTTGTGGAACAGATGGGTTATCCCGCCTCAGAATCGGCCGAAGAGCGGCGGGCCGATGTGGTGTTCGATGCCACCGGAAGCGCGGCGGCGATGGGCGCGAGTTTGGCGCTCGTGGCGACCGGGGGCCGACTGATCTATGTTGGATTAACACGCGATCCCGTGACCATCGACGATTCTCTTTTCCATCGGCGGGAGATCACCCTCCTGGCCAGCCGCAACAGTTTCGGCCTGTTCCCGCGCATCATTCAACTAATTGAAGAGGGGCGAATCGATACATCGCATTGGGTAACGGATCGCCTGACGCTGGGGGAAGTCGTCTCGCTGTTTCAGTCTTTGCCCGAGCGCGAGACCCTCATCAAGGCGATCATTCATGTGAACGGAAGCCGATAGGCCTGCAGGGACCCTTTCAGCAAGGGCTTCCGCGTACGATCATGAGATCGCCGGTCATGGCAGATACATTTTTAGGTACAGATGGGGGGGTGGCCTTCAGGTCAGTTGGGTCCTCCGAGCCCGATGCTCCTCTTCTTCCTCTTCAGGAGTAACGAACCTTGCAATCCTGATCAGGTCGGATGCCGCAGTTTCGGCCGAATGAATGTCTGTGACAGGATCGGGCAGGTTCATGAGCAAGCTGTGGTCTGGTTCGACGACGTCTCCGTCTTCACCGCGAACCGGGTCGGGGCGGACCTCCAACTGAAGGGGCAGATCCCTTACTCTGCCCACATGGAGCGACGCCGTTCCCCGCATTCGATTGAGTTTGGAGCGGCATTCTTTGGCCGTCGCATATTTTTTGCGGGACAATGAGACCGCATCTTCAGTCGGCGGATGTGACCCAAGCGGCCTAACTCTTCGCATGAAGGCTTCGGCAGGGATCGACTCACCGGGCGGCACTGCCTTCTTGAGGGCCCGGTAGACGATTTCACTACACTGGATTTCTTCAGTTCCAGCCTCTGGCTCGCTCATGTATCAACGGGTAATGGTCAACCAAGCTAATCTGTCCCACAAAGTTATTGCAGTGAAATTGTTAATCAAAGGAAGGCGATTGTCACCTTCCTCGACATAGAGATAGTGCGGCCGCCGCAAGTCGGCGGGGAAAACAGCCCTGATCTCCTTGTCGCCTGTCCTCCATGTCAGTCGAACGCCACCGCCTCCGTCTGTGGCAATGCGGGGCTTCCTCCAGTTATCTGATTTTTGCGCGTATGCACGGATAGTTGTGAAAAGTGCGACCCCTAAAGCATCATCGGATATCTGATCTTCATCGTCTTCGCCATTGAAGGTCAGAATCTCATTGAGAAACGAGAGAAACGAGTCGCTATCGTGCAGTACTGGCGCGACCGACCAATCCCTATGTTCGAACGATTTGTCGGATGCCGCACTGGATGTCTGCGTCGCAATCTCAGTGTCAAGATCAGCTGGCTCGATTTCGGATGAAATTACATTCGCACTGTAATAGTAGGGCACCGGGGTAGCCACTGCTGTGCTCATCTAAACTCCACTCTCAATTTATCGGTTATCGTCGATTCAAACGCGAGGTTCTTCAGTCTTCTCAGGGTCTCGAATGTGGACCAGATATCATCTTCTGAAAACTCACTCAATCCCTTATTTATAGCCACGAACGACTGGACATTCATCATTATCTGAACTTTGCCGTCGGCACCAATTGATCCGAAGTTGACCGAGACTGCAAGTTTTGCCTGCGATTCTGGATCGGCCATCTGGATTGAAAACTTATGCGTCTCCAGAACTTGCGGTAAAGTTTCTGGCACTTCAACATATACATTGAAATAGTCTTCGATTCGCACGCCAGTCGGAATGGCAACGCGGTTGATGTATGTTAAGCCGAGAAGCTCAATGGCTTCCGGTTTTGCTATGTCCCGATATATAGGCCAAAGACGCCGAGCTTCGGATCGAAATGATTCCCAATCTGTATATGGCTTGAGGCGATTATGACTAAAGCCATCTGGTCGAACCTGAAATAGCTGCAAACCATCCTTGCTGGCGAATATGCATCCATTCGCAGCAGTCGAAGTCTCAGCGATTGGCTTCTCGCCCGGTTTCTGTTCGAATTTGAATGTAACCTGAAACGGTTTCCTGATGGTTGGGTAGCGGTCCTTTTCGGCCGCATGGATCGCGTCGGCAGATTCCTTTGTCAGGCCAGACAAAAGTCTCGTTCTTATGTCGAGTACGGCTTCGATACTCGGGGCATGCTGATATGTTTCTTGTGCCGCCAAACAGTGTCCTCTGTCTCTGACTTCCTAGAGATGGTGCTCGGCTTCGAACTCGCCTTAAGGACCTATATCGGCATTGCTTCTCGATCAGGCCCACAATGTGTACACCACTGGCACAGCACTGCAAACAATCACAACAGGTCGTAATGGGTTTGCCCATTTGGGCGATGCCTTTTGATATCAGCATAACGCAGGGACTCGATGGTGCGCTGAAAAAGGTTACCTTCGGTTACCATTTGATGCTCCCTTCAGCACCTCAGATCGTTCCCTCGCGAATGCGCCGCGTGACGCGCTCGGGAGTGGTGGCGTTGAGCAGCCCGAGAGACTTCTCGGCAAGCTGTGCCCTCAGCTTCTTGAAAGCCTTTCTCTCGGGTCCTTGCGGTGGCGCCAGACCAGCGGCCTCGGCCATGCGCATGCGCCGGATGATCGACGTGACCGAGAGATAGTTCTTCATCATCGCGCTCTCGCCGGGGTAGGATTGCAGATCGGCGAACGGCGTCTCGACGGACTCAGCGAACTCGACTACCGTCTTTGCCTGCTCATCGAAGTGCTGCTGTCTTTCGGTCGGCGTCTTCTTCATTCATCTACTCCAGGCTTGCTGTGCCGAACCAGCGGACGGTGAAGTTGCCTAAACACCGTCCGCCAGACCGGGGTGGGTCGCAGGCGTGACCGAGGGGAGGTTGATCGAAGGCCTAACCTGCGCGCCGGGCAAGGGTCAGAAGCGCCGCTACCTCTTCCCATCAACGTTCGTCATCCACCCCTGCCGCCATACGGCGCTGACGCGGTGGGGCGAGGCGGGGGCCGATGCGTTTACCATACAGAAGTTGGCCGGGCATTCGAGCGCGACGATATTCGCAACGGTACGTGCACCCCACCTCCGGTACAGTTGAGAGTGTCTTCACCAGTCTCGAAGCGCTCAATGAGAAGGCTATCCAACAGGGCAAGAAAAAAGTAGCTACAAAATCAGGTACAGTGCGCGGCCTCGCCGCGTAAGTGCTTGATTTTAAAGGTTGGGCCTGTAGCTCAATGGTTAGAGCAGGGGACTCATAATCCCTTGGTTGGGGGTTCGAATCCCTCCGGGCCCACCATGGTCCTTTGCTTTTGCGCTCGCTGATCGGTCGACGCCCTGGGCTGTACGGGAACCGCACCGACGCTGCGGGCAGCCGGCGCCGAAGTTTCCTCTATAAGGATGGCCCATGTCGACCCTTCCGCCGCACCCGCTCATCGCCTTCTACCGCGACGGCGCCAGCGACGACCGCGGCCGCACGCTCACCGAGATCCTCAGCTGGTCCGACGACCGCCTGGAAGACGTGCACGACTTCATCCAGTGGCTCTTCCCGCTGCCCGAACGGAGCGGCGCCAATCCCGGTGCGCCGACGCTCGACGCCGCCACGATCGAGACGTTCCACGCGACGCCCGCCATGCGGGAGCGGCTTCACCAGGCCTTCGAACGCATGCTGCGCTTCTACGGGCTCGCATGGACCGCGTCGGCGGCCGGCGGCGCCGTCGAGCGGCTGCCGAATTTTCGCGAGCGCGCGCAAAACTGGCTCTGGCCCGTGAACCACAATCACCTGCGCCTCACCCGGATCCTCCGCTCCACTCTCCTGCTCGGACTCGAACCCGAATCGAGGGCGCTCTTTCACACGCTGAACGCCCTCTATCGCGAATTCCCCGACCGCGTCGCCGCCCTGACGCACGCCTTCTGGAGCGATGCACAGCGCCGGGCGTGATCGCCGCCCGCACCCACGCTTTCCTGCCCTACGCTTTCTTGCAAGGATGCAGCGCAGAAGGGATAGACTGAGCCAGTCGATCCCATGCTCATCCATTGAGGGAGACTGTATGCATCGTTTTACCTGCCGTTCTTCTGTGCTTCTGCCCTGGGCTCCGTTGCTGGTTCTCACCCTTTGTGTCTGGCCGGCGATCAGCCGTGCCCAGGCGAATCCTGCTCATGCAATTCATGGCGATAACGGCGTGACCCTGCCGCCCCCACCGGTGGCTGCCATCCACGTGGTCACTGACGACTACCACGGTGTCAAGGTCGAGGATCCTTACCGCTGGCTCGAGGACGCGAAGTCCCCGCAGACCCGCGCCTGGATCAACGAGGAGAACGCCTACACCCAGCGCTACCTCGAGCAGATTAAAAACCTGCCGGAGGTCCACCGCCAGCTCGCCGCGCTGCTCCGCGTGAATCAGTACTCGATGCCGCTGCTGCGCGATGGCAAATACTTTTTCAAAAAGCAGCTGGCCAGCGAAAACCAGGGCTCCCTCTACATGCGCGCAAACTGGCAGGGCACGGACCGCCGGCTGATCGACGCCGGCAAGCTCAGCGCCGACCAGAACACCTCCGTCAGCCTGATCGACGTCTCCGACGACGGCACGCTGGTGCTGTTTGAGGTCCGCGTCGGCGGCGCGGATGAGGGCTCGGTACACGTGCTGAACCTGCGCACCGGGAGGGATCTGCCCGACGTCCTGCCCTCGGCGCGCTATATGGGCGTCAGCCTCAGTCCTGACCGTGGCGGCCTCTACTACTCGAAGTTCACGCACCAGGGCTCCGACGTCTGGTTCCACAAATTCGGAACGCCGGTCGCGCAGGATGCGAAGATTTTCGGCGGCACATATCGCGGCAAACCGCTCGGCGAACTCGACCTGGTCAGCGTCGGCGTCAGCGACAATCACCACTGGCTCATCGTGCGCGTCGCGCATGGCGTGCCGGCCACCAGCGAAGACATTCTCCTGCGTGACCTGCGCCAGCCCGGCAGCTCCTTTGTCCCGCTGGTCTATGGCGTGGAAGCGCACGTTCGCATGATCGATGCCGGCGACCGCTTTTTTCTCCTGACGGACTACCAGGCGCCCAACTCGCGCATCGTCGAAGCCTTTCCTGGCAAGGACGCAGCCGCCTGGAAGCCCATCATCCCCCAGGGCACCGACGTCATCGACAACTTCAGCATCGTCGGCGGCCGGCTCTTCGTCTCGCGCCTGCACGATGTCAAAACCGAAACTACGATCTACACGCTGGATGGCAAGCAGACCGGGACGCTTACCTACCCCGGGATCGGCTCCGGCTCGGTGGTCCGCGGCCGGCCCGACCAGACTTACGGCTTCTATACCTTTGAGTCGTTCATCACCCCGCCCACCATTTATCGCTACGACACAAAGACCGGGCACTCCGTCATCTTTGCCCGGCCCCGCGTACCCTTTGCCTCGTCGCGCTATCAGGTCACCCAGGTCTTCTACACGTCCAAAGACGGCACGCGCGTGCCGATGTTCATCGCCGGCCGCAAAGGCCTGCCCCGCAATGGGTCCACGCGCCTCCTTATGACCGGCTACGGCGGTTTCGATCTGCCCATGCTCCCGGCGTGGAATCCCGAATACGCCTGGTGGATGCAGCAGGGCGGCTATTTCGCTCTGCCCAACCTGCGCGGCGGCAACGAATATGGCGAGGCCTGGCACAAGGCCGCCATGTTCCAGAACAAGCAGAACGTCTTTGACGACTTCTTTGCCGCGGCGGAATACCTGATCCGCAACCACTACACTGCGGCCGCGCACTTCGCCATCCGCGGCCGCTCCAATGGCGGCCTGCTCATGGGCGCCGCTATGACCCAGCGCCCCGATCTCTTCGGCGCCATCTGGTGCGGCTATCCGCTGCTGGACATGCTGCGCTACCAGAAATTCGAGTTCGGCCGCCTGTGGACCACCGAGTACGGCAGCTCCGATAACCCGAAGGACTTCGCGTACCTGCGCGCGTATTCGCCTTACCAGAACGTCAATAAGGGCGGCGACGACCCGGCCATCATGTTCTTTACCGGCGACAACGACACGCGCGTCGATCCCATGAACGCGCGCAAGATGACGGCCCTCATGCAGGCCTCGAGCGCCAGCAACCGGCCTATCCTGCTGCATTACTCCATCAAAGGCGGCCACAGCTCCGGCGTCTCGCTCTCCCAGCTGGTTGACGACTACACCGACGAGATGGGCTTCCTGTGGAACGAAACGAGCGGGCGATAATCATGACACTCGCCGACAAAAAGAAGGCAGTGGCCGATTTAGATCAGCCGCTGTACCTTTTTTCTGTAATTTGTATCAATCACCGTATTGTTCTGTCGATTGCGTAACAGCAGAAGGATGCAATGCAAGCGCTGCTGGACCGCGCGCCTGACCTGGGCGCGAAGAAGGTGCTGCACTATTGGCGATCGCCGGCGCGGCCGAGATTCAATCCCGAGTGAGAACGGCGACGTCGACCGGCAGCAAGGAGGATTCATCCGGCCAAAGCCGTCCCAGCTCCAGCTCGGCGCTCCTCGGCTTAAATTCATATCGGCCGCTGTTGGGGCCAAAGCTCAATTCGCCGAAGAGGGGCTTCCCATCGATCTCGTACAGGTCGACGCGAACGAACGAAAACCCCGCACCCAGGATATTTGCCGCCTCGATCATACGCGCGAGCGATCGTGGCTGAGGTACCTCTTCGTCTGTCCAGGGACAAATGTATCTAAACTTCTGACGCTTCCAATGGACGTCGTAGAACATCTGCCTGTGATCCTGCATGCGCCCGAGGTCAACCTGAATATAGACAGTATGGCCGCCGAAGACGAAGAACTTGTAATCGGGTGGCGGAGTGGCGCCGATTCCCAGATAGGGTTCCACCAGCAAACCGGGCGTCATCTGCGTATACACCCACTCCCGCGCATGCTGACCATACACCCCGCGAAGCCACTGGCCGGTGCGTGCTTCGATGGCGTCCCAGTCCTGGTCCGCCTCCGAGAGGACGAAGATATTCCACCCGCTGGCATGACTGGCCTTCAGAACATAAGGGATCGGCCAGTTTCGCTCCGGGCGCGGAGGCAGTCGATTCCCCGACCAAAGGTTGGGAATCAACCACTCCTTTCCCAGCAGGCGCCCGACCTCTTCTTTGGCAAGGATTTTGTCCGCCAGGACCGGCATCCGCGGATTGCGATCGAGGAGCTTGCGCCTTGCGAGCTTCTCGTTGAAGGTTTGCGGATCGTCGAGTCGGGGAAGGCGCCGGTGATAAACCAGAAACTCCAGGTTGACCGCAGCGCGCAGCGGCAAACGAGTCATCACGCCGGCAAGCGCCTCCCGAGCGATCGACTTGACTATAGCTTTCGGCGTCACTCCTCGACCCTTCGCCTGCCGCGAATATCCCCTGCCTAGTCTGCCGCGACCTCGGCAAACTGCGCCGTCGTACTCTCGATGCCGGCCACGACGGTCTCCACCATATACGCGCAATCCTCATCGGTCATCGTCACGGTGATGCGCATATCGCAGGCGGTGTCGAGCGCCGCATGCGTCTTCGGAAATTCGCCTTTTTCATCGATATATTGCCAGTTCCATGGAGCTCGGGCATTCTGGTCCGTACTAAAGGCATCCAGCGGTACTCCTCTGGAGCGAATAAACCCAATAAAGGTCTCCATCATTTCCGGAGTGAAGCCCTTCAGCCGGAACTGGATCGAATCGAAGACGCGTTCTTCCCGCGCATCCGTAGCCGGAAATTCGACTCGATCGTTCTCGACCAGCCCCTCATAAATCGTCTCGTAAACCTCGCCGTAGCGGCGGATTCTCTCCTGCACATAGGGCAATTGAGCGCGGGCAATTGCCGCGTGGATGTTAGACAGCCTCATATTAAACAGAGGCCGGCGATTGAGGCATTCAGCAAACAGAGGGCTTTTGACGAAATGTTTCTCATACAACTTCTCGTAGGCCCCCTGATCGAAGACCATCTTTACAAAAAGCTCCTCGTCGTCGGTTACGATCATTCCGCCTTCGCCCGAGTTGATGATCTTGTAGTTCTGGAAGGAATAGCAGGCGGCTTTGCCGAATGTTCCGATCAGTTTTCCCTTCCAGCGTGCCCCCAGCGCGTGGGCCGCATCTTCGACCAGCGTAATTCCGTTCCGCGCGCAAAGGTCCGGAATCGCGTCCATATCCGAGATGTACCCTCTCATATGGGACAGCAGCAGCACCCGAGCCTCCGGGTGAGCCTGGATTTTCGCTTCCAGATCGTTCAGATCGACTTTAAAGTCCGGCCCGCATTCAACGAGAATCGGACGAGCATACAAATTCTCAATCGATGAGGGGACCGCTGTGAATGTGAAGGCGGGAACCAGCACGGAGTGACCGGGACCGATGCCCAGGCCTTTCAGCACAAGGAGCATCGCGCTGCTGCAGGAGTTGACGGCCAGCGCAAAGCGAGCGCCCCCTCCCCAGTCCTTCAGAAAATCCCTCTCCAGAAGCAGGGTTTCGGATTCGGCGGGGTCTCCGCTGTAGCGGAAACAGTTGCCGCTGCGGAGAATCTCAACGACGCGTTCGATGGCCTCTTCGGGGGCGGGCTCGATGCGCTTAAAATTTCGCTGGACAGTCATGTATCTGCCTTTGATTTTGAATGGGAGCGAGCTCGGTCAGGGGTTGTCCGGATGATAAAGCCCCTGCCCTTTGAGGTCAAGATCTGCATCGCTGCTGGAGCGCAGGCGGAATGAACTTCCCGAGCCTTAAGAATCACGCGGATGGCACGTTACCTGCCCCGTTTTCCACCCCTCCCACAGCTGTCCACCGAAAATGCACCATAGACGCGTCTTGTGGCCGCTCCCGACCGGGCCTATGCTACTTCGAGTGGTATTTTCCGGGCCGCTGACTGCGGGCCGCCAGCATCCCGAATCGCGAAAAACCCGCAAAATACGCGCCTTTTCGCGATGTCCACACCTCTTTTGGGGAATTGTGGGTCTTGATACCCGCATTCCCATCTAAAATACAAGATGTAGTGGTTCGCGCTTGACACACACCACTAACAGAGGTACTTTCCCTTCTGCGGCTCCAAAAAGTCCGTCAGGGTCTCTGAATCGCAGTCGTCGCCTTTCCTGTTAGCCGGAAGCACACTCGCTTCACCCCCCCACGGCCAGTGATCCGTCATCGGGTTCAGCACCCACCACCCATCGGAACTCGTTCCGACAGGGATGGCAGTTTTTGTCCGGGGCCCTCTGCAACGGGAAAGACCAGGCAAGACCCACGCTTCGCGCGAATTTATTCGAAGGAAGGAACACCCCCCATGGCCGAGACTCCCAGGCAATCCGTCACTCTCGCCAACCCAGCGACCGCCGCCCCCGGCGCCGGCCATCCCGCATCCGCTCCATCGAAGGCCGCCCTTCGCTTCCCGCGCACCTTCTCGCGCCCCGGGCTCTCCCCCTACGACGAAGTCCAGTGGGAGCACCGCACCGCCGCTATCACCGACGCCGGCGGCAAGACCATCTTCGAGCAGAAAGACGTCGAGGTCCCCGTCGACTGGTCGATGACCGCGACCAACATCGTCGCCAGCAAATACCTCCACGGCCAGATCGGCACCCCCGAGCGCGAGAGCGGTGTCCGCGCCCTCGTCAGCCGCGTCGCCGAAACCATCCGCGACTGGGGCCTGTCCGGCGGCTACTTCGCCACCTCTGAAGACGCGTCTGTCTTCCACGAAGAGCTGGCGCACCTGCTCCTCACTCAGAAAGTCGCCTTCAACTCGCCCGTCTGGTTCAACGTCGGCTGCGACCGTCTTGAGCCCAACTCCGACGCGCAAAACTGGCACTGGAACCAGCACTCCTGCGCCGTCGAGTTCTCCGTCACCGGCTACCGCAAGCCGCAGTGCTCCGCCTGCTTCATCAACGCCGTTGAGGACTCCCTCGATTCCATCCTCACCCTCGCCAAGACCGAGGGCATGCTCTTCAAATGGGGCTCCGGCACCGGCACCAACCTCTCCACCATCCGCGGCTCCAGGGAGACCCTCTCGGGCGGCGGCACCGCCAGCGGTCCGCTCAGCTTCATGCGCGGATTCGACGCCTTCGCCGGCGTCATCAAGTCCGGCGGCAAGACCCGCCGCGCCGCCAAGATGGTCATCCTCAACGTCGACCATCCCGACATCGTCGACTTCTTCGATTGCAAGGCGAAGGAAGAAGCCAAGGCC
>JBAUOP010000086.1:0-65368 GCA_049579805.1 Acidobacteriaceae bacterium
CGGGCTTCCGCTACGCTCCAGCCCGAAGCCCATCGCCTCGCCAGAACACCGAAGCTGTCCAGTTAACCGCCGAAGGTGGGCCAGAGTTAACTTCCGCAGATGGGCCAAAGCCAGTTGCCAAAATCACTGGGCGAAATGACCGCAAATCTGCTCTTCCAGCGAATTGGCGGCAATGAAGTCTCGAAAGCCGTCCAACGTGTAGTGCTTCCGCTCGAACTGGTCGTGAGGTCCTCGTGCGGATGCCAGCCCTGGGCCGTAAGAGATGTGAGAGAACAGAATCCAGATCTCACACACTCCGCCACCCAATCGGAATCAGGTCTTTCCGCTGCCGAATAGGGCCTTTGATCTCTGGCTTGCGTATGTGCCGACAGCGGCGCCATCGGAAAATCGAACAATGCTGTGTTCGCGAAAAGTGAAACCAGTTGCGCCCATGGCGGTGTTGTCAATCCGGTGCCACCGAGCAGCGAACGCCAGTGCATATGTCGGAAGCCAACCGTACAATCCGATGGGAGCACACTCACCGGTGCCCAAAATGCGGGTATGTTGTGCCCATCGATGATATCGATCCACGGGTAGTCGCAACGGGTGTCATCACATGCCCGAAGTGTCAGTTGTCGGGGCCGATCAACGTTACTATCATTCAGACGAAGCCCTGATTGTCCCCTCCACTGTGGCTCGTCGGGAGCGGAAGGGACATCTGCTCATCGACCGCCAGGCTCTTCAGGCGACGCATAAAGCTCCGAACAAGTTCACTGACCGCCTTCGAATCATTGTCAGAGCGCGAGATGAGTAGCGTGCTCGTGACCAGCTTCACATCTTCCAGCGGTCTCATCGTTAGGCCATGGCGGGCGATCCTCAAAGCTCCAGATTTTCCGACGATGACTACGCCACCACAATCGCTCATAAGGGGGATGGCTTCTTCGGGAATCATAAAGTGCTGGAGCCCGGAAGGCATGATTCGCGATTCCTGCGCCCGCTTCTGGATCAGATCGTAGAGCGGCGGGTGACTCTGACGCTGGAATAATATCCAGCACCTTTCGGCAAGCTGAGGGAAGCCGACGGAAGGATAATCTGCCAGCTCATCTTCGCGCGACATAACGATATAGAGTGGCGATTCGTCGATTTTCAAGCTGGTAAAGAGATCAGACAGAGGCGGCTCGATCACTACCGCGACATCCAATTCGCCGGTCAGTACGTCATGAGCCAGGTCGCAGGAGAATCCGCTTGACAGGTTCAATTTCAGTCGTGGGAAGAGCGGCAGCCGCGTGGCAAGAAGCACGGATGTGAAGAACGGGTCTGCGTAAGGCGAGCGCCCGATATTCAGGACCGCCTCAATGTCTCTCCCTGCCGCCCGTGCAGACTGCACAGCTCGTTCGGCGTGTAGCAGAGCAATTCGCGCCTCCTCCACGTATGCCCTGCCTGCTTCAGTCAGGGAAACTGTGTGATGGTCTCGAACAAATAAACGCACCCCCAAGCTCTCTTCGAGTTCAGCGATGTGCTTGGTAATTGCCGGCTGGCTCAGGTGCAAACGTTTGGCGGCGCGAGAAAAGCTCAGTTGCTCGGCTACCGCGACAGCCGCTTCCATGTGCTTCAGTTCGCATTGCGCCATACTGCCCTCGTTTGACGCTCAACCTGGGTTCAGAAGACCTGTCACCCACGGTGTAGACGGGTGGCCAGGTATGGAAAGGGCGTACTTCCCGAAGATCGCACATGCTCTGAATGAATTTCAGATAGCGAAACCCCTGCTTCTTTAGATGCTTCAAGCTTATTCACCGTCACTTCTCCAACAGGCCGGAGAAACCGCGTTATTACGTTTAGGAATAACCGATGGGCAAAACGTAATTGGACAACGCGCTCTGCATCGGCAATCTTAGTCAGCAAGTCGGTATCCGAACCGTCAATACCAGCTTCACGCAAGGTATTGAGCGCGCATGTGGCCAGACCGCGGGATTTAGCTATTCGATTCGGATGTCGTTGGCAGATTGCCCGAGGAGGGTCGCCATGCAGCGTCATCCATCGAACGGCAGGGCCGTAGGCCTGGAACACGAAAGACCAAAAGGCGCGGATCGCAAACCGGTTGCCAGCGAGCCGTTTGTTCCCGAGCCGCTGCTGGACACGGATCAGGCAGCCGGCATCATGCGCGTCCATCCGAAGACCCTTCAGCGCTATGCACGGCAAGGAATCGTTCGCGGCTTTCAGCTCGGAACGATGTGGCGTTTCCGGGCGAGTGACATCGATCGCTGGATCTCGGAAAAACTGGCAAGCTGACCTTTTTTGTGGACCTCTGCCCGGCGTGGCGATAGCCTTGAATCGAGCCATCCGTTGCGCCGGAGATGAGGAGTATTCATGGCAAGGCGCACACGGTTTCAGCATGGAAGCGTGCAACGCGACAAGCGGCGAAGCGGGCCGGATGTCTGGGTTTTTCGCTGGAGGGAGATTGGATCGGACGGCAAGAGCGTTCAGCGCAAGGCCGTCATCGGTACTGTCGTTACTCTCCCTTCGCAAGCATCCGCCCTCAAAGCAGCTCAAGCGTTGCGCATCGACGCCAACCAACAAACCCCGCGAGCAGATGGCCGTCCGAGTACGGTAGCGGAACTGATCGAGCATTTTCGGCTAAAGGAACTCACCGAAGACGAACAGGGACGCAAAGCGCACTCGACGCGAGCTGCTTACGAATGCTACTTAAAGGGCTGGATTCTTCCTCGATGGGGCAATCATCGGCTGGAACAGGTCAAGTCGGTGGCCGTTGAGGAATGGCTGGGCAGCATTGAGCGGGCACGAGGAACAAAAGCGAAGATCCGGAACATCATGAGCGCTCTCTTCAGTCACGCAATGCGGTACGAGTGGACGGACAGAAATCCGATCCGGCTCGTTCGCCAGAGCGCGAAACGGGAGAGGATTCCCGATGTTCTCGAACTGCACGAGCTTCAGGCTCTTCTCGTAAAGCTGGCCGTCAGGGAACGCACCCTGGTTCTGCTCGATGCGGCGACCGGCCTGCGGGTCAGCGAACTTCTGGCGCTCCGATGGGACGACGTTGATTTTGAGAATCTGGAGATTCGCGTCACCGAATCGATCTGGCATCAGGTACTGGGTGTCTGCAAAACAGAGGCGTCGGCGAGGCCGGTCCCGATGGACGGCTACATGGCCGAGGATCTGCTTCGCTGGAGAAAGACCTGTGCCTACCCGATGGACAACGATTGGGTCTTCGCTAGCCCGACCATGAAAGGCAAGCAGCCCTACTGGCCGGACAACCTCATGAAGCGCTACATCAAGCCGGCAGCAAAAGAAGCCGGCATTCACAAGAAGATTGGCTGGCACACCTTCCGCCATTCTTTCGGAACGCTGCTCAAAGGGAATGGGGAGGATGTGAAGACCGTTCAGGAGCTCTTACGACATGCCAACAGCAGGATCACGCTCGACGTTTACACGCAGGCCGTGAACTCGCAGAAGCGCGCCGCACAGAGCAAGGTTGTGCAGATGATTGTGCCCGGCGCGGGCACAAACGTGGGCACACAGCAAAAGCAGGCAACCACGGGTACGGAAGCGTAATCGAGCGGCGATTCGCTTGTTGTGCCCGTAATGTGTCCTGATTTGCTTGTCACTTAGTTTCCATATATTCCGTAAGTCTTTTGGAATGTATGGCGGGGACGACGGGGCTCGAACCCGCGACCTCTGCCGTGACAGGGCAGCATTCTAACCAACTGAACTACGTCCCCTTGAACTGCAGAACCGGAAGCGTTGCGCTGCCGGTTTGGTGTTGCGGTTCGCGCAGCGGAGGAGCGGCGAACCCGCGGAACTGTCACCATCCCGCTCTTCGGATTGTAGCAAAGAAGCAGGATGCAGGGTCCAGGGGGCAGGGTTTAGAAAACCTCGACGTGAAGGTGCGCGGGTCTAGCCTGCCGAGGGCGGTTGGGCCACTTCGGAGAGGCGGCGAACGACGCGATCCTTGCCGAGCAGAGCCATGACGGCGAAGAGGCTGGGTGCGACGGCCTGGCCGGTGAGAGCGACGCGGGATCCATTGATGAGAGCGCCGGCTTTCATGCCTTTCTCCGCGGCGAAGGCGCGCAGGATCTCTTCGGACGAGGCCTCGGTAAACTCGGGCGGGACGGCGTAGCGGTGAGCGAGTTCCTGGAGGAGGCCGGGCAAAGCGGGGTCGGCGAGGAATTTCGTCACAGCCGCAGGATCGTATTCGAACCGATCGGTGAAGTAGGCGCGGAAGGAGGTGGCGAAGTCCTTCAGATTACGGGCGCGCGGTTTGAGGAGGTCGATGGCGGCCAGGATTTCGGGCTGCGAGCGGTTGGGCTTAAGGTCGGCGGCCCGCCACTCCTCTTCGATCAAAGGCAGGAGCCTGGCGGAGTCGTAGGAGCGAATGTACTCGGTGTTGAACCAGGCGAGCTTGTCGTTGTCGAAGACGGCGTTCGATTTGGAGATGCCGTCGAGGGAGAAGAGGTGAATGAGCTCGCCGGAGGAGAAGAGCTCACGGTTCTTCAACTGCGGGTCAGGCGACCAGCCCAGGAGGGCAAGGAAGTTGCGGAAGGCTTCGGGGACAATGCCCATGTCTTTGTAAGCGATGACCGAAGTGGCGCCGTGGCGTTTGGAGAGGCGGGTCTTGTCGGGGCCGAGGATGAGCGGGACGTGGGCGAAGGTGGGCAGTTCGGCGTCGAGGGCGCGATATTGAAGTATTTGTTTAGGTGTGTTCGATATGTGGTCGGCGCCACGGATGATGTGGGTGAGGCGCATGTCGATGTCGTCGGCGACGACGGAGAGGTGATAGGTCGGGATGCCGTCGGAGCGAAGCAGGACAAAGTCTTCGAGTTCGGCGTTGGCGAATTCGACGCGGCCGAAGACGGCGTCATCCCAGGAGGTGGTTCCGTCGGGGACGGCGAAGCGGACAGCGGCGGCCTGGCCGGCGGCTCGGCGCTGGGCAATATCGTCGAGTGCCAGGGTGCGGCAGCGGCGGTCGTACATGGGCGGGCGACCGCCGGCGGCGGCCTGGGCGCGGCGCTGCTCGAGCTCTTCTTTGGTGCAGAAGCAGGAATAGGCGTGGCCGGCGGCGACCAGCTTTTCAGCGGCGGCCTGGTAGAGAGGGAGACGCTGCGACTGGAAGAAGGGGCCTTCGTCCCAGTCGAGGCCAATCCAGCGCATGCCTTCAAGGATGCCCTCGACCATGGCCTGGGAGGACCGCTCGAAATCCGTGTCCTCGATGCGAAGAATGAAGGTGCCGCCAAAGTGGCGGGCGAAGAGCCAGTTAAAGAGTGCGGTGCGGGCTCCGCCGACGTGGAGGTAGCCGGTGGGCGAGGGGGCGAAGCGGACGCGCGGAGCGTCAGGAGCCGTGTCGGTCATGGTCTAAAAGTAGGGTACAGGGTGCAGGGGGCGGGGTACAGGCACGGGGCGCTGGTCGAGGAGTATCCCATCCGGTAAGTTTTGGGGGAAGTGCCGTCCTTTCTATTAAGTAGCGTTTTGTTTTGGAGGCTTCAAGCCGCAATGACCGGGAAACAGGGTAGTTCTCAGAGGCTCCAAAGGAGCCCGCGGCGGGTTGATTGCGGGCACCCGGTGAAAAGGCGGCACTTTTGAGGGGCTCCAAACCCTGGGCGGTGAAGTGGGAAGGGATGTTCCGCGGTGAGAAGCCTGCTTCTCGATACGAATCTAGGCTATGGAGGCCCGGATGAATCCAGGCGATAACTGTTCGAACTCATCCAGAGGCAGCGGCGGGCTGAACAGGTATCCCTGGAAACAGTGGCAACCCAGTTTCTCCAGCAACAGACGTTGTTCGTGGCGTTCCACACCCTCGGCGATTACGGAAATGCCCATCGCGCGGCTCAGGGAGATGACGCTCTGGGCGATGGCGCGGCTGGTGGCGTCGCCGGGAAGATCGCGGACAAACGTACGATCGATCTTCAGCTGGTCGAGGGGCAGACGCTTCAAATAGGCGAGCGAGGAGTAACCAACGCCAAAGTCGTCGAGCGAGAAGCGAACCCCGCAGGATTTCAGTTTCCTCATCTTGACGATTATCTCGTCGATGTTATGCGCCAAGGTACTCTCGGTCATTTCCAGCTGGAGGTTTTCAGGGTGCGCACCGGCGCGGTCCAGCGCTCCCAGGACCTGGTCCACGAAGTCGGGTTGCCGGAGCTGCAATACGCTGATGTTGACGGCCATGGAAAGGTGAGCCGTCTCCGGCCGGGGGGCCCACTTAGCAAGCTGAGCGCAGGCCGCGTCCAGTACCCAGCTTCCCAGCGAAACGATGAGTCCTGTCTCCTCAGCCAGAGGAATGAAGTAGTCGGGAAGCAGATGGCCTCGGCCGGGATGATTCCAGCGGATAAGGGCCTCTGCGCCCACCATCTGGTCTTCGCATACCAATGGCTGGTACCAAAGAACAAACTGGCGGCCCTTAATGCCCCGGCGCAATTCACTTTCAAGAGACGCCCTTGCATTGACCGAGGCCTGCAGCTCCGGCGCAAAGAAGCGCATCCTGTTTCTGCCTGCCGCTTTGGCCTGGTACATTGCGATGTCGGCCTGTTTGAGAATTTCCCCGGTGCTGTCTTTCCTGCCGCCGAAGATCGTGATTCCGATGCTGGAGGTACAGAAACACTCATGGCCCGCCAATGAGTAGGGTTCGCCGAGAGCCGCCAGAATCTTCTCGGCGACCGCGCGAGCCGGGGCCGCGGCTCCCGCGGAGCGGTCGCCCAGGTCATCCAGCATCACCACGAATTCGTCGCCGCCCAAGCGCGCAACCGTGTCGCTTTCCCGAATGCAGCCCCTCATGCGACTCGCTGCGGCCTGGAGGAGAAGATCTCCCGCGTAGTGACCGACGGTATCATTAACGGTTTTGAAGTTATCGAGGTCAATGAAGAGGAGCGCCCGTTTCGATCCCGATCGGCTGGCAATCGCGATCGCCTGGCGCAAATGTTCAAGGAGCAGACGGCGATTGGGTAAACGGGTCAAAGGATCATAAAAGGCCAGATTGCGAATCTCCTCCGCCGCAGCCTTTGCGTCGGAGATATCGCGAGTTACAGAGAGAATGCACGGGAATCCATCGAGTTCAATGAGCGATGCTGAAATCAGGCCCCAGAAAGCCTCGCCGGTCTTTTTCCTGAACTGGACTTCCAAATTCCGGCAGATCGATTTGCGGTTGAGCGAGTCGATCAGTCTCAGACGCTCGTTAGAGTCGGCCCAGATATTCAATTCCCGTGAGGTGCGTCCGATCACTTCATTCCGCGCATATCCGGTGATATCGAGGAATGCCTTGTTGCATTCAATAAAAATCCCGTCGTTCAGCCGGTTGATATTGATGGCATCGAGACTCATCTGGAATGTGGTTCGGTAGCGTTCTTCGCTGGCCCGCAGCGCTTGCTGCGCGTCGGCCAGTTTCTCTTCTGCCTGCCTTCGCGCATTGATATCCTCGGCCACGGCAATGAAATGCAGCGCATTTCCGTGTCCGTCCCTTTGCACAGAGGTCGTCAGGGCCACCCAGGTATAGCTGCCGTCCTTGCGTATATAACGCTTTTCGAAGTTTGCGACGCCGGCGGCGCCGGTTACCTGCTGTTGCATGGCCTCCAGGCTCCGGGCCCGATCCTGGGGCGCAGTCAGTTCCGCAAAGGTCATACCAACGAGCTCCTTCGGGGTATAGCCGACGATCTGACCAAAGCGTTCATTGCACCGCACGATCCGGCCCTCGAAAGAGGTGTGAAGGATGCCCACCGCAGCTTGCTCGAAGGTTGCCCGGTAACGCTCTTCGCTGTCGAGCAGCAGCTTTTCGGTCCTCTTCCGGGCGGTAATATCCTGGAGAAAGCCTTCGAGGTATTCAGGTCGCTGACCGTCGCTCTCAACTTTACGAGCACTGAACGAAGCCCAAAGAAGGGTACCGTCCCTGCGCTTGAACCTGCACTCAAGCCCCCGAACGCAGCCGCGCCGATCGACTTCATCGAGGTACTTCTCACGTTCTTTGGGATCTACCCACAAATCGTGACCGAGGCTTTTGACGGAGCGTCTGACGTCGTCCACTGAATCGTAGCCCAACATCCGGAGTGCGGCATTGTTCGCGGTAAGGATTCTTCCTTCCCGGGAAGTTTGAAACATTCCCTCCAACGCTCCATCGAAGATGTCGTGATAGGTCTTCTCAGCCTCTACGAGAGAGCGCTCGATGAGTTTTCGCCCACTGATCTCCTTGCCGAAACCAGAGACACCCAGGATTTCCCCATCGACGGTAATTCGGTTGAAGGTTATTTCAAGAGAGCTGCCTCCAGGAGTTATGTGCTCAACTCGCAGGGTGCCTTCGGCCAGCGTCCGCGTATAGAAGTCGTTCCAGATTTCCGCTTCCGGAGGCGTTACCAGGTCCGCCGGCCTGGCAGCGACCGGAACTTCGAAGCCTAGACCGGACTTCAATATCCGCTGGGCCGCGCGGTTGACGGAGAGGATGCCGAAGTCGAGTCCAACAGACCAGATGGGATCGTCCGAACTCTCGATCAATGCCGTATAGTCTACGGGGGAGGCGGCAGGGGTCCCGTCGTCTTTTGCATCGATCCCTTGCTCAGGCTTCATCTGATGTGCCCTCGCGAATCACCTGAGGCGACCTGGCCGTTGAAGTCCGGACCGAGCGTCGCGATCGAAGATCGTCAAATTTCGGGCTCAGGAACTATATCGGCCCCAATGTTGATTTGCGTTATGAATTTAGGTGCGAACCCCGGGGGAAGGCTCGGATCGGGATGTCGGCCCGTGTTTCCTGATCGCCAGGGTGGATGCGCCGTGATCGTTGCGCCAATACAAGCTAACCGGCTGGCTCCATTACCTGGGAGAATGCCGCCCCGATCGAGGCCAACTACGATGCCAGCCAGCGCTCAATCCGGGCTGCCTCAGCATCGCTGAGCCGGAAGCTGGCAGCCGGCAGGATGCCGTCGACCTGATCCGGTCGCCGCGCCCCGACAATCGCCGCCGTGATCGCCGGATGTCGCAGGGTCCAGGCAATGGCCACCACGCCAGCCTCGACTCCGTGCTCCTTGCCGATCTCGCCCAACAGCTTCGCCAACTCGAGGTTCCGTTCCAGCTTCGGTGACTGGAAATTCGGGCTGCGCTTCCGCCAGTCGTCCTCGGGCAGATTTCTGACTCGCTCGGCGGTCATTTTGCCAGACAGCAGTCCGGAGACCATGGGCGAGTAGTTAATCACGCCGATGTTATTCTGCCGGCAGAAGGGAAGTATCTCCTCTTCGATGTTGCGGCGCAGCAGGGAATACGGCGGCTGCAGCGAGGTGATCGGAGCAATCGCCTGCGCGCGTTTCATCTGCTCAACATTGAAATTCGAGACGCCGATATAGCGAACCTTGCCCTCTTCTTTGAACTTTGCCAGCGTTTCCCAGGCTTCTTCAAGCTCGTCCTCGGGATTCGGCCAGTGAATCTGGTAAAGATCGATCGTATCCACGCCCAGCCTTGTGAGCGAATTTTCGATTTCTTCCTGCAGCGATCCCGCTTTCAGGCTGCGGTAGATCCTGCGGTCGGGAAACCAGCGCATCGAGCACTTGGTGAAGACATACGGCTTGTGGCTTCTGCCCTTCAGCGCTTTGCCAACGATTTCTTCCGAGTGGCCGAGACCGTAAATCGCCGCTGTGTCGATCCAGTTCAGGCCGCTGTCCAGGGCGCGTTCGATTGTGCGCAGCGATTCGCTGTCGTCCTGCGCGCCCCAGGCAAATTCCCAGTTACCGCCGCCAATCGCCCAGGCGCCATAGCCAATCCGCGTCAGATGCAGGTCGGAGTTGCCCAAAGTCTTCGTTGCAAAGCTTGCCGGAGAAGTGGTGGTCGCCATAGTCGTTCGATGCCTCGCAATCCATGCGCGCTTCAGAGTTTACGCCGGGAGGAGGAACTTTCCCTCGGTCATGATCGGCTCGTCTTCAATCCATATATTAAAGCGCAATCCGACCACATCGATGTGCGTCGAGCTGCGCCACGGCGCGCCAGTGTGTTCGCCATACGGATTGCCGAACGCGATGTGAATGCCAGGAAACTTCTCATCCTGGAGAATGTTGCCAATCACGCGCTCGACGCCAATGTTCGTCCCGATGGCAAACTCGCCGACCCGATCGGAGTTCTCATCCGTGTGGGTGTAGGCGTGGAAATCCGCCTCGAGCGCCTTGTTCTTCGAACTGCAGCGCACGATGCGGTTCCCGCCGATCTCGATGGTCAGCGGCGCGGCTTCCAGCAGTCCATATTGCGCGCAGAGGTAGTCGCCCACAACGCCATCGACGACAAAGGTCCCGTTCACTTCACCCGGCGCTGTAAAGATTTCGCCGCCTGGTAAGTTACCCCACTTATCACGAGAAATGATGCCGGAAGTCTTGAGCCACTTGTACTCAGGATTCATCTGCGCGCGAATATCGGTTCCCGCTGCGGTGGTTGCACGAATGAACTTCGCCTTGCGGGCCTTCGCAATTACCAGCTGCGAGAGGCGATCGACGCGGTCGTAATCCGCGCGCATGCCTTCGCACATGATTTGCGGGGTGATGTTGACCATGTGCGCGTGCCGCATGTGCCGGCGATTGACGACCTCCGTCATCTGCATGCGCGACTGCAGCTCGTTCCGCTGCACCTGCACGGCGAAGATACTGACGTCGGAAGTTTCCATGTCAGCCAGGATTTCGGCGGGCATCGCGGTCAGCGGACGCGGTGCAAGATCCTCCAGAACAAAGGCGTTCCAGGGGCACCCGTTGGAGGCCAGTTCGTGGGCCAGCGACGCGGCGATGGGCAGCGTCACCCGATCGCAGATCAGGGCCACTTTCTCGGATGGCTCGACGCGCAGGCAAGTTCCAATGGCTGCCTTTGCGCCGGGGGCGAATTCCGCCGGAAAAGAGAATTCGAGCAGCCGGAGGCGCGCCGAGAAGTCCGGAGTAAGAAGCGTCGGGGAACCACTCATCGTCTCAGGCTACCTGAAAAATTCACAGCTCTGAAATGTTGAAATTCTGGTCACGCGACACTCTTCGAAGCCATGGGCTCGGCTTCGAAGAGGCCGGCTTTCGTTTCCTCAGCCATATAGTCGACTACCGCTTTCAGATCGCCGGTCTCTTCAAACCTGCGGAGTTGGCGATCCGCGCCGGTGCCGGTGGCCAGAATGGTGCGGATGGACTCGATGGCCGCGCGGCTTCCCAACTCATCCACTACGGGATCGACCATCGCGATGTACTCCTCGATGAGTTCCCGAACCGGCACCTCTTCCTGACGCCCGAAGTCGATCAGCTTGCCGTCGAGCCCGTACCGGACGGCGCGGAATTTATTCTCGGTGAGCAGCGGACGCGCATACTGCCGGTAATCCTGATTGGCCGCGTGCAGGCGGTACAAATAAGCTGCCGTGGCCTGAATGAGAGCCGCGATGGCCACTGTTTCCTCGGCCCGCAGCGGGATATCGCACGCCCGCACCTCAATCGTGTTGAAGAACGGATGGGGCCGAATATCCCACCAGATCTTCTTCGCGTTATCGATGCAGTTGGTCTTGACCAGCAGCGCGACGTAATTCTCAAACTCCGAGTAACTCGAAAATGCATCGGGAATCCCGGTGCGGGGAAAATTCTCAAAGACCTTGGCGCGATACCCCTTGTAGCCGGTATTCAGTCCCAGCCAGAAGGGGGAGTTCGTGGCCAGCGCCATGATATGCGGCAGGAAATAGCGCATGGAATTCATGATGCGGATGGCTGACTCACGGTCCTCGATGCCCACATGCACGTGCAGGCCGAAAATCAGGTTCGACCGCGCAACCAGTTGCAGGTCTTTCACCACCTGGTGGTAGCGCGGATCGGGATAGATCTCCTGGGTGCGCCAGTCGGCGAAGGGATGCGTTGCGCCCGCCACCAGCACCAGACCATGCTCCTGCGCCAGGCGGATCATTTCCCGCCGTAACTCGTAAATGTCCGCGCGCGCCTCTTCGATGGACCGGCAGACGCACGTCCCGACTTCGATCACCGACTGGTGCATCTCGGCCTTGACCCGTTCTTCCAGCCGCCGCTTGCCCTGGGCCAACATCTCCGTGGCGATGTGCGAACGCAAATCGCGAGTGACCGGGTCGACGGTCTGGTATTCCTCTTCGATACCGAGCGTAAATGAGGGTCGCACGATGTCTACCGTTGTAGGCTGAAACGCCGGGGGAGCGCAACTGCTTTCTCTCTACTCGATGGCGGAGACGGTCGCCTCAGGCTGCGCTGTTCCGGATTTCGCGGGACTTCTCTTCCCCTTTTTAGGGGCAGCCTTCTTTGCTGCCGGCCGGGCGGCGGTCTTCTTTGCGGATGCTTTTGCGGACGCCGCCTTCTTTGCCGGGGCTTTCCCGGGCTTCTGAGACGAATGGCCGAGCCAGACGCTCCAGTGAAATTCCGGAACATGCGGTTTGGCGGTTTGAGCCTTGTAGATGGACAGGTCGGCCACCGCGTTCACGATCCAGTCAAAATTCGCATGACCCACGGAATGGAGGTCCGCGTCCGGAGCCGGATTCATGAAGTCGATGGCATACGGGACCCCGTCCTCAACGGCGAATTCGACGGTATTCAGGTCATAACCCAGGGCGCGGCAGAGCTTCAGAGCATCCTGCTCGACACGGTGCAATAACTTCTTATCGGTCTCCGGAGGGTTCTGCACATACCGTTCGGCGTGCGGCAGACGCGGATCGTAGTGCATGATGCGGACCTTTTCCTGGCCGACGACATAGCAGCGGAAGTACTCGGTAAAGTTGACCGCACGCTGCAGCATCATGCACAGGTCGCGGCTCTCGTCATAGGCCTCGAAGAACTGCTCGCGCGAGCGGACGTGAAACACGTCGCGCCAGCCGCCGCCGTTGACCGGTTTGAGAAATGCCGGAAAGCCGATGTAGTTGAAGACGCCGTCCCAATCCAAGGGGTACTGCAGGTTGCGCATGGATCGGTCGGTGGTTCCTGGCGGGTAATGCTTGTGCGGCAAAATAACGGTGGGCGGAGCAGCCACGCCGAGCTTCGCGGCCAGCGAATAGTTGAAGAACTTGTCGTCCGCCGACCACCAGAAGGGGTTGTTGATGACGGTCGTCCCGTGCAGAACGGCGTGCTTGAGAAACGCGCGATAGAAGGGGATGTCATGGGAGATGCGATCGACGATGACCGACCACGCGGGCGGGCGGTCCAGCCGGATTGCCCCAACCTCCACGAACTCGGCGGAGATGCCGTTGAGATTCCTGCTGTTGATCTTTTCCACGAGAGCCCCGGGAAAAGTATTTTCCATCCCGAACAGAACGCCGATTTTTTTCACGCTGCGCCTCTCCATAGGTTGTAAGACGGGGGATGCGCGCCCGGGCTCGCTCTGGGAGCGCCTGAGTATGCCTCAACCTTAGCCGACCTTCCTCCCGGTTGCAAAGGAGTCAACGTGAAAATTGCCGTAAGGCGGCAGCCCGTGACTCATCCGGCTTTAAGATCTCCGGAGCCTGGGCGGAGGACTTCGTAAGGCCGCATCATCTCGTTGTCTTCATGTTCGAGGATGTGGCAGTGCCACACGTAACGGCCTGTGTAGCCTTGAAAGGGCACGATGATTCGCGTGACCATGCCGGGGTCCGCGCGCGCCGTATCTTTCCAGCCCGATTCGAGGGGCGCCGGCGGCTGGGCCGGTCCGGTGAAGCGCAGCACGCGCCGGTTCATATATTCGAAGACGTCGAAGGGACGCCGGTCCAGGATTTGAAACCGCACCAGATGCAGGTGGATGGGATGGGAATCCTCGGTCAGATTCACCAGCTCCCAGACTTCGGTGGTATTCAGCACGGGGTTCTCGGTCACGGGAGCACGCCAGTGCGTCATATTGAGCAGCATGCCCCTTGACCGCTGCACATCGTCGACGAGCTCGTCGAGGGTCAGGCGCCGTGTGCGCACCGCATCTTTCTCCAAGAGGCGAACGGCATTCTGGTGGAGCACCGATGGAAGCGGCTGCGCGGGTGCTTTCGCCTGCTTTGCCACGCGAAACTGCAGGACGTCGAACGAATCGCTCACCAGCCGGACTGTATCCCCGGCGAGCGGAGTGAAGTCCACGACAATTTCGGCGCGTTCGGCAGGCGCCAGCGGCAGCCGCTTTACGGCGACGGGGGCGGGCAGCAGTGCCTGATCGTTGGCGATCACCTGGAAGGCGGCGCGGTTCGACAGCTCGAAGCGATAGAAGCGGCCGTTGGATCCGTTCATCAGACGCAGGCGATACGGGCGGGGCTCCACGTCGCAAAAGGGGAGCAGTTTGCCGTTCGCAAGGATGGCGTTGCCGAAGACCTCCGGCACCCAGGGCTTCCGCGGATTGGGGGAAACGGGGTAGAGAAGCTGTCCGTCGCGGGTGAACAGGCGGTCGGAGATCATGATGGGAATCTCGAAAGAACCGCTCGGCAAACCCAGCGATTCCTCCCTGGGATCGCGGACGATGAAGAGTCCCTCGAGCCCGGCGTAGATGTTCAGCCGGTTAATGCCCATGGCATGGTCGTGGTAGAAGAGCAGCGCCGCGTGTTGCCCCGACGGGTAGAAACAGGTTTGCGACTGGCCCGGGACCTTCCAGTCCTCTGGGTAGCCATCGCTATCCGGAGGAGTGCGGCCGCCGTGCAGATGAACGACGGAACGGCTCTCCGGCAGCGATGCTTCGGCGCCGTCCAGGGTGTGATCGATGGGCAGGAAGTGGTGCGGCGGCAGCCGATTCTGCCATTCGACGATGACAGCCTTGCCGCTCTCGGTCTCGATCGTGGGCCCAGGGAAGCTGCCGTCAAAGGTCCACATGCGGGTGGGAGGTAAATCGCGGTGCACGCGAAGGTGCGTCTCGGCGATCGCGATCCGGTAGAAAGGCAGGCTCTCGCGTGGATTCACTGGACTGGGACGCATACCGACGGGCCGCGCCACTGAGGGAATCGGGAGCGGATCGACAAACGGAGTGAGGGTAGTGGGATCCAGTGCGGGCGATGTCTCGGCGGAACGCGCCCGAAGATCGAGTCCGAGGCCAGCTGCGGCTAAGGCTGAATCGCGCAAAAAGACACGTCTGGAGCGGAAAGAAAAAGACATTACCCTCTGATTGTCTCGTGAAAAGGCGGGCAGACCGGCTCTCTCCGCGCAAGGCGTTGAAAGCCGGTCCGGTGACAGTTGTTTGTTACCAGCCAGGCTCACCCGTGTTGGGGTTGAGCAGGTATGGACGGCTGTTTTGCCTGTGGCTGAAGTCGAACATGTTGGTCACAGGGCCGGCAATGGCGTCGAAGGAGCCGTCGCCGATCCGTTTGCCGCCGAGCCAGTTGTCTTCGATGAACCGGATGATGGAACTCTGGTCGGTTAGGGTGTGGTCGACGAAGTTATGTTTCGCCCAGGGCGAAATGACCATGAGCGGAATACGCGGGCCGTAACCGCAGCGTCCCTGCGCGTGCGCAGCGCCACTGGGGCCAGGCAGTGCGCTGTCGGTTCCGGTGCCGCACTGGCCGCTCCCGGACAGCATGTCGTCGGCGGTCGTGGACTGGTTGACGATCTGGCCGAGCTGATGATCGTACCAGCCGTCCGAGTCGTCGTAGTTGATGAAGACCGCGGTGGAAGACCACTCGGGCGACTGCTGCAGGTAGTCGATCACCTGCACTACGAATTCCTGCTCGTCCAGCGGATCGGAGTAGCCGGCATGTGCGTCTTCGTAGCCGGGGGCTTTGAGGAAGCTGACCGCGGGCATGTTTCCGGCACGCACCGCGTTAAAGAAGTCCTTAATGTCGTACTGGTGGTTGGCGGCGTCGTCGTGGCCGATCATCCGCACGGAAGAGGGCCGCAGGTGCTTCAGGTTCTGCGTCGTTGCGTAGTACTGGAAGGGCTCGTGATGCGGAATGTAGTCGGTTTCGGTGACGCCGGTGACCTGGGATGTCGTGGAGCGTGCGCAGCCGGTCGTCCCGTTAGAGTTCGTAACGCTCAGATCGAAACCGCCCTCGAACCAGCCCCAGGTGACGCCCTCCGCGTTCAGGAGGTCGCCGATGTTCTGGCCGGACATACTGATCTGGGCGCCGGTGGTGGTTGAGCACATATCGCCGATGGGATCGGCGTCACCGATGTCGGTGAGGCCGCCGCTGCCGTCGTCGACGACTTTACTGCTGGCGTTGATCTGGTCGGAGACGCCATTGGTCTGACCCGAGATCAGGTTCAGCGCACCGGTGGTGGAGGGGCCGAAGGTCGATCCGTAGGAGTTGTCGTCGAGCGCGTACTGCTGGGCATAGTTCCACAGCGCCGTGACGGTGTTGCCGTCGTAGTAGCCCATCACCAGACCTGTGGTTGTATAGGGGCTGGGCGGGGGACCTGGCGTGCCGGTGTACTCCGGAAAAGAGTCCATCAGCCCCTTGTCAAAGGCTTCCTGCTCGGGCGTGTAGTTGTGATCCTGATCCGCCGTAGCCGCCTGGGAGCGATCCAGACGGAAGGGGTTCATGGCCCCTGCGCCGTTCGCGGCATTCAGCAGGTTCGGGTTGCTGGTCGCGAGCGCACCGGTCAGGCCGTTGACGCTGGGCGTGTCGGAACTCGCGTGGAACGACGGCTCGCCTTTGGGATTGGTTGCATAAGGATAGGTCCCGAAATAATGGTCGAACGATATGTTTTCACCGAAGATCACCACCACGTGCTTGATGGGCGTGGATGTGCGCGTGTAATCGGATTGGGCGGCAGCGGTCACTGGGCTCACCGTCGTGCCGAAAACCAGCAAGGCGGAAAGCGAGGTCGCGAGGTACTTTTGCATCGGTACTCCTCCGAAGCCGGGCCGGTATCTTGTGAGAATGCGGATGTGAGTCGTGTGTGGGAGACAGAATCGTTCCCGAATTCCCGCAGGCTGGGGCCTAAGATCCGAAAACCCGGTCCTACCTGAAATACCGACACTTTGTGGATGGGGGTTTACACCAGTGTTAATATGCGGAAAATCCGTCCACAGGAGGAAGCGATTGCAGCCGAATCCGTGCTCGCTATGACCTGCCGCCCGCTTTTCGCTTCAGCGACTCCAACTCGTCCAGCGTCCGAGGCCAGTCCTGTTTGAGCAGCCGGGAGAGTCCACGGTCGGCCAGCAGCTTGCCCCCGGTCTGGCACTGCGGACAGTAATCCGTCTCGTTGTCCGCATAGCGGATGCGCTGGATTTGTGTGCCGCAACGAGGGCAAGGCTGACCGAACTTGCCATGCACCGCCATCTCAGGACGGAAGGCGGTCACCTTCTCAGGAAAATCGCCGCCCGCCTCCGACCCCAGCCGGTCAATCCAGAGAAGCAGCGTGCTTTGGGTCGCTTCGAGCAGCCGTTGCCATTCGTTGTCTGTGAGCCGGTGGGTCAGGGTGACGGGAGAAAGCCGCGCCGCGTGGAGAATCTCGTCGGAATACGCATTGCCGATGCCGCTCAGCAGGCGCGGGTCGGTCAGAGCTCGCTTCAGGGTGCGATTCTCGGCGGTCAGCGCGGCCCGAAAGCCGGCAAGGTCGCATGCCAGCACATCGATGCCGCCGGGATCCAGGGCGCGCAGCGCCTCCTCGCCGCTGACGATGTAGAGTGAGGCCCGGCGCTTTGTGCCGGCTTCGGTGAGGACGAGCGAGCCGCTGGAAAAATCAAAAGCTGCCAGAGCATTGCGACTGCCGAGTTTGGCTCCAGAGGGTTTCCAGTGCAGACGTCCGGCAATCATCAGGTGCAGCACCAGCCACAGGTCCTCATCGAGGCCAATGGCGATCCGCTTGCCGATACGGCGGAGTTCGCGGACAGTGCCACCGGCTACGCTGTCCAGCGGCGGCTGCGCGGTCCGCAGCAGGGTGAAGCTGTTCAGACGGACCTGGACGAGCTGCTGCCCCAGGATCCGCGGCGCGAGGGCGCGGAGATAGGCCGTAATATCGGGCAACTCGGGCATCGAATTTTAGGGTAGCGTGCAATCGGCATTCCGCCACCTATCCGGGCAGTAGAATCTCCTTGCTGACAACTTGCTGACTCCATGACCGTTTTCCGCATCGGATGAAAGAAAAGGCAGTCGCACATCTCCGCCGTCCCCGAAAGCTCCCATGATGGAATTCCACATCTCGCGTGAGGCTCGCAACCGCTATCAGGTGAGCGAATCCCTGTTCAACTTCGTCGGCAACGTGATTTTCGGCGATCTGGCGTCATGCCGCGAAATGGCCTTTCGCATGACCGAAATTAGGCGCGCGAATGGCGATCAGGACCCCGTCGTCAACCCCGGCGCGCTCTTTGCCATGGGCCTGATTGACGAGATCAGCCATGCTCTGGTCGCGCTGTACCGCCGCAATCGGGATCCGCAGGTGACGCAGGGTGCGCTCGCCTGGTTTTCGCAACGCGTCGGCGAGGAGAATGTGGAGCGTCTGCTGCGTACGTTCGTCGAGGAATTCCCCAATTCCGCCATCTACCGCGGCGAAGAGCAACTCGACAAGTGGCTTGACCGGTCCACAGAGGGCCTGGGGCATCGCGAAGCCGTGCTCGAAGAGATGATGCTGCTCTGGCTGGCCAACCAGAACCAGGCATTTCGGCCCTTTCGCGAGCTCTACGACGACAAAAAGCTGGCGCAGAGCACGGCGTACCCGCAGGTCACGGCGGCTCTCGGCAGCTACTTCGCCACGCGGCCGGAAACCGGCATGGGCCGCGGCAACCTGCTCGATCTTCTGATGGCTCCGATGCAGGCATCGCCAGACTCATTGTCGGGCCAGCTGGTGTGGATTCGCGAGAACTGGGCGCAGTTCCTGGGCGAGAACCTGCAGAAGGTTCTGCTGGCCGCCGATGTGCTGAAGGAGGAAGAAGTTGCCATATGGATGCGCTTCCATCCGGCGTCGTCGCGGCGGCCCCACGATCCTTTCAGCGACACGCCGCACTCGGAGGTGCCTGACTTCCGGCGCGGCGCGCACCCGGGCGATATCGAGTACGAGCGCTTCAGCCCCGATGTGGACTGGATGCCGAACGTGGTGATGATCGCCAAAAGCAGCTACGTGTGGCTGGCGCAGCTGTCGCGGCAGTATGGACGGCCGATCGAGCGGCTGGATCAGATTCCTGACGAAGAACTGGAGACGCTGGCGCGTCGCGGGATGAATGCGCTGTGGCTGATCGGCGTATGGGAGCGCAGCCGCGCCTCGCAACTGATTAAGCGCATGCGCGGGCAGCAGGACGCCGTGGCATCCGCCTATTCGCTGTTCGATTACCGGATTGCGGATGACCTGGGCGGCGACTACGCCTACCGGAATCTGCGGGAACGCGCCGGCCGGTACGGGATCCGCCTGGCGAGCGACATGGTCCCGAATCACATGGGGATCGATTCGCCGTGGCTGGTGGAACACCCGGAGTGGTTCCTCTCACGGCAGGACCGGCCGTATCCGGCCTACAGCTTTAACGGTCCGGATCTCTCGCCGGACGGACGCGTCTCCATCCGCATTGAAGATCATTATTACGATCAGACGGACGCCGCCGTTGTCTTCCAGCGTCGCGACAACCACTCCGGACACACGGAGTACGTTTATCACGGCAACGACGGCACGAGTTTCCCGTGGAACGACACGGCGCAGCTCAATTACCTGAGCGCGGCCGTGCGGGAGCAGGTGATCCAGACCATTCTGCACGTGGCCCGGCTCTTTCCGATCATCCGCTTCGATGCGGCCATGACCCTGGCGCGACGGCATGTGCAGCGGCTGTGGTTTCCTGTGCCGGGCAGCGGTGGGTCGATTCCCTCGCGGGCCGAGTTTGCCATGACCCAGGAGCAGTTCGATGCCGCCATGCCGCATGAGTTCTGGCGTGAGGTAGTGGACCGCGTGGCGGCCGAGGTTCCCGGCACCCTGCTGCTCGCCGAGGCGTTCTGGCTTCTCGAGGGATATTTCGTTCGGACGCTCGGCATGCATCGGGTCTACAACAGCGCGTTTATGAACATGCTGCGCGACGAGGAGAATGCGAAGTATCGTTCGGTGATTAAGAACACCGTCGAATTTGATCCAGATATTCTCAAGCGTTACGTCAATTTTATGAGTAATCCGGATGAAAGGACGGCGATTGATCAGTTCGGAACGGGGGACAAATATTTCGGCGTCTGCACCATGATGGCGACGCTGCCGGGACTGCCCATGTTCGGCCACGGGCAGATCGAGGCTTTCACCGAGAAGTATGGGATGGAGTACAAGCGGCCTCGCTACGAGGAGACGCCGAATCAACCTCTGGTGGAGCGTCACCGGCGCGAGATTGCGCCGCTGCTGAAAAACCGGAAGCTGTTTGCCGACAGCGCCAACTTCGCGCTGTTCGACTTCTGGCGCGACGACGGAACCGTGGACGAGAACGTTTTTGCCTGGTCGAACCGGCTCGGCGACGAGGGTGCGCTGGCCGTCTATCACAACAAATACGCCAGCACCTCGGGCACGCTGCACCACTCCGCTGCGCGCGCGGACAAGAGCAGCGGCGCGCTTTTCAACGTCACACTGCACGACGCTCTGGGCTTGCCGTCGCTGGGCGACGCGCTCTTCGCGTATCAGGACAACGCCACAGGGCTGCATTATCTGCGGCATGTTGGCGAGATTCGCGATCGCGGCTTCCATCTGCAACTGGGCGCGTATCAATATCACGTCTTCCAGAACTGGCGCGCGATGCAATCGACAGCGGATCAGCCATGGGACGCGCTCTGCGCGGATCTGAACGGGACCGGTACGTGGAGTCTCGACGAGGCCATGGCGAAGTTCAAACTGCGGCCGGTGCATCAGGCGCTTAACGCGGCACTCGATCCCGCGATGCTGCACTGCTACGCGGATCTGGTCGAGGCGGATGCGGCCGATCACGCCTCAGCACTGGCGCACGCAGCGAAAGCTCCCTGTAGCCGGGAAGATATGCTGGAGGCTCTGGAAAGGAATGCGGAACGCTTCCTGAAGGCTGCCATCGCGGCTCTTGCGCTGGCGGAGAACCCTCCGACTGCGCAGCCAAAGGCCATCGATCGCAGAGAAAAGCCCCGGCCTGGTTCCACGCGGGAGCCGGGCGCTCCACCGTTAACGGTACCCGCCTCCACCTCTCCCCAGCGATCTGCCCTGTCTCTGGAAACAGCCGTGCACCGCTACCATGCCCTGCTAATGGCTGCGGCGAAGCTGCCGTCACTGGAGCGGGCCTTCGGCCGAGGTTGGCCACTGGAGGCCCGAACCGTTCTGCCCAGCTACAGTCCGCAGACCAGCGCGGTCGCTGTATGGGGTCCGGTGATCGCGTGGTGTCTATTGCGGACTTTGTTCGACGTGCTGCCCGAGGAGGAGAACGTACCGGCATTTTTCGACCGTCTTTACCTGCGGACAGCTCTGGCGGAATCTTTCCAGCCGGTGGGGCTCGAAGGTGAGAACGGCTATCGCGCAGCTGCCCGGGTTCGTCTCCTGCTTACGCAATCCCCCGAGTCGAGTCTCGCGCCCCCTCCACCCGTGCCGTGGGAGGATGCTGACGTTGTCTGGCTCACCGGGCTGCACGAGGCAGAGGGCCATCGCTACTTCAATAAGGAAGCGTATGAGCGGATTCTGTGGTGGAGACATTTACCGCAGCTGATCGCCATCGCCGAGAAAGATCCGGCGGCGAAACTGGCAGGAACGCGGACGGCGACACGCGACCTGGAACGTGCGAACACGACGGCCGTCGCGGACGCGCAGGGGGCCGGTTATCGGCTTGACCTTCTGCCGTTGGTGAAGCCATCAGCAGAGAGGACGGAAAACGAAATCGATGACATCTCCATGAAGAATTTGGAACCAATCTCGCCCCGAAAGAAGTCCGTCTGAACATTTGCTAGGATGGCCTCAGAGGCGACGACGCTGGCGCGCGCGCGCGTCGCTCCAGGAGCAGGAAGGCTGCGATCAGGTTGAGAGGAATCGGCCCACAGAAAAACTTCGCCATTATCGGTTCTCTGCTGCTGATTCCGTTTCTGACATTCGCGCAATCTTCCAGTCATCCACCCGCCCCCGACTCGGCCGTTTCTTCTTCACTCCTGTCTTCGGTCGATTTGCCGGATGCACCGCTACCTTTCGCCGCAGCGGACGTCCAGGCACAGCAGCAAAAGCCGCCGCAAACCAATCAGCCGACCCTCGGCGACCTTGGGTTCACG
This sequence comes from Acidobacteriaceae bacterium, assembly GCA_049579805.1. Taxonomy (GTDB): domain Bacteria; phylum Acidobacteriota; class Terriglobia; order Terriglobales; family Acidobacteriaceae; genus Palsa-343. Next base: position 22,019 of record JBAUOP010000086.1, read on the forward strand.
CCCGCGCAAACACAGGCCAATGCGAAGCTCCAGGCGCGGCTCAACAAACGCACGCACATGCTGAAGATCCATCAGACGCTGGGGCTCATCACCCTGGCGCCGCTGGCCGCCACGGTTATTGTCTCCAGCGGCGCGAAGCCTAAGCATAGCCACACCGCGAACGGAACGGTGATCGAGCCCAGTTCTGCGGGAGTCGATCTGCACGCCGCGCTTGGATCCGCGACCGCGGTCATGTACGGGCTCACCGCGTATTACGCCATTGCGGCGCCGAAGATCGCGGGCGTGAAACCCCGGGGAGCCATCCGGCTGCATCGGGACCTTGTCTGGATCCATCTGCCGGGTATGGTGCTGACGCCGATCCTGGGGGGCATGGCGCTGAACCAGGAAAATGAGGGCGAGAAACCTCACGGCATTGCCGCTGCTCATTCTTACGTTGCCTGGACGACGGTCACCGCTTATGCCGCGTCAGCGGTCGCCGTGTCGTGGCCGATTCACTGGAAATTCTGGGAGAAGTAATGCGATTCGCGCTCATCCTTGCAGTACTGGCAGCAACTCTGCCGGCGCACGCTCAAAATCAATGGGTTCTCGATCAGTCCACACTGACATGGCATGTCACCCATCCCATGCATGAAGTTGCCGGCACCAGTCACAGCGCAAAGGGGAAGGGGATCTGTGCGGACGGCGAGTGCAATTTTCTCATTGCTGTCCCGGTGAATACCTTCAACTCCGGCGACAGTAACCGCGACCTGCACACTCTGCAGGTGGTTCGGGGCGCGGAGTTCCCCATGGTAATTGTGCGCACAAGCCTCCCTCAGGCCGATCTGACTTCGCCCACGATCAGCGCGGACCTGGAAGTCCGGTTCGGGGGCCAGACGGTCCACTACAGTCACGTCCTGCTGCATCGTACCCAGCACGGCGGAGACGTGGAGATCACGGGCACGATTCCCGCCACGTGCTCCGATTTCAAAATCGAACGGCCGTCCTTCCTGACCATCCCGATTCATAACGAAATTCCCGTTGACTTCGACGTGCTCTGGCGCCCGGAGTAAGCCCCACTCTCCGCGGCCGCCGATCGCATTCCGGCTGCTACACTCGATTTGTGTTCCCACCCCGAAGCCGGGATGGCGGAACTGGCAGACGCAGCGGACTCAAAATCCGCCGGCCCTTGCGGTCATGGGGGTTCGACCCCCCCTCCCGGCACCAATCAAAACGTTAGCAGCCAGCGGCATTCTTCGGATGCCTTTTTCTATGTCCAAATTATGACCCAACACAGCTTAACTTGACGGGTCCGCGGCCCTGATAAGCGTTCCATGGGTCACAACTCGTGGATTTTTTCGTCGTGCTGCTGCGCGTTGGCGGGGCTCCTGGTGGCGGGCGCGTCCAGGGCGCGGAGGAAATGGGCTGGGTCCAGGTGGTATTTGAAGGCCTTGCGGCCGTCGATGAAGACGACGGGCACCTGGTCGTTGTACTGCTGACGGAGTTGGGGGTCGGTATCGATGTCGATTTCGCGCCAGTGGAAGTCGGCGGAGGGCTGGAGCTGGGCGAGGGTCTGCTTCACGACGTCACAGAGGTGACAGCCGTTGCGAGAGTAGACGACGACCTCGTGCATAAGGGGGATTGTAGCGGGGTGGGACACGGATGACACACTGCTCTGGATATTGTTCGGCCGCTCCGCGCAGAGATGCATCGAGCACCGCTGGAAAGAACTCGGGCGGCGCTTCGCTCGGGATGACTTTTCTTAACAGGTCACAGCAGCCAGGGGACGAGGGCGGAGGTGTGGCGGGAGTAATCGATGTAGACGTCGCCGAACTGAGAGCGCATCCAGCTTTCTTCGAGGCGGAGTTTGTACCAGAGGGCGAGGAAAACGAGGATGAAGGCAAGGAGCCCGCGGAGCTCGCCGGTAGCGATGGAACTGCCCAGAAATCCGGTGAGGATGCCGGTATAGATGGGGTGACGAATGAGCGAGTAGGGTCCGGCGGTGATGAGTTCGTGGTCCTGCTTGATGGTGACGGAGCGGCTCCAGTTGGTGCCGAGGAGGATGCGAGCCCAGACCGCGAAGAGGAGGCCGGCGACGGTGATGGCGGCGCCGATCCAGAAACAGCCGAGAGGATTGGGCAGCAAGCGCAGGAAGAGCCATGGGGCCTGCATCTTCGGCACAAAAAACAGTCCGATGGCGACGAGGAAGGCGAGGGTGCGCAGCACGCGGGAGAGCGCCGGCTCGAGGCGGGTGGTGGCTTTGGCGCCCGCGGCAATCTGCCAGGCGATCTGCCAGTAAATGAGGAAGACGACCCAGACAGCGGGAAAGAACCATTTGTAGAAGGCGAGCATGCGGGTCCTCGAAGAGAGTTTACGCGGACCGGGTAGGGTTGGTTCCCAGGTCGCGCCAGGAGGCGAGGGGAATGTTGGGGAGGAGCTCGCGGAGGGCGTCGTGTTCGTGGGCGCGGGAGCCGCGGAGGCGGGTATGGACCGCGTCAAGGTGGGGATCGAGATGGCCGGGGTGGGAGACGAGTTCCCAAATCGAGGACGGGACGGCGGAGGAGTCGGGCGGCTGAGCGGCGAGGAGGGCGCGGAGGGTGGAGCGGACGGCATCGGGCCCACTCGTGCCGGTGGCAAGGACGCCGATGGTGCCGGAGGGAGTGGCGAGCGAGGCGAGGCGGACGCGGCGGAGGAAGCCGCGGTGCTCGGTGCTGAGGGCCACGACCGCGAGGCGGCGAAGCAGGGAAGCGTTGGGTGTGGCGCGGAGAGCCCAGGCGGGTTCAAAGGGATTGCGGATGGCGGGGATTCCACAGGCCCGAGCGGCCAGGAGGAGCGGGCGGAGGACGCCGGAGAAGAGGTGGGTGTGCTTATGCGTGTCGATGTGGGAGACGCGGAGGCCGGCGCCCTGGAGGCGGAGGATCTGGGCGGTGGCTTCGGCGGTGATTTCCGCGGCGCGGATGCGGTAGGTGAGGAGATCGCGAACGAAGTGGGTGAGGGAGGGTCTGAAGGTTTGGCCGTTGGGGCAGAGGCTGGGGATTTTGCGAGGAGGGAGTGCGGGGATGCCGTCGACCAGGAGGATGTGGCAGCCCACTTCGAGGGTGGGGTGGTCGTGGGCGAGGCGGACGGCGTCGTCGAAGAAAGCGCCGGTGGCCATGAGGGTGGCGGAGGAAAGCGCGCGGGCGGCATGGAGTTCGACGATGGAGCGATTGATGCCGGGAGTGAGGCCGAAGTCGTCGGCGTTGACGAGAAGCATTTCTGAATCAGGGTACAGGGTACAGGGTGCAGGGTGCAGCTAGCCGGCTGGGCGGCTAGCTGGGCGGGGTGCCGTAGATGGAGGGATTGAGGGTGGGGTCGTTGTACATCTTGAGCTGGCGGTAGATTTTGAAGCGGCGGCGGCCGGCGAGGACGTCGGCCCAGAGCTGGTCGAGGCAGGCGACGAGATCGTCGCGCTGCTCGGTAAGGGTGGCGAGGCGCTGGCGGTTGCGGTCAGAGTGGCCGGCAGGAGCGTGGGGGCGGTCGACTTCTTCCTGGGTGTGGAAGATTTTGAGGGCGAGGATGCTGAGGCGGTCGATGATCAGGCCCGGTGATTCGGAATGCAACTGGGCCGTTGCGGGCGGGACGCCCTGCGGGCGGAGCCAGTCAGATGCATGGTTTAGCAGCTGGACATCGCATTGTTCGGCGAGGTCGTTGCGGCGCTGGTTGTAGCGGTCGATGGTCCGTTTGACCTCGGCCATGTCGCGATCGGAGGCGCGGGGGTCGCGGGCGCGGTCTTCGGTGTGCCAGAGATCGAAGTTGGCGCGGTGCTGGTTGAGGACGGTGTCGAGGAAGTCGTGGCCGTGGATGTGGTGCGGGTCTTCATTGCGGTGCCAGAGAGCGGTGGCGCGCTCGTGGAGATGGGCGATTTCGAGGGCGGAGAAGTGGAAGGGGTCGGACATAGCGCTGCTCACCGGGCCTGAAGGCCCTCCTGTTTAAATGCGCGGATTCCCGGCCGGGGTTTTCTCCGTCTCCCTCGCTGCCGCAGGGGAAAGGAACTGCTCCGCTGCAATCGGGCCGCTTCCATGGTAGAACAGGCGGGGGAATTAGAGTTTAGGGATCCAGGGAATAGGGAATAAGGTTTAGGCATGAACGAGCAGCCGCGGATTTTGTGTATCAGCACGTACGAGAAGGGGCAGGCGTTTCTGGAGGAGTGCGCAGCGCTGGGGTGCCGGGTGATGCTGCTGACGCTGGAGAAGCATCGCAACGGGGACTGGCCGCGGCGGATTCTGGAAGAGCTGGTGACCATGCCGGAGGGGCTGACGCTGGAACAGGTCACCAATACGGTGACGTACCTGGGGCGGACGCGGCGGTTCGACCGGCTGGTGGCGCTGGATGAGTTCGATATGGAAACAGTCGCGGCGCTGCGGGAGCATATGCGGATTCCGGGGATGGGGCGGACCGCGACCTCGCATTATCGGGACAAGCTGGCGATGCGGGAGGAGGCGCAGCGCGCGGGATTTCTGGTTCCGGAGTTTGCGCGGGTGCTGGTGCATGAGGAGCTGCACAAGTGGATGGAACGGGTTCCGGCGCCCTGGGTGCTGAAGCCGCGGGCGGAAGCGTCGGCGATCGGGATTCGGAAGTGCCATGAGGCGGCGCAGGTGTGGCGGGCGCTGGAGGAACTGGGAGATCGGCAGAGCTTTCATCTGCTGGAGCGGTTTGTGCCCGGCGATATCTATCATGTCGATTCGATCGTGAGCAACGGGAAGGTGGTCTTTGCAGCGGTGAGCGGCTACGGAAAGCCGCCGATGCAGACGATGCACGAGGGCGGCGTCTTCACGACGCGCGTGATCGATCGCGGGTCGGAAGAGGCGCAGGAACTGACGCGGGTGAACGCGGAGCTGATGCCGGCGCTGGGCATGCGGAACGGAGTGACGCACGCGGAATACATTCGCGCAAAAGATGGGCGGACGTATTTTCTGGAGGCGGCGGCGCGGGTGGGCGGCGCGTTCATTGCGAACGTGGTGGAGGCGGCGACGGGGGCGAATCTGTGGCGCGAGTGGGCGCGAATTGAGGTCGCGGATGTGCGGGGGCAGGCGTATCGGGCGCCGCAGCCGCTGGCGTTTTATGCCGGCAGCGTGCTGTGTCTGGCGAAGACCGCGGAACCGGACACGCGGAAGTTTTTTGCGCCGGAGATTGTGCTGCGGCTGAAGAAACATCATCACGCGGGGCTGGTTGTGCGCAGTGAGGATCCGGAGCGGGTACGGACGCTGCTGGAGGAGTTTGCGGAAGGGTTTGCGCGGGAGTTTCTGGCGGTGGCGCCGGTGCCGGATCGGCCTACGGCGTGATTGCGCGGGCGCGATCCCGCCGAGGGTACAGGGTACAGGGTTCAGGGTACAGAACGAGTGCGGAATCTGAAGCCAGTGGCTCTCCCACATCTGCCAAACCGGGCAGATGTGGGGCACCTACAGAATCACCCGGTTGAATCGCCCAGAAATGCGAACAAGAAGGGAGATTGACTTGTCGGATAGTTTGCAATATCCGCATCGCCGGTATAACCCGCTGCGGCGGGCTTGGGTGCTGGTGTCGCCGCACAGGACGGCGCGGCCCTGGCAGGGCGAGGTCAGCAAGTCGTCGGGGTTCTCAGAGGTGCACTACGATCCGGAATGCTATTTGTGTCCGGGAAACACGCGAGCGGGCGGGAAAGTCACGCCGCAATACGAGGGGACGTACGTCTTCGACAACGACTATGCGGCGCTGCTGCCGGACAGCGAGAATCCTGGGCGGACGGATGCGCCCGAATTGCTGCGGGCGGAGCGGGAGCGGGGGCGGTGCCGGGTGGTCTGCTTTCATCCCGACCACAGTTTGACGCTGGCGCGCATGGCGGTGGGGGAGATCCGGCGGGTGGTGGATGTGTGGACGGAGGAGTATCGAACGCTGGGGGCGGAGCCGGAATTCCGCTACGTGCAGATCTTTGAGAATCGCGGGGCGATGATGGGGGCGAGCAATCCCCACCCGCATGGGCAGATCTGGGCAACGGAGCATGTGCCGGACGAGCCGCTGGCGGAGATGGAGGCGCTGGCGACGTATCGCGAGCGGCGCGGGAGCTGTCTGCTGTGCGACTACGCAGGCCTGGAGGCGCGGGAGCGGGTGCGTGTGGTGTGCGAGAACGACGCTTTTCTGGCGGTGGTGCCGTGGTGGGCGGTGTGGCCGTTCGAAACGCTGGTGATGGCGAAACGGCACGTGCGGTCGCTGCTGGATTTCGAGGATGCGGAGCGGGACGGACTGGCCGATGTGCTGAAGCAGGTGACGACGCGCTACGACAATCTGTTTGAGACGAGCTTTCCGTACACAATGGGCTTCCATCAGGCGCCGACGGATGGTTGCGGGCACGATGAGTGGCATTTTCACGCGCATTTTTTGCCGCCGCTGTTACGGTCGGCGACGGTGCGGAAGTATATGGTTGGGTTCGAACTACTGGGCATGCCGCAGCGGGACATTACACCGGAGGCAGCGGCGGCGCGGTTGCAGGGGGTGTCCGGGGTGCATTTTTTGGAGAGAGTTTAGAGGTTAGAGTTTGGGGGCGGCCCCGAAGCCGTGTCTTAGTCAGGAAGCTCGGCGAAGGATGCAATCACCGCTTGAGCACCTTTTCGGCCGCTGCGCGACCGATTCCCTCCGCGCCGGGAGGCATTGCGCACCGCTGGGGGGTCCCTCGGCGGCGCTGCGCTCGGGAGGACAGTTTTTGTGTGGTGAGCCCGCTGGGACTCGAACCCAGGACCCACGCCTTAAAAGGGCGTTGCTCTACCAGCTGAGCTACGAGCTCACAGGATGGTCCCGGGCAAGCTGGTGTTGCCGGGAGCCGCTGCAAAGGCGGTGAAAATATCACCACCGGCGCGGCTGATTCCAGGTTACCACAGTGGGAGACGAGAGGAGTTTTTGCACCGCGGAGGCTTGCGTCCCGTGAAGGCGGTCGTGTGTACTGACCTCAACACTCCGCACCCAGTAACGTCCTTTCCGTTACCGAAGAGGAATACCCTCGCGGTTGATGAAGATTTACCTTGAGGAGAATTCCGTTCGGTCAGAGAGCCGGCACACGGGTTCCGGCCAGGCGCGAGGCGGCCGTTCAGAAGGCAAGACAAGACAGGGAGTTGTGCAGGGGGAGGCAATGGCCGGAGGGGTTCCGGCCGGCGCAGAAGTGCAGGTAAGGCAGCGAGGTCAGGGGTTGGGATGGGCGAGGCGGCGGCACATCTTCCGCGAAGGGGCGGGCAGGCAGGGATTGCCGGAAAAGGAAACACCGGATGAAGCGCGAAGAGGACGAGGGCAGCGGCCGGAAACCGGATAACGAGCAGGCCGACGACGTGGCGACGCTCTACTCGTGGGCGAACCTGCATGGGGCGAAGTACCGGGACTTTAGCGCATCGCGGCAGGAAGCGCGGGCGCAGCTGCGGCAGCGGACCCTGGACGAGCGGGCGCGGCTGGCGCGGGATGAAGCGCACGGGGAAACACCCAGGCGGGACGACGAGAGCGATTTGTGGGAAACGCTGTTGCCGGGAGTGAAGCTGACGCGGGGCGAGCCGGCGCGAGGAGACGTTGGCACGGAGCGAGCTGTCGAACGGCTGGGGGAACGGCCCGCGGAGAGAGCGAGCGAACGGATCAGCGAAAGGCCGAGCGAACGGGCCGGAGAGCGGGCGGCGGAACGGACGCCGGAATGGTTGGGGGAGCGGCCAGCGAGCCGGCCGATCGAACGTCCCATCGAGCGTCCGAGCGAACGGCTGATCGAGCGTCCCATCGAACGTCCGATCGAACGGCCGAGCGATCGTCCGGGAGAACGGCCCATCGACAAGGCACTGGAACGGCTGGGGCGCGCGGTGGAAGCTACGATGCCGCTGGCGCAGGTCCCGCCGGTGAAGGAAGTGGAGACGCCCGTGGTGCGGACGCTGCCGACGGCGCGGGAAGAGGAAATTTCCAGAGAGCGGACCGGAGACAAGCTGGGAAACGGGCGGTATGCCGAGGCGGAGAGAGCTCCGGTGCGTCCTGCGTGGCTGGGCGAGGCGGAGCCGGCGGCGGCGCAGCCGCCTGAGCCGGAGACTCTGCCTCCTGCGCGCGAACGGGTGGGATCGCGGTGGTTTGCGTTGCGCGGGCTGTACGGACGTAGCCAGGAGGAAGCGCAGCCGAAGCGGCAGGAGGGACAGGTGCCGGTGCTGGCGGTATTTTCGCTGGCCGGCGGGGTAGGGAAGACGAGCGTGGTGGCGAGCGTAGGCCGGGCGCTGGCGGCGCGCGGAGAACACGTGCTGCTGGCGGATACGTCGCTGTTCGGAGTGCTGCCGTTTTATTTCGGAGCGCGGGAGATCAAGCCGGACGTGCTGCGGACCTTCAGCGGCGGGCCGAGCGATACGCCGGTGCATCTGCTGACACTGGACGGAGAGCGGGCAGCGGCCGATCCGGAGCTGCTGAAGCGCGAGGTGGCGCGGGCGGCGCAGGATGCGAACCGGGTGCTGATCGATGTAGCGACAGGATCGGCGACCATGCTGCGCCAGGCGCTGCGCCTGTCACCGACGGTGCTGGTGCCGGTGGTGCCGGACATGGCATCGGTGGTGAGTCTGCAGTCGCTGGAAGCGTTTTTCAAAAACCAGGAAGGCCTGAGCGGCCATCCGCTGCGGGCATGGTACGTGCTGAACCAGTTCGATCCTTCGATGCCGCTGCAGCTGGACGTGCGGGAAGTGCTGCGCCAGCAACTGGGCGAGCGGCTGCTGCCATTTGCGATCCACCGGAGCACCGCGGTGAGCGAGGCGCTGGCGGAGGGGATGACGGTGATCGATTACGCGCCGAATTCGCCGGCCGCGGAAGACATCATGAACCTGGTGACGTGGATTCGGAACACGTCAGTAGCGGTGACCGGCAGCCAACGCGGAATGCGCTGGAGCGAACGATGACCCAGGCCGAACTCTGGGACGGCTTCGAAAACGGGCGCGGGCCGTTCTTCCATCTCCTGCGGCTGGGCATGGTGGCGTTCGGGGTGGTGGCGCTGTTCTTCTTTGGTTCGCTGCCGCTGGCGTGGCCGCAACAGGCGGTGCTGGGGCTGCTGATGCTGCTGCTGTGCATCTGGCTCAGCCGGGTGTCGGACTCGTATCTGATCACGCTGACCCTGATGATGATGTCGATGTTCGCCACGTTCCGCTATGCGTGGTGGCGCGTGAGCACGGTGATTGCGTTCTTCCACGATCCGGGATCGAAGTGGGGTCCGGTGGACGTATTTTTCATCCTGCTGCTGCTGGGGGCGGAGGCGTACGCATTCTCGATCCTGTATATGGGGTTTCTGCAGACGGTGTGGCCGTTGCGGCGGGCGCCGGTGCCGCTGCCGGACGATCCGGAGGAATGGCCGGAAGTCGATCTGCTGATTCCGACGTACAACGAGCCGCTGGATGTGGTGCGGTACACCGCGCTGGCGTCGCTGAATATCGACTGGCCGGCGGACAAGCTGCACGTCTACATCCTCGACGATGGAAATCGCGAGGAGTTCCGGGCCTTCGCGCTGGAGGCGGGGATTGGGTACATCACCCGCGGCGATAACCGGGGGGCGAAGGCAGGGAACATCAACCATGCGCTGGAGAGCCTGACGGCGCCGTATGTGGCGATCTTCGACTCGGACCACGTGCCGACGCGCAGCTTTCTGCAGATGACGATGGGGTGGCTCCTGCGCGATCCGAAGCTGGGGATTCTGCAGACGCCGCACCATTTTTATTCGCCGGATCCGTTCGAGAGGAACCTGGGGCAGTTCAAGGTAATTCCGAACGAAGGCGAATTGTTTTACGGCATCGTGCAGGACGGGAACGACTTTTGGAACGCGGCGTTCTTCTGCGGATCGTGCGCGGTGCTGCGGCGGTCGGCGCTGGATGAGATTGGCGGAATCGCGTCGGAGACGGTGACCGAGGACGCGCACACCTCGCTGCGGATGCAGACGCGCGGATGGAATACGGCCTACATCAATATTCCGCAGGCGGCGGGGCTGGCGACGGAGCGGTTGAGCGCGCATGTGAAGCAGCGCATCCGCTGGGCGCGGGGGATGGTGCAGATTCTGCGGATTGAGAATCCGCTGTTTGCGCCGGGGCTCAAGCTGACGCAGCGCCTGTGCTACTTCAACGCCATGACGCATTTTCTGTATGCGCTGCCACGGCTGATCTTTCTGACCGCGCCGCTGATCTATCTGATTTTCGGGTTCACCAACATCCCGGGGTACTGGATCGCGATTCTGGCGTATGCGCTGCCCCACCTTACGCTGTCGAGCGTGACCAACTCGCGGATTCAGGGATACCACCGGCACTCGTTCTGGAACGAGATTTACGAAACGGTGCTGTCGCCCTACATTCTGCTGCCAACGTTGACAGCGCTGATCAACCCGAAGGCGGGGAAGTTCAACGTGACGGCGAAGGGCGGCATGGTGACGCAGACCTTCTTCGACGCGCGGATCGCGCAGCCGTTCATCGTGCTGCTGGCGTTCAACGCGCTGGGCCTGCTGATGGTGGTTCCTCGGTTGCTGCACATTCCCGGGCTGGAGTGGCTGTGGGACGGGACGCATCCGGGAACGATTCTCACCAATGCGCTGTGGACGTCGTTCAACATCGTCATTCTGAGCGTGTGCATTGCGGTGGCGCGCGAGGCGCGGCAAACGCGGCAACATGTGCGGATTAACTTCGCCGCGCCGGTGCGGGCGATTCTGCCCGACGGGCGGATGATTCCCGGGCAGACCATCGATGTTTCCAGCGGCGGCCTGGCGATGGAGCTGCTGGAGGGGATGGAGGCGCAGGAAGGCGAGGCCGTGAAGGTTGTGTTTCCGCTGCGAACCGGTGACGCGGAGCTGCCGGGGCGGGTGGTCGACGCTTCGGGGGGGATTCTGCGGGTGCACTTCGATCCGCTGACCGTGGCCGAGGAAGAGATGCTGACGATGGTGCTGTTCTCACGGGCGGATTCGTGGCTGGGATGGGGCGAGTCGCGCGACGTGGATCAGCCGCTGCGGAGCCTGGGACGGATTGTGAAGATCGCGTTTCGCGGGCTGGGGCTGGCCATCGCGTCGATGCGGCCGCGGAATGGAAAGTCGAGGCGACGGGCGTTGTCGCCGGAAAACCTGACGGTTCTGGTGCTGGGTCTGGGGCTCGTGGGATTTGCGGCGCGCGGACGGGCGCAGACGGCGCCGGCGAGCGGGACGGTTGCCGCAACCGGGGCTGCAGCGGCGAATGCGGGGACGTTCAGGACGACGACGAACTTTTACGATCTGGGGACGACGCAGGCCATCAAGCTGCACGGCACCGATTCGTTTTACTCGATCTACTTTGCGCTGCCGCAGGACGAGGTGGCGAAGCAGGGGTCGCTGCATCTGGTGGTTCACTTTTCGCCGAGTTTGCTTCCGGCGCTGAGCCATCTGAAGCTGATGCTGAATGGAACGCTGTTTGCGACGGTGCCGGTGCCGCAGCGCGGATCGAGCGGGAATGGCACGAGTGCAAATGGAGCGAGCGAAAACGCAACCAGCGGTAACGCAGGCAACGGAAACGCAAACGACGGGGCGACGCTGGAGACGGACGTGGCGCTGCCGGCCGAGCTGCTGGTGCGGAGCAACACGCTGACGTTCGAGTTTATCGGCCACTACACGGAGGGTTGCGAAGATCCGCTGAACACGGCGCTGTGGGCGCAGGTGGACCCGAACAGCGCGATCACGGTGGCGGGGGTTTTGCTGCCGCTGAGCGACGAGCTGAAGAACCTGCCGCTGCCGTTCTTCGATGCGAAGCTGGCGGTGCCGCCGGTCATTCCGGTGGTGTTTGGAGCGACGCCGAGCCTGGACGGGTTGCAGGCGGCGGGGGTGGTCACGTCGTGGCTGGGGGCGCTGGCGGATTATCGGCCGGTGCGGTTTCCGGTGTCGGTGGGGACGATACCGCCAGGGAATGTGGTGCTGATCGCGGAAAGCGGGAATGCGCTGCCGCCGGGACTGAATCTGGCGGCGCCCAACGCGCCGACGGTGGCGGTGCGCACCAACCCGGTGGATCCGTATGGGAAGGTACTGATCGTGACGGGCAGCGACGCGGGGCAGACGCTGCAGGCGGCGCAGGCGGTAGCCACGGGCTGGCCAGGTTTGCAGGGAGCGACGGCAACCATTAACGAGTTGCAGCTGCCGGCGACGAGCCGTCCGGACGACGCGCCGCGGTGGCAGGAGCCGGGCGACCGGGTGAAGTTGGTGAATTTTGCCACGCCGCAGGAGCTGGAAGGCGACGGCAGTGGGCCCCTCGCTGCGTATTATCGGGTGCCTCCGGATTTGTACTACGGGGACCGGCAGAACGTGCTGCTGCACCTGGACTATCGGTACAACTCGGTGCCGATTGGGCCGATCTCGAGCATGCAGGTCGAATCGAACGACGCGTATCTGGGCTCCGTGCCATTGCCGCCGGGGAACGATCCGTCGAAGCGGGCGAGCGCGAATATGGCGCTGCCGGTGGTGAATCTGCGGCCGTTTTCGAACTCGATGATGTTTCTGCTGACGTTTCAGCAGGTGCGGCCGGGAAACTGCCGAGACACGGTGCCGCCGAATCTGATGGGATCGATTCTGGGCAGTTCGTATATCGATCTGGGCGGGCTGCCGCACTGGGCGGCGCTGCCGAATCTGGAGTTGTTTTCGAACGCGGGGTTTCCGTTCACGCGCTACGCGGATCTGAGCGAGACGCAGGTGGTGTTGCCGGATCAGCCGTCGAAACAGGAGATCGAGACTTATCTGACGCTGCTGGGACATTTCGGCGCGGAGACCGGGTATCCGGCGCTGCGGGTGACGGTGACGAATCCGGAGGCTGTGCGTGCGGGCAACGATGCGGATCTGCTGGTGATTGGGACGGGGCAGGACAACAGCGCGGTGAGCCAGCTCGCGCCCTCGATGCCGGTGACGGTAGGCGCGAACAATTTGAAGGTGCAGGACACGCGGGGCTTCTTCTCGACGTTCCACAACGCCTGGTGGAAGATTCCCACCAGCGACGAACTGCCATCAGGCGATATTGGCGCGACGGGTGTGCCGGATGCGCTGATCGAGGAGATTGAGTCGCCCTACGCGAGCGGACGGACGGTGGTGGTGGTGGAGATGAAAGACGCCCAGGTGTTCGAGCCGATGATGGGCGGGTTTCTGGAGTCGGCGCAGTCGAGCGCGGTGTCGGGAACGGTGGCGCTGCTGAGCGGGCGACGCTTTGAGAGCTATCGGATCGGCAACACGGTGTATCACGTGGGCGTGTTGCCGTGGTGGACGGCGTTGAGTCTGTGGTTTAGCGAAGTGCCGTGGATGGTGGATCTGGCGGTGCTGGCGATCAGCCTGATCTTCGCCATCTGGATACGGGGATGGCTGCGGGCGCGGGCGCGGCGGCGCCTGCTGGTGATCGAGGAGAGCTGAGTTATGGACCGCTTTTTCCTCCAGAGGCTCGGGCACAATGGGCTTTTGCCCGCTCGGAGCGGCGCGAGGGAAACACGGCAGCGCGCGGCACGCGGCACGCTCGTGAGGGAGGGCCCGGCAGAGATGGAAGGGCAAAGGGTGAGGCGGACGCTGCTCTCCGTAGCTTTCGCAGTGGCGGTGATGCTGGCGGCAGGGCTGCCGGCACGCGGGCAGTCGGCGGCGGAGCAGGCGCTGCTCCAAAAGGCGCAGACCCTGGAACAATCCGGACACATGGATCTGGCCGCGCAGACGTGGCAGCAGGTGCTGTTATCGGATCCGAACAATCAGGAGGCGCTGGCCGGACTGGGCCGCTGGGCGAAGCTGAGCGGCAACGACACCGAGGCCGAGAAATATGTGCAGCGGCTGCGGGAGCTGAATCCAAATAACCCCGAGATCGCGAAGATTGAAGCACTGGTGAGCAACAAGGCGCAGAATGCGCGCTTGCAGCAGGCAGCGGAGCTGGCCAGGAACGGGCATAACGAAGCGGCCCTGAGGATTTATCGAGAGCTTTTCGACGGGCATCCGCCGGATAACTGGGCGCTGGCGTATTACGACACGGAAGCGGCACTTCCGGCGACGCGGGAGGACGCGATCGCGGGGCTGAGGAGCCTGGCGCAACGGTATCCCGGCATGCCGCAGTACACCATCGATTTGGGACGAGTGCTGACCTACGATCCGAAGACGCGGCTGGAGGGCGAGCACCTGCTGGCCGCATATCCGCACGACGCAACGGCGCAGGCGATCCTGCGCCAGGCGCTGCAGTGGGACGTGCAGAATCCGGCGATGGTGGCGGAGATTCGCGCGTTTCTGAAGACGCATCCCGACGCGGAGCTGGAAAAGGAACTGGCGGCGACCGAGGCGCTCGAGGCGAAGCTGGGCGCGGGACTGGCGCGGACGCCGGCGGAGCGGGAGGCGTATCGAGCGCTGGCGGCGGGGCATCTGAACGAGGCGCAGGACCGGTTTGCGGTGCTGAGCGCGCAGCAGCCGAACAATCCACGGGTGCTGGCGGGGCTCGGTTTTCTGCGCATGAAGCAGGGGAACTTCGGCGCAGCGGCGCAGTTCTTCGAGCAGGCGGAGCAGAATGGGTTGCGCGTGCCGCTGGTGCGGGAATCGCTGGAGAATGCGCGCTTCTGGAACGCGATGCAGCAGGGCACGATGGCGATGAACGCGAATCGTCTGAACGACGCGGCGAAGGAGTATGAGGCAGCGCTGGCTCTGCGGCCGCGGAGCCTGGACGCGCTGACGGGGCTGGCGGGCTTGTATATGAAGGCGCAGGAACCGGCGCAGGCGGTCCCTTTGTATCAGCAATTGTTACGGAGGCAGCCGCGGTCGCTGGAGATGTGGCGCGGGCTGTTTATGGCCGAGGCGCAGGCGGGGCAGGCGCAGGCGGCGATTGCCACGGCGCAGAAGTTTCCCACGGCGCTGGCGCGGCGCGTGAAAAAGGATCCGATCTATCTGCGGACGCTGTCGACGGCCTGGGAGGATCTGGGGAATCAGGCGGAGGCGGAGCGTCTGCTTGTCGAGGCGATTAACCTGCACTATCCGCCCGGGCAGGAAAAGGTCCGAACGGACACGCTGCTGCAGTATGCGCAGACCCTGGGGCAGAACCGGCAGTACGCGCAGGCGGTAGCGGTGTATCAGGGGATGCTGAACCGCGATCCGGAAAACGTGAGCGCGTGGCAGGGGCGGGTATCGCTGCTGCACCAGATGGGGCACGATCCGGAAGCGATCACGATGGTGGAGCGGATGCCGCCGACCGCCTATGACGAGGCGCTGAGCGATCCGAACTTCCTGGCGATGCTGGCGGCGATTTATCAGGGGCAGAATCATCCGGATGTGGCGCAGGGATTTCTGCAGCGGGCGGCGGCGATTTATGAGGATGCAGCGGAGCCGCTGCCGATTCCGCTGCAGCTGCAGGTGGCGGGGCTGGATCTGGAGAGAAATCATGCGGACGCGGCGTACCGGATTTACCGCAGCGTGCTGATGGACCATCCGCAGCGGCTGGATGCGTGGAAAGGGCTGCTGGCGGCGCTGCACAAGACCGGGCACGACGCGGACGCGCTGGCGCAGCTGGAGCAGATTCCGCCGGATGTGAAGAGGCAGCTGGATCCGGATGTGGAGTTCGAGCAGACAGAGGCGTCGATTTTTGCAGCGAACGGCGATGTGCGTGCGGCGCTGGGGCTGGTGACGCACGTGGAAGAGGTGTACCGGTTACAGGGGAGGGTTCCGCCGGCACAGGTGGACATCCAGAACGCGTGGCTGCTGCTGAACGTGCGGGACGACCGCGATTTATATCAGCAACTGATGCTTTTAGGAGATCGCACCGATATGACAGACGATCAGCGGCGCGAGGTGCAGACAGTGTGGGCCTCGTGGGCGCAGCAGCGGGCGGCGCAGGCCTCGGCGGCAGGGGATCACCGTCAGGCGCTGGAGATTCTGACGGCAGCGGCGCGAGCGTTTCCGGGGAATCCCGAGGTGAGCAAGTCGCTGGCGGTGGGGTATCTGCAGGCGAATCAGCCGCGGGATGCGCTGGCGATTTTCCAGTCGCTGGATTCGACCAATGCGACCGCGGGCGACTATCAGAGCATGGTGGGGGCGGCGATCGCGTCGCAGAACATGAAGCAGGCGGAGACCTGGGTGCGGCAGGGGCTGGAGAAATTTCCAAAGGATCCGAAGGTGCTGGCGGCGGCGGCGAATTTTGAGCTGGCGCGCGGGGATCGAGCGCGGGCCGCGGATTACTGGCGGGCTTCTCTGAACGCGATGCCGCCGGTGTCGCCGCAGGCGGAACTGGCGCACAAGCTGGATCATCCCGGTCTGGTGCAGCAGACGAAGCCAGCGCATGGCAGCGATCTGGTGAGCCTGCTGAATCCGGACACAGGGATCGAGGTTCCCGCGCAGAAGGGGCTGATTCCGCTGCCGAGCTACCACCATCCGGAGACGCAGGCGAACAACGAGCCATACGGGCCGGATCCTTATTACACGGGAACGGCGCCGGTGCCGATGCCGCAGGGGCAGGGAAATCCGAGCCAGGTCGCGCCGAGTGAAGGTGGGATGGTTCCGCAGAGTCCGGCCGCGGGTGTTCCAGGCACCGGAGCTGCGGGAGAGACGGGCGGCGAGACCGGAGTGGTGCCGCGGAAGAAGAGAATGACGGGGCCGCAACAGATGCAGCCCCAATCTGAGCCCTATAGGCCGCAGGCCGAGCTGGATATTCCGGAGCCGACGCCGGAGCAGCAGGCGGCGATGGACGCCGCGTCGGAGGCAGCGCGGAATTCAGCAGTGCAGATTGGCGGGACGACGAGCGGCGGCGCAACTGGGACCTTAAACGGATATGGGAATAATGTGCCGGGCGGGGTGAGCGGGCAGGGATCGTGGAGCGATCACGCCTCGGACAGCAACGATCACGTGCATCTGGCGATCTCCTCGTCGGAGCATGACGCGGTCCCTCTGCAGTCGCAGACAGCGCAGGCGAGGATTCCCACCGAGCAACCGGAACAGCTGGGGCTGGACTACACCCAGGATCTGATTGACGTGGCGGCGCGGGCACGATCGATGGCAGCGCTGGCCGAGGCGAAGAGGCCGATCGATCCGGCGCTGGTGCCGGTGCAGAATCGGGAGCCGCCGCAGCAGATTCCGCTGCAGGCTCCGGAGCAGTATGAAGTGCGGCCGCCGGACTATTTTGAGAAGCCGCCAGAGGTGGCTTCGAATACCGCACCCGGCGCGAGCGACGACGAACTAATGAACGAGCATCTGCCGCCGCTGCGGGGATCGTACCAGCGGCCGGCGATTGTGCGGCAACGCGATCTGCGGCAACAGGCGGAGATCGAGCTGTCGAAGATCGAAGGCGGGTACAGTCCGTGGTATGGCGGGACGGGGTTCGTGAACCATCGCAGCGGGACCGCTGGATTCGACTCGCTGACGGCGCTGCATGCGCCGTTCGAGGCGTCGGGGATGTTATTCGGGACGGCGGCGCGGCTGACGGTGATCTCCGATCCGACGTTCCTGGACTCAGGCGCAGCGATTCTGTCGCCGACGCTGCCGGGCGGGGTCATCGAGCGGCTGGGGACGGCGCCGGAGAACGCGGTGCTGAACCAGCAGAACGCCGCCGGCATCGGCGGCGAGGTACAACTGGCGACGCCGAATTTCGCGGTCAGCGGGGGCTATTCGCCCTATGGATTCCTGGTGTCGAATGCGATTGGGCGAGGGCGATGGAAGCCGGCCAACGGGCCCTTCACGTTCACCTTCGACCGCGATTCGGTGAAGGACTCGCAGTTGGCCTACGCGGGGCTGCACGATCCGGGATCGGCAGGACCGGGGTATGAGGGGAATGTGTGGGGCGGCGTGGTGGCGACGGGCGGCGAGGCGCAGTTCGCGCATACGAACGGCGCAAGCGGGTTCTATGTAAGCGGCGGAGGGCAGTATCTGAACGGCGTGCACGTGCAGACGAACAGCCGGATCGACGGCGACGCGGGGGCTTACTGGCAGGTGCGGTCGGTTCCGGACGAAGGCACGATGACGGTGGGTGTGAACTTCTTCGGGATGCACTACGCGCATAACTCGACTTATTTCACTTACGGGCAGGGTGGTTATTTCAGCCCGCAGGCGTATTTCCTGGCGAGTGTGCCGATTACCATGCAGGTGGAGCAGGGCTGGAATTTGCGGTACACAATCACGGGTGCCTTCGGGGTGCAGGCTTTCCAGGAAGACAGCGTCCCGTTCTTCCCTCTGGATCCGGCGCTGGAGGTCGCGAATAATAACCCTTCGTATTCGGCGCAGACGGTGGTGAGCGGGAACTACGACCTGAAGGCTGAGGCGGCGTACCACCTGAGCGACCACTGGTATGCGGGCGGCTTCGTGGATCTGAATAACACGCGCGACTATAACAACCAGGTGGTGGGATTCTATGTGCGGTTCCTGATCCGGCCCCAGGTGCCGTCAGATAACGGGCCGACGGGGCTGTATCCCTGGGATGGGCTAAGGCCTTATCAGGCTCCATAGATGGGCAAATATCCTGGCCCGGTGCAGGAAAGACTCCATCACATAGGACACAGAGCACACGAAGGAGACGCGGGGGGGGCTCAACGCCCCGATGCTATCCTAACTGCCGCTTCCTGACAGATACGAACCAGGCTTAGATTGCAAAGTTCATGGACAGAAGGCCCGTTCGTCAGATAACACGGCAGGAAATCAAAGGTAAGTTACCCGATTTTGGGGTTGCGCAAGAGCGCAAAAGCGTGTGGAATGCGGACGTAATCCCTGTTTCACTTTTGTGAGGCCCTGCCGTGGTTCAATCGGTTCGTTATCTGTTTGCCCTTCTCCTTTTGTTCTGTGTCGCGCCGATGTTCGGCGCCACCTGGACGCAACCCACGCCCGAAGAACTGAAGATGACGGTGGATCCGGCAGCGCCGGGTGCGCCCGCCGTGTATCTCGACCGCGACGTGCGGATCGACGATAAGGTGCACTATGAGCGGGTCTACGCGCGGATCAAGATCCTGACCGCGAAGGGGAAGGAAGAGTTTGGGGATGTCGAACTGCCGTATCAGGCGCATGGCTTCAGCATTCGCGCCATTGAGGCCCGCACCATTCACCCCGATGGAACGGTGATTCCGTTTACCGGGAAGCCCTTCGACAAGGAACTCGTGAAGGCCGGCAATGTGAAGATCATGGCGAAAGTTTTCAGCATGCCGGATGTGCAGGTGGGCAGCATTCTGGAGTATCAGTACGAGCTGCAGTACGACGACGACTACGTGGAGCCTCCGCAGTGGTTTATGCAGCAGAAGGTTTTCGTGCATAAGGCGCACTACCACTTTGTGCCAATGGATCTGAGCGGGAACCACTATGTGACGGTGACGGATCCGATGGGCAAGGAGCGGACGGCGGCGCGGCTGCTCTATTATCAGGATCTTCCCGGCAATGCGAAGGTACAGGAACAGATGGACGGGTACGACGTGACGGTGGAAAATATTCCACCGTTGCCGGACGAAGACTATTCGCCGCCGATGAGCAGCTTCTCGTATCGGGTGATTTTCTATTACTCGCCGGAGTTCACGGGGGCGGATTTCTGGAAGGACGAAGGGAAGACGTGGTCGAAGGACGTGGACCGGTTCGCGGAGCCTTCGGACGCGATTCACCGGGCGGTGGCGCAGATCACGGCGCCGGGGGACAGCGAGGAGCAGAAGCTGACGAAGATCTACACGGCGGTGATGGGGCTTGAGAACACGAGTTTCACGCGGGAGCACTCCGCGGCGGAGAACCGGGCGGAGGGGCTGCACGTAAAGACCGCGGCGGATATCTGGGCGCAGAAGCGGGGCAGCGACGACGAGATCACTCGGTTATTTATCGCAATGGCGCGCGCGGCGGGTATGAAAGCCGACGCCATGATCGTAGCGAACCGCGACGAGAATTTTGTGAACACCGGCTATCTTGACTGGAACCAGCTGGAGGACGAGATTGCGATCGTGAGCGTCGGCGGGAAGGAGATGTACTTCGATCCGGGCGAACGGTACTGCGAGTTCGGCTTGCTGCACTGGAGGCACTCGGGGGTGCAGGGAATGCGGCAGACCGACAAGGGACCGGTGCTCGCTGTGACGCCGGCATCGACGTACCCGCAAAATAGCGTGGTGCGGCTGGCGGATCTGCAGATGGGCGCCGATGGGTCGGTGAAAGGCACAATCCGTATCGTCATGATCGGAGCGGAAGCGCTGCGCTGGCGGCAACGGGCCCTGACCACGGATGTGGCTACCGCGAAGAAGGAGTTCGAGGATGAGATGCAGCAGCGGGTTCCGGATGGAGTGGTGGTGAAGACGAATCACTTTCTCAGCTTGACCGATCCCGCGAGTCAACTGATGGCGGTGATGGACGTGAGCGGCAGCATGGGCACAGCGACGGGCAAACGGGTGTTTGTTCCGGGCGCGTTTTTCGAAGCGCGGGTGAAGCCGCTGTTTGCGGAGACGAAGCGGGAAAATCCGGTGGACCTGCACTATTCCTATGTGACGCGCGATGAGGTGAGTCTGACGCTGGCTCCGGGGCTGACCATGGAGAGCGCCCCGACGAATGCGAAGATTATTCTGCTGAAAACCCTGGGAATTTTTCAGGAGGTCTATGGGTCGAAGGGCAGCGAATACCAGCAGGTGCGGGAGATGGCGCTGGGCACGCCGCTCTATAAGGCCGCGGAATACTCGGATTTGCGGGACTTCTTCCAGAAGGCAAGTGCGCAGGATCAGCAGCTGCTGGTGCTGAAGCGCGTGCCGGTGACGGCCGCGGCGGTTACGGCCGGGGGCGCGGCGCAGTGAAGCGACAGGGGGCCCGCATTTCCGAAGGGTGCTGGTTTGAGGCAAGGGGCAGCAGCCGGATCCGCGCCTGGCTGGGGCTGGCGTTGTTCCTTCCGGGAGCTGCAGCTGCGGGACATGCAGCCGCGCCGGTCCAGTTGCCTGACTGGATGACGCAGGCGGTGAGTCAGGCGGCAAACCAGGCTGCGACCTCGTCGCCCATGCCGGATCGCTGGAAAGACGCCAGGGCGCTCTACCTGCTGGAAGACACGCTGATCACCGTGGACAGCGACGGACATGCGGTGGAGCGCTACCGGGCCGTGGTGAAGATTCTGCGCCAGCAGGGGCGCGACTATGCGGAGCCTTCGGCGGTCTTCTCCAACGACGCGAAGCTGAAGTCGTTTCACGTATGGAGCATCGGACCGGACGGGCATCCCTATGCGATGAAGGATTCGGAGTACACGGAAGTGGGCGTGGGCGGAGATTCGGTGCTGTATGCCGATGAGCGGGCGCGCGTAGCTTCGCCGCCGGGCGCCGATCCGGGCGGTGTTGTGGCGTGGGAGACGGTGGAGGAGCTGCCGGCGTACTTCCGCGAGGCGACGTGGAGTTTTCAGAATGAAGTGCCGACGGTGCGCTCGGTGTACGAGATCGACCTCCCGCCGGGATGGCATCAGGAAGCGGTGTGGTCGCGGCACGTGCCGGTGAGTCCGGTGGAGGTGGCGCCGAACGATTTCCGGTGGGAACAGACAAACCTGATCGGGATCGATTTGACGGATGTGCCGCTGGCGCCGGCGTGGTCCGCGCTGGCCGGGCACATGACGGTGCATTTCGCCGCGGACCCGCTTCCCCAGGGAGATGCGCTGTGGACGCAGATCGGGAACTGGTACACGAGCCTGGCGGCGCCGCGCAGCGAAGGAGGCAGCGATCTGGCGGCAACGGCGCGGTCGTCAGCCGGGACTGGCGACTTCATGGCGCGCCTGTCGGGGGTAGCGGATTTCATGCAGCAGCAGATTCGCTACGTGGCCATCGAAATCGGCATTGGCGGGTGGCAGCCGCATTCGGCGGAGGACGTGTTTCACAGCCGGTACGGGGACTGCAAGGACAAAGCGACGCTGATGATTGCCATGCTGGATGCAGTCGGATATCGCGCGACGTGGGTGTCGGTGGACCACCGGCGGGGGCTGATCGATCCGAAAGCGCCGTCGCTGTTCGGCGATCACATGATCACGGCGATCGAGATTCCGAAGGGGTACGAGAACCCGCGGCTGAAGGCGCTGGTGACGGCGCGGAACGGCCGGCGGTATCTGATTTTCGATCCGACGAACACGTATGTGCCGGTCGGCGATCTGCCCGAGAACGAGCAGGGTGGGTACGGCGTTCTGGCGGCGGGCGAAGACAGCCAGGTGATTCAGCTGCCGGTGCTGAGCCCGGAGGCGGACACTACGGAGCGGACAGCGAAGTTCGTGCTGGAACCCGATGGGACACTGCAGGGAGATGTGACGCTGACGCGGTTGGGAGCCTCGTCGTGGCGGCTGCGGGAGTCGCTGGCGATGGAGAGCGCGAAAGAGCAGCGGGAGGCCATGGAGCAGTCGCTGCAGCGGGATTTCTCCGCATTCACGCTGGACCAGGAGACGACGAAAAGCGTGCGCCAGCTGGATGAGCCGGTGACGGTGGAATACCAGGTGACGGCGCCTTCGTACGCGAAAAGCGCGGGCACCCTGCTGCTGGTGCGGCCCCGCGTGGTGGGCGATCTGGCCTGGGGGCTGCCGGACAAGCCGCGGATGGTGCCGATCAGCTTCGACGGGCTGGGAGTATGGCGGGACAATTTCGATGTGAAGATTCCCGCGGGCTACACGGTAGACGACGTGCCGGATCCGGTGAACGTGGATGTGGGGTTCGCGACCTATACCAGCGACGTGAAGGCCGAGGGCGACGTGCTGCACTACCAGCGCCAGTACGTGCTGAAAAAGCTGCGGCTGGCGCCGGGCGAATACGGCGAGCTGCGCAAGCTGGAAGCGGCGATTGCCACGGATGAGAACAGCGCGGCGGTTCTGAAGAAGAAGTAGGGGCGCGCCCCGCTTTTAGTCCGGGCCTTAGCGGGATGCGCGGGATTCCTTGCGCTCTTTGTGGACAGGGACGACCTGGACGGTGGTGTCGCGCATTTCGTTCAGGAAACGATTGATGATGGAGCCGCGCAGGAGGATATCCCAGCGGGTGCGGGCCGACTGTCCGAAGACGACGTGGGAGATGTTCTCCTTGCGCGCGAATTCGATGAGGGCGTCGGCAACGTTTTTGTCTTTGAGGATGACGACGCGGGCGCCGAGGTCGCGGGCCATGCGCTGATACTCTTCGAGCCTCGCAAAGGCCTCGGGATCGCCATGGCGATGATCGGTGGCCGGAGTTTCGACATAGACGACAAACCAATTGGTCGCCAGACGTCCGGCGATGCGGGCGCCGTTGCGGATCAGGCGCTCCATGCCGGGGCGGGGCGAGAGACAGACCATGACCTTCTCGGGAATGGGAGCCTGTTCGAGTCCCTGGGTGCGGCGGTATTCCGCGGCGGCGGTGCCCACCTGCTCGGCCGTGGTGCGCAGGGCGAGCTCGCGCAGCATGTTGAGGTTGCCCTTGCGAAAGAAGTTGGCGAGGGCCTGCTCGACTTTGTCGGGGGCGTAAATCTTGCCCTGGCGGAGGCGGTCGCGCAGCTCATCGATGGGAATGTCGACGTTGACGATCTCATTGGCGCGGTGCAGGAGGCTGTCGGGAACGGTTTCGCGGATCTGCGTGCTGGCGGAGCGGGCGACGGCGTCGTTGAGGGTTTCGAGGTGCTGGATGTTGACCGCGGTCATCACGTTGATGCCGGCAGCGAGGAGCTCGAGGACGTCTTCGTAGCGTTTGCGGTTGCGGGAGCCGGGGACGTTGGTGTGGGCCAGCTCATCGACGATGCACCAGGCGGGACGACGGGCCAGGATAGCGTCGAGATTCATTTCGTGCAGGGTGACGGAGCGGTACTGGACGTCGATGAGGGGAACGACTTCGAGGCCTTCGATGAGAGCGGCAGTGTCGGCTCGTCCGTGGGGCTCGATGAGGCCGATGACAATATCGGCGCCCTGGCGGCGCATCAGGTGCGCGTCTTCGAGCATGCGGTAGGTCTTGCCGACCCCGGGAGCGGCGCCCAGATAGACGCGCAGGCGGCCGGGCTCAGGGCCGGTGGGAAGCGCAGGGATGAGTTCGTGGACCTCAGCCTCGGGAGGGATGGGCGGGGGAGTTGGCGGCGGGGTGCTCATCCAGCCTCCACGGGCTGCCACCCCATCGCGCCAAAAGCGGGCGCGCCGGGGACCCCGGGCTCAGCAGCGGAGGCGAATAAACGACTGTAGTCCGGGCGAGCGATTCTCATCATCCAGCCTCCACGGGGTGGCGGTCCGGTTCGGCAACGGCGATGGGCAGGGTAAAGCGGAAGGTGGTGCCGGTGCCGAGGCGGCTCTCGACGGAGACTTCGCCGCCCTGAGACTCGACCAGCCGGCGCACCAGGGCGAGACCGAGGCCGGAGGTGTCGCTGTCGGGGTCGCCGGTAAAGCGGCCGAAGATGGTGGGCAGTCGCTCCGCCTCGATGCCGCGGCCGTTATCGTGGACGAAAAACTGCACGCGGTCGGTCTGCTCCGTGGCGCCGATGCGGATGTGGCCGCCTTCGGGCGTGTAGCGCAGGGCATTCACGATGAGATTGTCGAGGATGCTGCGCAGGGCGCGGCGGTCGGCCTCGATCCAGGCGAGGTCTTCAAAGGCGCTGAGCTCGATGTCGATGTTTTTTTGCCGGGCGCCGTCGCGGAACTGGCCGACCGCGTCACGGAGGGCATCGATGGGGCGGACTTTTTCTTTCCTGAGCTGGCGGCGTCCGGTCTCCAGCTCGGCGACTTCGATGAGGTCGAGCATCAGGTCGTCGAGGTGCTCGGCTTCCTGGGCGGCGCTCTGCGCGAGCTCCATCTGGAGCGGGCGCAATTCACCGGCGTGCTGCTGGGTGAGCGCGTAAAGGGAGAGACGAAGGCGACGGAGCGGCTCGCGGAGCTTCTGCGAAGCGACAGAGAGGAAGCGGGTCTTGAAGCGATCAACCTCGGTGATTTCGGTGACGTCTTCAAGCAGAGTGACGGCGCCGAGGAGTTTGCCTTCGCTGTCGCGCATGGGGGTGGTGCGGAGGCGGAAGCTGCGTTCGGCCTTGCCGATGCGCATGGGCAGGAGGGCGGCCTCGCCTTTATCGCCGGAGACAGCACGCTGCATGGAGACAGCGGAGCGGATGGCGTTGAGGATGCGGCCGCCGCCGGGGGTGCTGGCGAGGACCATGCGGTCCTGAGAGGAGCTGCCGAGCAGCTCCGTGGCGGCCTGGTTGAGCTGGAGAACCTGGCCTTTGCCGTCGGTGACGATGACGGGCTCAAAGATGGAGCGCACGATGGCGTCGCTGAGCTGGAACTCCATCTGGCGACGTCCGGATTCGGTTTCGCGGAGGTCGCGGAGTCGGATGGCGAGACGGTTCAGCTCGGTGGCGATGGCGCCCAGGTCGTCTTTGGAGCGCCACTCGACGCGCTGATGGAGATCGCCCTGGCCGATGCGGCGCGCCACGCGGGCGGTGTGCCGCAGGGGGACGATGACGAAGAAGAGCATGACAACCGAAATGGCGGTGGCGGCGGCGATGCTGAGTCCGCAGGCCGCGATGAGGCGCTCGCGCAGCGAGTTCTGCTGGTCGCGGAGAGCCGTGACGCTGACGTAACGGTGGGTGGAGAGCTGATCGAGATCGCTGCGCAGGTCGTCGTGGAGGATTTCGAGGTCCCGGGTCAGGGCGGCGGCGTTCTGCGGAGTGTGATCGAGGAGGCGCGCGTGACGGCGCTCAAGCTGGTCCACAGGGATGGAGGGGTCGAAAGCGGCGACGTCGCTGGCGGCCCTGCGAAGGAGCATCTGGGTGCGGGCTGCCTGGTCGCGCAGTTCGGCGAAGGTGGCGTTGCCGGTGGCGATGCGGGCGCCAATCAGTTCCTCGTGCGCCAGCGCGCCCTGAGCGGAGGCCAGAGAGGCGACGGCGGTCTCCGCGACGCGCACCTGCGCATCCAGGGCGGCGAGATGGACGAAAGAGGTGCGCACCAGCATGCTGACCGTGGTGACCAGCGCGATGAGAAGAAGGCAGCCGAGAATGAGTCGTTGATAGAGACTCAGCATGAGAGGCAGGTTGAGCAGTCCTTAGAGTGAGCGTAGTGGGCTGCGGCTGGCGATGCAAGTTGGCGAGCTCAGTCGCCGCCCCGGTAGCAGCGGAGAACATCGTCGAGGCTCAGGATGCCCTCGAGGGTTTCGCGGCTGGCCCGGTTCAGGATGGGGAGAACCGGCCAGCGGGGGAAGAAGTGAAGGGCGGAGTCGAGAGGCATGTCGGGGAAGAGATGCGGGGTGCGGTCGGGTTTAAGAACGCGCTGCACGGGGGCTTCCGGGGTGAGGGTGGCCGAGGCAGAAGCGAGTTCTTCGGCGGAGAGGGCATACCACGAACCATCGCTGACCCGGATGAAGCAGGAGGTGGCATGCTCCCGGCTCATGGCCTCGGAGACCTTCTGCAGGGAGTCACTGTCCCGCACCACGGGAATCGACAGGGGCTGCACCGCGTCCTCGACGTGGAGAGCGGCCTCCTCCCGCTGTTCTTCGATGGAGGGTAGATCGAGGCCGTCCTGGTGGGTGAAGATTTCGAAGATTCCCACCGGCTGAAGACTGCGGGCGATGAGAAACGCGATGGTGTTGGCGAGAATGACGGGCAGGATGATGGAGTAATTTCCGCTGAGCTCGAAGACCATGAAGACCGAGGTCAGCGGTACACGGAGAAATCCGGCAAAAAGCACGCCCATGCCGACCAGAGCGTAGGCGCCCACCGTGCCGGTGAGGTGGGGAAAGAAATGCTGCTCGAAGGAACCGACGGCGCCGCCCAGCATGGCGCCGATGAAGAGGGTGGGCGCGAACATGCCGCCGGGCGTTCCGCTGGCGAACGAGACGGTGGTGGCCAGCAGCTTGAGGAACGTGAGGGCGAGCAGAACCTGCCAGATGAACTGGCCGTGCAGAGCCTGATCGATGATGTCGTAGCCAACCCCCATGACCTGAGGAAAGCCGAAGTAGGCGATGGCGCCGACGATCAGGCCGGCGACGGCGGGCTGGACGAAATGGCTCCAGCGAGGCAGAGCGCGGAGACGAGGCCGGAGAAAACCGAGGGTGGCCGAAAACAGAGGGGCCAGCAAGCCGCCGAAGAGTCCCAGGACGGCGTAGGCCAGGAGCTCGCGCGGGTCGCGGAGGGTAATGGAGGGGATGCGGAAGATGGGTTCGGTGCCCATGAACCAGCGCACCACCACGACGCTGGAGATGGCGGCGAGAACGAGGGAGCCGAGGACGGCGGCGCTCCAGCTGCCGATCACTTCCTCCACAACGAAGAGGATGGCCGAGATGGGGGCGTTGAAGGCGGCGGCGAGGCCGGCGGCGGCGCCGATGGGCGCGAACATGCGCAGGCGCCGGCGCGAGAGGCGGAGGTTGCGGGCAATGATGGAAGCGACCCCGGCACCGATCTGCAGCGACGGATCTTCGGGACCGAGGGAAAGCCCACCGCCGAGAGCGAGGGCGGATGTGATGAATTTGCCGATGACGGTCCGAAAGGAAATGTAGCCGTCATAGACGTAGAGAGCCGCCTTGGTCTGGTTAACGCCGCTGCCGCGGGCTGCGGGGAAGAACCAGACGACGAGGGCGGCGACAATGAGTCCCGCGATGCCGGGGATGAAGAGCAGGCGGAGCTGACCCGGGTGGGGCGCGGAACCGAGCGCGAGGAGGCTGATCCACAAAATAGTGATACGGAAGGCGACGACGAGCAGTCCGGAGAGAACGCCGATGAAGATGGAAAGAACCAGAAAGAGGCGCTCATCGCGCGTGGGCGCGATCCGATCGATGGTCGCCGCAAGAACCGACCGCTTCGGAGGCTCCGGTGGGAACGGCTCGGTGGGCAGCGCGGCCTCGGGCAAAGCGCTGCCGATGCCGGGGATGCTGTCGCCGGCTGTCGTGGGTACGGATCTGATTGGCGTGGGTAAGTCGGGCATTTATTCCTGTTCCACAGCTCCTGGATTCTGGGCGATGCGCAGCAGCAATGCATCGTCTCCGCTGGGTGGACCGCAGCTTTGGGCGGCGGCGGTTTCCGTATCGTAAGCCAGCTGCAGGATGGAATTCTCAAGGTCCGGCTGTTGTTCTAGCTGAGGTACGTTCAGCTGGGCGGGCAGTTGATCCCATCGGCTGACGATGGGGGCCAGTTTGGGACCGGCGGCCACGTTGGAGGTGGCACAGGCGGAAAGCCGATCGCGGGCGATCTTGCGAAGGTACAGGATGCGTTCGGCACGGCTGCGCGAGGGGAGGTCAAGGGCCGGGAACAGCAGGAGGATATGGCTGGCTGTGTCGACCATGTACTGGTCGCCGGCCTTTTCAGCGGGTGGGAGGGCGGCGGCTTCAGGAAGGCTGAGAGTGCGGCTCAGGTAGTCACTGGCCACCCGATACAGTCCCAGGTTGAAGGCGGTGCGTCCCGCGCCCTCGAAGGCGGCGAGGGGCGCGTCGCGATGGGCGGCGACCGCGCGATAGAGGCTGAGGGCGTCCAGCGGGTCCTGCGTCTTCTCGAACAAGGCCGCGATCTCATCTTTGATGGCGGGATCGTCGGGCGCATTGCTGGCGGCGATGAAGAGCTGATTCCGGGCGGGCGTATATTCTTTGCGGGACAGCAGATAGTTGACCAGCTCGAGGCGGACCTCGCGACGGCGGTCGTATCCATTACCCTCCCAGGTGCCGTCCAGAGCGGCCTGGTAGCGCTGGATGGCGAGGCGCTCGTTGCCCTGTTTGGCGGCCAGCCGGGCCAGCGCCAGGTTGATGACGCCGTCGCCGGGCGCGGTTTCGAGAAGGGTATTGAAATAGGCGGTGGCCTGGACGGTTTTGCCGGCCCGCGCCAGGGCCATAGCGAGGTCAATCTCCGTGTCGCGATCAGGAACATAAGCCAGGGCCGAGCGCAGGGCATCGATGGCCTGGATGGGATGGCCGTCGCGCAGTGCGGCTTCGCCGCGGGCCTTCCACCGGAGGCCGAGCTCCTGCTGGTGATTGCGAAAGGAGCGGTAGAGAAGCAGGGTGAGCAGGAAGATAAGGACAGTAATAAGGAAAAGGCTAAAAAGGGAGGCGGCGTCTCGCAGAATGAGTCTGCGCCTGGCCAGCCGTTCCTCCGGCGTGAGAACTGTGCCCGCGTTCAGGGTCGCCATCTACTCTATCTTCCCAGATTTCTGCCGTTTGACGGCGATATGGTGAGATGCGGTGAAATTTCCAATGAGATGGGCGCGGGCGGTAGGATGAGGAACAGGCGGCAAAGGACTGAAATGGAGCTGAAGGAGAAACGATCGGCGCTGGAGGAGCGGCTGCGGCGGCTCGGCAGCGTGATCGTGGCCTACTCCGGCGGCGTGGATTCCGCCTGGCTGGCGTGGGCCGCCCATCAGGTTCTGGGCGAGGGAATGCTCGCGGCTCTGGCCGACTCCCCTTCGCTGGCGCGGAGCCACTATCGGGACGCGGTGGCTTTCGCGGAAGAGCATCGGATCCCACTGCTGGTGCTGGAAACCAAAGAGCTGGAGCACGACGCCTACGCCGCGAACCGGGGCGACCGCTGCTTTCACTGCAAGGATGAGCTGTTTACCGTCCTCGAGGCGGAGCGAGCGCGGCGCAACATGGCGGCTGTGGCCTATGGGCTGAATCTTGATGACGGGAAAGACTTTCGCCCCGGTCAAAAGGCCGCCCAGCAGCACCGGGTGGTGGCCCCGCTGGCCGAGGCGGGACTGACGAAGGCCGACATTCGGGCACTGGCCCAGGCTGCGGGGCTGCGGGTGTGGGACAAGCCGGCGTCGGCGTGCCTGTCGTCGCGGATCGAATACGGACGGCGGGTGACGACCGAGGCGCTGCGCCAGGTGGAAGACGCCGAGGAGGCGCTGCGGGCGCTGGGGCTACGGCGCTTCCGGGTGCGCCACCATGGCAGCGTGGCGCGGATTGAGATTGCCGAGGAGGAGATGGCGACGGCGCTCGATCCGGAGTTCTTCCGCCGAATGGCGTCGGCGGTGCGCGGTGCGGGCTTTCCTTATGTCGCCGTGGACTGCGACGGATACCGCTCAGGCTCGATGAATGAACTGCTGCCCGCGGAGATGTTGACGGGCGCCCGCCCTGGGTCGAGGATCTCGTGAGCGAGGACATTCGGGTCGGCTGGATCGAGTGCTTTGCCGGAATTTCCGGCGACATGCTGCTGGGCGCGCTGGTGGATGCCGGTGTCCCGGCGGAGCTGCTGCAGAACACAGCCGCGGGTCTGGGGATTGGCGCGGAGTTGCGCGTGCATTCCGTGGTGCGGAGCGGGATCCGCGCGACAAAAGTGGATGTGCTGGAGCAGGGTCGGGTGGCGGAGGACGAAGGCCATCACCACGAAGGACACGGAGAAAAGCACGCGCATGGGCGGCACTGGCCGGAGATTCGCAACCTCATCGACCGAGCGGCCATTGCTGCAGAGGCGAAAGCGATCGCGCAGCGGGCCTTTGCGCTGCTGGCAGAAGCCGAGGCGAAAATCCACGGAATTACCCCGGAGCACGTGCACTTTCACGAAGTGGGCGCGGTGGATGCGATTGTGGACATCGTGTGCGGGGCGGTGGGACTGTCCTCTCTCGGTGTAGACCAGTGGCGTGCGTCCGCGGTCAACGTAGGCGGCGGATTTGTGAACTGCGCGCATGGGCGATATCCGGTGCCGGCTCCGGCGACGGCCGAGTTGCTGCGCGGCGTGCCAACTTACGCAGCGGGCCCAGCGATGGAGCTGACCACGCCAACCGGGGCGGCCATGCTGCGAGCGGCGGGGTGTGTCTTTGAGCCGACGCTGCTGACGCTGACGTCGATTGGGTATGGAGCGGGCAGCCGCGATCCCGAAGGCTTTGCCAATGTGCTGCGTCTCTCGGTTGGGGTGCGGTCCGCACGAGCGGACCCGAGGAAATTCCCGCAGGATCGGGTCGTGGTTCTGGAGTGCGCGCTGGACGATGCGACGCCGCAGGTGCTGGCCCACGCTATGGAACTGGCGCTGGAGAACGGCGCGCTCGACGCGATGGCGTCGCCGGTGACGATGAAGAAGGGACGCCTGGGCACGCTGCTGACGGTGCTGTGCCGGCCGGACGATGAGGCGGCGCTGGAGCAACTGCTCTTCCGGGAGACGACGACGCTGGGAATCCGTCGGCGCGAGGAAGAGCGCGTGATCCTGGAGCGGGCGTTCGTAACGGTGGAGACACCCTACGCGAAGATCCGCATGAAGATCGCGTCGGCGGCGGGAGAAATTCTGAATGCCATGCCGGAATACGAGGATTGCCGGCGCGCGGCGCGGGAGCACGACGTGCCGCTGCGCACCGTGATGGACGCCGCGCGGGCGGCGTGGGCGGAATCAACCGCGAAGGCAGAAGCATGACGCGGGAGAGCATTCTCGAACTGCTGGCGCAAGTGCAGGCAGGCGAGACGACGCCAGCCCAGGCGCTGCAGCATCTGGCAAAGCTGCCGTATGAGGATGCGGGGTTTGCGCGCATCGATCATCACCGGGCGCTGCGGCTGGGCTTGCCGGAGGTGATCTACGCGGCAGGCAAGAGTCCGGCCCAGGTGGCGGAGATTTTTGCACGGATGGCCGCGGAGGGCGGCAGCGTGCTGGCGACCCGCGCGGATGGCGCTGCGTATGAGGCGGTCCAGGCACGCGTGCCGGAGGCGGTGTTCCACGAGACGGCGCGGATCATTGGGTTGAAGCGTCCCGATAATCCGGGAACCGCGGGCCCGATCGCCGTGGTCTGCGCGGGCACCAGCGATCTGCCGGTCGCCGAGGAAGCGGCCGTCACCGCAGAGTACCTGGGTTGCGAGGTAGCGCGGATCTGGGATGTCGGCGTCGCGGGCCTGCATCGAATCCTGGCTGCCAGGGAGTCCCTGAACACAGCGCGCGCCGTGATTGTGTGTGCAGGCATGGAAGGCGCCCTGCCCAGCGTGGTCGGCGGTCTGGTGGCCGCTCCGGTGATTGCGGTGCCGACCAGCGTCGGCTACGGCGCGGCGTTTGGCGGCGTTGCGGCGCTGCTGGGGATGCTGAATTCGTGCTCGCCGAATGTGTGCGTGGTGAATATCGATAACGGATTCGGCGCAGCGTATGTGGCAGCGATGATGGTCAGGGCGCAGAGCTCAGAGAACAGAGCTCAGAATGCCCAGGCAGAGGCGGGGAACGGCGCCACCAACCCTGCCGGTTCTTCCCATCGCCGCTAGTGTCGCGTCCCTGAACAGGCTATGAGTTTGTCATTCCGAGCCGAAAGGGGCCCCGAACGTTTTTCAGTTCGGGGGTGGTGAGCGAGGAACCTGCTTTTCTCCTGTTCAGGACTCTACCGCCGGGGTGGCGGCGCTCGGCGAGTTCCTGGACTTTGCGCGCCTCTTCCGTCTGCTAAACCCCGACGGTTGTCCCTTTAGGCTTTCTCGACAGGAGATAGAGCATCAGGATGACCGCAAGGATGGAGCAGAATCCCGCGAGACCCAGGATGCGGAAGACAGCGACGGTGTAGCGGCCCTGCGAGGGCGAGAAGTTGCAGCAATAAAGAAGGACCAGATCGCTGAGCGTGCCGATATGCTTCGTGCTGGCCGAAATGATGGCGAGCCGCACGTCGCGCGACTGATAGTCCACGCCGAAGAGGTATTTCGAAAGGCGGCCATCGGGCGTCGCAATCAGGATGACGCTGGAGTGGGCGAACTGGTCCATCTTGCCGTCCGGGCCTGGCACGCGCACGTAGTGGAAGCCGGTCGCCTGCGCGAGGTCGGTGATGGACGACTGTGGGCCGGTGATGAAGTGGACCGCGCTGCCGGCGTTCGGCTCGTCGAGCATCGACAGGAAGTGCTGCTTCTTCGCCGCGCCGTCAGCGGGCTTGTCGGTGGGATCGATGCTGGCCACGAGGACGTCGTACTGATTGCCGGCGTGGAATCCGCTTTCGCGCAGCGCCACGGCCATGCCGTGCAGCACCTGCGGGCAGAGGAGCTTGCAGTTGTAGTACATCAGCTCCAGCATGACCGGGCGGTTGTCGCGGAAGTAGTCGCCAAGCCGGACGTTGCGCCCGGTCGAGTCGATCCAGGGATCGCTGAGGGGCAGAGCGCGCCCGAGATTCTGGTCGATCCCGGCATGCTTCTGCCAGGCCGGAGCATGCTGGGCGGTAGCTCCGACGGGCTGGTCGGCCGAGTACTGAGCACGAGCCAGAGGAGCGGCAAGAAGAACGGCAAAAGCCAGGGCGAAGCTGGGGATACGGAGGGGAAGCACACACCAGAATACGCCGCTGGGACGTTCACCACAGGGGACGCAGAGGACGCGGAGAAATAGGAGAGTGCCTGGAGACGTTCACGGCCATGGTTGCAATTTGGAAATGCCCACAGCCGGCGTTATTTTGCATCCCCCATGCACGAACCTCAACCACCCACGCGGCCGTCATCCTGAGGTCGCTGACCCTGAGCGCAGCGAACGGGGAAGAGGCCGAAGGATCCGCGGTTGCTCTTCTCTTCGGTCCGCTCCAAACTTCCGGTTTGCCGGTCATCCGGCAGAAATCTCGATGACACGCGACCGATAGCGGAAAGGGATCGGTGTAGTCGAGGTGCATGATTGGACTCCTAAAAATGATGGCGACACGAATCTGGCTTCGAGGATCAATCCATCTGCAGCATGTGTGCTGAGTAGGCAATGCCCCTACGCTCCAGTGCGAACTTTCGGTGATCAAATGTCTCCCCGAGTGTCGGACCTCTGTCATTCGAGATGATTTTCACGTCCACCGTGTACGAGGCACCCTCTCCCCAATTGGCGGTTCGCTTCTGCAATTTCTCGCTTGGGCTATACCATTCGCGCATGTGCAGGTCCACCATGTTGGAGTTGTTGTAAGTCACCCATTCATCGCCCTCAGAGACTAAGCCAACCAAGATGAGTTCGCTCTGGGAGACGTCGATGGCGATCTGGTTCGATTCGTGGCCAATCCAGCAGGCCCTGCTCACCAGCGTCCGCCGTGATCCGGATATGAACTCTATAGCGGCGTAGATGCAATGAGCCTTCTTTGCCTGCTCGCCCTGCTTGGCTGCTTTGTTGAGAACATGTAGAGCCAGGCATCTCTGTGCACCAAGTTCTCCTGGTTCAGCGGATCGCACCAAGGTCTCGCCGACGATCACCTTCACCTCTGTCAGCTGGACATCGAACTGAGGCGGCGCCAGGAAGCTCTTCGCTGGTAGAGGCGGCTGGGTTGCAGGCAGAGTTGGAGATTTAGTTGAAGCGGGCGCGGCTGTTCCATAGAAATGCAAATCAACCTTATTCCCCGTGGCCTTTGCCTTTGCAGCAGCAGACGGGGGCACCGTCGGCTCCGCGATCGGAGGCTTCGCTGCACGCTGTGTCGCCCTGACGACCCCCTCCAACAGAAACAAAAGCACCCCAAGGATCAGGAGTCCCCAGACAATTTGCGCGTGGTGGGCTACTTGGGTTGGATAGATGGCAAAAAGCGCGGACAGAGCACACCCGATCACCAAGGCTCCCAGTCCCCAGCCCGCAAACCCACGTAGTAACGTGTGAATGGCCGTCCCCTCCGAACAGTTCTCATTTTAGAGGCGGCTTCCCTACAGTCGCCACGTTCAATCGTCCATCGCTGGCTCTTCGCGGATGGTCGGCAACCCGGAAGCTTCGAGAGACGCGGCTATCTGCCCACTATCCGTGCCACCTCATGACCTCCGTACCGTCCGCCCCTCCGATTTCTCTTGCTGCATGCTCCGGTACCCGCCTACGCTGGGCAAAGTGGGAATTCTCCGCGCAGGCGGAAAATCCCCATCGCTGTCTTCGGGGAAGACTCTCTCCCGAAGGCGCGGGCGACCGTTGAGACCGCCTCCGAAATTCGGCTCTTTGACAACCCGGCTGCGACAACCCGGCTGCCCCGATCCGAAACCGGGAACCGCGAACGTCAGGGTAATACCCAAAAGGTATTACCCTCCAGGTCATTTGGAATCAACAGATCCCCAGATCGCGACCAGGGGGGTACCCCCATTCAGGGCCCAAAGGGCACGGTTTAGCTGGCGCGAGCCGTGCCTAATGTCCAGTGATGGCCATCACTTCTTTTTCGACGCGGCTCTGGCATTCTGAATCCGTTCTTCCTACCTATGGGAAGGATTTGGGGGCTGCCTCTTCACACTGGGGAGTGGAATGTTGGCGGCCCCTTCGTGTGTCCGGCAACGAAACCTGTCGTCATACGACTCTTCCCGCGCGGTCCTGGTTATTTTGCCTGCTGTTTCTTTGGGTGCTGCCAGCTTTTGTAGACGAATTCGAGACTGTAACCGTCAGGATCGAGGACGTTGGCAGCGTAGTAGCGCGGGTCGTAGTAGAGCCGGATTCCGGGTGCGCCGTTGTCGGCAGCTCCGGCGGCGATGGCGGCGGCATAAGCGGCATCGACCTGTTTGCGGCTGCCGGCGACAAAGCCGATATGCGCGGCATCGCCATGCGCCACGCCTTGCCGTAGCCAAAGGTACAGGCGCCCATTCGCACCGAATCCTTTAAGGTCGGGATGGCCTGGAGGCCCATCTTTGCCGTCGTAATCGACGCGCAGGTTGATGCCAAGGGGCGCCAGTGCCGCTTCGTAGAAGGGAATCGACCGCCCGAGATCGCTCACTGTAAGAAAGACGTGGTCCAGCATAGGGCTCCTGCTTTTCGCGATGGTGCCGGGAGGTCGTAAGTTCCGGCTCACGGGGCTAACGGCGTGAGCGGAATGGTTCTGCCGGTGCGCACCGAGGTGCGAGCGGCGTCAAGGATCTGCATGACGATGACGTTGGTGTCGAGGGCGGTGAGGTCGCCCTTCGGAACCAGCTGGCCGCGGATGACGGCGGCGAGGTAGTGCAGGGAACTGTCCTCGGGAGCGGAGAGCGGCGGCGCGGTGAGCGATTCTTCGGGCGAGGATTCGCTGAAGCGCTCACGGAGGCGGGTGCCGTTGTCGGCGATGGCATAGGCCTTGGTGCCGTAGACCTGCGTGTCTTTGACGGCGAAGGTCCAGTCCCATGAGGGCAGCAGGACGGCCTGGGCGTGGGGGTAGCGGAGGACGATGGTGGCGTCGTCGTCGACGTGGGGATAAAGCTGCGGCTTGTCGGTCTGGGCGACGGCAGTGACGCTGATGGGGGTTTCGCCGTGCATGAACCAGGTCATGAGGTCGGCGCCGTAGCAGCCGAAGTCGTAGAGAGCGCCCGCGCCGTCGAGGGCGGGATTGGTGAGCCACTTGAGGAATTCAGGCTGGACTCCGATTTCCTTTGGGCCCTGGTGGCCGTCGCGGATGATGGTCTTGCGAATGTCGCCGAGGCGCCCCTGCTGGAGCAGCTGGTAGATGGCGGTGTTGCTGGGATACCAGGTGGTTTCGTAATTGACGAGGACCTGAATGTGGTGTTCGCGGGCGGTGCGGCGGATGGCGAGCGCGTCGGCGAGGGAGATGGTGAGCGGCTTTTCGACCATGGCGTCGACGCCGTGGGCCGCGGCGGCTTCAATGACTCGGCGATGCTCGGCGATGTTGGTGTAGACAAGCAGGGCCTGGGGATGCTGGTGGGCGAAGAGGTCGTCGATGGTGTTGTAGAAGAGAGTCGGGTCGAGGTGGAATTCCCGCTGATAGCGGGCACAGAGGGCGTGGTCGGCGTCAACAATGCCGACCAGCTGGGCGTCGTGCTGGCGGGGGAACTCGTGGAGAAAGCCAACGACGTGGCCATGCTCCAGCCCGACAATGGCAACGCGGACAGGAGGCTGCTGCGCGGAGGCAATCGTAACGGCTGTGGCAAAAAAGGCGATGGCTGTCAGCACGCGAGAGGTCATGACGGCCATGTTACCGCGGGTGCTGGAGTTCCGGCTCGGGCGTTGCCACGCTTCCTGGCCGGATGGTAGGGTGAAACTTTGACCGATCCCTCAAAGGAAGCAGCCATCCATGCAGACAAGCTATAACGGGGTTCCCTTGCCGAAAGACGGCGAGGCGATTCAGTATGCCAACGGGAAGTACACGGTTCCGAACCATCCCATCATTCCTTTCATCGAAGGCGACGGCACGGGACGCGACATCTGGCGGGCCTCGCAGCGCGTATTCGACGCGGCTGTGGAGAAGGCGTACGGCGGCAAACGCTCCGTAAAGTGGTTTGAGATTTTTGCGGGTGAGAAGGCTTTTCGCGAGTTTAAGAACTGGCTGCCGGACGACTCCGTGAAGGCGGCAATGGAGTTTCGGGTCTCGATTAAGGGCCCGCTGACGACGCCGGTGGGCGGCGGAATCCGATCGCTGAACGTGGCGCTGCGGCAGATTATGGATCTGTACGCGTGCGTGCGGCCGGTGAAGTACTACCAGGGCGTGCCCAGTCCGGTAAAGCATCCGGAGAAGCTGGACGTGACGATCTTCCGCGAGAACACGGAGGACGTGTACGCGGGCATCGAGTTTAAAGAGGGGACGGCGGAGGGGAAGAAGCTGATCTCATTTTTGAACGACGAGATGCTGAAGGGCAGCAAGAAGAAGATTCGCGAGGATTCAGGCGTGGGGATCAAGCCCATCTCGATTACGGGAACGAAGCGGCTGGTGCGGGTTGCGATCAAGCATGCGCTGGAGACCGGGCTGAAGTCGGTGACGCTGGTGCATAAGGGAAACATTCAGAAGTTCACCGAAGGCGCGTTTCGCGAGTGGGGCTACGAGGTGGCGGTCGATGAGTTCCGGAACGATGTGGTGACGGAGCGAGAGAGCTGGATTCTGGGGAACGTCGAGGCGAATCCCGGGCTTACGGTCGAGCAGAATGCGGCGCTGATCGAGCCGGGGCTGGAATTTGGAAACGATGAGTTCCGCAAGGCGCTGTATGCGGAAGTGAAGGGCGTGCTGGAGGCGATTGGGAAATCGCACGGCAACGGCCAGTGGAAGAAGAAGGTTCTTATCAACGACCGCATCGCCGATTCGATTTTTCAGCAGGTGATTATCCGGCCGGCGGAGTACAGCATTCTGGCCTGTCCCAATCTCAATGGCGATTACATTTCGGATGCGTGCGCGGCGCAGGTGGGCGGGTTGGGGATCGCACCGGGCGCGAACATCGGCGACGGGTATGCGGTATTCGAAGCGACGCACGGCACGGCGCCGAAGTATGCGGATAAGGATGTGATCAATCCGGGCTCGGTGATGCTGAGCGGCGTGATGATGTTCGCTTTCCTGGGCTGGCACGAGGCCGCGAAGCTGATTGAGAGCTCGATGGAAAAGACCATCCAGCAGAAGTTCGTGACCTACGATTTCGAGCGGCAGATGCAGGGCGCGACCAAGGTGAAGACGAGCGAGTTTGCGACCAAAATGATCGAGAACATGTAGCCGGTAGCCTGTAGCCGGTGGCCGGTACCCAAATTGAGGAGAAGTATGCGAAAGAAAGTAACGGTGGTGGGAGCAGGGAATGTGGGGGCGACGACGGCACACTGGATCGCCGCCAAAGAACTGGCTGATGTGGTGCTGATCGATGTGATTGAGGGCATTCCGCAGGGGAAGGGGCTGGACCTGCTGGAGGCGATGCCGATTGCGAAGACGGACTGCCACGTGATCGGCACCAACGACTACGCGGATACGGCGAACTCGGACATTGTGGTGATCACGGCGGGGATTCCGCGCAAGCCGGGGATGAGCCGCGACGATCTGCTGCAGACGAATTACAAGATCATGTCGGATGTGGTGGGGAAGGTGACGGCGAATTCGCCGAACTGCATCCTTATTATCGTGTCGAACCCGCTGGATGCAATGGCGCAGGCGGCGTTCCGGCAGTCGAAGTTCAACCGCGAGCGGGTGATCGGGATGGCCGGAGTGCTGGATTCGGCGCGCTACCGGAGTTTTATCGCCGAGGAGCTGAAGGTTTCCGTCGAGAATGTAACGGCGTTTGTGCTGGGCGGACACGGCGACACGATGGTGCCTCTGCCGCGCTACTCGTCGGTGGCGGGGATTCCGATTACAGAGCTCCTGCCGAAGGAGCGCATTGAGGCGATTGTGCAGCGAACGCGCGATGGCGGCGCCGAGATCGTGAAATACCTCAAAGCGGGCAGCGCCTACTATGCGCCTTCGGCCGCCGTGACGGAGATGGTGGAGGCGATCCTGAAGGACAAGAAGAAGGTACTGCCCTGCGCGGCGTATGTGGAGGGCGAATACGGCATCAGCGGGTATTTCATTGGCGTGCCGTGTAAGCTGGGCAGCCGCGGGATTGAGCAGATCCTCGAAATCCGGCTGACTGCCGAAGAAGAGGTCGCGCTGAAAAAGAGCGCGGCGGCGGTGAAGGAGCTGTGCGCGGTCATCGGCGTGTAAAACAGGTTATGGGTTACAGGTTGCAGAAAACGGGGCGGCAGGTGCGGTTTGGGCCTGCTGCCCTTTTTCTATGCGCGGGCGCGCAGGAAAGCGATCACATGATCGGCTTCGACCACGCCGACCAGCTTGCCGGATGTGTCCACGACAGGCAGGGCACGCAGGTTGTACTTGTCGAAGAGTTCCGCCACCTCGTTCTGATGCTGATCGGCGTGGACGGAGACAAAGCGGGGGTCGGTGAGGACCTCGAGGCGAGTTTCGGGGCGAGCGAGAACGAGGCGCGCGAGAGGCACGACGCCCTGCAGGGCCTCGTTCTCATCGATCAGATAGATTTCGGTGACGGTTTCTGGATCGCCCTCAAAGCCGCGCAGGGCGCGTATGCCGTCGGCGACCGTAGCGGTCTTCGGGACCGCGACGTAATCGGTGGTCATGCGGCCGGCTGCGGAATCCTCGCGGAACTCGAGGAGCTCTTTGACTTCCTCGCGCTCCTCGGGGTCCATCTCTTCGAGGATGGCTTCGGAGCGCTCATCGGAGAGCTCGGCGAGAAGGTCGGCGGCGGCGGAGGGGTCCATTTCCTCGACGATGCCGGCAGCGGTTTCCGAGTCGAGAGCCTGCACGAGGGACTTCTGGAGGCGCGGCTCGACTTCCTCCAGAGCTTCGGCGGCGACTTCCTCGTCAAGGGTGCGGAGCACGGCTTCGCGTTCGGCGGGAGCGAGGTCTTCGAGGATGTCGGCGATGTCGGAGGGATGGAGCTGGGCAAGGCGCTCGTGCTCGATGTTCAGTTTGACGCGGCGGGCCGGGTCGACCTCGATCATGTCGACGAAGTTCCAGGGAATGACCCGGGTGGGCAGGCGTGAGGCTAGTAACTCGATGGTGCGCCTGGGAAGCGCGCCCCTGAGCAGGCGGCGGAGCGCGCCGCGGAGGCCGACCTCGACCTCGGTGACGCAGAGCTGTTCGTTGGAGCCGTCACTCGGTTGCCAGCGCAGGTTAACGTCGTTGACGCGGACGACTTTGCGGCCATGGACGTCGATGATCTGGCGGTCGAGGAGATCCTGACGCAGGAGGATGAAGCTTTCATCGCCCTGTAAAGGATTCAGAGTAGCTTCGGGGCGCAGTTCGAGGGCGCCGCTGGGTGTCCAGCGGACCTCCCGTGAGGAGACAATTTCGAGGCCCTTGCGGGTTTTGAGGACCAGGCCTGCGACGCGGCCGGCTTCGGCGCCGGTGCCCACGGCCACATCCCGGACACGAGCGCGCATGCGCCCCTTGGCACTCATGACGGGCGTGCCAAGGAGGCCTGTGAGCGTTCGCGGAGAATTTTCGTCCGACATAAGTGCCGTTCCCGGGTTGAGTGTATCAGCCGGTTCCACGGGTTTGGGTTCGAAAACCAATGGAGCGGACGGGGTGGATCACGGGCGTTTCCGGCATTCGGCGACGTGTTAAGGCTTTGGCAGGTAGTTGCCGGCGCTATGGTTGGGCGACATGGGGTTGTGGTGCGGGGTTTTGATTGACTGTCCGGAGGGTTGGACTTAAACTCAGCGCTGGGCGCGTCGGCGGGAGAGAATACCGGCACTGCGGCCGCCGATGAGTTCAAGTCGCCTCCCATGTCCTCCGGACCCACTGCATACGCACCGCATTCCGATCGAGTGAAGCTGGTTGTTGCTTCCTCGGTGATGCTGACGTTCATTTCTTTCTGGCGTGCGGCCGCGGTGGTGCTCAACGATCTGGGATCGTCCGCGTTCTACGCGGGCGGAATTGCCGAACAGGCGGTGGGGAAGGCCGCGCCCTGGTTCATCCTGGGCGTGATGCTGTTTTCGTTCGCGGTGCGCGCCGTGTACGTCGAGAGCTGCTCCATGTTTACGCGGGGCGGCGTGTATCGCGTGGTCAAGGAGGCGCTGGGCGGAAACTTCGCCAAACTGAGCGTCTCCGCGCTGATGTTCGACTACATTCTGACGGGACCGATCTCAGGCGTGTCGGCGGGGCAGTATATTGTCG
This sequence comes from Acidobacteriaceae bacterium, assembly GCA_049579805.1. GTDB lineage: Bacteria > Acidobacteriota > Terriglobia > Terriglobales > Acidobacteriaceae > Palsa-343. Next base: position 63,058 of record JBAUOP010000086.1, read on the forward strand.
GGCTGCTCAACGAGCTGCTGGGTGTGGGCGCCGTCCACGGCTGGCTGCCGGGGTGGATGCTGCAGAGCGCGCACACGGCGTTGCTGCTGCCGATCGACGAGACATCGGCGTTCATTGCTGCCGCGGTGACGATCTACTACTGGTGGCTGAACATCAAGGGCATCGAGGAATCCACAGACAAGGCTCTGGCGGTGATGCAGGTGACCACGGTGATGGTGGTGCTGCTGCTGGGCTGGGGTTTTGTGACGGCGTTCCACAGGCACGCGCCGCTGCCGCCCCTGCCGACAGCCGCGAACCTGCATTTTTCCCATGACGCGCTTGGGTTTTTAGGCGGCACAAAGCTGGCTACCACGCTGGGCCTGTTCGGCGTGCTGATGGCCTTTGGGCATTCGGTGCTGGCCATGAGCGGCGAGGAAACGCTGGCCCAGGTGAATCGCGAGATCGAACACCCGAAGCTGAAGAACCTGAAAAAGGCGGCGATTGTTATCGCTATCTACAGCTTCATCTTTACCGGTGTGGGCACGCTGCTGGCGACGATGATTATTCCGGACGCAGTGCGGGTGCCGGTGTATCGCGACAACCTGATTGCCGGCATGGCGATGTATATGTGGGGCCCGCTGATGATGCGGGTTGTTTTTCGCGTGTTCGTGGTGATCGTGGGCTTTCTGATCCTGTCGGGCGCGGTGAATACCTCGATCATAGGATCGACGGGCGTGATGATGAGAGTGGCCGAAGACGGCGTGCTGACGGACTGGTTCCGCAAACCCCATCGCCGCTTTGGAACCAGTTACCGGATTGTCAATCTGGTAGCGGGGATGCAGTTATTCACGATCATCGTCAGCCGCGGCAACGTGATCATGCTGGGCGAGGCATACGCGTTTGGGGTGATCTGGAGTTTCACGTTCAATTCCCTGGCCATGCTGGTGCTGCGCTGGAAATACAAAGGCGAACGCGGCTGGAAGGTGCCGGTCAATCTCCGCATCGGGAAGACCGAGTTACCCGTCGGACTGTTCTGCGTCTTTCTGACCCTGCTGATGACGGCCACGGTCAACCTCGCGACCAAGAGCGTGGCCACGGAGAGCGGCGTAGTTTTTACGGCGGCCTTCTTCACGATTTTTGCAATCTCGGAACGCCGCAATGCGGTCAAACATCAGCTGACGCAGCAGCAGATGAAGGAGCATTTCCAGCTGGAGCAGCAGGACACCATCGGACGTGAGGCGCTGCAGGTGCGGCCGGGCGGCGTGCTGGTGACGATGCGCGATGCGAATAATCCCTATGCGCTGAAATGGGCACTGGCGCGGACGCGCACGGATCAGCAGGATATTGTCGTCCTGACGGCGCGCATCATGGGAGCCGGCGGTCCGGAGTATGTGGACAAACAGCTCTTCAGCGAACACGAGCAAACGCTCTTTACCAAAGCCGTCTCTGTGGCGGAAAGCTTTGGGAAGCATATCTCGCTGCTGGTGGTGCCGGCCGGCGATGTCTTCGCGGCGCTGGTGCAGGCGGCGAACTCACTGGAAGTGGCGGCGCTGATCTCGGGTCTCTCGACGAGAATGTCGGCGCAGGAGCAGGCCTTTCACGTGGGACAGGCGTGGGAGAGTCTGCCGGAGCCTAAAAGGCAATTTACCTTCTACGTAGTTTCTCCGGATGGCGAGGCGGAGGCCTTCCACATTGGGCCGCACGCGCCGGCGCTGCGAGCCGAGGACGTACAGCTGGTGCATCGGCTGTGGCTGAATTTCCGGCGCGATCCGGAAATGCAGGGACTGCATCACAGCGACATCGTAACTTATGCATTGACGCGCCTGGCCATGGATTACGCGCGCGACAAGCAGGAAACGCTGCGCAGTCTGCGGCGTTATACCCAGGACGGCAATCGAGACACCCCTCTCGGTATCGCCTACCGGCCGCCGACGCGTGACGACCAGTCGATGCCAGCCCCGCGGCCATCGCCGGACGATGATGGTCAGTAGAACCGGTCTCATAGTTAGGTTCCCGGCTCGGTCAGGCTCATGAGCCCCGCTTTGGCGGCGGGGCTTATCTGTGCCGTTTCGGCGATTCCGGGTTGATGAGACGGGCTCCAGCCGGCCGGCGGCCCACTAACTGCTTCTCTCCTGTGCGATCCTGATTTGTCAACATCCTCCATCCGAGTTAGGCTCGACTGTATGGTTTTCCGGAAGCTTTCGCCTTGTAGCAGGCAGCTTCTTATTTCGAGTTTATGGAGGGTATGTGGAAGTTAAGCAGATCGTAGTGGAACTGGAGAAGGAGATCGCTCGCCTGAAAGAGGCGCGAGCGCTGCTGGCTGGTGAAGGAT
>JBAUOP010000087.1:0-136003 GCA_049579805.1 Acidobacteriaceae bacterium
GCTTCAGCCCCGGGGAAACCGAGCATCAAGGAGTGTCGAAGGAGTGACCTGGTGACCGAAAGCATGCGGCGCGCAGCATAGAATCACCGCAAATGACCTGGCAGCCAGAGCAGATCCGTACCGAGGATGACGGGCTCACCTGCCCTAACGTGGGTCGGTGGGCCGAAGACAAGTATCGGTTGCTCTCGCTTTATGACCGTCTGTTTTCAACGGGGATGAAAAACAAGTGGGAGCAGCGCGTTTACATCGACCTCTATGCTGGCGCCGGATATAGCAGAATCCGCGGGACAGAAATCGTTCTGAGGGGCTCTCCAATCCTCGCCCTGACCGTCGCCGATCCGTTTGACAAGTACATCTTCTGCGAAGAACAGCCGGAACGGCTTGCTGCGCTGAAAGAGCGTGCGAAGCGGGCAGCGCCATATGCAAACATCTCCTTTGTAGCTGGAAGTTGCAACGACCGCGTCGATGAGATTCGACGCATCTGTCCCACGGCCCTCATCTCGAAATCGTGTTCTCTCGTTGTGTTTTGTGGATCCGTTCGACTTTGGGATGAAATTTGCCACTATACGCAAGCTTTCGTCCGTTTACATTGACTTTGTGGTCTTGCTCGCGATCGAGATGGACGCAAATCGTAACTATGAGCATTACGTCGAGGGCAATTCGCCGAAAATTGACGAGGTGCTGGGCAATACGGAGTGGCGGCAAAGGTGGAAAGATCAGGGCGTGAGAAGGAGCGACTTCCCGGCCTTCCTTGCGGGAGAATTTTCCAGGAGTATGGAATCGCTCGGATTCAAGAAACAAACTCTGGGTGACATGAAGCACGTCAGGTCCGATGAAAACCACCCTCTCTACTACCTCGCGCTCTTCTCAAAACACACCACGGCCTATAAATTCTGGGATGAGGTCCTGGAATACAGCACGGACCAAACCGGTTTCTGGTAACGAAAATTATGTCCCTCCTCTCCAAAATCGAATGGACCGACGCCACCTGGAATCCCGTCCGTGGCTGCACGAAGATCAGCCCCGGCTGCAAGCATTGCTACGCCGAAAGGTTTGCTGAGCGCTTTCGCGGAATCAAGGGACACCCCTTCGAGCAGGGATTCGACATTCGGCTCGTCCCCGAAAAGCTAGCCGACCCGCTGCGGTGGAGTGAGCCCCGCATGATCTTCGTGAATTCCATGAGCGACCTGTTTCACGACGACATTCCTCCGTCCTTCCTGTCGAGGGTGACGACAACCATGCTTCTCGCCCGCTGGCATACCTATCAGGTCCTGACCAAGCGATCCGCCCGCATGAGGGATTTGCTCTCGGGTTCGCTGCGCCAGGCCGCAGGCGCCCGGCACATCTGGTGGGGAGTTTCTGTCGAAAACCGCAAGCACGGATTTCCCAGAATTGCCGATCTGCAGGCAACACCCGCGGCAGTTCGATTTCTTTCCGTAGAACCCTTGCTGGAAGATCTCGGAACAATCCCACTTGACGGCATTTCCTGGGTCATCGTCGGAGGCGAAAGCGGGCCAGGCGCGAGGCCGATGAAAACGGAATGGGTAATGTCAATTCAGAAGCAGTGCCGGGCGGCTGGCGTTCCGTTCTTCTTCAAGCAGTGGGGAGGTACTCGAAAAAAACAAGCGGGCAGGCTCCTGGAGGGGAAGACCTACGATGAGTTTCCCGTCAAAATCCAAAACCCTGTTCTGCCGATTGACGTACGGCTGCGGCACGCAACGGACATTGAGGGTCAGAACCTCCTGCAGCTAAAGACCGCATAGAGCGCTCATAGATCTGCGATCTGTCTAGCCTGCCGCTCCGGAAACCACCCCTTACTTCCGTACCCCTCACCCCGCCGATTCTGCTTGCCTTCCCCCTCGATCCCGCCCACACTAAAGCAGTGGGGATTCTCCGCTCCGGCGGAGAATCCCCATCGTCGTCCTGGGAGCCGGCCAAGTGTAAAGAGCCCCCCCTCCTAAGTACCTTGTTCGCTCACACTTAAGTACATGGGGCTCCTCTGGAAAGATGTAAGTGGGAGAAACACAACACTTAGCTAACGTTAAGCAGATTTTTTTTGAGACACCGATAGCAGCGGTTCGGGATCGCTAAACCCTAACCCCTAAACCCTGGTTTTTCACTGCCCGATCACGTCCACCGCCAGCGGAAGATTCCGCGGCGGAAAGCACGTGTTGGTATCGCACGCCTGGTAGCGCAACGCGCCCTGCACCAAATGGTTCCCCTTTTGGGCTGAGAGGTGCATCTTCAGCACGAAGTCGCCCGAGTAAACGCTCAGCTTCTCCTGCGGGTCCAGGGGAAACGCGTAGTCCGAACCCGGCGGGAAATCGACCGCGCTGATCTTCACCCCGCTCGGCTCGGCCACGATCAGTTCCGTCCGGATCAGGCTCTTCTGCCGCGGCTCGTGCGAGTTGATGTGCAGCCCGGAATTGATCCGGAAGTGCAGCTCGATCGTCTGCGCCTTTCCCGCCGGCAGCGTCACCTGCTGCGGATACAGAAAGTGGACCAGCTGGTTGCTCCCCGGATTCATGCTGGCTGATGTCTGCCACGGCAGCTTCTGCGCCCCCGCCAGCAGCGCGCTCGCCACCAGCGCCGCGATCGCCATCGCTCGCTTCACGAGGTCGCTCCGCTGTGGATGGCCTTCTCAATGTCGGCCTCGATCAACTCCTCCGGCGCCAGGCCGATGGTCGATGCCACGATCTTCCCGTTCTTATCGATAAAGAACGTGGTCGGCAACGCATCGAGTCCGCCGTACGAATTGGCGATCGAGTCGGCGTCGATCAGCACCGGGTAATTCATGTGCATCTTCTGAGCAAAATCCGCGATGTCCCGCTTCTCGGTGAACAGCTTCGCCGGATCGTCCTTGTCCAGGTCGTCCGCCGAAACCCCCAGAATCTCCAGCCCCTGGCTCGCGTATTGATCGTGCAGCTTCTCGAACCACGGAATCTCGACCTTGCACGGTCCGCACCACGTCGCCCAGAAGTCGACCACCATCGGATGCCCGCGGAAGCTGGCCAGCGACACCTTCTTTCCGCTGATGTCGTCCAGCGTGAAGTTCGGCGCTATCTTCCCGTTCATGCCGGTGGAGTTCTCGTCGGCCTCGTCGGCCGTCGCCGAACTGCCATCGTCGCTTGCCGCCGCCGAGCCGTCGGCGGGCACCAGCGTCATCTTCATCATCTGCGCCTGCGCCTCGGCCGCGCGTCGGCGCTGCAGGTAGTTCATCGCGCCCGCCGCGACCATCAGCCCGAGCGCCACCACCATCGCCGCCGATACCAGAATGTTCCGCCGCAAAACGATACCCTCTGTTCCCTATTCTATGGGAACACGGTAGCATCAGGAGTTTCAGACTATGAACGACGTCCACACGCCGGCGCAACTCGTTCGGATCGAAGCCGAAGCGCTGCTGGCCCTCGCGCAGCGCCTCGACGGGCCGATGGCCGCCGACTTCGCCCGCGCCGTCGACCGCGTCCTCGAATGCGGCCAGGCGCGCGGTCGTGTCGTCGTCACCGGCATGGGCAAAAGCGGCATCGTCGCCCAGAAGATTGCCGCCACGCTCAGCTCCACCGGCAGCCCGGCGCTCTTTCTGCATCCGGCGGAAGCGGTTCACGGCGACCTCGGCATGATCACCGAAGGCGACGTGGTCATCGCCCTCTCGGCCAGCGGCGAAACCGAGGAGATCCTGCGCCTGCTGGCCACCCTTGAGCGCATGGGCAACGTCCTGATCTCCTTCGTCTGCGATATGCGTTCCACACTCGCTACGGCCAGCAAGGTCGCCCTCGACTGCTCGGTTCCGGCGGAAGCGTGCGGCCTCGGTCTCGCGCCGACTGCCTCCACCACGGCCATGCTCGCGCTCGGCGATGCCCTCGCGATCGCCGTCTCCCTGCGCAAGGGCTTCCGCGCCGAGGACTTCGCCGCACTCCACCCCGGCGGCAAGCTGGGCAAGCGTCTCGCCACCGTCCGCCAGCTCATGCACTCGGGCGATGCGATCCCCCGCGTCGACGTCGCCACGCCCATGACCGAGGTCATCTACACAATGTCCCGCAAGAAGCTCGGTATGACGGCGGTCGAGCGAGACGGTAAGCTGGCCGGCATCGTCAGTGACGGCGATCTGCGCCGGCTGCTCGAATCCGATGGGCCGGACGGCCTGCGCAAGACCGCCGGCGAGGTCATGAATCCGTCGCCCAAAACCATCTCCGCCCAGGAGTTAGCCGTCCGCGGCCTCCATACCATGGAGGAGAAGAAGATCACCTCCCTGATCGTTGTCGATGAGAACCGCAGAATCGAAGGCGTGCTCCACCTCCACGATCTCTGGGGCACAGAACTGATCTGATGGTTGCGAGGAGTCTCCTCCCGGTCATGCCGCGTCTAATAAACGGATAGGATGGGTTCGATGCGGCCCCGAATTTCCAGATCGCTCTCCCGATTGCTGATTTCCGGCGTTGTGGCGGGATTCCTGATCGCCAGTTCCGCGGCGTTCGCGCAGCATGGTGGCTTTGCAGAGGGCCATGGCGGATTCGCTGGCCACGGCGGATTTGCCGGACACAGCGGCGGCTTCTCCAGCCGTGGCTTCAGCGGATCGATCACCGGTTTTCCAGGCCAGATCGGCACCCTGGCGCCGCGCTCCATCTACACACCTGGGCGGGCTGTTTTTCCCGCGCCCTCCCACGCCTTCGCCCCGGGATTTGTCCCGAGCTGGAGACCGGGAACGCAGCCCGCATGGAATGGTGGCGGAGGAAGAGATCGCGGCCACGATCGCGATCGCGGCAATGGACGCGGTTACGGGCGCGGCGGCTACGGTTACGGCCTCGGTTATCCCTACTATGCCAATTCGTGGGAGCTGCTGCCGTACGATTATGGCGATTCGGATTTCACAGGCGACGAAACGGACGAGAATGCGCCCCAGCAGGGCAGTGCTCAGAATGCCGTAAGCGTTCCGTCCCCGGAGAACGGCTATCCCCCGGAGTATCCTGGGTACGAGGGACAACCTTACCCGTATCCGCAGGCGTACGCAGCGCCTCCTGCTCCAGCGGCGCCGATCGCGCCCGAGCCGGGGCTCACGGTGATCTTCAAGGACGGCCACACCCAGGAGATCCACAATTACGTGCTGACCCCCAGAAATCTTGTGGTTTTGGACGAGGCCGCCAGCGGCCGCGAGAGGCTCATTCCTCTGGGCGAGCTGAATCTGCCCGCTACCGAGAAGGCTGCGCAGCAAGCGGGCCTGGACTTCTCGCCGCCAGCTTAGCCCTCGGCACAGGTCCTTCCCGAGCGATCGGGCGCCAAAGCCGTAGCTGTAGCATGAGCCACCAGCGGTTCGTAGGCCGCGTACAGCTTTTCGAAGACACTTTCCCAGGAGGCAGCGAGCGCGAACGAGCGCGCCGCGTGGCGCATCTTCTGGTGCAGACCAGGGTCGCGCAGAATCCGGGCAATCGCCCCGGCGAATTCCTCATCGCGGGCGATGCAGCCGGTGCGGCCTTCCTGCACCAGTGAACGAGGGCCGCCATCCGGGCTGACGACGGCGGGCACGCCCGAGGCCATCGCCTCCAGAACAACGTTGCCGAACGTATCGGTGTGGGACGGGAAGACAAAGACGTCCATCCCGGCATACGCGCGGGCCAGAGCTTCCCCGCGCAGGACCCCGGTGAGCTCGGCGCGTGGCAGGTGCTCCCGCAGCCAGCGCTCTTCCGCGCCCTGGCCGACGATGCGGAAGCGGAAGTTGCCGATCCCCAGATCCTCCAGTTCCCGCTGAATTCGGGCCATAAGCGCCACATTCTTCTCCACGCTCAGCCGTCCGACGAATCCGAGCACAAAGTCGGAATCGTCAGGCTCGCGCTCGCGCCGTTCCGGAGAAAACAACGCGGTATCGACGCCGCGCTGCATCAGGTGACAGGGACGCCCTGTCTCCCGTTCCAGCAACTGGCAAAGGTCCTGATTGGGCGCGAAAAGCACCTGGGCCCATTTGTACAGGATGGTGGCGATGTTCAGAGCCGTCCATTCAATGCAGCGAGCGCCCCGAGCCGCTTGCGGGGCCGGCAGGTGCTCGACGAGCCAGTGGGAGCGGGTGGCCGCGTATTCGTGCAGATTCGTGTGCCACGAGGCTGCGAGGGGAATATGAAACCATCCGGCGAGCAGCGCTCCCACGATTCCGATCTCGCTGGGGCCGGTGATGTGGATGATGTCGGGACGAAACGCGCGCAGGGTTCGGATCACCACCGGCAGATGCCGGATCCAGGCCGGATCAAGGCTCAGGTCCTTGTCGAGCGGAATGGAAAACAGGCCGCGCGGCAGCTCAAAAGTCGTGAGACTCCCTTCATTCTCGAGAGCTTCGGGTCGATTGCCGGCCCGAACACACAGGAAGGGCAGCTTGCGCCGCCGGGCAAAGTCCACGAAATGACGGGAGGTATGCGCCACGCCGTTCACTTCGTGGAACGAGTCGGGAAAGAATGCGACACGGATCGAGGTGGAACCAGGGACGGGCGCGAGGGCGGGATCAGCGTTCAATGCAGAGGCCCCGATTTAGCTGGCCGCATCTTCCCCGAGGGCCAGCCGCAGCTCACGGGATTCGCTCCAGGCCAGACGCAGTCCATCGGAGACCGGCCGGCTGCCCATCAGGCGCACAGCGCGGATAATCATCGTGATCCAGGCGGGCGCAATACCGGATGGCCAGAGCTCGCTGACGGGTCGCACTACGCCGGCAGCATCCGGGTGCCAGACGCGCTCGTCCCAGGTGCGGGAGCCGAGCGGAAACTCCGGATAGTCGCGGATCGCATCGAGCGTCGATTCCAGAATGCGGTGCTTCCACGGCTGCGCATACTGGGGCAGGAAGAGCACGTGACTGCGGCCTTCGTAGCGAATCTCGTGGACGAACTCGGTGAAACTGGAGGCGCGTGACAGGTTCACGTTGGCATTCGGCTCAAGGCCGTGGCGGTCGCCGCCCGAGATCAGCAGCTTGTTCCACTGCCGGGCCAGGCTCTTCACGGCGCGATTCTCGCCCCAGTGGCGCAGACCGTTGAGCTCCAGCGCGTGGATGAATGCATGGTTTTGGGTGAGGAACTCCTGCACACGCTGGGCCGCCCTTTCGGCGCCGATCAGATAGAGATCCCACACGGGGTGATTGAAAACAATCAGGACATTGGGCAGGTCGTTGAGCGCCGCCAGAATCTCGGTAAGCCGCGCTTCGCTGGGATGGGCGGTGTATTCCGCGAAGGTTTTCATCCAGAAGGCGCCGGTATCGCTGGGCAGGTTGTGGATGCCGAGATGGAACGACTGATCGCCGCCGAAGGGCGCGCTCCACTCCACCGAAACCGGAATGTGCCGCGCGGAAGCGACGGTGCGCAGCAGCATGGGGGCGGCAATGGTGTCGTGATCGGTAATCGAGACCAGAGGCATCAGCTCCAGCTTCGCGATCTGGCCGCTCTCCAGATCGAAGGCAAGACGCGGCGTCAGAGGCGGAGTCCAGTAGGCGGCCGCGTAATCGATGGGGGTGTTGTGGCGCTCGCGAGAGAGCCGCTCGTACCGCCGCAGCATCGGGCGCAGCAGCGGGTATTGATTGCCCAGGTTGGCGAGGAAATCGAGGGTCTCTTTGGATTGGTTGGTGTGGCTGTGGAGCGAAACGCCGGTTGAGGAGTCGCGGATGGCGTCCGGCTCTTTCCACAGGCAGGAGATGCGGCGCAGACCGTTCATGGTGTCCCTCCCGAGTCGTTCCCCTGGGAGCAGTATCCTGGATGCACCATGAATGAGGCATTACGGGTTCAACAAAGGTGGGTCAAATACGAGGCCGTATCAGGTGAGGTAACGTTACTGCCGTCCATGGAAGCGGATGCAAGTAATTATTTTACAGCAGCTTACAGCTAGTCGATCATCCGCCGTTCCCGAGGTCACCCTGGCCGAGTGCCCGGATGTTCACTCTCTGGCAAACGGATCGGTCACCGCCGGGTCTGAGCGATGTCCGGCAGCTCGGCTTCCGTTTCCCGGTCGAGATGGTTGTGCGTGAGACCGTCGCGGAGAATCTCGAAGGCATGCTCGGGGGTGTCGGCGAAATCGAACAGATCGCGATCGCGCGGGGAGATCGCGCCCTTGTCCACCAGCACGTCGAGGTTGAGCACCTGCTGCCAGTAGCTGGAGCCATAAAGCAGGACGGTGATCTTCTTGGCCAGCTTTTGGGTCTGCGAGAGGGTGAGGATCTCGAACATCTCGTCAAGCGTGCCGAAGCCGCCTGGGAAAACCACCAGCGCCTTGGACAGATAGGCAAACCAGTATTTGCGCATGAAGAAGTAGTGGAACTCGAAGTTCAGCGCAGGCGTGATGTACCGGTTGGGGACCTGCTCAAAGGGCAGCTTGATGTTGAGGCCGATGGTTTTGCCGCCAGCCTCCCAGGCGCCGCGGTTGGCGGCTTCCATGATGCCGGGACCGCCGCCAGAGGTGACGACGAAGCGGTTGCGGCGCGACTTGAGGTTCTTGGACCATTGCGTGAGGAGGAAGCCGAGGCGGCGCGCGTCCTCGTAGTAGTGGGCCATCTCGACTGCGGCTTCGGCGCGACGCAGGCGCAGTTCGCTGGAAGTTCCCTGCTCGATATCGCCGGCACGGGCGGGCTGTTCCTCTTCGGGCGCGGGCTCGCGGGAGCCGGTGTTCTCGAGAAGCTGCAGTTCGTGGCTGGCCTCATCGAGAGCGCGGAAGCGGGCCGAGCCGAAGAAGACCACGGTGTCCTGAATGCGCTCGCGGCGAAAGCGCGCCAGGGGCTCGGAATACTCGGCCAGAATGCGGATGATGCGGCCGTCGGGGCTGTTGAGGAAGGCGTCGTTTTCGTAGGCGAGGGAGGCGCTTTCGAGGGGCTTGGGGGGTTTGCGAGACATGCTCAGTTCTCTTTGTGGTGGATGGCTTCGGAGATGGCGATCCAGAGGTTGAGGAAACCCAGCCCCGAGACGATGCCGCGGACGGCGCCGCTCTCGGCGAGGTGGGCAATCGGACCGTAATAGAGGAAGAAGCGGTTCAGCGCCCAGAGGTGCGTCCAGGGAAGGAAGACCAGGATGCACCCGATATAGAGGCGGATGATGACGCGGAGCAGCAGGTCGGCGCGATGGAGCCAGTGGGTGGAGCGGTGCTGCGGCGCGGAAGGTGCGGGGGGAGGGCCGGGCGGGGAGGCAGGCACGGACGACAAAGTGTTGGGAGAGTGCGGCGGCATAGGGCGCGAGAGACGCAGAGCGCCGGGACGCGCGCGACGCCCCGAAACGGCTTTCCTCACAGTAACACAGGGTTGGCGGCCGGTAGCCGGTAGCCGGGAGCCGGGAGCCGGTAGCTCGGAGCCGGGTGCGGGATGGGGGGTGCTCTGCACAACCTGCCTCGTTGCGTGAAAAAAGCAGGCGTCAGTTTGATGGGGGTCGCGGAACGATGTTGAAGATTCCAAAGGTGCGCAAAGGTAACGTCGATGGCCCATCCGCCGGCGGAGCCGGAGGACGGCAGCCAAGAGCTGGGAGCCGGGAGCCGGTAGCTGGGAGCCTGTAGTCGGGAGCCGGGGGTAGCCGGGAGGTACTCCATTTTCCCTGAGACAAATTTTTTCTTTCGAGCTTGTTATGTGTGAGAAACAAAGCACTTCGAGGGACCTCTTTGCGTATGTGTGGCAAGGATTGGGTTTGTCCGTACTTAATAGAGGAAACAAGAGTTAGGACGGCCGATGGCCGGTTCGGGTTCATGGAGGTCAGCATCGGCGCCTCCGGGGCTGATGGAGATCAGGGTTTTGAGGACCAGGATTTCTATGCCTGCGGGAATGGGGCAGGGCCTTCGACTCGCTCCGCTCCCTCAGGCCCGGCGTGGTGCACTCGGCGCCCTGTCGGGTGCAAAAGAGAAGCCGCCCGGAAGGCGGCTTTTTTCTTTTTCACTCTATAGATTCAGAATACCAAATTTGCACGGATTTCCTGCCAGGTTTTGGGAGGAATTTTGGCGTGGAAGTGCTTTTGTATCAGGCGTAGTTACTTTTGTCAGGGGTGGAGGGGGCTTGACAAGATTTCCACAGAGCGAGGGAAAAGTGCGTATTCGGGAGCAGAGGCGGCTTGGCGGTTCGGTTGAAGGTTCCGGAATGCCGGTATTACGGCCGGACTCAGCCGATGCGAGTACTGGAATCCTCAGAACCAGCGCCGAGCGCAGCGAACGTGTCTGGCTCGTAGTGGCAATGATATGAGTGGTTGTTCGGGAATGTCGGCTGTGACTGGCATATGTTCGAGCGGAATCGGCTCTTCCCGTGTCACGCAGGGACATTGGTTTCCTGTCTGCGCGAGCGCGAGGGTCACTGTCTTATCGATGTCCGATTCCAGTTTGAAGGTCTCAACATACGTCCGAAAGCCCCTCGCGGTGACGGAAAGCCTGTAAGTCGCACCGGGTTGAAGCCGGAACTCGGCCTCGCCAGCAGCGTCGACAGCTTTCTGATCCGTTGAACCAGGGGTTTGGTTTACGATTTCCAAGTGTGCCTGAGGGATCCTCGTGCCCGTTTGGTCAATCACCACAACAGAGACTCTGCTGTATGTGTTCTGCGGCTTCCTCTGATGAGTCTCGCCGCTCTGCTGACCTAGCGGGCAAGAGCGACTGGCCGCGGCGGCTTCGATGCCGTTCAATGAGGAAACGAATCCCAGACATAAAATGGCAGACCATATTCGCTTGCTGGCCATTTGGCTGTTGATTGTAGCAGCCCACGTGACGTGTCTCCCTTCAAGATAAGCGATCCGTATCAAATGAATGAGGTCGGATGGTCGGCAACCCGGACATTTCGCGGGGCGGAGGTGCAAAAACAGAAGCAGGTCCCTCGCTCCGCCTACCCCATCTGCGCCCGTTGGCGCCAATGGGGCCCCAAAGCGCTCCGCTCGGGATGACGACTCTAAGGCTATGGGTGGGTGGAATGTCGGCAAACCGGAAGTTTCGAGAGAGCGCAACCGGCCGAGAGGACTGGCCTCAGGGGCTGAAGCCCAGATTTTTACCGCTCGATACGGCACGACTGAAGTCGTGCCCTGACACAAAACCAGCCGATTGAGATTTCTGGTTTCCCACCCTGTCGCCTCGAACCGCGCGAGGCGACAAGGATGGGGCACCCGGGATCGGTACAAGGTTCTGACCGCATGGTTGGCCTTCCGGACATTTCGAGCGCTACGGGGGCGGAGGCAACGATCGAGATCCTTTTCGGCGGCTGCGCGCTGGTCGTGGGAACACTCACCACAGAGGACACAGAGAGCACGGAGAACCGTCATAGGCGGTAGCCTGTCGCTGTCAGGAAGAGGCTCTGGGTCAAAGCGAGGGGAACCGGAGGGGGATGGTTCGCGTAGGGTTTGGGTATGGCGGGGCGATTCGAGTGGGAGTGGGTCGAGGCGGAGGTGGAACGGACGGCTGCGGAGTGGGCGGCGTGCGCGGCGGTACGGGCTCCGGAGGCGCGGCGCTATTCGATTGATGAGCAGCATGAGCGGGAGCGGGCGTACGACCGGGCTCTGGAGGCGGTGGAGCGCGAGGCGAAGCGGGTACGGCGGCGGGCGCGATTCGGGGGACGAGCACGGGGGGACGCGCAGGAGCGGATTGTGGCGGCGTTTGCCCGGTTTTCGGCGGAGGCGCTGGACCTGGGAGACGAGGCGATTGGGCTGCTGACGGAGGATTTTCTGCCGGTGGGCACGCAGCTGGCGCGATGGGCACGGGCGTTCGATCCTGGCCTGGCCATGGACGGGATCGTGCAGGCGTGCCGGAATGCGTGGACGGCCTGCGGGCTGCAGCCGTTGCTCGGCGAGGCGGTGCGGCTGACGCCGGGGATCCTGGGCTACAGCCTGCTGTATCCCTACAGCGATAATCACCTGGACCGGGTGGACTTGTCGGCGGAGGAAAAGCTGGCGGCGAGCCGGCGGTTTCGGGAGCGGCTGCGCGGCGAGCCACTGCGTGCGGCAGACCTTTGGGAAAGCGCGGTCTGGGAGTTAGTGGGGCTGATCGAGAGGCAGTATCCGCGGGAACTATACCCACAGGTGTTCGATTGCCTGCTGGCGATCCATCGCGGGCAGGAGGAGAGCCTGCGGCAGTTGCGGGGCGGTTGCTCGGGCGCGGAGCTGCTGCGACTGAGCTGCACGAAGGGTGGGACGTCAGTGCTCGCGGATGCTTGCCTGGCGCAGCCGGAGCTGACGGAGGCGGAGAGCCGGTTTGGGTTCGCGTGGGGCGTGCTGCTGCAGCTGGGCGACGATCTGCAGGACGTCGAGGAGGATATGCGGCGCGGGTCGGCGACGCTGTTTTCGACGGCGGCGCGGCGCGGGGAGTGCCTGGACGGGCTGGTGATTCAGCTTCTGCAGTTTGCGGATCGTGTCGGCGCACAGATGGAAACACTTCCGCACGGCGATTCGATGCTCCAGGATTTGCTGCGGATGAGCTGGCGGTCGCTGATTCTGATGGCGGTGGCGGAGTCGCACCTGTATTTTTCGCCGGGGTTTTTGCGGGAGGCGGAAGCGTGGTCGCCGTTCCGGTTTGGATTTTTGCGGGAGCGGCGAGTGCGTCTGGCCGGACGGCGGGGGCTGTACGGGACGCTGTTCGAGCTGTTTTTGGTGGGCGGAGATGAGGCTGCGGCGGACCTGCCGGCGGCGGGTGGCCGGATGGGGCTGGCGGCGTGTGCGGCGCCGGCGAACGTCGCGTAGACTCCGGCCATGCAATTCACGAAGCGGCTGCGGGAGGGTGTTCGGCGGGGCGGGATCACCTGCAGTGTGCGCATTTGGGTGCGGCCGCTGGTGCGGGTGGGTGAACGCTACCGGATGGAAGAAGGCGAGATCGAGGTGGACTCGATCGAGCCGATCGGGCTGCCGGACATCAGGCGGTCGAGGAGGGCGTCCTGGCCGCGGAAGATCTTTTTGCGGGCGGTCTTCAGGTCGAACCAGGCACCGCGGTCGGCTTCGGGGATTTCGATCTGGCGATGGGAGCGCGGGGGCCATTCGACCAGACAGGTGTT
Source organism: Acidobacteriaceae bacterium (assembly GCA_049579805.1). Taxonomy (GTDB): domain Bacteria; phylum Acidobacteriota; class Terriglobia; order Terriglobales; family Acidobacteriaceae; genus Palsa-343. Next base: position 12,944 of record JBAUOP010000087.1, read on the forward strand.
GGAGACGAGGGTGGCTGGGTCGAAGTCGCCTTCGAGGGCCCAGGCAGTGACCTCCTTGCCGGAGGGCTGGCGAATGACGCCGAGGGGAAGGAAGTCGGTGGTGGGGCGATCGAGGGCGAGCGAGGAGCCGGTTTCTTCCTGAAACTCACGGCGGGCGGCGTCGAGAGGCGGTTCGCCCTCGTGGTACTCACCTTTGGGGATCGACCAGGAGTCCTTTTTGGCCCAGAAGGGGCCGCCGGGATGGATGAGGAAGACTTCGAGCGAGGAGGAGGCGCGGCGGTAGAGGAGGATTCCGGCGGAGGTTTTGGGCGGCATGATCCAGAGGCAGGGTACAGCGTAAAGGGTACAGCGTGCCGATTCCGGGGCACAGGGTACGGAAGTTGGTAGACTCTGGAAATCGATTGGTTTCAGGAGGACGGCGGTGTTCAGGAAGCTTGCGGGGAGCGGTGTCGTGATGGCACTGGTGGTGGCGGCTGGGTGTGCAACGAGCTTTGCCAAAGACAAGACGGAGAATCAGTCGCCGGTGGCGTGGGGGAATCTGTCGGGGAACTCCGGCTGCGTGATCTTTAAGGAGTCGCAGGAGACCGATTCGAAGATGATGCCTGGGGGCGGGGGATTCACGACGGAGACAGTCAAAACGCTGGAGGTCGTGGACGCGATCCACGCTATCCTGCCGCGCAAGAAGTACAAAGAAACGAAGGAAGATCTGGGCACGCTGCTGAATCTGTCGGTAGCGAACCATTGGAAATACGTGAAGATCCCGAAGAAGTACTCGCCGGAAGAGCTGGAGAAGGCGAAGGTGATGTGCGGAGTGCGGTGAAGCAACAGGCAATAGGGAACAGGCAATAGGCAATAGGCAATAGGGAATAGGGAATAGGGAATAGGGAATAGGGAATAGGGAGCAGGGATTGGCTGGCGCGGGGGGAGTTGCTTCCCGCGCTTTGCTTTTTGGCGTCGATTCAGAACGGGGCGACCTGGGCGCGGAAGGCCGCCGATATGCGATCCGTCAGGAGACGAAGTCAGAACTGGCTTCATCTCATGGGGTGGTCCGATTTGGGCCTGGTCCGGAACCACACAGCAATGCCCCACAATGGTTACCTTCGACAGGTCCGAGAGGGTTGCGGGGTTGACCGGCGCAGGCCTATACTCGGACCGTTTGGCCTGGAATCAGCCGGTGTCCGAAGGGAACGGGAGCCGGCCAGGCAGGAAGGCTGTGGAGAACCTCTAATATGGCAACGATCACGCTGGAACAGGAAATTAATCCGTGGGAAGCGCAGGCAGCTCGATTCGATTTTGCGGCACGCAAGCTGAACCTGGATGAGGGCTTATGGCGCGTGCTGCGGTATCCGTCACGGGAGATTATCGTGCATTTCCCGGTGGCGATGGACGATGGGCGGATTGAGATGTTCACCGGCTATCGCGTGCTGCACTCGCAGGCCCGGGGTCCGGGCAAGGGCGGGATTCGCTACTCGCCGGATGTGACGCTGGACGAGGTGCGGGCGCTGGCGAGCTGGATGACGTGGAAGTGCGCGGTGGTGAATATCCCGTTCGGCGGGGCCAAGGGCGGGGTGATCTGCGATCCGAAGAAAATGTCGCAGGGCGAGCTGGAGCGGATGACGCGGCGGTATACGTCCGAGATCATCGAGTTTATCGGGCCGGAGAAGGATGTACCTGCTCCGGATGTGAACACGAACGAGCAGACCATGGCATGGATCATGGACACCTACTCGATGCACATGCGGCAGACGGTGACCTCGATTGTGACGGGCAAGCCGGTAGCCATAGGCGGATCGCGGGGACGCAAGGAAGCAACCGGGCGCGGGATTGCGCTGGTCTGCGACGAGGCGATGAAGTACCTGGGGCTGCAGCGCCAGGGGTGCCGCGTGGTGATTCAGGGCTTTGGGAACGTGGGCTCGAATGCGGCGCGGCTGATGCAGGAGCGCGGCTACAAGGTCATCGGGATCGGCGAGTGGGATGGGGGGCTGTATAACCCGAACGGGATCGATGTCTGCTCGCTCGAAGAGCACAAGCTGCGGCAGGGCACGGTGCTGGGCTTCCGCGGGGCGGAACCGATGCCGACGGCCGATCTGCTGACGGCGGAGTGCGAGATTCTGATTCCGGCGGCGACGGAGAACGTGATCACCAGCCGCAACGCCGAGAAGATCAAAGCGCGCATCGTGTGCGAGGGGGCCAATGGGCCGACCACGGCGGTGGCCGACGAGATCCTGGCCGACAAGAAGGTATTCATCATTCCGGATATCCTGGCGAATTCGGGCGGGGTGACGGCGTCGTACTTCGAGTGGGTGCAGGATAGGCAGGGCTACTTCTGGAAAGAGTCGGAAGTGATCGAGCGCATGGAAGCGATCCTGGTGGAGAGCTTCGACGACGTGACCCGGTATGCCGAAGCGCATGCGGTGAACAACCGGATCGCGGCGTACATGCTGGCGATCGACCGGGTGGCGTTTACGATTAAGCAGAGAGGGATCTACGCCTAAAGGCAGGGAATAGGCAATAGGGAAAAGCGGATGGCGGGTGGCTGCTCTCGCTGACCCATCATGAGAGTTTCGGAGCTTCAGCTCGCGGCGTGGATCGAACTCCTGTTGTGCTGGATTCTGTGGAGCGCCGCGTTTGTCCGACCGAGCCGGCAAGCCAGGGGACAAAAGAAAGCGGTACGAGCGCCCTCTTCACGATGGGGCATCGCTCTGGTTTCGGTTGGCTTCGCGCTGGTGTGGATCTGGGTGAAGCCGGCAGGATTCGAGAAGAGCGTGGCATCGCTCATCGCGTCGATGGCAATCGCTCCGCCGTCGGTGCTTCTGATCTGGGCGGCGACGCGCGAACTCGGCAAGCAATGGCGTTACGAGGCAGCGCTGAGTGAGGATCACGAGCTGATCCAAACCGGGCCCTACCGGCGGATCCGGCATCCGATCTACACGTCGATGTTTGGCATGTTCATGGCAACGGGAGCCGCCTACACCTGGTGGCCAATGTGGGTTGCGGGCACGGTCTTCTTCGTCATCGGCACGGAAATCCGGGTGAGGGCGGAAGACGGGCTGCTCGCAGAACGGTTCGGTGAGAAATTCGCATCGTACCGGAACCAGGCGCCTGCCTATATTCCTTTCATCCGCTGAACTCAGAGCGTAACGGCGGAAGCCGTGGCGGCTCTCAGGAGGAAACCAGCTTCTTTTCGCGCGCGTTGGTGCGCTTTCCCATCAGCGTGGCGAAGACGCCAGCGAGAACGAGGGCTGCTCCGGCGAGCTGGAGCGGGGTGAGGCGCTCGCCGGCGACGGTCGCTCCCAGAAATAAAGCAAAGACCGGGTTGATATAGGCATAGCTGGAGACACGCGTGGGGGAGTCGTGCGTGAGAAGCCAGACATACGCGGTGTAGCTGACGATGGAGGCCGCGACGATGAGGTACGCCAGGCTGACGAGGACGCGCGGGCTGAGCAGGACGGACGACGGGGGCAGGTGATGGAGTTCGCCGGCTGCCGCGGCGCCAGCGAAAAGGAAGACGCCGCCGGTGAACATCTGGAGACCGGCGTTGGCGCGCTGAGGTCGCGGCAGATTGAGATGGCGGGACCAGAGGGTTCCGACGGACCAGCAGAGCGTTCCGCCAAGCATAACGAGGACGGCGAGGGTGGAGCTGTGGGCAGAGGCCGAGCCGGAGCGTAGGGAGAGCAGGACGACTCCGGCAAAGCCCAGGGCGATGCCGCCGGTGGAGAGGGCGGTGGCGCGCTGGGTGCGAAGGAGCAGCTCGCCGGCGAAGATCCACACGGGGATCATGGCGAAGACGACGGCGGCGAGACCGGAGGCGACGCGGGTCTCGCCCCAGAAGAGGCTGGCGTAGTCACAGGCAAACATAACGAAGCCGAGAGCGGCGGCGGAGAAGAACTGACGGGCGTTGATCTGGAGGGTGCCGGTGAGGCGGCTCCAAACCAGGAGGGCCAGGCCGGCGATCAGGAAGCGGACGGCGGCGGCGAAGAAGGGCGGGACGGCGCTGACGAGGACGATCTCGCGAATGGCGAGGAAGGATCCGCCCCAGAAGATGTAGATGGCTCCGTAGGCGAGGAGCTTGCGCATGAGAAAGGGTACAGGGTGCAGGGAACGGGGTGCAGGTTACAGGTGACAGGTTACAGCGGCAGGCGCGGGGCCAAGATTGGGTATCTCGCGACCTGAAGGGTTTCGCTGATACACTCAGGCTTCCCTGAAAGCATCCGGAGGTACCCTTTGTCGACGACAGAAGGCGTTCAGCCAGCCAGCGCAAAGAGTTTTCAGCCTTATGTTCCGCCGGGCGAGACGCGGCCGGAGCTGACCTTTCGCGCGATTTTGCTGGGGTGTATTTTCGGGCTGCTCTTCGGCGGGGTGACGGTCTACGTGGGCCTGGAAGCCGGGCTGACCGTGGCGGCCTCGATCCCGATCGCGGTGCTTTCCATTAGTGTGCTGCGGGCGCTGGGGCGGGCGTCAATTCTCGAAAACAATATTGTCCAGACGACGGGGAATGCGGGGCAATCGATCGCGGCGGGCGTGATTTTTACGCTGCCCGCGCTGATCTTCCTGGGATTCGATCTCGAGTACTTCCGCATCTTCGTGCTGGCCATGCTGGGCGGGTGGCTGGGGCTGCTGTTCATGATCCCGCTGCGTCGGCAATTGATTGTGGAGGAGCACGGGAACCTGACGTATCCCGAGGGAACAGCGTGCGCGGACGTGCTGCTGGCCGGAGAGCGGGGTGGATCGTTTGCGAGCCGGGTGTTTCTGGGGCTGGGGCTGGGCGGGCTGTATGCGCTGTTCCAGAACAGCGATCTGCTGGGGGCGTGGCCGGACCAGCCGGACTATCAGCCGAGCTGGGGACGGCAGCACATTATGAAGGGCGCGTCGCTGCGCGTGGATGCGGTGCCGGAGTACCTGGGGGTGGGATACATCATTGGGGCGCGCGTTGCCGGGACGATGTTTGCGGGCGGCGTCTTCAGCTGGCTGGTGCTCATGCCGGCGATTTATTTCTTCGGCTCGCATCTGACCGGGCCGCTGTATCCGGCGGTGAAGCCGGTCGCGCAGATGTCGCCCGGAGAGATGTGGTCAGCGTATGTGCGGCCGATGGGGGCGGGCGCGGTGGCGGCGTCGGGGCTGATCACGCTGATGAAGACGATGCCGACCCTTGTGAACGCGCTGAAGGCGGGAATGGGGAACCTGAGCAAGGGCAAGGGCGCCGCGGCCAGCAGCGAGCGGACGGACCGCGATATCCCGATGTGGGTGGTGGTGGGCGGAAGCGTGCTACTGGTGGTGATGATATGGGTGTTCCTGACGCTGAAACCGGTGCCGGGAGCGCAGACGGGGATGCTGGCGAATCTGGCGGCGTCACTGCTGATTGTGGTGTTCGGATTCTTATTTGTAACGGTGTCGTCGCGGATTGTGGGACTGATCGGAAGCTCGGCGAACCCGATCAGCGGGATGACGATTGCGACGTTGATGGCGACGGCAGCGGTGTTTCTGGTGAAGGGCTGGACGGCTCCGGCGTTTGGGGCGCTGGCCATCACGGTGGGCGGCGTGGTGTGCATCGCGTCGTCGAACGCCGGCGATACGTCGCAGGACCTGAAGACGGGGTTTCTGGTGGGGGCGACGCCGTGGAAGCAGCAGCTGGCGCTGATGATCGGCGTGTGCGTGTCGACGTTTGCGGTGGGGGTAACGCTGAACGCGATGAATCGCGGATTCGAGGAGTTCCACACCATGAACAAGGCGTGGAACATTTCCGCGGCCCATGACGGCGTACAGAACCAGGGGGTGTTCACGCGGAAGGAATTTCGCGTAACGCAGCCGGGCCAGGGGGGGCAGAGCAAGACGGTGGCGACGCTCGAGGGGGATCACTATATTCTGCTGAACGCACTGGGGTCGCACGAGTTGGCCGACGGGAAATATCTGTACGATCCGCAGACGAAGACGATTACCGTGCAGTGGATTCAGGGGATCGGGAGCGAGAAGGCGGCGGCTCCGCAGGCGCGGCTGATGGCGACGGTGATCAACGGGATTCTGCGGCAGCAACTGCCGTGGGGACTGGTGCTGCTGGGCGTCTTTCTGGTGATTGCGATTGAGCTGATGGGCGTGCGGTCGCTGACGTTCGCCGTGGGCTCTTACCTGTCGATTGCGACGACGCTGGCGATTTTTGCGGGGGGCGTAGTGCGATGGATGGTGGATCGCGCCATGGAGAAATCCGGTGAGGGCAGCGAGGCGGAGAGCGAGATCAGTCCGGGATCGCTGTATGCCAGCGGGCTGATTGCGGCGGGCGGGATTGTGGGGCTGATGGGCGTGGGGATGAAGCTGTGGGAGTCGGTGAGCGAGCGGAACAACCCGCTCCAGCTGCCGCAGATGTTTTTCTATAACGACTGGGTATCGGTGCTGATGTTCGCGCTGCTGGCAGGGTCGTTGTACTACTTTGCACGCAAGCCGCTGGGGAAGTAGGGCAGGGTACAGGGTACAGGGTACAGATGCCGCACCGCCTGAAGATCTCTCGTTCGTTCACCACAGAGAACGCAGAGGGCACAGAGGTGCCCGGTAACAGCGGGCGCCGTATGCGTTTGCCCATAGGCTAACGACTGAATTGGTAGCGAAGTGCGGCTTCCGGCTTTCGGGACGGCGCTAGCTGAGCATGGACGCGTGGGCGAGGCGGTGAGCCTGCTTTGCGACGGATTCAGCAGAGATGCCGTCGGTGGGCTGCGTGAGGCGGGCGAGCTGCACGGCGAAGTTGCCCAGCGTCGAGCTTTCGACGGCGTGGCACTCGATGGGAATCTTCGCGGCCTGCGCGGTTAAATCATTCAGATAATCATTGCGGCTGCCGCCTCCGACGATGCAAATCTGCTCGGCGCGGTGTCCTGTGATGTGGGCGATGTCGGCGAGCAGGGACGCGTAGCGATGCGCGAGGGAGTGGAAGATGAGGTTGGCGTAGTCAGGGGCAGCGTCGCAACCGTAGGTCAGCGGCGGCAGGGCGTGGCGGCGGCGCTGTGCGTTGATGCGGGCGGGCATATCGCCGGGGGGCAGAAACGCGGGGTCGTCGAGGTCGAGGAGAGCGCTGGGCGGAGGCAGGCAGCGGGTTTCGGCGATGAGCTCGGGGAGGGACCAGCCTCGCTCGTGCTCCCAGTGGCTCAGGCATTGGCGGAGGAGCCACATGCCGGGGAGGCCGCGATGAAAGAGGATGCCGCCACCGACAGCGCCGAGGTTGGTGAAGCCGGCGGCATAGGCTTCCGGCGTACGGCAGGTTTCCGGCAGCACCATGCCGATGAGAGACCAGGTCCCGGAACTGATGTAGGCCCACGGCGCCGAACCGGAGATGGCGATGCCGGCGATGGCGGAAGCGGTGTCGTGGCAGACGGGCGCGATGAGCTGGGTCTGCGCGAAGGCCGGAAGCCGGCGGAGATCGGGGCGGATGAGGCCGAGAGCGGTGCCGGGCGGGACGAGCGGGGGCGCGGCCGAGCGGTCGAGCTCGAGCGCGGCGAAGAGTTCGTCGGACCAGGAGCGCGTGACGGGATCGACCAACGCGGTGTGGGTGGCGTTCGTATACTCGGCAACACGCGGGGCGCCGAGCCAGTGGAGGATGTATTCCGGGAGATTGACCCAGGGCGCGCTGGGAGCACCCGCCAGCTTGTCGGCGAAGAGCTGATAGATCGTATTGATGGGCTGGATCTGGACGCCGGTGCGGGCGTAGAGCTGATCGGCGGGGATGATCCGGTGCACGGCCTCGAGCGCGGCGTTGGTGCGGGGATCGCGATAGCAGAAGGGCGGGGCGATGGGGTGGCCGGCGGCGTCGAGGCGAACATAGTCGACGGCCCAGCCGGTGACGCCGATGGAGGCGATGCCTTCGGGAGCGCGTTCGGCGCAGGCGCGCAGGCTGTGGTCGAGTTCCTGACAGATGCGGTCGAGGTTCCAGCGGAAGCCGGAGGGCGCCAGGCTGGGGTTGGATTCGTCGGGCGACCAGGGTGCGTTGGCGAAGCGGTGAACGATGGAGACGGCGGGCGTCTCGGGCTCGCCGGACGAGCCTGTAGTCCAGCGAAGGAGTGAGACGCGGCAGCTCTCGGCGCCGAGGTCGATTGCGACGAGAGCCGGATGGGTCACCGGAGGAAGGCCTCGGGCAGTCCGCCGTCGACGGGGATGAGGTGACCGGTGGTGCAGCGGGCGTGGGGTCCGACGAGGAACAAGATGGCCTGGGCGCAGTCGGCGGGATCGATGGGCTGATGCGTGAGGGTGCGCTGCGCGTAAAAGACGGCGAGTTGGTTGCGCAGGTCGTCGTCGGAACCGGCAGGGTCGAAGGCGAGTTGGTATTTGGTAAGCGAGGCGATGACCCGGTCGCGCGGAAACATGGTGGATCCCTTCACGACGGTGGCGGGGCTGATGCCGTTGACGCGGACTTTGGGCGCGAGCGAGACCGCGAGTTCGCGGACGAGATGGCTGAGGGCGGCCTTGCTGACGTCGTAGGCTTCGCTGCCGCGCTTGGGCACGACGGCATTGGCAGAACTGGTGAGAACGATGGTGCCGTCGAGGTCCTGAGCGGAGAAGATTTTTGCTGCTTCGTCGGCCAGGATGTAGTTCGCCGTCACGTTGAGGTCGAGGGTGGAGGACCAGGCAGCGTCGCCGATGGTGCCGGTAGACGAGGAGGGGAAGATGGCCGCCGTGTTGATGAGGATGTCGAGTCCGCCGCAGAGCGCGACGGTGGCGCGGAGGGCTGCGACGATGCTGTCGCGGCTGCGGATATCGATGGCGGTGGCGGCGACGGCCTCTTTGCCGGCGACGGGGCAGAGTTCCTGAGCAACGGCTTCGGCTCCGGCGAAGTCGCGGTCGGCAATGACGATGTGGGCGCCGCGCTCGGCCGCGAGGAGAGCCGCGGCACGGCCGATCCCGCTGGCTCCGCCGACGATGAGCGCGATACGGCGGCTGAGCTCTTTTTCCGGCGGCTGGCGGCGAAGTTTCGCATCCTCGAGGAGCCAGTATTCGATGCGAAAGGCCTCCGAGGGCGGCAAGGCGACGTAGTTGGCGTGGGACTGAAAGGCGGAGCAGGGCGCCGCGGGACCGGCCTGAGGAAAATCGGTAACGGGGGTTTCGCCGGCGAGCGCGGTGGCGCCTTCCATCACATGGATGGCGTTGGTGTAGAACTCACCGACAATGCGGGCCTCGGTTCTGCTTTTGCCGAAGGAAAACATGCCGAGGCCGGGAATGAGGAGAACCGCCGGGTTGGGTGGGCGCATCGCCGGCGAGGTCGGCTCGACATGCTGCTGATAGTAGGCGGCGTATTCGGTGCGGTAGTGGGCGAGGGCGGCGTCGATCTTCTTCTCGAGAGCGGCCGCGTCGTCGGTGGGTTCGGCGGCGACAAAGAGAGGGCGGATTTTAGTGCGGATAAAGTGGTCGGGGCAACTGGTGCCCAGGTGGGCGAGGGTGGCGGCGTCTTTGGAATTGACGAAGCGGAGGACTTCGGGAAGATCGTTGTAGCCGACGAGGAGGCGCTTCTGCTGCGAGACGCGTCCGCGGAGAAACGGGAGCAGATCGGTGGCGAGGTCACGGCGATTGTCGCGGGAATGAGTGACGGCGCCGCCGAACAGAGCGCTTCCCTTCTCGTCGAGGTGAGCCTGAATGAACTGGCCGAGGTGGTCGATCATGGTGAGGGTGTTCACGTAGGACTCGCGCTGCGTTTCGCCCCAGGTGAAGAGGCCGTGGCCGCCGAGGACGATGCCGTCGCAGCCAGGGTTTTCGCGGGCGGCCGCACGGAGCATCAGGCCTAATTCAAAGCCGGGCCGCTGCCAGGGAAGCCACACGAGCGAGTGGCCGAATTCGCGGTTGAACTGCTGCATCTTTTCTTTGCCGTTGGCAGCGGCGGCGAGGGCGATGGCCCAGTCGGGGTGGAGATGGTCGACGTGGCGGAAGGGCAGGAAGCCGTGCAGGGGCGTGTCAATGGAGGCGGCGACGGAATTCAGGCCGAAGGTGCAGAGGGGGTAGAGATCGACCATGGCGTCTTCTTCGGCGCCGCCGCGGTAGCGGGACTCGAGTGCGAGAAGCTTGTCGAGGTAGAGCGTGGCGAAGCCGCGGCGCTGGATGCTGCCGAGATCGCCGCCGCTGCCTTTTACCCAGAGAACTTCAGTGGGCTCGCCGGTGAGCGGGTCGGGCTCGATGACCTTGGAGCTGGTGTTGCCGCCGCCGAAGTTTGTAATGCGCAGGTCGGCGCCGAAGAGATTGGAACGATAGCGGAGGAGCTCGGGTTCGTCGAGGTTGGCGGCGAGCTTTTCGTCCCAACGATCTTCGAGGAAGCGGAGCGCGGTCAGAGTCGTCATGAAAAGGGTTCCCCGCAGACGATGATGGCACAGGGAACGAAGGCGGGGCGAATCCTGCGGCCAGGTACCGCGGGGGGTTCGCAGCCATTATGCTGTCGGGATGGCGGCGCGGCAGAAGTTTAAAGGGGTGCTGGAACGCGATGGCACCAGCCTGGGGTGGACCATTGTTCGGGTCCCCTTTGACCCGACCGAGGTGTGGCCGCAGAGGAACCGGCTGCGCGTGAAGGGGACGATCAACGGATTTGCATTCCGGACTTCATTGTTCCGCGCGCGGGAGGGCCACTTCATTCTGCTGGTGAATAAAAGGATGCAGAAGGGCGGGGACGTCGTGCTGGGGAGCGTGGCCGAGGTGACGCTGGAGCCGGACACGGAAGAACGGCCGCTGAGCGTGCCGGCGGAACTGGAGAAGGTGTTGCGCGAGGATCGTGCCTTACGGCGGTGGCACGATGCACTGAGCGATTCGTATCGGAAGGCCATTGCGGATCGGGTGACGGAAGCGAAGAGCGCGGCGGTCCGGGCGAAGCGGGCCGAACAGATGGCCGAATGGATGATGCTGGCCATGGAAGGCGAGCGGATCACGCCGCCGATCCTGGAGGCGGCCTTTGTGCGCATTCCCAGAGCGCGGGAGGCCTGGCGGGCGATGACGCCGACGCAGCGGAGAGGTCAGTTGCTGGGCATCTTCTATTACCAGAGCCCCGAGGCGCGGCAAAAGCGGACCGAGAAGGCGATCGGGGAAGCGCTCCGGATCGCGGAGAAGAAGTCAGCCCGAGGCGAATCGCCGGGCCGTCGGTGAGCCGCGGAATTTGGCCGGGAAACGGAGTGCGCAGAAGGGAAGCGCAGAGCTTCGCGGCGCACTGACCTCAGTACCCACTCCATCCACAGAGTCTCCAGCCCCAAATCGGAACCCGGAGGACCGGGGATGGGGGGACGTGCCTTTTGATCTATAGGACAAAGGCTAATCCCACGGGATTCAAGGGGCGGCGGGCAGTTCCGGCAATGCAAGCCAGAAAAGACGCAAATCATTTGCAGGTAATGGTTTACAGAGAGATGAGCGGCGCAGCGGAGGGATAGGGAAGGGGCGGAAGCGTGGAGGGGAGGGGCGGGGGAAAGTACGCCGGTAACACCCTCTGTATAATACTTAGATAATATCGATCAGAGAATACAGATTCCCAATTTAGCAAGTATATTGGCTCCTGTAAGAAGTTGTCTCTACAACTTTAGAGGAGTAAGACTGTTATGAAATTTGCCGTTAGAGCTCTCGTTCTCGGAATGTTCGCAGCTGGCTGTTCCGCCGCTGTTCTCTCTTCGCACGCAAAGGCGACCTTTGCTCCCGATCACCAGGTGATGAGCTCGGCCTACCCGACGCCGACCTGCAGCCCGGGGCACTGCGGTAAGACCAGCTCCAAGTAGTACTACGGTCACCACCGTAGCACAGAAGTTGCAGGCTACAGGTCCTCTCCGTGAGTTTTTTTCGTTGAGCAGATGGGGCATTCCGGCTATCCTCGTATCTCTAAGAGGAACCGATGGCGCATCTGCAAGACATCTTCACGAGGCTTGAGCCTGCCTTTCTGTTGATTGCGGCCATCGCATTCTTTCGATCCGGCGCAGCCCGCCGCTTCCCTGCACTTGCGACTTACTTCGGAGTGCGCGGTGCGCAAACCCTCTTCTTCGAGATCGTTCTTCATGTGTGGGGCGACGGTATGCCCGTCTGCAACACTCTGCGCTACAACGTCTATTTCTACGGTTACTGGATCACTTATCTGATCAGCGCCGTCGCGATTTTCTTTGTCGTCCAGGAAGTCTTTAAGCGCATCATGGAGCCGGTTCCAGGACTGCGTCGTCTGGGGCTGATGGCCTTCCGGTGGGTCAGCATCGTTTCCGTCGTGATCTCTGTGGGAGCGATCGCGCTGCCGGATGCGATGATGCAGGGCAGTGCAGACCGGCTCGGTATGATTTGCCTCCAGACGATGCGCTGCGTGAGCGTGATGGAACTCTGTCTGCTGGCCTTTCTCGCGTTGTCGATTCACGCGCTGGGCCGTTCCTTCCGCAGCCGGCTTTTCGGCGTTGGGCTTGGATTTGGCGCCCAGGCGGCGGCGGAGCTTGTGTTTACCGCCGTTGCCACTCGTTACCCCGGTCTTGGCTCCGATGCCAACGCCATTAAGCAGATCGTCACCGTGCTTGTGCTTGTGGGGTGGTCGGTGTACTTCCTCGTACCCGAGCCGGCGGTCGAGCGGAAGATGGTGGTGCTGCCTCCGCAGTCGATGCTGGCGCGGTGGAACTCGCTGGCCAAGGGGCTGGGGCAGCTTTCCCAGCCGGCGGTGGCGGGGGCGCCGACGGGCTTCTTCCTGCAGGACATCGAAGGCGTGGTGGACCGCGTGCTGGCCAAGAACCCAGTGATCGTCTCTCACTGACGAACCTTTTCCTCATGACAAGCCCCGGGGTTCCGGGGCTTTCTGTTTTGGCAGGAGGCCAGCGGGCGGAGCGCGGGAGCGCGCCGCCGGGCATACAAAAGGCCGGACTCGGCGGAGTCCGGCCTGGATCAACGAAGAAGGGTTATTCCGCGGCTACAGGGTCGACGGCGACGAAGCGCCCGGTGCGTCCGCGATCGATGAACTTCACGCGACCGTCAATCTTGGCGAAGAGGGTGTCGTCGCTGCCGCGGCCGACATTCAGGCCGGGCTTGAGCTTCGTGCCCCGCTGACGAACGATGATGGAACCGCCGGTGACCACCTGGCCGGCAAAGATCTTGACGCCGAGTCGCTGGGCGTTCGAATCGCGGCCGTTTTTGGAACTGCCTAAACCTTTTTTGTGTGCCATATCCTGTTCCTGTTTCGAATCTCAAAATATGCCGCGGCGGCAGGCCGTGTAGCTACGCTGTGTAGCGGTTGCCGTCGACCTGAATCTCGCTGATGCGAATCTGCGTGAAGCCCTGGCGGTGTCCCTGGAGCTTTTTGTACTGCTTCTTGCGTTTGAAGTGGAAGACGAGCACCTTATCGCCGCGGCCTTCACCGATCACGGTGCCCAGAACCTTCGCGGACTGGGGCTTCACGAGCGAACCGGAGTCGCCGGAAAACGCCAGGACATCGCTGAATTCGACAGAGCCGTCGTCGCCGGGGGTGAGGCTTTCGACCTTCACCACGTCGCCGGGAGCGACCCGATATTGTTTCCCACCAGTGCGGATGACCGCGTACATAATGCCTCCGGCATTCGCCGTGCCCCGGACAGGATGCAGCGCCGGGCAGGACGAACGCGCCTGAAAATCTGAGCTGGGCGGAATCCCTTGCTTCTCGCCAGCGGATCAACCCGCCGGGAGGTCCCGAAGACACACGGGACGGGCAGAATCGCCAAACCAGTTTAGTTTATCGGGAGTTGCGAGCAGGGTCAACCGCGAGGGGAGCGAGGCAGCCTAGTGACTCTTCCCTCCCCCGGAGGTGACGCCCCAGTGCCAGACGAGCTCGGCGTAGGCGAACTGAATATTCGTCCCAGTGGGATAAATGGCGGAGACCACCTGCTTGCCCCAGCCATGGCCGTAATAGAGACTGACGGCGAGATGGCTGGCGGTTTGCCAGTCGGAGCTGATGTCAGCGACGGAGGCAAGGGAGGTGTGCCCGTTCGCGGGGCGGCCGGTGAAGCCGAAGACCTTGTTGTCGAAGGCGCCGCCGCCGAGATACCAGAGGTCTCGGGACGAGGTGAGGCTGGTCCAGTGAAGGTCGCTGCGCAGCGCGAATTTTTTCGAAGGGTTGTCGATGAGCTGGACGAAGCGGTCGGTATTGTTCATGAGGTTGTAGAAGGGCAGGCGGGCGTACTCGCGGGGCGTGGGAAGGATTTGAAAGAAGGTGGTGTTCTTATTGTCGGAGGGATTGTTGTCGCCGGAGCCCCGCCACCAGCCGCCGCGAAACCAGGGCGTGGATGGGACCTGGGTGAGGCGATAGCCGCCTTCGAGAGCGGCGCCGCCGGCGCTGTCGCGCTCGGTGCCCCAGGCGCCGTTCTGCAGGGCGCCCCAGAAGACAAAGTCGAATGTGCCGGGGCCGGCGGGTTGGGTGGCGATGAGGCTGCCGCCCCAGGTTCCCAGCCGGATGTTTTTGTGATCGGTTTCGCGAACGGCGAGGGGGCGATTGTCGGTCTTGACGATGCCGGTGCGGCCGTCGTGATAGCCAATGGCGAAGGCGCGGGCAAGAATGCGGCCGTGGGCGGCGCTGCGCGTAAAGGCGAGGTACTGCGCGTCGACATTGAGTTCAGGATTGCCGTTCATGTTGAAGACGCCCTGGTCAGCGCGTGCGGCCATGGCAGTTACATTCCAGGCGCCGGATCCGAAATGGGCGTCGATGCCATCGAGGCTGCGCTGCGCGTCGGTAAATCCGAAGTTGCCGATGAGGCGCTGCTGGACGCGATTGTTCTGCAGCCAGAGGACGGTGGAATCTTTGGGGTGAGTTTCTTCACCGCCGAGAAACTCAAAGCGGCCGAGGCGAAGGGAGTTGTCCACGCCAAAGTGATAGCGGAGGAACGCCTGCTTGAGAAAGGCAGCGGCAGGATCGCTGTTATTGCCGCTGGAAGCGTAGTAGGTGGCGCCGAGACCGAGTTGCCCCTGCGCGGAAACCGGGGAGACGGCATCGCTGGGCAGGCCGAGGACTGCGGGCTGCGAAAGTTCGAGTCGCCAGTCCCATTGGCGGACTCGCTGGCTGAGGGCGATGCGCAGCAGAGACTCCAGGTAGGGATAGGTGTTCGAGCTGGGCGGGGCGGAGAACCATTGCCAGTTATCCTCGCGGGCGCGCTCATAGATCGAAAAGGTGACAGGGTGAGAGGACGAAGATCCCGACGCGGGCGGTGGAACAGTGGACTGGGCGGCGACTGCAGAAACCAGGGCAACGGCACTGAGGATGCCTGCGAAGGCTTTGAGCATAGGTCTGGCCATCATGCCGGGAGCGGAGGCGGGAGACAACCACCTTTGGATGGATTTCCGCATAGGAACGCTGATCGGGATTCGGCCACCCGCGGTTTCGCCAGCCGCGGGGAGCAAGGTGCGGCGGTCAGAAGCTGGCCCCACCGCTGTTGGGCTGGTTGCTGACGATCTCCTTGCCGCCGCTGCGGCCGATGACGTACACCGGGCGGGGTAAGCGGGGGAGGGTCTCGATGGGAGACCAGAGCCAGACGCGCGCGGTTCCGCTCCAGAGCGTCGCCAGGTCGGCCGGAGTGACAAAGACCGAGGGGTTGGCGGTAACGCCGGAAGCGGGGTTCTGTCCGGTTTCAGCGGTACTGAGGATCAGCAACTGGCGTTCGAGATAGAAGGCCAGCGAAGAGGCCCCCTCGAAAGGTCCGTTGACGACGACCGCGTCGGCGGGACGCACTTCCGGTTTGATGGCTTCCGCGAGAATCTGCGAGGAAAGTACGGGAGAGAACGTATTGAGGGCGAGATGCGCGGCGATGAGGATCGCGACAATCATCCCGGCCAGAAAGCAGTTGGCCATGCGCGCCTTGTCACGCAGGCGAAAGAGCAGGCCGCCGGAGACGCCCACCAGAAGGGCAAGGAAGGCGATCCATAGCGGGACCCTGAAGGCGCCCATGGCAGGCAGAGTCAAATCGAAGAAATATCCGAAGAAGACCGTGTGGGATCCGGGATGAGGGCGGAGGAGAGTGGCGATATCCACGCCGGGAGCGGGACGCGGAGCGGTGAACAGCAGATAGCCGACGAATGCGGCGGCCGCCATACCGATGCAGAAGAGAATGACGGCTGCGATGCGGCCCTGGTGGTGCGGCAGCGATTCGTCTTCGGCGAGCCAGCCGCCGGCGAGCAGCGCCATGGGGGGCAACGCGGAGATTAGATTGAATTCCTGGCGCGCGGTGAAGCTGAAGAAGACGAGGACGGTGAAGATCCAGAGAAGGCAGAGGAGGCGAGCCTGACGGCGGCGATCGGGCTGGGGGGACGCGCCGATGCGGAGGGCGCGAAGGGAGAAAACGCACCAGGGGACAATCCAGAGCAGCAGAAGCGGCCAGAAGACAAACAGGGGAACGCGACCTCCCTGCATCGCCGGCATGAGGGCGCCGAGACGGAGATGACCCGAGTCAACCCGCGCGGCAATGTGCCACGGCAGAACGATGACCAGGAAGGCCAGGATTGCCGGGATGGGATGCCAGCGCAGGAGATGTCCCAACTGGCGCGTAATCAGCAGATAGAGAAAGACGACCACCAGAGGAAACAGGACTCCGGCCACACCCTGGGTGAGAACGCCGAGCGCACAGCAGGCGCCGAAGCCCAGGGCCGTGCCGAGGCGATGCTTTTCCTGGTCGAGCGAACGCCAGAAGCAGTTGATGGCGAGGGTCGTCCAGAGACAAAGAAAGACGTCGCGGAGGAGGAGGTGGCCGAACAGGAAGACGCCGTAAGAAGTCATCAGCGCCAGAGTGGCGTAGAAGGCAGCGGTGGGAGCATGAAAGATGCGGCGGCCCAGGGAAAAGGTGGCCGTGAAGAGGGCCAGTGTGGCGAGGGCGACAGGCAGGCGGGCGGCCCAGTCGCTCACGCCGAAGAGTCCGAAGCTCCAGGCAATCGTCCAGTAGAGGAGCGGCGAGTGGTGCGCGTAGCGAAAGCCGTTGGCCCAGGGGGTGATCCAGTGGCCGGCGGTGAGCATTTCGCGGCCGATCTCCGCGCTGAGGGCATCGGCGCCGTCGAGCAGAGGAGGCTTGACCATGGAAAAGGAGGCGTAGAGGAGCACCCACAGCCCGAGCAGCGGAACGACGAATCGCTTGGCGGTGCGCAGGCTGGTCATGCGACTCGATTATAGAGAGGGGACCGGCAGCAGGCGTAAGGAAAGCGTGCCGGGGCAGATACGCGGCTGAACCCCATGGGTTTACAGGGGAAAGAACATCTCCCGCATCATGGCGGAGGCTTCGCGCAGGGCCTCCACGTAGGTGGAGGCAATAAAGCCCTCTTCGAGGCCGAGCAGGCGCTGGGTTTCCTGGCATCGTTGCCAGTCACAGGACTCGAGACTCCGCACCAGGAGGAGAACCCGGCCGGGGCCGCTTTCGTCGCCGCTGAGGGCGGCTTTCATCTCAGGGCTGATGGGCAGCGTTTGCAGGATGCGGCTCAGAGGGGTTTCGAGGAGGACATCGAGCATGGAGATCATGCCGAGCAGAACCATCCGGGCGGGCAGCTCATCCACGGAGGGCGCCAGGAGTTCACAGAAATGGGCGCGGGAGAGGGCCATGGAAAGGAGGGTGGCGGAGCGATCCCCGGCCAGAGCGCCGGCGACCGCGACGATGGCCATTTTGCGAATGGCGTCTTCACCAACCATGAGCAGGGCTTCGCGGACGGTGGTAACGGGACTGGCGTGTCCCTGCATGGCGGAATTGGCGAGACGCAGCACGCGGTAACAGAGCGAGGCGTCTCCGGAGATCAGCTTCTCGACTTTGCGCAGGTCGGCGGGCACTTCATGCAGCGCGCCGAGCAGGCGGAGATAAACGAGATGGTTCTGTGGAACGGGGCGGGAGGAGGCGAGAACCGGCTGCGAGAAGAAATAGCCCTGAAAGAGAGAACATCCCTCGGAGTGGGCGATGCGCATCTGGATGTCAGTTTCGATATTCCGGGCAATCAGCTGCACGGAGGTGCCGACGGCCATGGCATAGGTGGCGCGTCGATCGTCAAAGTCGGTGGTCTGAAAGTCGATTCGAATGAAATCGGCTAAATGCACCAGCGGCGCACGGGCGGGGATGGGAACAAAGCCGTCAAGAGAGAAGCGATAACCCTGCTGCCTGAGGGTGAGACAGGTTTGGAGAAACGCGGAGTCCGGTTCGGCGCTCGCGTCGATTTCAAGAATGGTGTTTTCGGCAGGAAGGAGTGTCACCAGACCTTCAGAGAGAGCCGTGGGAGTGCAGGGGATCAACGCGCAGCCCTGGTCGGGCTCCGGAACCAGCATGAGCCAGTGATCGACGGCTTCGCGAATGGCCAGCTCCGGATTGCAGCCATCCGCTTCCCCCGGGCGGAGGAACAGCTCATACCCGAAGAGGCGGCATCGGGCATCCACGATGGGCTGGCGACTGAGGAGGCGGCAGGGGGACGACAGGGATTCACGCAGGTTCATGGCGCCAGGGCGGGTTTGCGGAGAGGAGACGATCGCACTCATGAGGGCTCGCAGTCGCTGGAGCAGAGGTTACGGCTCCACAATGTCTATCGGCATAGGCGGCCCGAGCTTCATCGGGCGGGACGGGTGGGGAATCTTCGCTGGCGCCGTTAAAAATTGCGAGGGATTCGCGTGAGGCGGTTCGACCGGGGGAACGAACTGACCAGGTTCGATACACTGCTGAGAAGCCCTTTTGATGTCGTCGACGCGAACGAAGCACCGCCTGCGCAAATTTCGGTTCGAACGCCCGCAAAAGGTCGCGGCGACTCTGCTCTTCCTTCTGCTGGTGCAGTGCCTCTGGGTGAGCGCGCAGCGGCCGCTCTCGGAAACCGACTATCAGTTCGCGCGCTGCGGGCGGGAGATCTGGGAACATCCTTCGCCGCTGGCTGGGTATTTCACCACCTGCGGCAATATTCACGACGGAACGCTGGCCTATCGCGCGGCCGGGCTGCCGCTGACCATCGAACGCATCCTGGCGGGGCAGGCCTCGACCACCTCCACCTGGGAGATGCGCCACGAGGTAGGCGCCATCAAGTTCCTGCTGCGGCTTCCCTTTCTTCTCGCCGGACTGGCGCTGGGCGCATCTCTTTGGTGGGTCACGCGCAGGCTGTTTGGCAACGAGGGCGGATACATTTCTCTGGCGCTCTACTGCTTCATGCCGGCGGTGGTGCGCGCGTGTACGACACCCAACAACGAGATTCTGGCGGCGTTCGGATTGTTTTCGGTGATCTACACGGCCATTGGAGTGGCGCACGCGCTGCAGGGTCCCCGAAGGAAGTGGCGGCCGCGAATTGTGCTGCTCACGCTGGCCCTTGGATTTACAGCGGCGGCGCACATCGCAGCGTTTGTGCTGGCGCTGTTCTTTACGGTCGTGTTCATGGCGTGGGTGGCCGAGGGACGGCGCGCGTATATCCCGACGCTGGTGCTGATCTGGGTGGCCGGCGCCTTCTTCCTGTTGTTCGCGTCGTATGCGTTCCGGCCGGATGCTTTCAGCTACGTCTTTCGCAGCGCCGCGGCGCGGATGAGTTTTTCGCTGGAACCAGCGCGGTGGTTCGTCTCGGATCCGGCCCATGCGGCGTTCACCGGGGCTCTGCTGGGAGCTCTGGCCCTGTATGCGCTCTCGCGCCGCTCGCGCTACTTCGGCAACACGACGCCTCTTATGGTGGGGCTGCCCCTGCTGTTGCTGGTGACGACGGGGGTTCAGTCGGAGCCATGGCTGTGGGGTCTGCCATTTCTGATTGCGTTTGTGGGGGGCGTCTTCGCGGACGCGCTGGAGACGCGCGGGCGGAAGGCCTTTCTGTGGGCTACGGGCGTGGTGATTGTGGCGCAGGCGGTGCTATGTGTGGTGAGCCTGGCGGGCACCCAATAGAGTGGTCACCCGTGCCTTTGTGATTCTCGGACCGGAGAGCCTGATTCAGAAGCACGTTTCCACGAATTCTCCGATTAACCTGTTCATCGGGGAGGACTTTCGAAAATACTTCAGCAGCTGATTGCGCTGTCCTTTCGGAGTTGCCCGAGATCCTACTGCCGCCGCCCAGGCTAACCAATCGGAATGGCCGGTCTTGAGGCGCTCCTCCCTAATGTCCGGAAGACCAAACCGCTTCTCAGGTATCTCAAGTACCTTTGCGCGCGTGATATCGGTCGCATCTTCATGTTCATAGATCGATGACAATAAATCGCCGACCCCGGGCGATTTAAGCAGATAATCTTCTGCCATCTTCGCAAACCAGAAGAGCTGGAATTCGGTGATCTTTGCATCTTCGTCTTTCACATAGTGAAGGAGTGTGGAAAGGAGCTCAGCTTTGTCTTGTACCTTCGCACAAAAATAATACAGACGCTTGGCGAGACCCGGGAAGTCCCTGATAAGGCTCGGAAGGAATTGCAATACGTCGGCAGAGTGATCTCGCATCAATGTCAAGACCAACTCAGCATCCTCTTCCTGTATCTCATCCCTGTTCAGAAGAGTGACCAAATACTGCTGCTCTTCATCCGTGAGGTGCCCCAAACTCTCTGGATCCTCATCCTCGGATTCGAATTCTTCCGATTCGTCGACATAGAATCCGCCAGAGCTTAGTTCTTCACGTCTCTTCCGCAATAGCTGGATCTTCATCTCGTCGAGATTCGGCGGGAGGTCATGCTCGGGGTCAAATTCCTCGAGGATGGCTGATTTTGCATCGTTCATTGCCAAGCCTCTCTCGCTCAGCAACCCCTGAATTGTAATGAAATCTGATATCAGCGTCTTCGGCTCAGCATCAAAGAGCCACATATCATCCATCAGCCGGAGCGTCTGAGCGGACTTTATTCGGATTGAGTTCTCCAAGAAACCAAGGAAGGCCGATCCAATCATTTTCGCGGGATAAAGCCCTTGTGGCAGACAATCTACGGAGCGTCCCGATACGATTTCGCGAAGAAAACGGCCAAATACGTCGCGATCCTCCGGAGATCCTCCTGCGTCCTCAAACCACCTGACCAAGTCGTGGTGGTAGATGTGGTTGAAATAAGCAGCCACATCGAAGTGCGCGTGCGCTGCCAACGATTTCCGATGGCCTGCAATTCCTTTCCTGAAGGACGTGTATGAGCTGAGGAGCGGGATAGGTAGACCGCGAGCAATTCGGAAGCCATAGATTGTACGTTGTGGGTTCGGCGACCTGCGAAAAATGGAACGGTTTCGATACACAAAGTCATATAAGAAAAAATCGGCAACGGGGTCGAGCTTGACCGTCGGCCTCAGAAACCAGCCGCGCTTCGACGCGAAGACTCGATGTTGGGCCTGGAATCCGGCATCATTTCCAAGCACTTCTTCGCGAATGAATTCCCGTAGTTGGCTGGAAAATCTATCGACCAGAAGTCGGTTCGTAAAAAGGGGGAAAAGAGTACTCTCGTGATCCCACAAGTAGAATTGCTGCGAATTCTTGATATCGCGCATCATCGAATCGTGAAACTACCCGGCAGCCTCTGCCGTATGCGGATCCAATTCAGTTAATTTGCGCAGATCGCGGACGCGCTCGCCGACAGCGTACTTCAGCTTGTCCACACCGAGACCCGTAACAGCGGAGATGGCATAAAAGGGCAGCTTGCGGCGTTTCGCCATCGTCTCCAGCTTTTTCAACTTCTCAGGATTGGCGACGTCGGCCTTGGATGCGACGACGACGATGGGCTTCGTATCGAGGCCGTGGCCGAAGTTTTTCAGCTCATCCGTGATGACGCGGAAATCTTCGACAGGGTCAGGGCGGCCGCTGTCATCCGAGACATCGACAAGGTGCACGAGGATGCGGGTGCGCTCGATATGGCGGAGGAACTGGGTTCCGAGGCCGGCGCCGAGGTGGGCTCCTTCGATGAGGCCGGGAATGTCGGCGACGACGTAGCTTTGTTCGTAGGGGGCATCGCCAATGGTGACGACGCCGAGCTGCGGTTCGAGCGTGGTGAAGGGGTAATCGGCGATTTTGGGTCGAGCTGCAGAGATGCGCGAGATGAGCGTGGACTTGCCGACGTTGGGATAGCCGACGAGTCCGACATCGGCGAGGACGCGGAGTTCGAGGCGATAGGTGCGCTCCTCGCCGGATCGGCCGAGTTCGTGCTCGCGCGGGGCCTGGTGGGTGGAGGTGGCGAAGTGCTGGTTGCCGCGCCCCCCGCGCCCGCCACGGGCGATCACGAGTCGCTCATCCGGTTGGGTGAAATCGTGAATCAGCTCGCCGGTTTCGGCGTCGAAGAGCATGGCGCCGACCGGCACTTTCAACACCAGATCCTTGCCGTCGCGGCCGGTGCAGTTGGAACCCATGCCGTGCTCGCCGCGCTCGGCCCGGTGCTCGGGGTTGAATCGGAAATAGACGAGCGTGTTGTGGCGCTGGCTGGCTTCGAGGATGACACTGCCGCCGTGCCCGCCGTCGCCGCCGGAGGGTCCGCCGCGGGGAACGAACTTTTCGCGGCGAAAAGCCATGCATCCATTACCCCCGTCACCGGCCTTTACCCGAATTTTGGCTTCATCGATAAACATTCGCTTTCCCTAGTTTAGCGAATGCACCAGGATGAACTCACCCGGCGGCAACGTCCGCGGCGTTCCAGCTCGCATAACGAGGTAACGTGCACCTCCCTCCCTCGGCAAAAGCAGTCCTGGTGTCGCTCATTCTTGGGGCGTGGTGCGGGATGGCGGCGCCCTGGTGCGCGGCTCAGTCGGAGATCGGCGGTTCGGTGACTGGACATATTGCCGGCCCCGGCGGGCGGTGGCTGGCGGGAGCCCAGGTTCGGATTGAGAATGCGGCGACCGGGGAAAGTACGGACGCCGCGTCGGACAGCAGGGGCGACTTTCAATTTGCGGACCTGGCGCCGGGCGAGTACACGGTGCGCGTCGGTGTCCCCGGCTTGTCAAACTGGGAAGCCGACCATGTTCTCGTGGGGCTGGGAACGGCGACGCGCCTGCATCCGGTCCTGGCTCCTCTCTCCGTGCATCGGACGGTTCTGGTCGATGGACAGGGATCCCGGCGGGGCGCAGCTGCGGACGACAATATCGAGGCCGGTCTGGCGAACGAATTGCCCAATAACAGCCAGCACTGGTCGCAACAGGCGGCTCTGTTCGCCGATGGAGTGGCCGATACCGGCAACGGGATGAGCTTCCGTGGGTTGAGCCCTTTGCTGAACGCCATCTCTGTGGATGGGACGGATGACAAGCTGGCTTTTCGCGCGCAGGAACGGGGCACAGCGGGCAATGGATTTGCGACACCGCAGTCGGCAGTGGGCGAATTCCAGACAGTCGCGCAGGGACAGCGGGGCCGGCGCGGCGGCTTGACCACGGTGACGCGCGGCGGCGCACGCCATATGTATGGGTCAGCCGTGTTCTACGACCGAGGGTCCGTAGGGCAAGCCACGAACGCGTTCACGAAGGTGATGCAAATGGAGCCCGTGGGAACTACCGGGATCGTGAACGGCGAGCCGGTGCTCTTATTGGATGGGCAGCCGGTGACTTACCAGGAGGAGCCGTGGCATGCTCCCGACCGGCGGCAGAGCTGGGAGGTTTCGGCAGGCGGACCGATCCGGCGCGGGCGAGTGGACTGGTTTTTTGTGTGGGAGCAACATGAACGAAACGACCCTGCCGTTGCGCGCGCGAATGAGCCGCAGGTCTTCTTCTCGGCGCCATCGGCTCTCACGCTGACCACCCTGGAGGCGCGGATCGCCGGCAGTACCTCGCCGCTGCTGCAGGGGTGTCCTGCCGGCGCAGCCGAGTCCGGTTCGACAGCGCAGGCGGCCTGCGGGTATGCGGCGGTGCTGAACCAGTTGAACAGCATGCTGGGCAAGGTGCCGCGGGCGACACGGCAGACGATTGTGTTTCCGCGCATCGACGTGCATGTGAATAACCGCAATCAGGTAACGCTGCAGTACAACTCCATGCGGCGCACGGCTCCCTTCGGAGGGCTGGGCGGCGCCACCGAGACCGACAGCATCGGCAGTTTCGGCAACAGCTCGACCAGCGACGATGCGGCGGTCGCGCGCTGGGAGCGTTTTGCGACCGCGCACCTGGCCAGCAGCCTCCGCTATCAGTACAGCCGGGATGTGCTGTCGCAGGCGCCGGGGTCCGCCAGCTCTTTTGAGAAGTCGCTGGCCAACAACTTCTACAGTCTGCCGCCGCAGATCTCCATTGACCGCAGCGCCGGCTTCACGTTCGGTACGCGCACAACGGTCGACAAGCCGGAGTATCCGGCGGAAACGCGCCAGCAACTGATGGAGGCGATGACATGGATTCACGAAAAGCAGGCGATGCGCTTCGGATACGACTATAACCACGTGGTCGATGTGGTTTCGGGGCTCAACAACGAAACGGGCAGCTATTCCTACGCGAGTTTGCTGGACTTTATCTCGGACCTGCTGGCGCCGGACAGCTGTGACGGAACGACCAGCGGGACAGGAGAGTATCCCTGCTACTCCCAGTTTCGACAGGCGGTCGGGCCACCGAACTGGAGTTTCCAGACGGCCGATTATGCAGCGTACTGGATCGACGAGTGGAGGCCGGCGCATCGGCTGAGCCTGACCGCCGGCGTCCGCTACGAATACGAGCGGGTGCCCGATACAAATGCGGACCTGATCAACGCTGCAATCCCGCAGACCGCGGATCTGCCCCATAACAAGGCGGACTTTGGGCCGCGGGCGGG
Organism: Acidobacteriaceae bacterium; assembly: GCA_049579805.1. GTDB lineage: Bacteria > Acidobacteriota > Terriglobia > Terriglobales > Acidobacteriaceae > Palsa-343. The sequence goes on from JBAUOP010000087.1 coordinate 37,490, forward strand.
TCTGGCCTGGGATATTCGGGGAAACGGCCAAACCGTGCTGCGCGGCGGCTTTGGGATTTCCTACGGGCGCGTTCCCAATGCGACCGTGTACAGCGCGCTCACCGACACCGGTTCGGCGGGCGGTCCGCGGACGTATATGTGGCGGCCGATGGACGCCGGGGCTCCGGTGTTTCCCTATGTTTTCGCGAGCGGCGACCCGCCGTACACCGACCCGGACGCTCCCGACCAGCAGACGAGCGCGCCGGACGTGGTTTATTTCGACCGGGATTTTCGCCGCCCGCAAATCAATTCATTCGATCTGTCTCTCCAGCAGGCGCTGGGCAGCGGCACTCTGCTCACCCTGGCCGCCATCGGCTCCGACGGACATGACCTGACGCAGTTTATGGATACCAATCTCGACCGGAGTTCGACCGCGACGATCTTCTACAGCGTCGCTGCCCCCGGCAACGAGGGCAATATCGGCCCGCTGGGCAAAGCGGCGAATTCTGTGGGCGGATACACCGTTCCGATTTACACCGCGGCGCGCTTTTACTACCGGCGGCTGAACCCCGCTTATGGGTCGATGACCGATGTCATCAGCGAGACGAACTCCAGCTACCGCGGAGCGGTGGTCCGGCTGGTGCACCGGATGCGTGCGCTGCAGATCAACGCGGGATACACTTGGGGGCATGCCATCGATGACGGTCAGAACGCAGCCACCTTTGCCGATCGCAACGATGTGTACGATCCCGCGGATATGCGCCTGGAGCACGGGACCTCGAATTACGATGTGCGGCAGCGTGTGGCCGGGGGTGTGGTGGCGCGCGAACCATGGCGCCCTCGCGGGGCCGAGGGGGTCTTTCTGGGCGGGTATTCCCTGTCTGCAGCCGGGCAGTGGCGCACGGGACTTCCCTGGACGATGCGCACCATCGGCGCGGTCCCTGCGCCTTCGTGTTCCTATCTGGACTGGCTGAACGCCGGCGGCGCCACGGGACGCGGGTCCGATTGCCTGCAGGTTGTGCACAATCCGGATGAAACATTCGACTCAGGACAGGCGGGCGAGGCTGTGCCGATCCCGGCGCCGGGCCTGGGCCTGAACGGTGCGGGGGGCGAGAACCTGATTCCGGCCATCGGCCGTAACACCTACCGTTATCCCGCGGGGGTTACGCTCGATCTGCGCCTCACCAAACACATTCGTCTCAGTGATCGTTGCTCATTCGATCTTATGGCGGACGGCTTCAATGCGTTGAACCACCGGAATGTAACGGAGATTCAGACGATGGGATACCGGCTGACCAACGACGCCACCCATCCCAACATGGCGACGCTCACGTGGCAGAGCGGCATGAAGCCGCAGACAAAAACCGTGCTGGTAAATGGCATCACAGAAACGGAGTACGCCTACGATCCGACGGCGGCCTTCGGCGGCGTCACGAACGCGAACAGCGGGACATTCTCCAGAGAACGGCAGCTCCAGATCGGCATCCGTCTGCGGTTCTGAGGGAATTCGTCACAATTACGGCGAGTTTTCCACCATATTTTCCACGGAATTGTGACAAATGATTGCAGTGGCCCGCTGCAAACCGTGGTGTAATTAACGCTAAATTCACGACCCTGTGGAAATGTTAGAGGGGCGATCCACGCAGCCCCCGTAGTGGACAGGCACGAGACTTCGCGTGGTTTCGTGACAGCAGGCAATTTTTAAATTTCGAGGCCTCTTTTATGAAGAAGCTCATCCGCTTCCGCCCTGTGGCGGCCGCTTTCCTTTGTATTTTTGCCCTTTTGACATCGCAGGACATCCGGGCGCAGCAGACGCTCGGCAGCATCAACGGAACCGTCACCGACATCTCAGGCGCGGCCATACCGGGCGCGACCGTCAGCGTCGTCAGCGAACAAACGGGATTGAGGCGTTCCACGGCGGCTCAGAAGAACGGCTATTGGGAGATTCTGGATCTGCCTATCGGGACGTATCGCGTGTCGGTGACCGCGCCCAACTTCCAGACCATTGACATTCCCGGGATCACAGTGCGGCAGGGCCTGGCGACCACCATCCCGAATATGGCGCTGAAACCCGGACAAGTAACAGAGTCCATTACAGTCAGCGCCAACCCTCTGCTGAATGCCACGGACACCACCAACGGCTACACACTCGACAAGACGCAGATTGCCGAGACGCCGCTGGCGACGGGAAGCTTTACGCAACTGGCCATTCTGGCGCCGGGCGTGAGCTCGCAGCTGCTGTCGGGGGTGGGGACTAACTCCGGTCTGGGCAATCAGCCTATCTGGGCGAACGGGCAGCGCGATACCAGCAACACAATTACGTTGAACGGCATCAGCGTGACGAATCTGTTCAACGGCAAGACCTCCAGCCAGGATGTCTCACAGCGGTACCAGTTCAACATCGGCGAGGGAAGCACAACCGGAGGGCAAACTCAGGACGCAGTTTCCGTGTATGGGTCGAACGGCAACGGCCTGGCCTCGCCGCCGCCGGAGTTCATGCAGGAAATCAGTGTGACCACGTCGATGTACGGCGCGGAGCAGGGACAGACCAGCGGCGCGCACGTGGCGGTCAGCACCAGCACCGGAACGAATCAGCTTCACGGGCAGGTATACGGCCAGTTCGGCAACAACATCATGAATGCGGATCCGTTCTTCTACAAACAGGATGCTCTGCTTGGGGAGCTTCCCGCATCGGAGGAGAATCCGCAACTGCACCGGTGGGTGACGGGCGGGACGGTGGGCGGGCCGATCAGGAAGAATAAGCTGTTCTACTTCCTCGGCTACCAGCACCTTTACGATTCCGACCAGACCGGGGCGTTGTCGCAGTTCGAGGTACCGTACGGCCTGACCGACGACCGGAGCGCGACCGGTATCACAGCGGCGTGTAACAGCTACGTTGCTGCGTCGGGTTACGGCAGCTGTCCATCCCAGGCTCAATGGGATCCGGCGGCGGTGGCGCTGCTGCAAGCCAAGCTGCCGAACGGAAACTTTTTGATTCCATCGGCTGACGCCAATGCACAAACGCAGCTGCAAAGCGGGCTGCCGGACGTGAATACAGTGGGCACCTCCGTCTTCAAAGGCGACTGGGTCACCGGGGCACTGGACTACAACGCGACCGGCAACGATCATGTGTCGGCGAAGTACCTCTACCAGCACACGCCGGCGGTGAGCCCGTTCGCCTCTTCCAATACCGTCGGATTCCCGGAGAGCGAAGATACCGGAGCGCAGACCGGGTCGCTGACTAACTCCCTCACCATCGGACCGCGGATCAACTGGGTGCAGCAGATCGGCTTCTCGCGGCAGAAGGTATACAGCAGCTTTTCAAATGCTTTCTCTGCCTCAGCTCTGGACTTCAACGCGCCGGGCAATACCCTGCCCGGCGTTGAGGCTGAGTACTTCGGGGTGGACAACTACTCTGATTTCAGTACCGCAAGACTCGGCCCCTCGAATTCGGATGGTTTCATCGATCAGGGATACTTCGAGAATCGCCTGTCACCTTCCTCCACGGCGATTTTTTCGGTCGGCAAACACACGATCAGTGTCGGGTTCGATTACAACTACAACCAACTGAATATCAGGAACAACGCCGAAAACCATTCGCAGCTGACGACAGAGGGATTTAACAGTTTCCTGAGCGGCAAACTACACGGGGGAACGGTGTTACAGGGGGGATCCAATCGCTATTACCGTTCAAACGAGATGGGCGGGTTTGCGACGGACAAATGGCAGGTGCTGCCCAACGTGAGCATCACCTTCGGCGTCCGCTACGACTACAGCGGGCCGTTCTGGGAGAAGAACGGCGATCTCTTCAACTTCGACCCTTCTCTTTATTCAGCCACAGACAGCGCGGTGACCAATACGGGATTTATCGTGGCCGGCAACAACAAGCAGTATGGGACACCGGGAGTTAGTAATTCGACGCTGAAGGGCCGGCAGTGGGGCATCGCGCCGCGTCTGGGTATAGCATGGGCGCCGAAGGCGTTCGCGGGCAAGGTGGTGTGGCGCGCAGGCGCCGGCCTGTACTACGACCGCGGCGAATATTTCCAGTACCTGTCGCCGCCGGCGGGTTCGGGCATCAGCGGTCCGTTTGGCGTGACGCAGGAAGCGCCCTTCGCCTCCTACACGAGCGCCAATGGGACTCTGAGCAATCCTTTCACGAGCTTTGTCTCGCCGACGACCCCGGCGAACCTTGCTTCTTATATGCCGACCGTCGATTCCATCGAAGCCACCTGCACAGCTGCCAACGTTTACAACGGCAACGATCTTATTCCTTATAGCTGCAACGACGGCGCTCCGGACGGCCCGCTGGTGATCGGGAATTACAACGTCAATAACGTGCTGCCGTACACGGAGAACTGGATGCTGGACATGCAGTGGCAGCCGCGCAACGATCTATCGATCGATCTCGGATATGTCGGCAACCGCGGCAAGCACGAGGTGATTCCGATTCCGTTCAATGAACCGGGCATCGCTACGCCGTCCCATCCTATTAACGGGCAGACGTACTCGTACGGCGTTCAGGTGCTGAGTAACAACACTGACCCCAGTGGAAACCCCTACGCCATGGCGAACGAGCCGTACGACTCATACAGCGGTGGCAATGTGGACCTGCGCGTGCCCTATGTGGGCTACGACCCCAACTCCGCCAGCTTCCAGACGGTGGGTATCTCCTCTTACGATGCACTGCAGGCGCAGCTGACCAAGCGGATGTCGCATGACATCCGGCTGGGTATGTCCTATACCTGGTCGCACACGCTGGACGAGCAGAGCGATATCGGTCTCTTCTTCACAGGCGACAATCCGAACGACCTGAGATCCTCGTATGCCGATGCGGACTACGACCAGACCAACGTTCTCACTTTCAACTACGCGCTGAACCTGCCGAATGCGGTGAAGAGTGAACATAACTGGCTGGGCAAGCTGACCAATAACTGGTCGTTACTGGGCATCACGGTGCTGACCAGCGGCGAACCGTACAGCGTTTACGATTATTCCGGGACAGTCGGCAGCGAATACTTTGGCGGAAACATCGAGCTGATGAATCCGATTCTTCCCATCAAGCCGGGGCTGTCGCCGAAGTCGGTGCAGACCGGTCACTCCGGGGCCTACACCTATGCGAGTCAGGATGGGAACGGAGGGGTAACGGCGAACTATGTGCCGGCCCTGAACGCGAATGATTTTTATATTCCGCTGATCAGCCCCGGGGCCAGCGGCGTTCCGCCCTGCGACACCACGACCTCGGGCGGGAATGCCGGTCCGGGGGGCGGGCCGCTGTGCGACGTGTACGAGACGACGTTTGTTCCGGGGCAGCGCAATATCTTCCGCCAATCCTTACAGAAACGTGCGGATATGACGATTCAGAAGAATTTTCATCTCACCGAGAGATATAACCTCAACTATCAGTTCGAAGTATTCAACGTTACAAATACACCGAGCTTCGACGTGCCGACGAATCAAATCCAGCTAAGCCCCAATTACGAGGAGCTGGCGAACCCTCCGGGCGGCTATGCCAATGGAACTCAGGCGCAACCGTATTACTCAACGGGTGTGGCCACTCCTTCGGCGCCGAAGGGTACCGCGACGTGCCAGGGAGCCTCAGCGAACTGCGCCTACGAGATGTACGACCTTCCGCAGACGAATTCGAGCAACGAGCTGGGGGTGGTGACCCATTCCATCGGGAGCCAGCGCCTGATCGAGATGTCACTGCATCTGATGTTCTGAGGCGGTTTTCGTTGCTGTGACGCGCGGCGGCTTCGGTTGCCGCGCTTTCCTTTTGGGCGAGCGCGCCCGGTAGAATGGCAGTGGAAGGCAGCGGTGGCTCGCGTCCCCAGGCGCGAGTTGCGACGCCGATTCCGCTCCGATTCCAGCATGGTCTTTACCGAACAATACGATGTGGTCGTGGTGGGCGCGGGCCACGCGGGCTGCGAAGCGGCGATGGCTGCGGCGCGCATGGGCCTGCGCACGGCTCTGTTCACGCTGAATCTCGATCTGATCGCGCAGATGAGCTGCAATCCGGCGATTGGCGGCATTGCGAAGGGTCACCTGGTGCGCGAGGTCGACGCTCTGGGCGGCATCATGGGAGAAGTGGCCGACGCGGTGGGAATCCAGTTCCGACTGCTGAACACCTCCCGCGGGCCGGCGGTGTGGTCGCCGCGCGCACAGTGCGACAAGCAGCAATACCGCGTGAAAATGCGCGAGGTGCTGGAGTCGCAGCCGAATCTGTACATCAAGCAGGCCGAGGTCGTGGACGTCGTGCTCGAAGGCACGACGTCGAGGGTGCAGCGTACAGCGTGCAGCGTACAGGAACAAGGACACGAAGACTGCAGACGAATTCTCGGGATCAAGTTGCGCGACGGGCGCGTGATCGTCGCTGGTGCAACGATCATCACCACAGGGACATTTCTAAATGGGCTGATCCACTGCGGCGAGGAGCACTACCCCGCCGGCCGCAGCGGCGAACCTCCCTCAGTGCTGCTGGGCGAGGCTCTCAAGCGGCTGGGGCTGCGCGGCTGCCGGCTGAAGACGGGAACGCCGCCGCGTCTGGACGGACGCACGATTGACTGGTCGCGGTTCACCGAGCAGCCCGGCGATGCCGATCCCACGCCGTTCAGCTTCCGCACGCGCACCCTGCCCCAGCGCCAGATTTCCTGTCACATCGCCTTCACCACGCCGGAGACGCTGCGCATTATTCGCGAAAACGTGCACCGCTCACCTATGTACTCGGGGCAGATCCAGGCAATCGGGCCTCGCTACTGCCCGTCGATTGAAGACAAGGTGGTGAAGTTCCCCGACAAGGAGCAGCACCAGTTTTTTCTGGAACCGGAGGGGCTGAACACGCACGAGGTTTATGTGAACGGCATGTCGACCTCGCTGCCCATGGAGGTGCAGTGGCAGATCGTGCGCTCCATTCCGGGTCTGGAAAACGCCGAGATGCTGCGCCCAGGCTATGCCATCGAGTACGACGCCATCGATCCCACGGAGCTGGAGCGTTCGCTGCGCGTGAAGAAGTACGCGGGACTCTATCTGGCGGGACAGATCAATGGGACCTCGGGCTACGAGGAAGCGGCCTGTCAGGGCATCATGGCGGGGATCAACGCGGCGCTCAGCGTCAGGAGCGAAGCACCGTTCACGCTCGACCGCACCGAAGCTTACACCGGCATTCTGATCGACGACCTGATTTCGAAGGGGACGAACGAGCCCTACCGCATGTTTACCTCGCGCGCGGAGTTTCGCCTGCATCTGCGGATCGACAACGCGGACCGGCGGCTGACTCCACACGGGCGGCGTCTGGGGCTGATCGGCGACGCGGCCTGGGCAGAGTACGAATCGAAGCAGGCGCGGGCCGTGGCGCTGGAAAAGCTGCTGGGGACTGGCCGTCCAGGCGAACGCGCGCTTCGCGCGCAGAATCGCGGCGAGGAGAGCGCGGATGGTATATCCAATCCATGGCCCAAAGGGCAAACCTGGGCTCAGGTGCTGCGGCGGCCCGAGGTGACGATGGAGACGATCTGGCCGGCCCTGCGGGAGCAGCTGACCGATCCTGTTTTTGCCCCATGGCTCGCTGCGGGCGCGCACGAGCGCCTGCCGGCCAACGAGCACAATGAGCTCAAATCCGTCGAGACGGAGATCAAATACTCCGGCTATCTGGATCAGCAGAAGAAGGCGATCGAGAAGCTGAAAAAGGCCGAGCAGCGCGGCATTCCCGAGTGGTTCGACTACACGCAGGTGAGCGGGCTTTCGCGCGAGATGCAGGAGAAACTGACGCGCGTGCGCCCGGCCACGCTCGGCCAGGCAAGCCGCATTCCCGGAGTCACGCCGGCTGCGCTCAGCCTCGTCAACGTCTACATCGAGATTCAGGCAAAGCGCCAGACGGCCCGTGCCTGAGGAGCATCCTTCGATCTTGCGCGCTATTCGCTGAAATCGCCTCCATCGCCTGCGGCATCCGCAAAGAGAGTAAAGTCGGAGACCCAGCCGACCTCGAGTGATCCCGTTGGACCGTTGCGCTGCTTGGCGATGATGATCTCCGCTTTGTGCTCATTCTCCGGATCGTCACGGTTGTAGTAGCTCTCGCGGTGGATGAAAGCCACCACGTCGGCATCCTGCTCGATCGAGCCCGATTCGCGCAGATCGGACAACATCGGCTTCTTGTCGCCGCCGCGCTGCTCTGAGGCACGGGAGAGCTGCGAGAGCGCGATGACCGGAAGCTCCAGTTCTTTGGCCAGCGCCTTCAGGCCACGAGAGATGGCGGAGACTTCCTGGGTGCGGTTTTCATAGCGCCTGGCTCCCGGTCCCATCGTGCCCCCGGTCATCAGCTGCAGGTAATCGACCACAATCAGATCCAGGCCGCCGGCGGACTGGCGCAGGCGGCGAGCTTTGGCGCGCATCTCGGTCAATGAGACCCCGGGTGTGTCGTCCACGAAGAGCTGTGCCTCGACCAGGCGCTCCAGCGCATTCGTCAGCTTGTCACGGTCTTCGCGCGGCAGAAAACCGGTCTGAATCTTCTTCGCGCCCACGTGCGCTTCGGAGGCGAGCATGCGGCGCAGCAGCGACTCCTTCGACATTTCCAGGGAGAAGATGGCCACCACCTTGCCGCCTCGGATCGCCGCGTTCTGGGCGATGTTGATGGCGAGTGCCGTTTTCCCCATCGAAGGACGCGCCGCGATAATCGTGAGCTCGGACTTCTGCAGGCCGCTCGTCATCTCATCGAACTTCGTCAGATACGTGCGCAGTCCCGTGACCTGGTGCTGCCCCTGCTTATAGAGGTTGTCGATGGTCTTGAAGGAGCCGGCGACGATCTCGTGCACGGCGGAGAAACTTCGCGTGATCCCTTTTTCCGTGACCTCGAGCAGAGAGGTCTCGGCGGCGTTCAGGACATCGAGGGCCTCTTCGCTCTGGTCGGCTGCGCGGGTGATCGCCGAGGAGCAGATGTTGATCAGCTGGCGGAGCAGCGACTTGTCTTTGACGATGCGGACGTACTCTTCGATAGAGAGGCGGCGAGGGAGGCCTTCGGTCAGGGAAGCCAGCCAGGCGACTCCGCCGACGGACTCGATTTCCTTGCGGCGGGCAAGCTCCTCGCTGAGGGTGACGATGTCGACGGCGTGGCTGCGGTCGATCAGCTCACCCATGCGGGCAAACACGCGCTGGTGGGCCGCGAGGGCGAAATCCTCGGGGCGCAGGACGGTGGCGGCCTCGCTGTAGGCGTGATTGTCAAGGAGGACAGCGCCCAGGATGGTGCGTTCGGCGTCGAGTGAGGCGGGCAGCCCGCGCTCAAATTCAATGTCGGGGGTAGTGGCCATAACCTCCAACGAGTGTAGGACGAATCGGGGTCGATGAATCGGCTGTGAATATCAGGAACAAACAGGGTCCATCTGTGAAAAAAGCAGCACGGAAATCGGGCGCCGATGGCGTTCTCGCCGGGTGACCGTCTATCATGAAGTACAGGCCCCCGTGAGTGTATTGTTTTCTATGCGTTTGAGATTTCTGTTGTCAGCCGTTTGTATGTGCATGCTGGGTTCTTCGATCGCGCTGCGCGCCCAGCAGGCGGAGTCCGTGGTTCCCGGTAAACCGCAGCCCCCGGAAATAAAAGAGTTCCAGGGCTACGAGGACCAGTGGAGCAACGCGGTGGTGAAGAACGACCAGTACACCATGGAGTTCCTGCTGTCGCCTGTTTTCGTCAACATCTCTTCAACGGGCGACGTCACCACCCGAAACCAGCAGATTGCGATGCTCTTCGACAAGGGAGACGAGCCGATCAGCCTGGAACAGCGCGTGGTCAGCGTGCGGACCTTCGGAGATACGGCCGTGGTCAGCGGAACGTATATCGCCAAATGGCGGACGAATGGCACTGTGCGCGAGGAGCGGGGAATCTTCACGCACATCTATAACCACGACCGCGATCGCTGGGCCTGCGTGAATGCGCAGCGCACCGCGGTGGTGGATCTGCAGCCAGGCAGGAAGCAGCACGCCTCGAAGAAGAGTGACGCTTCCGAGCCGTTCCACATCCCCTTGTTCTATAAAGGGGCGCAGCCAAAGCAGCCCGATGCAGCACAAACGGCGGCCAGTTCCAATCCTCCGAATTGACGCGGGACCAGGGGACAGAACGGGGAGCCACGTGGCCTGCGCTCCGCTCGGAAACAATGACCAGCACGCGACCCATCTGGGCTGAGATCTCACGCAGCAAGCTAGTTCACAACTACAGTCTGTTGCGCCGCCTCGCCGGTCCGCAGACGGAAGTTCTCGCCGTTGTCAAAGCCAATGCCTATGGGCACGGTCTGGCGGAGTGCGCGCGGGTTCTGGAAAGCGACGGCTGCCGGTGGTTTGGCGTCACCTGCGTGGAAGAGGGCGTGGCTCTGCGCCGCGCCCTCCCGGAAGCCGGCATTGTGACCTTGTCCGGCCTTTGCGCTCAGGATGCAGCCGAGGTAGTCGAACATCGCCTGACACCAGTCGTCTGGGAACCGACACATCTGCACTGGCTACAGACCGCCGCCGAGAAACGCGGCCTGCGCTCCGGCCAACTGCCGGTGCATCTGGAGATCGACACGGGCATGTCCCGGCAAGGAGTGGCGCCGGAACATATCGAGCCGCTTCGGGAACACTTCAGGTCCGAGTCGCCGCTGCGGCTCGAAGCGCTCATGACCCACTTTCCTTCACCGGAGGACCGCGAAGCCACGCACCGGCAGCAACTCCGGCTAATTGCGGTTGCCGAGGCGATCCACGATCGCGGCATCCCGTTCGATGCCCTGAGCGCGGGAAGTTCGGCGAGCATGCTGCAGCGTGATCCTGCAGATGGCCTCGACATGTGGGCCGCAAAAAAAGGAATTCGCCGCATCGCGCGCGCGGGCATCGCGCTGTACGGCTATTCGCCGCTCACGGCTCCCCTGCAATCGGCGACAGGACTCAAGCCCGTGCTGAGCTGGAAGACGCGCGTCGTTTCCCTGCGGACCATCGAACCGGGAACAGCAGTCGGCTACGACGCGACCTTCACCGCGCGACGCAGAACCCGCCTGGCCCTGCTACCCGCAGGGTATGCCGATGGACTGAACCGGCTGCTGTCGAATCGGGGTAACGTGCTCGTGCGCGGGCAACGCGCGCCCATCGCAGGCCGCATCTCCATGGATCATACGGTGGTGGATGTGACGGACATTGCGGGAGCGGAGCGTGGCGACGAGGTCATTTTGATCGGCGAACAGGATGGAGACCGCATCACCGCGGATGAACTGGCGTCCCTGACAGGCACCATCGCCTACGAGGTTCTCTGCGCGATCTCCGCGCGCGTGCCCCGGGTCATGGTGGACTGAGGCATGGTTGGACATCTCTATCGCCGCTGGATGATTCGCTGGGAAACCGCGCTGACCACGCGTGACGAAAATCGCGTGGTCCGGCCCATGGAATGGGGCTTCGACTGGCTCGAAGACTTGATCAACCAAAACCATCTGGGCGACGCGGTGGGGTGCGCCAACCGTGACCCGCAGGCTGCCGAACAGGCAATGCTCGCCATCAACGAAGCGATCGTGCAGCACAGCGATACGTTCTATGGCTACAAAACGCCCGACGATTTTCGTATCGAAGAGCGTGCACCGGAGCTCTTCCCGACCAACGTGCGGCCGGAGACACTGCGCCGCGATGCGGAACTGAAGCGCAGGGCGAAGGAGGGCAGGCTGCCGAAAGCGCAATTCCTGCGCTTCACCTCCCCGATCCGCACCCCTTATCCGGAAAACGACCTGGTGAATGCGCGCTGGTATCCCGCGCCGGACGAAAACAGGCAGGGTAAACCGAAGCAGGCGATCATTGTGATGCCGCAGTGGAATGCCGATGCATTCAGCCACAACGTGCTGTGTTCGCTGTTCAACCGGTTCGGCATTTCCGCGCTCCGGCTCAGCAAACCCTTCCACGATATTCGCCGGCCGGCGGAGATCGAGCGCTCCGATTACGCAGTCAGCTCGAACATCGGCCGAACGATTACGTCGGTTCGCCAGGCTGTTGTCGACGTCCGCTGCTGCCTCGACTGGCTGGAGGCGCAGGGCTACGAGCAGTTCGGCATCCTCGGAACCAGCCTCGGTTCCTGTTACGGGTTCATCGCCAGCGCGCATGACGCGCGGGTGCGGGTGAATGCGTTTAACCATGCCTCCATGGCTTTTGGCGATGTGGTGTGGACGGGCCAGAGCACGCGCCACGTCCGCGCGGCCTTTGAAGATGCCGGCATGACCCAGGAGCAGCTTTACCGCCTGTGGAGTGGCATCAGTCCGGTCTCCTATATGCGGCGCTTTGCGCAGCATCCGAAAAAAGTGCTGGTGATCCATGGCCGCTACGATCTGAGCTTCCTGCCGCAGTACTCCGAGCAGGTGCTGGCGAGCTTTGCGGCGAACGGTATCGACTTTGTGTCCAAAGTGCTCCCGTGCGGCCATTACACCACCGGCGAAACGCCTTACAAGTTCATCGATGGCTGGTATCTGGGATCGTTCGTGTATTCGGCGTACCGCGATCTGGCCCGCGAATCCTCCCCGCCGCCCTCGCGCGACTCCAGCCCGGAAGAAAGGGCCGCCGTGCGAGGTTAGCCCTCCATATGCACGGTGGCCATGGCGAGTGCCGCGGTATGCGTGAGCGAAAGTGAGACACGCGTCACGCCGAGTTGTCCGGCAATCGTACGGGCACGGCCGCTCAAATGCAGCGCGGGCCGCTCTCCCGGCAGTCGCTGGACCTCCAGCTCTTTCCATGAGACGCCGTACTGAATGCCGGTGCCGAGCGCCTTGGCGCCTGCCTCTTTGGCGGCGAAACGGGCGGCAAAACTCTCCGCGGCCGTGGCGCGGGCGCGACAATAGGCGATCTCCGCATCGGTGAAGACGCGGCGCAGGAACCTGTCGCCGAAGCGCTCGATGGAGCGGGCGATGCGCGGAACCTCGATCAGGTCGATTCCCGTACCCACCAGCATGAGCCAACGGTAGCACAGCCCTTAACCTTTAGTTCCCAGGAGAAAAAAGCGCGCTAAAGTCCCGCATCCTGCTTTCCGATGCAGCCATTGTGGACGAAACTGCCGAACTGATCCAGGGCGTGCGGGACGGTTGGGAACTAAACCTGATTGCCCTGTGCGCCGAAGACGCGCCGCGGACGATCCGCTTCCTTACGGGAGCGATCATGGCATGCGGCGGCGATGTCCGCTCGCGCCGTTTCGATGCGGGAGGCACGGCGTCCATCGAGTTTGAGTTTGTCCGCGCTGTTTGTGTCGAGATGTACAGCGTCCTCATTGCGGCCGGGCTGGAACTCAGTGCGGAATCGCACCTGACGCTCGCCAGCCTGTGTCAATGCACGCGCGAAACCCTGGAGTCGACGGCGGGCGACCCGGTTCAGGCCCAGCTGGTTGTTTGGGCAGCGAAGGCACTGCCGAAGTTCGAGGGCGGTTCTGCCCCGCCCCGCGTTGCCTGACGGCTCTGCACAAATCGCTTTTCGAGCCCTTCCGCCGCGCCCATACTAGGGCTGTCATGGAGCACCAGGCTGTCATGGAGCGCTGGGAGGCCATCGTGGTCGGGGCCGGTCCCGCCGGATGCGCGGCGGCCTACGATCTTGCCGCTGCCGGCCGAGCCGTCCTGCTGCTGGATCGGGCAGAGTTTCCCCGGCCCAAAGCCTGCGCGGGCGGTCTCACCCGCAAATCCCTGCGCGCTCTGCGGTATTCGGTAGCGCCCGTTGTGCGCGAAACCTTCTCGACCCTCCTGTTGGAAAGCCGCCGTGGGGAAGCCGCGGCCCTCGCCAGCCGCACCGCCGTATGTGCGATGACCGTCCGCCAGGAGCTGGACGCCTTCTGCCTGCAGCAGACCCTGTCTGCGGGCGCTCAGTTTTCGAGGATCGGCCCCATCCTCGCGATCGAAGAGGACGAACAGGGCGTGCAGCTGCGAACCTCCGATCAAACTTTTCGCGGGCAGTTTCTGGTGGGCGCGGACGGCGTGCACAGCCGCGTGCGGCAGATGGTTCAGGGCCACGCACCTGCCTGGTTTCGGCGAGGCTTTGCTATGGAGGCGCAGGTGTTTCCCGCCGGGGACGACCTCGCCGATCTGGTCTTCGATCTCGCGCCTGTGCAGCATGGGTACGGGTGGATCTTTCCGAAAGGCGACCATGTCAACGTGGGGCTCTACACTGCGTCCGCCGAAGAGAAACTGGACCGCTCGCGTCTGAGCCGCTACATTGGCGATCGCTTCGGTGCCGTCAGCGCCGAGGCGGCGACCGGACAGTTCCTGGGCTTTGGCGCCGAAGACGCGCCTGTTCACGCAGGCCGAGTATTCCTCGTCGGCGATGCCGGCGGCTTTGCCGATCCTCTCACCGGAGAAGGCATTTATGGCGCCATCGCCAGCGGCCAGGCGGCTGCAGCCGCCATCCAGGCGGGTGTGAAGGGCAGGCAGCCGGCGTACCGCGCCTTCGCGGCGCTCACCGCGCCTCTGCGTCAGGACCTTCGCCTCTCCGCTTCCGGCGCGCGATGGTTCTACGGCAATCCCGACCTCGGCTTCCGCGCTCTCACGTCTCCCGTCTTTCGCGGCGCCATCATCAACGCCTATGCCAACGGGACCAGGATCGCAGCGCTGGCCAACGCCGTCCGCCGCTTTGCTCGCGCGTTTGCCGCCGCTACACCTGCGAGCAGGTGAATTTCAGGAGCCCGGCCCGGACGTCGGAATCTGCCTGATTTGCTGTTAAGATTGTTTTTCGGACGGAGCCGGACCCATCTGCAGATTCAATGCATGCCGCGACTGAGCGAGCATGTGTCACGCGCGCAGGGCGTTCTCCAGGCCATCATCACCACGTCCTCACGTAATCCCAACCAGCGGCACCATCATCCAACAAACCTCTCACCCGAACGCAGATGAATTCCATGATCCGGCAGTACGGCGCGCGAGCGGCTCGGCTGATCTTCTCTCTGCTGATCGTATGCTCGGCGACGACTGCCTGGGGGGACGCTCCCCAGCAAACGCCCAGCATCTTCGCGCCTGCATCCACACCCGCCAACACCATCTTTCATCTTTCCCTCTTTGTTCTGGGCATCACAGGCGGCATCTTTGTTGTGGTCGGCGGCCTGCTCACTTTTGCGCTGATCCGTTTCCGCGCGCGCAAAGACGACGATGGCAGCGAGCCTCCCCAGATTTATGGCAGCACCCAGGTGGAACTGGCGTGGACGGTGATCCCTATTCTCATCGTCGTGGTGCTTTTCCTCACAACCGCGCGCATCATCTTTGCCATCCAGGATGCACCGATACCCAAAGCCGCCCTCGAGGTTACCGTCGTCGGACACCAGTTCTGGTGGGAATATCGCTATCCGAAACTGGGCATCGTGACCGCCAACGAGCTGCACGTGCCACTCAGCACACCCGATCATCCGGAACCTACCTATCTCCATCTGCTTTCCGCCGATGTTGACCACAGCTTCTGGGTTCCCCAGCTCGCCGGAAAAACGGATGTGATCCCCAATCATCCCAATGAGACGTGGATTGAGCCGCTGCATCCAGGCCTCTACGTCGGGCAATGCGCCCAGTTCTGCGGCATCGAGCACGCCAAGATGCTGCTGCGGGTTTATGTGGACACACCCGCGCAGTTTGCGGCCTGGGTGAAGGATCAGCAGCAGCCGGGCGTCCAGGACCCCCGGGTTGCCGCGGGACGACAGGTTTTCGAGACGCACGCCTGCACCAACTGCCACGCAATTGCCGGCACCGCGGCCACAGGCCGGTTTGGCCCCGATCTGACTCACCTGGCCAGCCGCGCGACGATCGCCTCCGGCGCTGTTGTGAACACCCCGGAGAACCTCCGCGAATGGATTAAGGATCCGGATCACTTCAAAGAGGGAGTTCTCATGCCCGCCATGCAGCTCAGCGACGGCGAGATCGACGAGCTGGTGGCCTACCTCGATTCGCTGCATTAACTTCACCAGGAACACGCATGGCCGACCAGACTTTGCCCATCGCCGGATCGCTTGACCTGACGCCGACCCACCATCGGCCGCAACTGCTGGTGGAGTGGCTGCACGAATGGGTGGTGACCGTCGATCACAAGCGGCTGGGGGTTCTGTATGTGCTCTACGGGATCTTCTTTCTGCTGGTGGGCGGAGTGGAAGCCCTGTGCATCCGCATTCAGCTGATGTGGCCCAACAATCACTTTCTCTCGCCGCAAATGTACAACGAGTTCTTCACCATGCATGGGACCACCATGGTCTTCCTGGTGGGGATGACAATCGTGTTTGGCTTTGGGAACTACCTGGTGCCGCTCATGATCGGCGCCCGCGATATGGCCTTCCCTCGGCTGAACGCCTTCAGTTTCTGGATGACGGCTTTCGGAGGGCTGCTGCTGTACTACAGCTTTATCGGCGGCTTTGGGCTCTACGGCATGGGCGGGGCGCCGGCCGTGACGTGGTGGGCCTACGCTCCGCTGACGGAGAAAGCCTTCACGCCCGGCCATTCCACCGACTACTGGGCACTGGCGCTCATCGTTGCCGGATTCGGAACGCTGGGCACGGCGATCAATATCATCGCTACCACGCTTTGCATGCGCTGCCGCGGCATGACGCTGCTGCGCATGCCTCTTTTCGTCTGGCTGATGCTGGTGGTGAGCGGCCTCACCCTGGTGACCATCACACCGCTCACGGCCGCGCAGGTCATGTTGCTGATCGATCGCTACCTGGGCGGACACTTTTTCGACGCGCAAGCCGGTGGCTCCGCGATCATCTGGGCGCACTTCTTCTGGATCTTCGGGCATCCTGAGGTCTATGTGCTGGTTCTGCCGGCCTTTGCCATTGCCAACGAGATCATCCCGGTCTTCTCGCGCAAGGCCATCTTCGGCTACCCCGCCATGGTGGCGGCTTCGGTGGGCATCGCTTTCGTGAGCATGGGAGTCTGGGCTCACCACATGTTCACCATCGGAATGACCTCCGTCACCAATACATTTTTTGTGTTGTCGACGATGCTGGTCGGCATTCCGACCGGGATCAAGATTTTCAACTGGCTGGCGACGATATGGGGCGGGAAGATCCGATTCGCCACGCCCATGCTGTTCTGCCTGGCGTTTCTGTTCCAGTTTCTCTGTGGCGGCCTGACCGGCATCATGCAGGCGATAGCCCCGTGGGACTGGCAGCTGCATAACTCCTATTTCGTGATTGCCCACTTCCACTACATCCTGGTGGGCGCGATCGTCTTCAACATCTTCGCCGGGATCTATTACTGGTATCCCAAGGTGACCGGGCGCATGCTCGACGAAACCCTGGGAAAGTGGCACTTCTGGCTCTTCCTCATCGGCTTTCACATCACCTTCGACCTCATGCATTTTGTGGGATTAATGGGGATGCCGCGCTCGATCTACACCTACGAGCCGGATCGCGGATGGACTCATCTGAACTTCCTGATTTCCGTGGGTGGGTTCGTTCAGGGGATTGCGGTGCTGATCTTCGCGTGGAATCTGGTGCATTCGTATTACAAGGGCAAACCCGCCGGCAACGACCCGTGGGATGCGTGGACTCTGGAGTGGGCAACGCCTTCGCCGCCGCCGGTGTATAACTTCGCCGCCGATCCCGTGGTCTACAGCCGCCGTCCTCTGTGGGATCTGAAACATCCGGAAGATCCGGACTGGAAGTACGAGTCATGAGCGCCA
This sequence comes from Acidobacteriaceae bacterium, assembly GCA_049579805.1. Taxonomy (GTDB): domain Bacteria; phylum Acidobacteriota; class Terriglobia; order Terriglobales; family Acidobacteriaceae; genus Palsa-343. Next base: position 55,076 of record JBAUOP010000087.1, read on the forward strand.
TCCCCGTTTCTCCCGTCGTCGAGCCCTGGGTCCTGCCTTCACGCGGGCGGGTGGCGATGCTCTCGCTCATCATCGGCGAGTGCGGCATCTTCATCATCTTCGTCGTGGCCTACATCTTTTACATCGGGAAGAGTCTCAGCGGTCCCACCCCGCAGCAGGTTCTGGAAATTCCTTTCCTGAACACCGTTTGCCTGCTCTCCAGCAGCGTGACCATTTGGCTGGCCGAGCGGGAGATTGAGCGCGGCCGGATGCGCAGGTTCGCCGCGCTCTGGGCTCTCACCATCGCACTGGGCATTGTTTTTATCGTCGGCACAGGACTTGAATGGCACAAGCTGATCTATCAGTATGGGCTGACCATCCACACCAATCTCTTCGGCACCACGTTCTATTCGCTGGTCGGCCTGCACGCGACGCACGTCGTCATCGGCCTCATCGGGCTGATTCTCATTCTGCTGTTTACGCTGACCGGACATGTCAACCAGAGCCACTCCGAGCGCATTCAGGTGTGGGCGCTCTACTGGCATTTTGTCGACGCGGTGTGGATCGTGGTCTTCACCGTGGTGTACATCGTGGGGCGATAGAGAAGAATGGCGGAGACACAGCACACAGTCGGACCGGCGCACGGCGAAAGCGTGCATCTGCCCGCGCCCACCTCATGGCCCATCATTCTCGCTTTCGGCTGCATGATGGCGGCGGCCGGCCTGGTGACCACCCTCTGGATCAGCGCTTTCGGCGGTGTGCTGATGCTGGCCGGCTGCGTGGGATGGTTCCGCCAGGTATTGCCGCACGAAGCGCACGAAGAGGTACCGGTCGTTGTGCAGCCCATCACGGTGGAGACGAAGCGGCACATCGTGAGGCGGCTCGAGATCGGACCCGAACACCGCGCGCATCTGCCCGTGGAAACCTATCCGATCCTCAGCGGGCTCAAGGGCGGCATTGCCGGCGGCATCGCCATGATTTTCCCCGCGGTCCTCTACGGCTTGATTGCGCACCACAGCATCTGGTATCCGGTGAACCTGCTCGGCGGCGCCGGCGCCACTCCCAGGCAAATTACCGAGGCGCAGATCGCTCTGTTCCACTGGGAATGGTTCCTCACCGCCATCGTGATCCAGGCGATCGTCTGCCTCCTGGTCGGCCTGCTCTACGGAGCGATGCTGCCCATGCTGCCGCGCCACCCCGTGCTGCTCGGCGGCATCGTCGCCCCATTCCTCTGGACCGGCCTCATCCATGCCAGCATGGGCATTATCAATCCCGCGCTGGATGCGCATATCTCCTGGCCATGGTTCCTCGTCTCGCAACTTACCTTCGGCGTGGTCGCCGGACTGGTGGTGGCACGGGAGAGCCGCGTTCGCACCGGCCGCGGACTGCCGTTCATCGCCCGTATGGGGATTGAAGCGCCGGGACTGATGGAGTCGAATCCCAACGCCGGACCGCCTTTGCCGCGAGACAAGGAGAAGCCCTGATGCGGCGAGCCCCCATCGCCGCTGCGGCGGTTCTTCCTCTCCTGATCGCGCTCGCCGGATGCCCACAAATGCCGGGCGCCGCCCGCGCGGAGGCGCATGCTCCCATACCGCCCAGCGAAAATCTCGACTCTCACACGCTGTTCGAACAGAACTGCCAGGCCTGCCACGGGACTGGCGGGCAGAACGGACCGGCGATGGACCTGGCCAATCCGGAGTTCCAGGCGCTGATCGACGACAACCGGCTCCGCGACATCATTTCCCACGGGCTACCGGGCACGCAGATGCCGGCCTGGGCGCAGTCGGCGGGCGGCATGCTGACGGATCAGCAGATTGACGCCATCGTCGCCGGCATGCGCAAAGAGTGGGCGAAGCCGAACACCCTGGCCGGAGTTACGCCTCCGCCGCTGCAACAGCCGGCAGGCGGCAACGCGCAGCACGGCCAGCAGTTGTACCAGGCGCACTGCGCCATGTGCCATTCCGGTCATCAGCGCCAGGAGCTGACCAGCTCTGTGTATCTGTCCCTGGTCAGCGACGACGCGATCCGCAGCATCGTCGTCGCCGGACGTCCGGACATCGGCCAGCCGGACTGGCGGGACGACACCGCAAAAAACGCCCCGCAGACGCCCCTGACCGGGCAGGAAGTCACCGACATTGTTGCGTATCTTGGATCGCTGCGGAACCCGGCTACGGTTTCCGCTGCGCCGATTCCCCTTACGCCGAGGAGATGAGCCGTGGTTGACATGAGCGACAATCCCGAAAAGCGCAGCACCGGTCCGGAGATGGACAAGGCCGCCGAACAGGCCAGCGATCGCGACGGGCCGAAGGTCGTGTCGCGCCGGTGGCTGCTGATGAAGGCCAGCATAGCGCTGAACGGTCTGGTCGGCATCGGCCTGGCGGTGCCGATTGTGCGGTATATTTTCGCGCCGGTACGCAAAGACTCGGCCTATAACTCCTGGGTGACGCTGGGTTCGGTAGATCAGTTTCCCGTTGGCCAGACCCGGCTGATCTCTTATAAGCAGCCGTGGACGCGGCCCTGGGACGGGCAGACGGACGAAATTCCCTGCTACGTGCGCCGCGAGGGAAGCCGGCAGTTCACGGTCTTTGCCATCAACTGCGCTCACCTCGGCTGTCCGGTGCGCTGGTTCCCGCAGTCGCAGCTTTTCATGTGCCCCTGTCACGGCGGCGTGTACTACGCCGACGGATCGCGGGCTTCGGGGCCGCCCGAACGGGGCCTGTTTACCTACAACCACAAAGTGACCGGCGACCAGTTGCAGATCGACGCAGGAGAGATGCCGACCCTTTCGAACCACGCCGAGCTGGTGAAGATCGCCGTGCCCGGCCAAAGCGGAGATTGCTCATGTCGCGGATGAAAGCAATCTACAACTGGTTCGAGCAGCGGCTGCAGGTCGAAGGCCCCATCAAGGACGCGGTGCTGCACAAAGTGCCGCGCAACACAGCAAGCTGGTGGTACGTCTTCGGCAGCGCGGCCTTCACGCTGCTGATGCTGCAGATCGTCACCGGCATTCTGCTGGCGCTGGTTTATGTTCCGTCGGCCGCCCAGGCATGGAACAGCCTCAACATTCTGAACCACCAGGTGCCGCTGGGCTGGTTCCTGCGGGCGCTCCACGGATGGGGCTCGGATTTCATGGTCGCCGTGGTGTTCATCCACATGGCGCAGGTGTTTCTGTTCGGGTCGTACAAATTTCCTCGCGAGCTCACGTGGTCTGTCGGCGTATTTCTGCTGCTGATGACGATCGGCATGGCGTTCACCGGCCAGGTGCTGCGCTTCGACCAGGACGCGTACTGGGGCCTGGGCATTGGCGTCTTCATGATGAGCCGGGTGCCGTGGATCGGCGGCGGGCTGGTCCACCTGGTGCTGGGCGGGCCGGTCATCGCCGGCGCCACGTTATCGCGGTTCTTCATGCTGCATGTGTTCGTCATTCCCGGATTGCTCCTTTTTCTGGCGGGAATCCACATCTGGATGGTGCTGAAGCTGGGCGTCAGCGAATGGCCGATGCCGGGCCGCGTGGTGCGGCGCTCGACCTACATCGCCGAGTACAACAAGCTGGCGCATGAGGACGGCATTCCGTTTGTCCCCGGAGCGTTCTGGAAAGACCTGATGTTCTCGGGGGCGATCCTCGCGGCGGTTGCCGTCTGCGCGATGGTCTTTGGGCCGTACGGACCGGGTGGCCAGCCGAATCCTTCGATCATCCAGACGGTTCCCAAGCCGGATTTCCCCTTCCTTTGGATCTTCGCGGTGTTATCGTACCTGCCTCCTGCGCTGGAGACGCCTTTCATTCTGGTTGTGCCGATCCTGATCATCGCCGGACTGCTGGCGGTGCCGTTCGTCGCGCCGGAGGGCGAGAAGAGCTGGCATCGGCGCCCGGTCGCGCTGCTGGCGCTGAGCACCGTCGCGGTCACCTGGGGCGCCTTCACGCATCTGGGCATGAAAACGCCATGGAGCCCGCATATGACGGCGTGGAGCAGCGATCCGCTTCCGGTGAAATATCTGCGTTCGGCGACGCCCCTGGTGCGCGAGGGCGCGGTGGTCTTCCAGGCCAAACAGTGCCGTAACTGCCACTCCATCGGCGGGCTCGGCGGCGAGCGCGGGCCGGCTCTGGACGACGTGGCGACGCGCATGACGCCCGACCAGCTGCGGTTCAAGGTGGTGACCGGCGGCGGCAATATGCCGGCGTACGGCAAAAACCTGTCTCCGCCGGAGATCGAGGCGGTGGTGAGCTTCCTCGAAACGCTGCATCCGGCCAATGAGCCGGCGGCGCGCGACGCCTCCATTAAAGAAATCGAACAAAATCCGGCACCTCCGCCGGTGAGCGGCAGCCAATAAGTATGAATGCCGATGCGCTGTTCACCCGCTGGGATATTCCCTGGGCCGTAACCGCGGCTCTGGCGGTCACGGCGCTGGTGTATGTCCGAGGCTGGAGGCAGATTCGGCGGACGCGGCCCGAGCGATTCCCCGCGTGGCGGCTGGCAACGTTTCTGGGCGGAATTCTGGCCCTTTTCGTGGCGGTTTCGTCGCCGCTCGATACCTTCAGCGATTCGCTTCTGTTCATGCACATGGGGCAGCACTTTGTGCTGATGTCGGTGGCCCCGCCGCTGATCGCGTTTGGCGCGCCGGTGGTGCCGATGCTGCGCGGACTGCCTCGGCCGCTGATTCGGTGGGTGCTGCGACCGCTGTTCCAGACGGGCATTCTGCCGAAGATCGGCGGATTTCTGACCCGGCCCAGGGTGGCGTGGCTGGCCTTCACCGTCGCCTACATTGGCTGGCACATTCCGCGGGCGTACGAGTTTGCGCTGTCATCGGAAAACATTCACAACTGCGAGCATGCGTGCTTCTTTTTCACGAGCCTCCTGTTCTGGTGGCCGGTCATTGAGCCGTGGCCGCTCCGTTCGCCCTGGCAGCGAACCGGGAGCGGCGATAACGGGCGATGGCTGCTGCTGCCGTATCTGCTGCTGGCCGATGTGGTGAACACCGCGCTCTCGGCGTCGCTGTGCTTCTCGGGAAAGCTGCTGTATCCGAGCTATGCGGCTGTGCCGCGGTTGTTCGGGCTGAGCGCGATGAACGACCAGATCGCCGCCGGAGCCTTTATGTGGGTGATGGGATCGATGATGTACCTGATCCCGGGCATGATCATCACGGTGCAGTTGCTCTCGCCGCGGCGCCAGCGGCTGGCCCGGCAGAATGCAGGGTACAGAGAACAGACTGTAGCCGGTGGGCTGTAGCTGGGAGCTGGGAGCTGGGAGCCGGTAGCTGGTAGCTGGTAGCCGGGAGGCGGGAGCCGTCGAAAATAATCTTTGCAAATGTGCATGTGTGACAAACTAAAGTAGTTACGAATCAGCATTGTCTATGTGTGGCAAACACGGTAGTTAGCAGAGGCTCTGACGGTATGTGTGACAAATACGGGATGGCGAGCGGGTAGCCGGTAGCCAGTAGCCAGTAGGGAGCCGGGAGCCGGGAGCCGTCGAAAATAATCTTTGCAAATGTGCATGTGTGACAAACCAAAGTAGTTACGAATCCACGTTGTCTATGTGTGGCAAACACGGTAGTTAGCAGAGGCTCTGACGGTATGTGTGACAAATACAGGAGATAGCGAGCGGGTGGCCGGCGGGCCAGGAGCCCCCGAAAGGGTTCGGGTGGCCATCGCGCTCCAGGAAAAAGCCCGCTTGTGTGGCGGGCTCTTGTCGAGGGAGATTTGCTTTCTTCCCCCTATTTTTAGGATACCAAGTCCAGCCAGGTTTCCTGCCAGCGATTTTGGGGCGGATCTGGCTTGTTTTCAGCGGTTTGGATTTTGGTAATGCTTGACAATGAAAAGCTGGAGATTCGGGGCTCGGTATCTTTCGAGTTTGGTATGCGTCTGCGTGGCTTGCATCAGGCGCCGGAGAGTGGGGGGCTCAGGGGCTGAAGCCCGTCTTTTCCTGCCTCGGATTCCACGGCCTAAAGGCCGTGGCTTTCTCCGTCGTGCCGCGCGGCGGCACCGCACGACTGAACAGCTTGCGAAAAAGGGCCACAGCAGAGCGAAAGCCGTCCCTCGGCGGCTCAAGCCGGATTCATTCTGCAAGCTTTTCGGCACAGCTGAAGCTGTGCCCTTTCAAAGCGGGGGAGTTTTTCCGCGAGCTGTGAAGTCGTGCCCTGACACAAGAGCCGACGGGTCTGGAGCGGGGTCTCCCACCCTGTCGCCTCGAAACAACCGAGGCGACAAGGATGGGGCACCCGGGGTTGTGCTGGGATGCGGTATCGGCTTCCCCCATCTGCCAAAGGAGGAAGATATGGGGCACCCGGAGTTGTGGTCCCTTAGAGTTTGGTCGCCAGGATGAGCGGCGAGGGTCCTGGAGCCGGCAGCGTGCGGACGTTTTTGAAGCCGGCTTCCTCGAGCCAGGCGCCGATTTCCTCGAAGGACCAGGTATTGCCCTCCTGGGTGTTGACGATCATGTTGACGGCGAAGAAGAGGCTGCCGACCGGGCCGGTGCGCTCCTTATTGACCAGGAACTCGGCGATGGCGATGGTGCCTCCGCTGGCCAGGGCGGCATGGGTCTTCGCCAGGAGCTCGCGGCTGCGGCGTTCGCCTTCGCTGTGGAGAATGTGACCGAGGGTGGCGACGTGGTGGCCGGAGCCGAAGTCCGCGTCGTGGAGATCGCCTTCGACGTAGGACCAGCGATCGGCGAAGCCGAAGCGGGCGACGGTCTTTTTCGTCAGGGGAATGACCTCCGGCCAATCCACGGCGGTGACCTCGATGCGCGGAGAAGACTGGGCCTGGGCGATGCCCCAGACGCCGGATCCGGCGGCCAGGTCGAGAACGCGGACCGGCGCGCCGCCTGGGCCGTAGTCCATGGCGGCGGCCAGCGCCTGGGCGGAGGGATAGCTCATGGGGAAGATGTCGAGGACGAAGTTATGGAAGAACTCGCCGCCGGTGGACTCCTGATTGACCGGGGAGACGGGCTTGCCGGTGGCGACGACCTCGTTGAGGTGGAGCCAGCGCGGGATGAGGTGCTGGCTACCGTGCTTGATCATGCCTCCCTGGAAGGAAGGTTTGGTGCTGACGAGGAAGAGCTCGCTTTCCGGCGTGAGGGCAAAGCGGCCCTGCTCGTCTTTGGAGAGGAAATTGAGGCCGACGAGGGCGTCCATGATGGCAGTGAGGCCGCGGGCGGAGGCGCCGGTGGCCTGCTGGACTTCCCAGATGTTGAGAGGGCCATTGTCGAGGACGTCGAAGACGCGGTGGCGGATGGCGGCTTCGAGGATAAGGGCAGGGGCGTAGCCCCAGGCGATCTGCATGATGCGCTCGGGTGTGACCTGCGCGTGGGTAGGCGTGGCCGTGGAATGGGCCATGGCTTCTCTCCTGATGTGATTTTTGAGGACCGATCTGGGGACCGGTTTTGGAACCGCACGAGTGTAGCAGGTTCGAAAGGCCGGGAGAGAGGGGTAACCGGAGGCCGGCAGGTTAGCCGGCCTCCTGGTTTTGCAGGCGGGGGAGGGAAAACGATGACGATCAGACAGTGGTGATGTTGCCGTTCATGCCTGCGGGATAGAAGCCGCCTTTGGCGGTGCCGGAGGCGCCATTGGCGTAGACGATGGCGAGGACCTGCGAGGTGGTGCGGGCAAAGGCCAGGCCGGGGAGGGTTTGATTGGTCATGCTGGCGCCGGCGGTGGCGAAAAAGGCGCCTTTGGAGGTGGGTCCGGCCGCGGCGGCCGCGGCGGAGCCGGGATCGTAAGGCGGGACGTCATCGCCGTCAGCGGGGACATCCGCGGTGGGGAGATAAGGGGCGCCCTGCTGGATGGCGATGAGACGAATGGCGCCGGAATGGAAGCCTTCGACGGCGAGGATTTGGGCGGCGTACTGGAGGTTCTGGCCGGTGAGGTCGGTGGCCGCTCCGGCATAGGCGGTGACGCCGACATCTTCAAAGAGGCGAGCGAAGGTGATGTAGTTAGCGGTGCCGACGGTGCCCAGAGCATTGAGGGCGAGCTGAGGACGGGGGACGGCGGAGCTGCCGAGCGCAGAGCGCAGATCGTTCACATGGCTGATCTCGTCGTAATAGATTTCGGCGAACATATCGGCGATTTGCTGGGACTGAAAGGCGGGCTGGGCGGAGGGAGCTCCGGTGGGCGCGGGACCGCCGCCGGTGGAGGCTGAGGGGATGTCTGCGCCAGTGGCGACATAGCTGTAGAAGGTGGCTTCGAGGTATTCCAGATTGAGGGCAAAGTTGAGGACATCTGTTTCCGTGGGGCCGGCCGCCATGACGTTATGCGTGCCGGATCCGCCGCAACCGGCGAGAAGGGCGCTGCCCGCGACGGCGGCGCCGGTGAACCCGAGTCCGGAGAGAAATCGGCGGCGATTGAGAGCCTTTTTGAGCTCGATGCGGTTGAGCCATTGTTCCGCCGAGAGGATCTCGGCGGGTTCTTTGAGGGGCATGGGGGAGAACCTCCTGCTGGACTTACGCAAGGAGGGAGGAGATCGGATTGAAGAAATAATGAACCGGGCGAAAGAGAGCGGCTGGCGCGCGGAGAGACGGCACGATAAGATTTGCGTGCATCCGAGAGACGACGAGATCTCGGAGACAGACAGGATGCTGCTGAGCAAATTGTCCTGCGGGCCCGAAACTCCAGACAGGTTTGGCAATCCATTGCGACGCAATTCTGCGTATTCCAATCGAAGCCGAAACGAGGCCTGATGACTGCTTTGCTGCAGCCTGTCCCGGACTCGGCTCTGATTGAGCAAATGATGGCGGGCGACGAAAACGCGCTGGCGGCGCTCTACGACCGGTATTCCGGCATGCTCTTCGGCATGCTGATGCGTATCCTGAAGGACACGCAACTCGCCGAAGAGGTGCTGCAGGATCTGTTTCTGCAGTTGTGGCGAGAGGCGGGACGGTTCGACGCAACCCGGGGATCGTTGCCCGGGTGGCTACTGGTGATTGCGCGGAACCGGGCGATTTCGCGATTGCGCGGAGGAGACCGGCACCGGATGGCGGACGATCCCGAGGGATTTCTGCTGGAGAGCCTGCCGTCGCCGGGAAATCTGGAGCAAGAGGCGGAGCGACTGGAGCTGGCGGATCGGCTGCGGCGTGCAATGTCGACGCTGCCGAGCGAGCAGCGAGAGGCGCTGGAGCTTGCGTATTTTGAAGGAATGACCCAAACAGAGATTGCCGAGCGGACGGGCGCGCCGCTGGGTACGGTGAAATCGAGAGTGCGCGCCGCAATGCAGTCGCTGAAACAACATTTGCAATGAACGGACGACACGCCAACCCGGAAGATCCTGACCTGTACGCGCTGGGAGCGCTGGACGGGGAGGAGAAGCAGGCCTATGAGGCGCATGTGCGTACGTGTGCGGCCTGCACGAAGGAGCTGGCAGAGGCTCGCGAGCGAGTGGCGCTGCTGGCACTGGCGGCTCCTGCGGCGACTCCGCCACCCGGGGTGAAGGATGCGTTGTTGCGTCGGGTGCGGGCCGAGGAAGCGGGACCGGCGCGGCGGCGTTCGGCACAGGCGCCGGCGGTCCGGCGGAGATGGGCGTGGCTGACGCCGGCTTTCGCGGTGGCGACGGTGGTGTTTGCGGCGCTGGCGGTGGGTTTGTGGATGAAGGACGCGCGGGATCTGGAACAGATCCATAACCTGGAAGGGCAGCTGGCGCAGGTGCAGACGCACGCGGACGAGATTGCGCGGGCGGCCGATGAGACCGACAAGCTGCTGGGGATGCCGGGGACGGTGCGGGTGGCACTGAAGCCGATGCCGGGCATGCCGCAGGGGCGCGCCGGGGTGCTGTACAACCCGGAGATGGGAATGGTGACGTTTGCGGGCTATCTGCCGGCTCCGCCGCCGAAGAAGAGCTACCAGCTGTGGCTGGTGCCCGTGGGGGGGAATCCTGTGAGTCTGCGCGTGCTGTCTCCGGGCGAATGGACGGAGCCGATGACGGCACATGTGACACCGGGGCTGGAAGCGAAGGCCTTCGCGGTCACCGAGGAGCCGGAGGGCGGGATGCCGCAGCCGACCGGTCCGAAGGTGCTGGTGGGGGTCGAAGGCAGCCTGTAGCCGGGAGCCCGTAGCCTGGAGCTGGGGACCAGGAGCCTGGAGGGTGCCAGGTGCAAGCGCGCGCTCCGGTAAACTCGGGTATATGCCTACGAACGTGAAGCAGTGGACGGGCGCGGGGATCCGCGAGGCGTTCCTGCGCTTTTTTGAGACGAAGGGGCACCGCCGGGTGCACTCGTCGTCGCTGGTGCCGGCCAACGATCCCACGCTGCTGTTCACCAATGCGGGGATGAATCAGTTTAAGGACGTGTTTCTGGGACTGGAGCGGCGGGATTATGCGCGCGCGACCACCTCACAGAAGTGCGTGCGGGCGGGCGGGAAGCACAACGACCTGGAAAATGTCGGGTTCACGCGGCGGCACCACACGTTCTTCGAGATGCTGGGGAACTTCAGCTTCGGCGACTACTTCAAGAAGGACGCGATTGCCTACGCGTGGGAGCTGGTGACCTCGCCGGAGTGGTACGGCATTCCAAAAGATCGGCTGTACGTGACGATCTTCAAGGGCGAGAACGGCGTGCCCCGCGACGAGGAGGCGTACAAGCTGTGGCTGGAGCATGTGCCGGCGGAGCGGATCTTCGAGTACGGCATGAAGGACAACTTCTGGCAGATGGGCGACACGGGGCCGTGCGGTCCCTGCTCGGAGATTTTTTACGACATGGGCATGGAGGCCGCGGAGACGCCAGGCGTGGACAAGCCGTTCGGCCGGGATGAGGCGCGGTATGTGGAGATCTGGAACCTGGTGTTTATGCAGTTCGATCGGACCCTCAATGTAACCACGGGGCAGGGGGAGTTGAACCTGCTGCCCAAGCCTTCGATCGATACGGGCATGGGGCTGGAGCGGGTGGCGGCGGTGCTGGAGGGAGTGGTCTCGAATTTTGAGACGGACCTTTTTGTACCGCTGATTGCGCGCGCCAGCGATCTGACGCGCCAGGGCACAGGGCACAGAGCACAGAGCTCAGATCGGGATGCGGCGAGTTTGCGAATCATTGCGGATCATGCGCGGGCTTCGACGTTCTTGATCAGCGACGGTGTGCTGCCGTCGAATGAGGGGCGCGGGTATGTGCTGCGGAAGATTCTTCGGCGCGGGATTCGGCATGGGCGGCTGCTGGGGCAGGAAGCGCCGTTTATGTTTCAGATGGTCTATGCGGTGCGGGATGAGATGCAGGATGCGTATCCGGAGCTGAAGGAGAGCGCGGACCGCGTGGCGAAGGTCGTGGAGGCGGAGGAGCGGCAGTTTGCGCGGGTGATTGGCATCGGATCGGAAAGGGTGGATGAATATTTTCGGGAATCCCTGCTTCTCTCCGAGGAGGAACTAGTAAACGACAATTTGGTCAACGACTTCGTCAATTCACTTCCTGCAACTTCTCCTGGGCGCATGTACGGGGAGCTTGCGTCGAGATTTGTTGATTTTCTTCAAGACTCGCTGCTCAGGCCTTGGGAAGCCACGCAGGAGTTGGTCGAAGATTTTGTCAGCAAGCTCCCGACCGCGCACGATGAGTTCCTTCGGAAGAGAGATAAGCACCGGGTCGAGCAGTTCGCGGATTTTGCGAAGACTGCCTCCCGTGATTCACGAAAGGTGCTCAAGGGAGGAACTGCATTCAGGTATTACGAGACTTTCGGTTTGCCGGAAGATTTCCTCGTAGATGCTTCTCGTGACGCAGGCTTCGAGTTCGATCGACGCGGTTTTGAGCGTGCCAAAGCCGAAGAGCAGGCGCGGGCGCGGGCTTCGTGGAAGGGCGGGTCGCAGAAGTCGGCGAGCCCGGCGTTTCGCGATCTGCCGAAGACGGCGTTTGAGGGGTACGGCCAACTGCGGACCGATGGGGCTGAGGTGCTGGCCATTGTGAAGGACGGGCAGGGGGTTCCGGCGGCGGGCGCGGGCGATGTGGTGGAGATTGTGCTGGACCGGACGAGCTTCTATGCGGATTCGGGCGGCCAGATTGGCGACACGGGCTGGCTGATGTCGGACGATCACAATTCTGTCGTCGCGGATGTGAGTGGGTGCACGAAGCCGGTGCAGGGGGTGTTCGCGCACAGGGCGATTCTGCGGCAGCCGGTGAAGCTCGGCGACAAGCTGGATACGGTGGTCGATGCCAACTTCCGCAACGCGACGCGGCGGAATCATACGGCGACGCATCTGCTGCATGCGGCTCTGCGCGAGGTTCTGGGGACACATGTGAAACAGGCGGGGTCTTTAGTTGAGCCGAATCGGCTGCGGTTCGATTTTTCGCATTTTGCGGGGATCGCCGATGAAGAGCTGCAGGATATCGAGGACATCATTAATAAGGAGACGCTGGGAAACACGACGGTGGTGACACTCGAAGACGTTCCGATTGACGTGGCGGTGAATGAGTATCACGCGATGGCGCTGTTCGGCGAAAAGTATGGCGAGAAGGTGCGCGTGGTGAAGATCGGGGACTTTTCAACGGAGCTGTGCGGCGGCACGCACACCGGCGCGACGGGCGAGATCGGCGTGGTGAAGCTGCTGGGCGAGGGGTCGGTGTCGTCGGGCGTGCGGCGCGTCGAGGCGGTGACGGGGTTGGGCGCGCTGAAGGAGTTCCGGCGGGATTTTGAGGTCGCGCAGTTGGCATCGCAGCTGGGACCTGGGGAGTTGGCGCCGGCGGAGGCGCTGCGGCAGCGGCTGTCGGCGCAGGAAGACGAGCTGAAGCGGCTGCGGCGGGAGCTGGACGAGGCGCGGATGAAGTCCGCGGCGTCGCGGGTGGCAGGGGCGACGGATCAGGCCGTGGAGGTGAAGGGCATCAAGGTGCTGGCGCAGCGGGTGGACGCGCTCGATCGGGGGCAGATGCGGACGCTGGTCGATAATCTGCGCAACAAGATGGGGTCGGGGGTGGTGGTGCTGGGCGGCGCGCAGGAAGATGGCAAGGTGGCGCTGATTGTCGGCGTGACCAAGGACCTGACGAGCAAGGTGCAGGCCGGGAAGGTTGTCGGCGCGATTGCGAAGCAGGTAGGCGGGTCAGGCGGCGGGCGTCCGGACATGGCGGAAGCGGGCGGCAAGGACGCGAGCCATCTGGATGCGGCGCTGAAGAGCGCGCCGGAGGTGGTGGGGGGGCTGGTGGGGTAAGGCTTTCACCACAGAGAGCGCAGAGGACGCGGAGAATCCAGGGAGAGATCCGAGAGTGCGAAGGCGGAGCGAGGCTTTGCAGCAGCCAACCTCCGCCATTTTGCGCTGTGATGCATCTCAGGAGCCAGGAGTAGCGGCAGAGGACTATCATGGGGGCGTTCGGGCGAAGGTTTCCGACGTCGCCCGCCCCGGGGCTGACTGCAATCCAGGAGCGAACTTATGTGTCTGGCGATTCCCGGCAAGGTGGCGGAGGTGTTTACCCACGAAGGCATGCATATGGGGCGCATACAGTTTGGCGGGGTGACGCGGGAGGCCTGCCTGGACTATGTTCCGGAGACGCAGGTGGGTGACTACGTCCTGGTGCACGTGGGTTTTGCAATCAGCCGCGTGGATGAAGAAGAGGCGCGACGGACCTACGAGGCGCTGGCGGAGCTGGACCAGCTGGGGGAACTGGACATTCCCGAGGTTACGGAGTCCAGGGGGTCCGGAGGAGGCGCGGCATGAAATATCTGGACGAGTATCGCGATGGAGACATCGCCGCGAAGCTGGTGGAGCGGATCCATAAGGTACAGACGAAGCCGTGGGTGATTATGGAGGTCTGCGGCGGGCAGACTCACTCGATTGTGAAGAATGGGATCGATCATCTGCTGCCGAAAGGCGTGGAGCTGGTGCACGGGCCGGGGTGTCCGGTGTGCGTGACGCCGCTGGAGATGATCGACAAGGCGCACGCCATCGCGCGGCGGCCGGAGGTGATCTTCTGCTCGTTTGGCGACATGCTGCGGGTGCCGGGATCGGACGGGGATCTGTTCAGCATCAAGTCGCGGGGCGGCGATGTGCGGGTGGTGTATTCGCCGCTGGACTGCCTGAAGATTGCGAAGGCGAATCCGGAGAAGCAGGTGGTGTTCTTCGCGATTGGGTTTGAGACGACGGCTCCGGCGAACGCGATGCTGGCCTGGCAGGCGCGGCAGATGGGGCTGAAGAATATGTCGCTGCTGGTGTCACATGTGCTGGTGCCTCCGGCGATTGAGGCAATCCTGAGTTCTCCGCTGAACCGGGTGCAGGGATATCTGGGGCCGGGGCACGTGTGCGCGGTGGTGGGCTACGCGGAGTATGAGCCGCTGGCGAGGCGCTTTCATGTGCCGATTGTGGTTACAGGTTTTGAGCCGCTGGACATCCTGGAAGGCGTGCTGATGACGGTGGAGCAACTGGAGCAGGGGCGCGCGGAGGTTGAGAACCAGTATTCGCGAGTGCTGGCGAGGGGCGGGAATCGGCCGGCGCAGGAGCTGATCGGGAAGGTATTCGAGGTCAGCGACCGTAAATGGCGCGGGGTGGGGATGATTCCGCAGAGCGGCTTCCGGCTCAAGGGGGAGTTCCGGGAATTCGACGCGGAGACGCGTTTCAACGTGGAGGCGATCGACACGATGGAGCCGGAGGTGTGCATTGCGGGGCAGATTCTGCAGGGAATCAAGAAGCCGCATGATTGTCCGGCGTTTGGGACCGAGTGCACGCCGCAGCATCCGCTGGGCGCGACCATGGTGTCGGCGGAGGGCGCGTGCGCCGCATACTACGCGTATGGGCGGCATTTGAAGGAAGCGGATCTGGTCACGATCGGAAAATAAGCGATGAGCAGGAGTTTGTCCGACAACAGAGAAAGGCTTTCAACCCAGAGGACGCGGAGAGCGCGGAGAATTCCGAGATGAGTACGAGCAAGGTGGATGACGCGGAGGAGACGGGCGTGGGGACGGGTCCGTTTGGGATGTGCCCGCTGCCGATCTTCGAGCATCCGCAGATTGTGCTGGGGCATGGCAGCGGCGGCAAGCTGTCGGCGGAGCTGATCGAGAAGGTTTTTGTCGCGCGGTTCCGGAATCCCACGCTGGAAAAGATGGACGATCAGGCGCTGCTGGAGATTGGCGGTGCGCGGCTGGCCTTTACGACGGACTCCTTTGTGGTGACGCCGATCTTCTTTCCCGGCGGCGACATTGGGTCGCTGGCGGTGAACGGCACGGTCAACGATCTGGCGGTGGGCGGGGCGAAGCCACTCTACCTGGCGGCAGCGTTCATTCTGGAGGAGGGCCTGGCGGCGGCGGATCTGACGCGCGTAGTGGATTCAATGGCGGCGGCGGCGCAGAGTGCCGGGGTGCAACTGGTGACGGGTGACACGAAAGTCGTGAACCGCGGCAAGGGCGACCAGGTGTTCATCACGACGACGGGGATTGGCGTGGTGGAGCGGGAGACGCAGCTCTCGGCGGATCGCGCGCGGCCGGGGGACAAGATTCTGCTGAGCGGGTATGTCGGCGACCACGGGATTACGATCCTGTCGCAGCGCGAGGCGCTGGAGTTTGAGAGCGCTCTGAAAAGCGATTGCGCGGCGCTGCACGGGCTGGTGGCGGCGATGCTGGATGCGGCCGAGGCGGCCGGGGATATTCGAGGCGTGCGGGTCATGCGCGATCCGACGCGGGGCGGCGTGGCGACGGTGCTGAACGAGATTGCCGGCCGGTCGCGGACCGGGATGATGCTGAAGGAGAGCGTGATTCCGGTGCGAGACGAGGTGCGCGGGGCGTGCGAGATGCTGGGGCTCGATCCGCTGTATGTGGCGAATGAGGGCAAGCTGATCGCCGTGGTGGCGCCGGAGATTGCCGATCCGGTGCTGGCGGCGATGCGGGCGCATCCGCTGGGCGCCGAGAGCCGGATCATCGGCGAGGTGACGGAGCAACCGGCGGGCATGGTCCTGATGAAGACCGGCGTGGGCGGGACGCGGGTGGTGGATGTGCTGTTCGGGGAACAGCTGCCGCGGATCTGCTGAGGTTCTTCCTCAATCGCGCATTGATTGGCGCGGCGGTTAATAACCGAGAAAGCGGTAGGTGACCCCGAGGCTGAAGCCGTTGGGCGCGAGGCCGTTGTTGTGCTGGACGAGGGCGCCCGTGCTGTTGTAGGTGGGAGGACCCGCGAATGCGGGCCAGAACTGGTATTCGTAATCACCGCGGAGGGAGATGCGGTCGGTGAGGCGCAGCTCGAGAGTTCCGCCGGGCGCCATGGCAAAGTAGCTGCCTTTCAGGCTGCCTGCCACAGGGTATCCGGGAGTGGTGATAAGACCGGCGCCTGCCAGTATCTTGACCCAGCCGTTGAGACGGCCATAGCGGAAGGCACGATAGCGGCCGCCGGCAAGATAGTTGGATTCGATCTCGCCGTTCGAGCCGTTCCAGTGGAGCCAGCGGGCTTCGCCTTCGGCTCCCCATTTCGGGGTCACGTTGAGGTCGAAGAAGACGGCGGGCCCGATCAACGGACACTTGAACGGCGAACTGCTCGAGCAACTGTAATCCGGGTTGAAGGATGACATCTCACCACCCGCCCAAAAACTCGCATTTCCGCCCACGGCGGAACGCGGGACCTGAGCAAATAACAGGGTGGGGAAAATCACCAGTACAAAAAGTATTCCGGTCCTTTTGAGCAAAACTCAGCTCTCCCTAAATTCTGAAAGATTCGTTGGCTCCGGCTCGTTCCTTCGTAAGAACGCAGTTTTCTGCCAAAGGATGCGCCGGAAATTTAAGCGGAATTGGCAATTTTGCGGCTTTTTACAAATCGGCAGGCAACCCGTTTGGGTGGCCGGTCGGCCGGGCCGGCTGTCTCAAGTTCCAGCATAAAGCGTGCCGGTCCTGCAAAATGGGCGGAACCCATAGTTTCGGCGGGAGATAGAGCCGGGCGGAGAACCTCGTCGGGCATGGAGGGAGAGCAGTTCCCTGTCGCGGCAGGCCGTGAATCTTGCTATTCTGCCGTCCACAGGGGAATTCCAGACGTGAGGACCTCGCAACTCCAGGATGGGCGTTATCTTTTCTGCAGGCGCATCTGCGCCCTGGAGAGAAAAGAAAATGCGCATGCTTCGGAAAATGGTTATCGGTGTAGTGGCACTCACGGCGTTTGGAGCCTTCGCGGTCAACACGCATCACGACAGCATCATCGTCGGCGCAGATCCCGTGCCGGTGTGTCCCACGCCTCACTGCACGCACGGGCAACTCAAGTAAGATCGGCGGTCCCATGCCGCATTTGACTCTTTTTGCCTGGGCGGTATGGATTGCGATCATCGTTCTGCAGCCCGCTGTTCTCCTTCGCGTCGTGCACAGCGGGTTGTGGAAACGCTGGTTGTCGCTGACCGTCTTTCTTTCCCTCAAGTCGATCGGTTCGCTGGTTCTGCTGGGCATCTATATTCTGCTTCGGCAGCCGGACGGGCCCTACTTCTACGTCTATTGGTCGTTCGCATTTCTTGCGGCGATTGCCGAAATCTGGATGATCATTCAGGTGGGGTGTGCCATGACGGGATTGTCCCGCTCGATGCGCACCTGGATTGCGCATGCAACGCTGGCTATCGCTGCCGCAACGCTCACCGTGTTCATCCCTGCCGCTCTCCATTCGCACGCGCCGGTCTGGGGCGTTCTGAGCCACGCGGTGCTGGGCCTGAACGAGGGGGTGAACCTGGCCTGGCTGGTGACGTTTGGGATCGTGCTTTGTTTGTACGAACTGTTCGACATCGAATCTTTCGGCGCGGTTCGCGGCATTGCCGCGGGCTTCGCGCTGATGGCGCTGGGCGCCAGCCTGTGCGGCTGGCTTTTTGAATTCACGGGGAGAGTCGCTCCCATCTCGAGTCTGCAGAATCTGATGTATCTTGCCTCGCTGCTGGTGTGGGCGGCGGCTGTTCGGCGGCCGGGGCGGCGGGAGTTTCAGCCGGATCTGGTGCCGCGCCTGCAGGTTGTCGTTCGATCAAGCGTTGTGGAAGCGCCGCGCGCAAAGCAATCGCGGGTATGAGGCTGGCCTGGCCAGCGGAGAAGCTTCCACTCCAAAGCCTGATTCCGCCAGAGCCCGCGTCAGAAACGCTCGAATTGTCTTGTCGTCTTTCACTACGAAGAGCCCCATTCCCCTTTTATCTCTTCCAGTCCCGTTATTCGCACGCCGATTGGGCCACACCCTTCGGAATTACTCCGCTGGGGTCGATAGATTTTCTGCCGATGACAAACTGTTCACGCAGCACTGTCTGTCTCGCCCGCGGCTGCACGGGGAGTTACCTGGAATGTGAGATAGTGCGAGAGGAAGATGCACACTCGCACCGCAATCTCCACATCGGCGGTTTCTGCTCTGTCGCTCAGTGGCGGGCTGGCCGCGATGACGCAAATCCCTGACGGGCCCCAGTGGCGGCTTAGCCATATGGTCGCGCTGGCACTGATGGGCATCGCGTTGATGATCGCGCCCATGGCGGCCTTTGCCCAGACCGACGAAATCCAGGTCTACGATGGTGTCATCGCGCCGCAGGGCATATTCAATATCATGGTGCACAGCAACTTTACCCCGAAGGGGAGGACGAAGCCCACTTTCCCCGGCGCCATCATCGCCAATCATTCGTTCAACGGAGCATGGGAATGGGCGTACGGAGTCAGGCCATGGATGGAGCAGGGCCTGTATTTGCCTGTCTATTCTCCGTATTCGACGGGGCGCGGCGGAGCGATCGATGGGCTCAAGATCCGCGAACTGTTCGTGCGGCCGCATGCTCAGCAGCACAAATTTTTCTGGGGCAGCAATTTCGAATTCAGCTTCAACTACCCATATTGGGAGTCACGGACATTTACGGCGGAGATACGACCGATCATCGGCGCATACCCTGGTAAATGGGAGCTCATTTTCAATCCGGTCGTGGATACGGACTACACTGGAGGGCCGGCGGGCCTGGAGTTCAATCCTTGTGCGCGGGTTGTGTACAACTTCAAAGAGTCATGGGATGTGGCTGCCGAGGAATATGACGGATTCGGACGTTTTAGCAGCTTTGACAGCCTGCACAATCAATTTCACGAAGTGTGGGGCGCATTTGACCGCAACGGCAAGATCTGGAATATCGAAGCGGGCGTGGGCCTCGGCCTGACGGCGGGCTCCGACAGATGGACATTGAAGCTGATGATATCGCGGGATATCAACAAGAGGCCGTGGCACCTGCCCTTCTCCTTATAGTCCACAGTTATTTGGAGTGGCACGGGCGAAGACCCTGGCGCAGGGGAACGGGATTCCGCGGAAGGCAATCATGCTGGACAGGGATTCAATGGAGCCGACGACCGGACTTGAACCGGTGACCTGCCGATTACGAATCGGCTGCTCTACCAACTGAGCTACGTCGGCTTTGAAGCGCCCCAGGCGGGAAGGCATTGGGGGCTGAAGTTGATTCTATCGTTCCCTCCCGGGAGCGTAAAGATGACGAGCCGCCTATACTGCTGGCCATGGAGAGCGACGCAGGCAAAGAATGGCAGAGGCTCACAGTTCTTTATCAGGATAAGAGCGACGAGGAACTGCTGGAGCTGGCCGAGGAGTTCGGCAATCTGACCGAGGTGGCGCAACAGGTGCTGCGCGATGAGATGCGACGGCGTGGGATCGCTGTGCCGGTTGCGACGCCGAAGGCGGAGAAACCGAGGGCGCTGAGCGAGGGCGAGAATCGGCGGCCGAAGTTCGGCGCGTGGAGCCGGGCCATCGAGGAACAAAACGGCGAATTCGACACAGAGGATGAGAGTGGCGAAAACCCGCCGGTGGAGTACACGTGGAAGACACTGCTGCGCACGTGCGATACGCACGAGGAGGCATGGCAGCTCTCGGAGGTGCTGAAGCGCGCGGACATCGAGAGCTGGATCGAAGCGCCGGAGCAGGGATCGCTCGACATGACCGGGCCGCGGGTGATCGTGGCGGCGGATGAGCTGGAGGAAGCGCAGGCGATCGCGGCGCAGCCGATTCCGCAGGACGTGATCGATCAGTCGAAGGTGCGCGTGGAGGATTTCGTTCCGCCGCCGTGTCCAAAATGCGGCGCGGCGGATCCGCTACTCGAGGGTGTAGACCCGACGAATATGTGGCTGTGCGAGGTTTGCGGCGCAGAATGGAGCGAGGCGCGGAGCACGGTGGAAAATGCGGGACGGAATTCAGTTTGATGGCTGTACCAAAACGAGAAAAGGCCGCCCGGCAACAGGGCAGCCTTTCCTTCAGGGAGAATAGTTCCAACGGAGGCAAGCCATCAGAACTTTCTGGCGAAATAGTATGGGCCACCGCTGGGGGTGTCAAGGCAAAATCCGGCGCGACCGTATTGCCTTGATATTCAATGGATTGTAAAAGGACCTCATTTTGAGGTACCGCGCGAGCTTGTTTCGCCATTTATTCGCCATTTAGGTCCGTCAATCCACATTTAGCCGTCGCTTGTTATTGATAAATAATGAGATGCCTGCTTTTATGCAGGCTTAATACCAATCGAAGTTTGACGGTGGCGGGCTAACGGCGGACGTTCATCCGCTCAGATGGAGCGAGATGAACTCTTCCTCAGAAACCGAGGAGACCGGTTTTCCACGGAGGAAGCGATAGAGCGCGCGACCGCCGCCGAGGAAAAGTCCGAGAAGAACCGCCGCGCAGATCAGGACGACGATGAGCACGGTGACGCCGAAGAGCAGGCGGTAGACCTTGACGGTTTCGGGAATGTAGCCCTCGGGATGATCGATGGTGACGTAATCGTTGAACTTCACCTGTCGCAGCAGCGGCACGGCCTGGGCGCGAAGGACACCACTCACAATCGCCAGCATCGGTCCGGTGCGGCCGGCGGTGAGACCGAGAGATTTCGGCAGCGCATCGATGATCTTCAGATGGCCGCCGGCGATCTGCGGCGTGGGATACATGATGAGCGTCAATGTGGCCGCGCCGTATCGCGCCGTCACAACTTCGGTGTCCTGGCTGAAGTCGATGGCGTTGGCCGGTATCGCAGAGCCGAGGCGACTCCACGCTGCCGAGCCGATGACGTAGCGCACGCTGGTCGCGTTGAGCTGCGCTTTGGGCAGGTAGCCGGGGAGTGAGGGCGGCACGCCCTGGGTGCCGAGTGCCTTCGGCAATTCGGCGGCGAGAGCGGAGAGGACGGCGTTCTCCTTCGGGACCGGATGGGCGAAGTTGGCGTCGACGACGGTGGCGCCGGTCCAGAAGAGGATGTGATCATCCGAGGCAGCGGCACCGGATGCGAAGTTCTCAGCGTGCATCCCTGGCTGACGGAAGAAGGTGAAGGCTCCGTAGGCGCCGGTGGCATCCTGGAAGCGCCAGGCGCGGACGGTGAGGCGATGAGCTCCGGAGGCGTAGCTGGCGGAAACCGACTGCGTCAATCCGTACTCCTGGAGGATGGGCGCGTCGGACGGGTCTGGGGCGACAGCCTGCGGAGCGCCGGTAGCGGTCCAGCCGGCGAAGACGTGCGGCAACACCGGTCGCGAAGACGCGGGGGCGGCCAGAGCCAGCGTTGAACAAAACAACAAGGCGAGAGCAGGGATCCGGGGCATCACTCTACTTCCGATACTACTGAGACAGACACCGCTGCGGGAAGGAAGGTTTCACGGGATGGAAGGGCGGTGGTGGGCAGCTATTCGGAAGGGACGGAGCGGCCGCCCGCCTGGGCCATGCGAACTCCGTTGAGGCTGGTGACATAGCGGGCGACTCCGCGATAGAGGGATTCCGCAATGCGCTCACGATAGCGGGGCTGGCGGAGTTCGCGAGCGGAGTCGGGATTGGTGAGGAAAGAGATTTCCGCGAGGATCGACGGCATGTTGGCGCCAATCAGGACAACGAAGGGGGCCTTCTTGACGCCGCGGTCTTTCAAGCCGGGGTTGCCGCGCTCGAGACCCTCGTAGAGGCTCTCGTCCACGTCTTCGGCAAAGGTGCGCGACTCGTTGATCTTGTCATCGAGAGCGATTTTCTTTACGAGGTCGGAGAGCTGGTAAATGGACTCGTCGGAGGAAGCGTTCTCGCGAGCCGCGACTTCAAGGGCATCAGCGGAGGTGGTGAAGTTGAGGTAGTAGACCTCGACGCCGCGCGCCTCCGTGTCCGGGCTGGAGTTGGCGTGGATGGAGATGAAGAGGTCGGCCTGCGCCTGGTTGGCGATGGCGGTGCGGGTTTCGAGCGGGATGAAGGTGTCGTCGGTACGGGTGTAGATGACATCGGCGCCGAGACGATCCTTGAGGAGGCGGCCGAGGCGGAGAGCCACGTCGAGGACAACGTCCTTCTCCTCGATTCCGCCGGGGCCGAGCGTGCCGGAGTCGTGCCCGCCGTGGCCGGCGTCGATGACGATGCGGTTGATCTTGAGGCCGAGCGTTCGCACCATGGAGCTGGGGACGCGGTCACCGGCTGGTTCGGCAGCAGGAACGCCGCGGGCTCCGGCTTCGGCGGGCGGTACGTCATCGCCGAGGGGAATGGCGGGTGAGGGCTTGCGGTCGGAGCGGCTGGCGCGAGGAGGCGCTTCCGGAACCGAGGCGGCGACCGGCGCGGTGGTGGGATAGCGGGTGGCGCGCACCTGGTCGGAGCGGCGGCTCAGCGTGGCAACCTCGGTGAGGGCGGAGGCGTTCTCGCCGGAATCGAAACCGGCGGAGGCTGCGACTCTGGACGGGGCCGCGGCGGCGGTCCGCAGTCGCGTAGACGGCGGAGCGGCGAACGGTGGCGCGCGACTTGCCATCTCGCGGCCTGCGGTCAATCGCGCCTTATCGCCGTGGACGTCGATGATGAGGCGCGGCGGATTGGAGAGGAAGAACGCGGAGTAGTCGCTGACGCTGGTCACGTCGAGAACGATGCGCGTGGTGTTGTGCGAAGTCTGGGCGGCGCGGATGCGGGTGAGAAAGCCGTCGTCGGTGACCTCGACGGGGCGGCCGGTGAGCTCGGGCGAAAGGCGAGTGCCGTACAGGTCAAAGAAGATGCGGTCGGGGTTGGAGACGCGCGCGGCCTGGTAGCGGACTTCCTGCTGCAGATCGATCGCCACCCGGGTGTAATCGGGCGTGGACCAGTGGCGGATGCCGGTGATGAGCGGCACCTTGCCTCGGCGCGGCGGAGGCGGTGTGTTCATGGGGAGATCGTCGGAGACTGGCGCCGCAGCGGGATGGGGGGCGGATCGCGATTCGGACGTGGACGGCGTGGGCAGATCGCGTTCGTCGAATCCTGAGGGCGCGGTTGTTTCGGGAGAGGCCGTGGAGACCCGGCTGACTTCCCTTTCAGCCGGATGCCGGTTGCGACCGGCTCGCTGCTCGTGTTCGATCGCGCGCAGCTCGGTGCGGGCTTCCGGGGCGAGGGCATTGTGCGGATAAAGGGTGAGGAAAGCCCTGTAGATGGCCCTGGCCTGCACGGTCTCGTTCAGGTCGCGCTGGAAGATTTCGCCTTCGGTGAGCAGGGCACTGTAGCGGAGTCGGCTGGCGGGGTATTCGCGGCGGAGGAACTCATACTGGGCGATGGCGTCGTGGAGGGCCTTGTCATCCTGGAAGACGCGGCCTTCTTCCGCAAGCAGATCGGCAACAGCGGCGATGGAGTCGTCGGCTTTGGGCGAGGCGGGATCGTGGTGGTAGATGGCGCGGTAGGCGTCGAGGACGCGCTCGTACTGGGCGCGGGTGCGTTCGTGCTCGGGCCGGCCGTCGAGGGCCTCGCGGAGACGCTCGGCGTGGGCAAAGGATGCCGGATGCGCCTGGCTCGCCACTGCGAGGGGCGCCGGGATGAGCAGCGCCACAAGAACAGCGACGCATGGCGTGGCCCGAATTCTCCAGCGAGGGAGGCGGGAATCCATGGGGGAAACGCTCGCGGATCGGAAGGCGCGTTGCATCGGATTGAGGTGACGCGCGGAGCCTGTTGCCGCCGAAGACACTCCTGATTATAGGTGCGTGGCCAGGGTGGTTTGAGGCGCCGCGAAGCACCCAATGGTCACACGAACCCGATTGGTCACGCCGGGTTGCGGTTGGATGCGCAGTTATGTTGCGGCCCGCCGCCGTATCTGAAACACTGGCCTTGCTTTCCTTATGGTTCGGCATTTCCTCGTCAAAGGGCGCGTGCAGGGTGTGGGCTTTCGCTGGTTCGTGCATCGCGAAGCGGCGGCGCTGGACCTGCACGGCTGGGTGCGCAACACCGAAGACGGCGACGTGGAAGTGCTGGCCAAAGGAGACGCCGACGCGCTGGCGGACCTGGCGGAGGCGCTCCACAAGGGTTCGCGCGGCAGCCGGGTGGACGCGGTGATTTCCCACGAACTGGACCCGAAGGAAGGCGAGAATCTCGGTCCGTTTCAGATTGAAGGAGCCTGGTGATGACCCCGTGTACGACCGACTGCGAGCCGCTCAAGGCGCTGATCCGCACGATTCCGGATTTTCCCAAGCCCGGGATTCTGTTCTACGACATCACCACGCTGCTGAAGGACCCGAAGGGGTTCTCGATGCTGATCGATGCGCTGGCGCAGTACTACATGGAAAAGGACGTCGATCTGGTGCTGGGGATCGAGGCGCGGGGCTTTATTTTTGGGCCGGCGCTGGCCTACCGGCTGAACGCCGGGTTCGTGCCGGTGCGCAAGCCGCGCAAGCTCCCTGGACCGACGGCGCGCGTGACCTACGATCTCGAATACGGGTCGGACACGCTGGAGATCCACCAGGACGCGATCGAGCCGGGACAGCGGGTGGTGCTGGTCGACGATCTGCTGGCGACGGGCGGCACGATGGAAGCGACCACCCGGCTGGTGCAGCAGCTGGGCGGGACGATCGCCGGGCTGGGCTTCGCGATCGAGCTGGACTTCCTGAAAGGGCGCGACCGTCTGCAGGAATACGACGTCTTCAGCCTGCTGCATTACGACGAGTGATGGTAGCCGGTAGCCGGTAGCCCGTAGCCGGTAGCGCGAGTCGCCTCTGGCCGTATACTGCCTCTTGCTTTTTTAGCGAGTCCCAGGAGGCGGTCTAATGCGCAGGCGCGATTTCTGCAAGATGATAGCGGCGACAGCTGCAGCCACAGCGGTGCCGGAAACGGCGCTGGGGGCGTCGAGTGCTGTCACGACGCCGGTAACGGCGACCACGGCTGCTCAGGCAGCGGACGCGGCTCCGGGATTCGACCAATACACGCAGGATTACGCGCAGTTCTGCGCCACGCCGCAGGAGCAGCGAACGTTCTACGCGCTGGTGGACGGAAAGATCGTCAGCGAGAAGCTCGACGACAGCGACTGGAAGCCTACGGCGTGGGGCGATTCGCCGGAGTTGCCGGTCGAGGGCGGATCGTGGGACGGCGTGCCCATGGTCGCGCCGATTGCGAATCTCGCGGGCGACGGTCCCTACAAGCCTACCTGGGATTCGCTGCTGCAATACGACGCGCCGGAGTGGTATCGCGACGCGAAGTTCGGCATCTGGGCGCACTGGAGCCCGCAGTGTGTCCCCGAAGACGGCGACTGGTATGCGCGCAACATGTACATCGAGGGCCAGAAGCAATACGAGTTCCAACTGCAGCATTACGGGCCGCAGTCGCGCTTCGGCTACAAGGACCTGACCGCGCAGTGGACGCTGCTGAACTGGGAGCCGGAGGATCTGATCGCGCGCTACAAGAAGGCGGGCGCGCGGCTCTTTGTCGCGCTCGCAAATCACCACGACGGCTTCGACGCCTGGAACTCGCAGCATCAGCCGTGGAATGCGGTGAAGCTCGGACCGCATCGGGACGTGATCGGCACGTGGGCGAAGGCGGCGCGCGCGGCGGGGCTGCCGCTGGGGGTGACGGTGCACATGGCGCGCAACTGGTGGTGGTTCCAGACGGCGCACGGCGCGGACAAAACGGGTCCGAACGCGGGCGTACCCTACGACGGCCGCATGACCGAGGCCGAAGGGAAAAACATGTGGTGGCAGGGGTACGATCCACACCGGATCTACGGAGTGAAGCACCCCTATAACGCGCTGCCGGATATCTCGTTCGTGAAAAACTTCTACGACCGCACGCGCGATCTGGTGGAGCAGCACAATCCCGATCTGCTTTATTTCGACAATCCGCGCTTCCCGCTGGGATGGGGCGGCATGAACATCGGGGCCTTCTACTACAACCACAACCTCCAGACGCATGGGGGCAAACAGCAGGGCGTCATCACCATCAAAGAAGTGCCGCAGCCATGGCTCAAGTCGGTGGTGGCCGATGTGGAGCGCGGCATCACCAGCCAGATCGCGGAGTATCCCTGGCAGTCGGAAACCTGCATCGGCGACTGGCACTACAACCGCGAACTCTACGACAAGCCGGGCGAGTACGGCGGCTACCTGCCGCCGCGCGACGTCATCCACTGGCTGATCGACACGGTGAGCAAGAACGGGACGTTCATCCTGAACATTCCCGGCAAGCCCGACGGCACCATCGACCGCAAGGAGGTCGCGGTGCTGGACCGCATTACCGACTGGATGACGGTGAACGGCGAGGCGATTTACGCGACGCGTCCCTGGACGATTTACGGCGAGGGACCGAACGCCATCAAGGCCGGCGAGTTCCAGGGCGACAGCATCGCGAAGCTGGGCGAGAAGGATATTCGCTTTACACGCAGCAAAGACGGGAAGACGCTGTACGCTATCGCACTGGGCTGGCCGGCCGCTGAGTTCACGATCGCGGCTCTGGGCACGGCCAGCGAACAGAAGCCGGGCAAGGTACAGCACGTGGAGCTGCTCGGCACCGGCGAGAAGGTTCGCTGGCATCAGGCGGCCGATGGGCTGCGTGTGACGTTGCCTGCGATCTATAAGCCAGCGGTGGATTTTGCGGCGGCGCTAAAGGTGAGCCTGTAGCGGGCAGTCTGGTGCGATTCGCGAAGCTATCTGCAGGTGGCCCCGAAGAAGCTCGCCCAAAAGGTGGAGGGCGCCCTGGAGTAGCGGTCAGGATATCGCCGGCGCCGGGATGGCCGCTGGCGGTGGCGGCGGATAGAGACGCTCTCCCAGCAACTGATAGCGGTTGCCGTAAAAGATGAGCGCGTAGAGCCGGATCGCGGTGTAAAGGGGTCCGAAGGCGGAGATGAAGACCAGCATGCCGATCACGCCTGCAATGACGCCAGCCGAGACTTCGAGGAAGATGCCGAGAGCGGCGTGTCCGAAGGCGGCGTGCAGGCCGACCTCGAGAGCCACAATCGCGATGATGAACAGCACCACCGGGATGATCAGCACGATGACAATGCCAATGGCTCCTGCGATGGGCAGCACAACCCGAAGCAGCGCGTAGACAAAGAATCCGGCCTTCTCGACGCGGATCCGTGACCAGACCGCATTCCAGGCAGAGACCACGCTCGCGTTCTCAAGCGCAAAGTGCGGCAGCATCAGGTCGCGCAGCAGGATGTTGGCTGCGATGCCGGCAAGGGCGAACAGCAGAATGATCGGGATCAGGGGCAGGAACAAAGCGAAGATGGCGCCAAAGCTGGGGTGACCACCAGCCCGAAGGCTGTGGAAGAGTCCGAGAAATCCTGCGGCAAAGGGTGCCAGGATGAGTCCCAGCGCCACCAGGAATCCGAGGTAGACGACAACGTTGAACCAGAAGAAGCGCGTCGCCGGTATGCGATAGAAATGCCATCCGGGGCGAATCTCGCGGATATTGTGCACGAGGCAGTGGAAGTAAGCGAACCGCAGGCGCGTGATCAGGTAGTAGATGAAAAGTCCAATGAGGGCGACGAGCGCGAGCGTAGCCAGGGCGGCGACGATCTCGACGGGCGTGATATGGAACGGCGGCAACGAAGCGAGGTGCGTCGAATGCTGCCGGGAGTGGCGGCCGGGGAGCGAGTTGAAACTTCCTCCCGTTGTTCCTTCCGTGAGGAGCGCGACCAGGCAGAGCTTGAAATAGGTGCCAGGGCGGAAGGGGCGAAACAGGAAGTTTTTCGTCCGCTGGATGGCGGGGGAGATGGCGTCGGCAGCTGAGATGGCAGGCATCGAAGGCCCCTTTCGCGGGAAGTTTAGTAGAAAACGGCACAGCGGCAACCAAATTCGTACAGCGCGCGCGGGCGATGCACGAAAACCCACGGCTGACGCGCTGCTGAAGGCCGATCAGGCCGATTTCTGCTTTTTGAGCTCATGAAAATCATCCACGAACAGCACCGCTTGACTCTATCACGGATTGCGATATACTGATTGCGAGTTGCAATATGACCTATGAAGCTTGGTGAAAAACTTAAATATCTGCGGGAGACCGAAGGGGAGCTGCGCGGGCTGGGGCGGGCGATCACGCAGCAGGAGATGGTGCGGGCGCTGAGGGCAGAAACCGGCGCGGCGCTCAGCCAGAGCTACCTGTCGCAGATCGAGAGCGGCGCGCGTCCGCACCTGACGAACACGTCGCGGCAGGTACTGGCGCGGTTCTTCAAAGTGCACCCGGGGTATCTGGTCGACGACCCGGAGGGATACCACGCGGAGCTGCTGAGCGACGCGCGCACCCTCGAGGACAAGCTGGATCTGTGGCTGGTGAGCGGGGCGGAGCGCTTTCGGCGCGATCCTGGGCTGCGCCGGGCGCTGCTGGCGCTGTCGCGGCATGACGATTCGCGGCGGTGTCTGCAGTTGCTGCAGGCGGTGATTGAGACGCCGGGCCTCGTGGATCGGCTGTTTGAAGTGCTGGGCGGACGGGCAGAGGAAACCTCCCCTCGAGGGCTAAGGTCCTCTTCTTCTTCCGCCGCTTACGGCACCGCTGAAGTCGTGCCCTTTCAAAGCGAGTCGTCCCGCGGAGGAAATCCGCGCGGAGCCGCAACCGGAAAGAAGGCCAGGAAATGACCACCTTCTATTTGATCTGCTTCACGCTGGGGCTGTCGCTCACGGTGCTGTCGGCGCTGGGGGTTTTCACGCACCTGCACATTGGGCACGTGCACCTGCATGTGCATCCGGGACACGGCGCGGGCCACACGCATGTGCACATCTCCGGAGCCCACGGCGCGGGCAAGGCGAGCGTCAGCCCGGTCAACGGCTTCACGCTGGCGGCGTTCCTGTGCTGGTTCGGCGGGTGCGGGTATCTGCTGGCGCGCAGCCACGACTTCGGCATGTGGGTGGTGCTGTCGCTGGCCACGATCACCGGACTGGCCGGAGGGACGCTGCTCTTCTGGTTTCTGGTGAAGGTGCTGCTGCCGCACGAGAAGGAGCTGACCGCGGCGGATACCGACATCCTCGGCGTTCTCGGTCTGGTGACCGCACCGATCCGCGAGGGCGGCACCGGAGAGATTCACTTTTCACAGAACGGCTCGCGCCGTTTTGCCCCCGCGCGCAGTGAGGCAGGCGTAGCGCTTCCGCGCGGGATCGAAGTGGTGGTCATGCGCTACGAACAAGGCATCGCATACGTGCGTCCCTGGGACGAGCTGTCGGGCGAGCTATCCGACACACCGGGCACGATCCCGTCTGCGCCTGCCCCAACCTCAACCCCAACCCCAGTTAGCCCTGATGGAAAGGATCAGGCGTTATGACGAACACGATCATTGTCATTGTTGGACTGAGCCTGCTGGCGTTCATCATTCTCATGGGCATGATGGCCAGAATGTTTCGCAAAGCCGGCCCCAACGAAGCTGTCATCGTCTTTGGATTCCGCGGCCCGCGCGTCATCAAAGGGCATGGCACCATCATTTTCCCCATCGTGGAGAACTGCCGCGAGCTGTCGCTGGAGCTGATGTCCTTCGATGTGGCTCCGCAGCAGGATCTCTACACGAAGCAGGGCGTCGCGGTGACGGTGGAAGCCGTGGCGCAGATCAAGGTGCGCAGCGATCAGGAATCGATCCTGACCGCGGCAGAGCAGTTCCTGACCAAGACACCGCCGCAGCGCGAAGGGCTGATCCGTCTGGTAATGGAAGGCCATCTG
The DNA here is from genome assembly GCA_049579805.1 of Acidobacteriaceae bacterium. Classification (GTDB taxonomy): domain Bacteria; phylum Acidobacteriota; class Terriglobia; order Terriglobales; family Acidobacteriaceae; genus Palsa-343. The sequence goes on from JBAUOP010000087.1 coordinate 84,741, forward strand.
CGCGGCATCATCGGCCAGCTGACGGTCGAACAAATCGTCAAGGAGCCGGAGATGGTGGCCGATCGGATGCGCGGCACCTGCGCCGACGATATGAGCAAGATGGGGCTCGAAGTGGTGTCGTTCACGATCAAGGAAGTGCGCGACAAAAACGAGTACATCACCAACATGGGGCGTCCGGACATCGTGCGCATCAAGCGGGACGCGGAGATTGCGACAGCGGAAGCCGAGCGCGACACCGCGATTCGCCGCGCGGTTGCCAGCCGCGAGGCGGCAGTGGCCAAAGCGGCGGCCGACCAGGAACGGGTGATTGCCGAGACCGCGTCGCTCACCAACCAGGCGCTGGCGCAGCGCGATCTCGACATTCAGAAGGCGCAATTCGCCGAGCAGAGCCGCAAGCAGCAGGCGCAGGCGGACAAGTCCTACGAGCTGCAGACGAACATCACGCAGCAACAGGTGATCGTCGAGCAGGTGAAGGTGCAGCAGGTGGAAAAAGAGCAGCAGATCAAAGTGCAGGAAGCAGAAATCCTGCGCCACGAGAAGGAGCTGATCTCCACCGTGCTGAAGGCCGCCGAGATCGAGCGCCAGCGCATCGAAACGCTGGCCGGTGCGCAGCGCACCAAGCTCACCACCGAGGCAGACGGCACGGCTGCCGCGATCCGCGCGCAGGGCGAGGCCGAAGCCGCCGTCATCTTCCAGAAGGGCGAGGCGGAGGCGAAGGCGATGAACGTGAAGGCCCAGGCCTACCAGGAGTACAACCAGGCCGCGGTCGTCGACCGCCTCATCGCCAGCCTGCCGGAGGTGGTCCGCGCGATGTCGGAGCCGCTGTCCAAAGTGGACCGGATCACGGTGGTCTCCACCGGCGGAGATGCGGCCGGCGTCAACAAGATCACCGGGGACATGGCCAAAATGGCGGCCCAGGTGCCTGCACTCTTCGAAGCCTTGTCCGGCATGGATCTGCGCGAGCTGATGTCGAATATCGCGGGCATCCGGCATCGGGGTGACGGTAATGGGAACGGGGCTGCGGTGGCGCCGGTGGTGGTGCCGGTGGCGCCGATCGCGCAGATTGTGGACGCGAAATAACGAATGCGGGCGGGGAGCCGCGTCTCTCCGCCCCCAATTTTCTGACGGAGGAAAAAGTCATGGCACTCCTGGAACGTGTGGGCACATTGCTTCGGGCCAATGTGAACGATCTGATCGACAAGGCCGAAGATCCGGAGAAACTTCTCAAGCAGCTGATCCTCGACATGGAGAACCAGCTTATGCAGGTGAAAACGCAGGTGGCGATCGCGCTGGCAGACGCTCATCTGCTGGAAAAGAAGCGGAGCGAGCATGAGACGTCCGAGGCCGACTGGAAGCGCAAAGCGGAGCTGGCGGTGCGCAAGGGCGACGATGCCCTGGCGCGGGCGGCGCTGGAGCGTTCGCTGAGCGCGCAGCACATGGCGGCAGGCTTCACGCAGCAAGTCGAAGATCAGAAGACTGAGGTCGAGACGCTGAAGCAGGCGCTGCGCAGCCTGGAGCAGAAGCTGCAGGAGACGCACAGCCGCTGCGAGCTGATGATCGCGGAGCACCGGCGGGCGCGCGTGGTGGGACGCGCGCAGAAGGCGCGGGAGGTGATTGCAAAGAAGGAAGGCGACACCAGCATCGCGCGCATGAAGTCGAAAATCGCCGGCGCGGAAGCGAACAACGTCGCCTCACGCGAGATGCTGCAGAGCGATTCGCTCGACGACCGCTTTGCCGCGCTGGAGCGCGAGGAGCAGGTGGAGGCGCTGCTCCGCAACCTGAAGGAGCAGCACGCCAAAACGGCGTAGAGCGTGGGGCAAACAAGCGGGGCGGACAAACTCCGCCGCGCTTGTGCCGCGCTGGCGGGGATGGACCGCAGGGAGAGAGGCCGGGCTCAGGCGGCTCGGGCTTTTTCCCGTGCCTCCAGCCAATGCTCGTACTCCGGATTGATCTGCCCCAGCTCATAGGTCGTGTTGCGCGTCTCCACGAGACCGGCGCGGCGATCCACGATTTGGATGGCGGAGGTGTAGATGAGACCGTTGCGAAGATGGCTGTGGCCCAGGACAGCACCGGTGAGACGGCGTCCTGGCTCCAGTTCGCAAAACCCGTCATAAATCACGCTGCTGACGACAGACCAGTTCTCAATGCGCACAATTTTTTTCTGCATGGTCGTGACCTCTGGATGCGCCCTCGGCCGCGATCTTCCGGGACCCGTGGCGGAATGCCTCGCCTTTCTCTGATGCAAGTGCAATCGAGGTGCCAGGAACGGGCGATGAAAATGCGCCGAATTGCGCCACTCCGAGGCCGGCAAGCAGTAGTTTTTACCGTTATCGCGTCAGCTTTATCCGGTACTGCCGCGGCAGGCGATGCAGACGGGGCTCGAAGCAACCCGCGCGCGGATCGGCGCATCGTTGGCGCGTTTTTATATACTTGCGCATGCCTTCGCTGCGTGTTTTCCCTGCCTTCTGCGCCTGTGGTGTGCTGGCGCTGCTCTCTGGCTCCCCGGCTGCGCCGGCCCAAACATCAGCGGCCAACGCAACACGGACGCCGCATGCAGTGACGCTGGACGATTTGTTTCGTTTCCACGACGTGGGCAGCCCCGAAGTTTCGCCGGATGGACAGTGGGTCGCCTATACGGTATCCACGGTGGATACAAAAGCCGACAAACGCACCACCGATATCTGGATGGTCTCCTGGGATGGGAAAGAGAACATCCGCCTGACATACGGAAGCGATTCCGCCGAGGACGCGAATGGGCTGGGCTCCTCAGGCTCACCGAAATGGAGCCCCGACGGCCGGTACCTTTCGTTCACCGCGGGGCGGCCCGGCAAAGCGAAGGGCGAGCAGGTGTGGGTGCTCGATCGGCGCGGCGGCGAGGCGCATCAGCTGACGGATGTGAAGGGCCACCTCTCGTCGTATGCGTGGTCTCCGGATTCGAAAACGCTGCTGCTGGCGATCGCCCCGGATGAGGACCAGAACAAGGACAAGTCGAAGGAGACCGATAAAGAAAAGGAAAAGCCGAAGCCAATCGTCATCGACCGCTACCACTTTAAGGAAGACGTCGAGGGCTATCTCAGGGACAACGAGCATACCCAGCTTTATCTGTGGGACGTCGCGACGCATAAGCTCGACAAGCTCACGAGCGACACGAAGTTCGACGAGGCGGATGCGGTGTGGTCGCCGGATGGCACGCGCATCGCTTACGTCAGCAATCATGATTCCGATCCGGATCGCTCCATCAACACCGACGTGTGGGTGGTGGATGCGAAGCCACACTCGACGCCGCACAGGCTAACGAGCTACGATGGGCCGGATGGCGGGCGCATCCAGTGGAACCCCGACGGCAAATGGATCGCGTTCCTGCGCGGCGACCCGCTGAAACTGTGGCAGTACAGCGAACCCCACCTGGGGATTGTCGCGGCGGACGGCAACTCCGCGCCCCGCCTCATCACGGCGTCGCTCGACCGCGCCGTGTCGTCGCCCTGGTTCTCGACGGATGGCCGATCGATCGACGTGCTTGAGGAAGACGACCGCAACGAGTATCCGGCGACGGTGGACATGGCCACGGGCCAGGCGCACCGGGATGTGACGGAGCCTGGCACGGCGCGCGGTCTGAATGAAGCGGCGGGACATGCGGTGGTGGTGTGGTCCACCGACAGCCATCCCGGCGAGATCTACGCGCTGGAAGACGGGCACCTGCGCGCGCTCACGCATCAGAACGACGCGCTGATGGCCGAGCTGAAACTGGCGCCAACGCGGGATGTGTCGGCGACTACGGCGGACGGCACCGACGTTCACGGGCTGCTGACCTTGCCGGTGGATGCGCAGCCGGGAGTGAAGTACCCGATGATCCTCTTCATCCACGGCGGCCCGAATGGGCAGGATGCGCATGGATGGAACATTCACCGGCAGCTTTTCGCCGGCCACGGATGGGCCGAGCTGAACGTGAACTACCGGGGCAGCTCTGGCCGCGGCAGCGCGTATCAGAAGATCATCGCGGACGACTGGGGAGACCACGAGATCCAGGATCTGATGGCCATGGTCGATCAGGTGGTGAAGGAAGGCCGGGTCGATCCCGACAAGCTCGCGGTGGGCGGCTGGAGCTACGGCGGCATTCTCACCGACTACACCATCGCCAGCACCAACCGCTTTAAAGCGGCCAGCAGCGGGGCGGGCATGGGCAATCCGCTGGGACTCTACGGCATCGACGAGTACATTCTGCAGTACAACAACGAGCTGGGCCCGCCGTGGAAGGACCTGCAGACCTACATCAAACTCGGCTATCCGTTCTTCCATGCGGATCGGATCCATACGCCCACGCTCTTCATGGGCGGCACGTCGGACTTCAACGTGCCGCTGAACGGCGGCGAGCAGATGTACGAGGCGCTGAAGACCCTCAACGTGCCGGCGGAGCTGATCGTCTATCCGAACCAGTTTCACGGCTTCACGCGGCCCAGCTTCATTAAGGACCGCTACGAGCGCTGGTTCGCGTGGTACGACAAGTGGACACTGGGCAAGGAGCCTGCTCCCCCGCCCGCGCCGGCGAAGACGGCAGGGGAGTAACGGCTCTTTTCCCGAAGACACGAAAGCGCGCCCCCCTTCGCAGGCAAAAGTAGTGCGATTGATCCCGGCGGCTTTCATGCCTGAGGTCATCCTGCGCAGGCCGCGTACATTTTCAGGTGCGCGGCCGGGGCGGACACCGGGTATCCGCCCACGAACCGCGGCTCCAGCCCGGTGCGATTTCCCACTCTGTGATCGCGATCACCTACAACAGCCACATTACGGCACACACTGTTGTTAATCGCGCAATTAAGCAGTTCGGGCGGGAGGGAAGTTCGAAGATGGCGTCCGGTGCTGCCACAGACGCTGCAAGTCGATGTGAGCCGTCCTTAAGCCTGCTGACCGAGGCCGCTTTGCACGGCATCACGCGTGCACTCGCTTCGGTCGGGCGGGCCTTTATCTGTCTCGATCCGTCCTTCCGCATCGTGCACGTCTCGAAACTGCTCAACGATTTTCTGGGCCACAGCGTCGCGGCTCAGTTACCGGGGCGCCCCGTAGAAGAACTGCTGGGCGAAGATCTGTTCGGTCCTCGCGGCCAGCTCCGCCAGGCCTTGCTGGACGGCCAGATGCGCGAAGGATGGAGAGCCACGCTCCGCTTCGCCGGTTCCTGTCCGCGTCTGGTCTCCATCACCACGGCCCCGATGAGCTCGGATCACTCCGCGATCTGCGACCCGATGGTGCGCTACCTGATCCTGCTTCGACCGGCCGAGCAGGAAGAGTCCTGCCCGGACGCGCCGGTCTTCTGTTCCGGTGCGGTGGGGTGTTCGCCGGCAATGCAGCGCATCTTTCGACTGGTCGAGATCCTGCAGCACAGCGAAGCCACGGTTCTGATCACAGGAGAAAGCGGCACCGGCAAAGAGGTCGTCGCGCGAGCGGTTCATCAGAACTCACCGCGCAACAGCGGTCCCTTCGTGGCGGTCAACTGCGGAGCGCTTCCGCCCGATCTCCTGGAATCCGAACTGTTCGGGCATGTGCGTGGCGCATTCACGGGAGCCGTCCGTGACCGGGTGGGACGTTTCGAGCTGGCCTCGCACGGCACTCTGTTCCTCGACGAGGTCGGCGAACTCGCGCCGCAACTGCAGGTGAAGCTGCTGCGTGTACTGCAGGAACGGCAGTATGAGCGTGTGGGCGAGAGTGCCCCCAGGACCACGAACGCCCGCATTATTGCCGCCACGAATGCGGACCTGCGCTGCGCCCTGCGCCAGGGGAAGATTCGCGAAGATCTCTATTATCGGCTGTGCGTTGTGCCTATCGAAGTGCCGCCGCTCAGGGAGCGCCGCGAAGACATTTCGCCGCTCGTGCACCATCTGCTGAGCCGCATCACTTCTCAGCGCGGTCTGGTACGCCGCATTTCTCCCCAGGCCATGCGTGTGCTGCTGGATTATGCGTGGCCGGGCAACGTTCGCGAACTCGCCAATGTCATCGAATATGCAGTCGCGGTAGCGCGCGGAGAGACGCTCCTTCCCGACGATTTACCGCAGGAGATCCTGCAGCCCCATTCCGGAACCAGCGCAGGCGACGAGGAGTCCGGTGGGTCCGCGCCTCCTTCCTTGCAGCTCACGCCTGCGGCGAGGGAGGGGTCGGAAGCCATACGTCTGGCGGCCGCCCTCGAGAGGCACCACTGGAAGAGAACCGAGGCGGCAAAGGAACTGGGGCTAAGCCGCTCGACTCTCTGGCGCAAAATCAGGGAATTCAAGCTCGAATAGAGCCTCTGGCGTCGAACAGAACGTTTCATGCCGCATCGTTTGCGTGCAACATAGCGTGTTGCGTCGTGGCCCGCCGCTTTTTAAGCCATTGAAAACGAAGCACCTTCACTTCGGTTCCTGACGTGCTTTGTCTTGCTCCGGAATCTTTCGCTTGTGCGCAGCCAGTGGGTCGCACCGCGGCGAGGGATCCCGTGAGGAAGGCCGACCTATGACAACGCGCGATCTTTGCTCTCGATCCATTGCAGGTTTCGTATTCACGACTTTCTTGTTACTTTCACCAGCCACCCTGCTGGCAACCGACGGGCATTTTCTCCACGGCGCAGGCCCCGTCAACGAAGCCATGGGCGGAGCGGACACCGGGTTGTGTTTAGACGCCACCGGGTCGATTGCCTGGAATCCTGCCTGCCCCTCGATGTTTTCCGGCCGGCGCTTTGAGTTTTACGGAACCATCTTCACTCCCTGGCGTTCGCTCGGGAGTACGGTCGATGCGAATGCGTTTGGGCCGGGAATGCCTGCCGGCACGCTGAGCGGAACGACGGTGAGCCATACCGACACCTCGGTCATGCCGGGATTCTCATTCATCTATCACCGCCCGGGCAGCCCCAATGCGTGGCACGCGGCCATGCTGGGCGTCAGCGGGTTCGGCGTGGACTACGACGCGAGCGCGAATTTCTCCAACCCGATCCTGACCCCGCAGGCGCCGAACGGATTCGGCTTCGGCCGCGTTCGGTCCAATTACATGCTGATGACCGCTCCGGTGGGCGTCTCGCGCGTGTTCACCGAGCGTCTTTCCGCAGGGTTCTCCATCGTTCCGGCGTTCTCGATGCTGCAGGTGATTCCTGCACCGTTTGCCGCGCCGGTGATGGCGGGCAGCACCGCGCCCTACTATCTCTCGGCGGGAAACAATGCACCCGCTCCGGGCATGGGTGCAAGTGCCGGAGTGCACTATGCCGCCGGGCCGGTCAGCATCGGCATATCCTGGCGGTCGCCTGTCTGGTTTGAGAAGTTCTCCTGGAATCGCAAGGATTTGACGGGGGCGACCCATGCGATGAACTTCCACATGGATTTGCCGCAGGTCGTTTCCGTGGGAACCGGCATTTTCCCTCGCAAGGGTACCCTCATCGGTGTCGATCTTCGCTGGTTTGACTACGCCAATACGGCCGGCTTCGACAAGGTCGGCTACAACTCCGACGGCTCAGTCGCCGGTTTTGGGTGGCGCAACATCTGGGCGATTGGCGGCGGCATCCAGCAGAGAGTTACCTCTTCGACAAAGCTGATGCTGGGCTACAACTACTCGGGGAACCCGGTGCCCGCCCAGTACACCTTCTTCAATGTTGCGGCTCCGGCAATCGTGCAGCATCACATTTCAGGCGGGATTGTGCAGCGGATGCATGGATGGGACACCGTGGTGACGTACTATCACGCCTTCCAGAATTCAATCACCGGCCCGTGGATCTCCGCGCAGGGACCGATTCCCGGGACCAGCGTCACCAGCAAAATGTCGGAAAACTCGGTAACCATCGGCTTCGGAAAGAGCTTCTAGAGTCGTTTGTGATTGCGGTCACCGACAGAGAGGACCATCGGCGCAATACTGGCGTGTTGGTTGCGCAACTTCGCAAATACGCAGAAAGCGAAGGAACTGGAATGGCTATGAAGACACCGATGGGCAACGCGTCCTGTGAGCTGCTGGGAGGGTTTTTCGCCATCTTCGCGCACGCCACGCGAATGCGGATCTTCTGCGCTCTGTACGGCGAGCCGAAGACGGTAACCGAGATTGCGAAGTATGCGGAGGTCTCGATCGCCAACGCCTCGCAGCACCTGCGGCTGATGCGGGATCGGGGGGCGGTGGTGGCGGAGAAACGGGCGCAGAGCGTGTATTACCGTGTCGCGGATCCGCGATTCGTGGAGGCGGTGCTGCTGATTCGCGCAACGCTGCTGGAAGGAATGAAGAAGAGCACCGCGCAGGCAGCACTGCCGGCACGGCGTCGCGCCCGGGTGCTACAGACGGCTTGAGGCCAGACCCATGCCGGGAGTTCAGGCAATTGGAGGAGTGATGAGCGAAGCGACAGCAACGATTACAGCCGACAAGATCATCGATGCGCGGGGCACGGCGTGCCCGGGCCCGCTGCTGGAAGCCAAGAAGGGCATCGGCGCAGTGAAGGTGGGCCAGGTGATCGAGATCAAGTCGAACGACAAGGGCTCGAGGAAAGACATTGCAGCCTGGGCCGGCAAGGTAGGGCACGAGTTTCTGGGCCTTGCGGAAGCCGAGGGACACGACCGGCTGTTTGTGCGCCGAAAGAAGTAGCGGGCGGGAGCGATGGGGCGGGCGGCGCGCGTTTTCCGTCCGACAACACCCTGAACCGTGAGGTGGCTCATGGAGAGCGGTACCTACATTCCGAAAATCCTGGTGCTGGCTACGGAACGGTGTGCCTACCCAGGGGCGGACGCGGTGGGGAAGGCGCATCTGGAGTACGGCGCGAACGCCTGCATCCTGCGGGTTCCGTCACCGGCGCTTTTTCCCGAGGACTTTTATCTGCACGCATGGACGCGCGGTGTGGACGGCATCCTGATCGCTGCCTGCGGTTCCGATTGTCCGTACCGCGGCGCGTACGACCGGCTGGCGCAGCGGATCGACACGCTGATGGTGCGCATGAAAGAGGGAGGCCTTGAGACGGAGCGCATTCGTCTGACAGCGATCTGCACGGTGTGCATCAAGGCGTTTCTGAAAGAGGTTTCGCAGCTGAACGAGGCGCTGGCGGCCCTGGGTCCTGTGAACCGGGCGCTGGCGGCGCAACTGGAAGCGGAGTCGCGCGCGCGGCTGCAAAGCGCGGCGCTGCCCGGCGCTGCCTGAGCGCAGAGCCGCGGAAGGAGGACGGATCATGCTTCGATCGCCGACGGATTCGGGCCGCGTCGATGTGCTGGTGGTGGGGGGCGGCATTGCCGGGCTGCAGGCGGCTCTCGACCTCGCCGATCAGGGGCAGAGGGTACTGATCTGCGAGCAGCAGTCCAGCATTGGCGGCCACATGATCGCGCTGAGCAAGGTGTTTCCGACCCTGGATTGTGCGAGCTGCATCACGACGCCGAAGATGTCGGCCGTCGCGCACCATCCGAACATCGAGATCCTCACCAGCACGGTGGTGGACGCGATTGAGCCCCTGGAGAGGGGGCATCGGATCCGCGTGACGCGCAAGCCGACCTATGTGAACAACGAGAAGTGCATCGGGTGCCGGCTCTGCGAATACGCCTGCGACACGGAATGTGTGGATCCCTTTGACGCTTCGCTCGGCGCCACACGCGCCATCGCGGTTCCCTTCACGAACGCAATTCCGCAGAAGGCGGTGCTGAATCCGGAGGTGTGCGGCACCTGCGGGACCTGTGCGCGCGTTTGCCCGACCGGGGCGATTGAATTCGATCAGCAGCCGGAGATGCTGCAGATCGAAGCGGGCGCGGTGGTGCTGGCATCGGGCTTTCGGCTCAACGAACTGACGGTGAAGCCGCAGTACAACGCGACGCGCAGCCGGAACATCATCTCGGCGCTGACCATGGAGCGGCTGCTGGCGCCGCATGGGCCTTATGGACGGGTGCTGCGGCCCTCGGACGGGAAAATTCCGGGCTCGATCGCGTTCGTGCAGTGCGCCGGGTCGCGCGACGCGTCGATTGGGGTGCCGTATTGCTCGCGGGTGTGCTGCATGTACGCGATTAAGCAGGCCATGCTGCTCTCCGGAGCGCTGCCGATTGCGGACATCACGATTTATTACATGGATATTCGCGCCTTCGGCAAAGGCTACGAGGCGTTTTACCAGAACGCGAAGGCGATGGGCATCAACTTCGTACGCGGCAAAGTCGCGCGCATCGTTCCGGCGGAAGACGGAGACCTGATGCTGCACGTGGAGCGCACGGAGGAGGCAATCGGAGCGGTCGAGCCGTGCCGCCATGACCTGGTGGTGCTGGCGCAGGGGATGATTCCCGAGTGGCATGCGGAAACCTGCACACCCGTGCATCCGGGGCCGGACGGATTTGTGGATACGCCGTCGCTGATGTCGCCCGCAGAGACTTCGGCGCCGGGCATTTTTGTGGCGGGAGCGGCAGCCGGTCCCAAGGACATTGTGGACACGATTGCCGAAGCGGGCGCGGCGGCTATGCAGGTGACACGGTGGCTGCGGCAGAAGCAACAGCAGGAGCAACCCGTGGAGGCGCTGGTATGAGAGATCAGGCGCAGGAGAGGAAGCCGGAGACGCCCGGCATCGCGCCCGGGTGCGCACGGTGCGAGGAACAGGCAAAGATCGGCGTGTATATCTGCCAGTGCGGCGGCAACATCGGCGACGTGGTCGATGTGGAACGGGTTGCGGAGGCGGCGCGGCGGATGCCGGGCGTGGCCACGGCGAAGGTCCATACGTTCATGTGTTCCGATCCCGGCCAGCAGATGATCACGGAAGATATCGGCACGCAGGGCGTGAATCGCGTGGTGGTGGCTTCATGCACGCCGTTTCTGCATGAGTCGACGTTCCGCAGTGCGGTGGCGCGTGGCGGAATGAACCCCTACCTGTACGAGCACGCCAACCTGCGGGAGCAGTGCTCGTGGGCGCACCGGCACGATCCGGCCGGGGCAACGGAGAAGGCGATCCGGATGGTGGCTGCTGCCGTGGGCAAGGCACGGGCGGATGCGCCGCTGGATCAGATCCGGCTGCCCAACCATCGCGTCGCCCTGGTAGTGGGCGGCGGTATCGCGGGGATGAAGGCAGCTGCTGAGCTGGCTGGGTGCGGACTGCGGGTGGTTCTGGTGGAATGCAGCGGCGCGCTGGGCGGCCGGTTGTTGGGACGCGGCGCCGTATATCCCACAGAGACGGACGCGAGCCGGATTGTTGCCGAGCTGCGCACGGAAATTGAAGGCAACGCGCACATCGAAGTGCTGCTCAACAGCCGCGTGAAGACGGTGAGCGGATTTGTCGGCAACTTCCGAGTCACGATCGAAGGGCAGTTCGGCCCACTGGGGCAGAAGACGACGACCGCTCTGACCGCGGGAGCGATGATCATCGCCACCGGATTCCATCCTTATCTTCCGGCCGAGGGCGAGTTTCTGTACGCGACGGAGCCCGGCGTTGTGACCATGCCGGACTTCATTCAGATGATGCAGGCCGCCGCTCCCGGGACTGGAACCCTGCAGGTGCAGGGGCGCACGATCCGCAGCATTGCGTTCATTCACTGCGTGGGCAGCCGCCAGATCGACGGCGTGCATACACCGGGACCCGACGGGCGCCTGAACACCTACTGCTCGCGTGTCTGCTGCACGACCGCGCTGCAGCAGGAGATCGCGGTACGGCAGCGCTTCCCGGAGACCAGCGTTTGCGACGTGTATCAGGACATCCGTACCTATGCGAGAGGCGCGGAAGACTACTACCGGAAGGCGAGCGATGCCGGGGTGGTCTTCTTCCGGTACCGCGGGGAAGAGCCGCCGGTGGTGGAAAGTGCAGGCGGCGAGGGGTCGCGGCGAGCGCCGCTGGCGGTGCGGGTGAAGGACACCCTGACATGGGGCGAGGAACTGCGGCTGCCGGTGGATCTGGTGGTGCTGGCGACGGGGATGGCGCCGAACGCGATCCCGGAGCTGGTGGACAGCATCAAGTTGCCCACAGGCGAGGATCGCTTTCTGCAGGAAGTCCACCCCAAACTGCGCCCGGTAGAAGTATCGGTGAACGGCGTGCTGCTGGCGGGCACGGCGCAGGGGCCGATGGACATCCGCGAGACGCTTTCGGCGGCGGGCGCGGCTGCGGTAAAGGCAGCGGCGATCCTTGCGCACGATGTCGTGGAGCTGAATCCGTACGTGGCCGAGGTGGATGCATCACTGTGCGAAGGCACGGGCCAGTGCGTGACGCAGTGCGAATACGACGGCGCCCTGCAGATGCTGGAAGTAGTGGAAGAAGGCAGCACGGTACGCCGAGCGCAGGTCAATCCCGGACTTTGTGTGGGTTGCGGCGCGTGCGTAGCGGTGTGCCCACATCGCGCGATTCAGGTGAACGGCTGGCGTCTCGATCAGTACGAGGCGATGGTCGATGGGATCGTGGCGGACGTTCCGGTGGGCGCCGCCTGAGGGCGGGAAGGGAGAGAGACATGGCTTTGCAGCCACTCACATCCGAGCAGAAACAGGCGCTGGCCACATTGCGCGCCATTGCCGGCGGCGTGCATCCGGAAGAGCGCAAAAAGCACCAGGCGATGATGGCGCACCGCAAGGCGATTCGCGTGGCGCTGGAACGCGAGCCGGCCACGGTGCCCAAGATTGCCGCGGAGCTGAACGTTGCCGCGCACGAAGTGCTTTGGCACCTCACGGCCATGCGCAAATATGGCCAGGCGGCTGAGGCTGGAGAAGACGGAGATTACGTGCTGTACGCGCTGGTCCCACAAAACGAAGAAAGCCATTAGGCGAAGGAGCTGGCCGAAGGAGCTATCCATGATCCACGATGTCAATCCCGCCCTGATGCAGGAGATCCGCCGCCACGGCAAAGGCCGCCGGCTGGAAGTGGAATCGTGTTTCCAGTGCGGCAACTGCACGGCGGTTTGTCCGCTGGCGCAGGATTCGGCTGGCTTTCCGCGGCGCGCAATCCGGATGGCGCAGGTGGGCATGGAGCGCGAACTGCTGGCGAGTGAGGATCTCTGGCGCTGCTATGCCTGCGGCGAGTGCACGCGCACCTGTCCTCGCGAAGCCGATCCGGCGGAATTCATGGCAGCCGCGCGCAGCTATGCCATTGCCCGCTACGACTTCACGGGACTGGCGTCGCTGGCCAGCCGCTCGGTGATGGGCAACCTGCTGGTGTTCGGCGTGCTGTCGACGTTGTTTGCGCTGCTGCTGCTCAGCCGAGCGACACCGGCCAGCGCCCATTTGCCGTTCTTCGATTTCATCCCGGGCGAGTGGGTGCATGCGATCGGCATCTTCCTGTTTGCCGTGGTGGGGCTCAGCCTGGCGGCGGGTCTGGTGTCGATGGTCCTGCGCTTCCGGAGCGAACGCCGCCGCGAAGGAATTTCGCTTCGACTGGCGGCATTGCCGGCTGCGGCCGTCTTCGCTGTCGCCGAAGCTCTCACGCATCGGCGCTTTCGTCAGTGCAACAGCGAAGAACCGGCGCCCGCGCCGCAGCCCTGGTATCGGCGGCCGTGGGTGGTGCACCTGTCGGTGATGGGCGGATTCGTCGCGATGCTGCTGGCCACTACGCTCGACTACCTGCTCAAGCCGATCGGCTCGCCGGTGCCGCCCTGGTATCCCATGCGGGTGATGGGCGCCGTGGGGGGTCTGATCTGCCTCTACGGGCTGGCCATCATGCTCTTCCGCGCGGAGCCCGACAGTGAAGCGCACTGGCGCAGGCGCACCTTTGCCGACTGGTTCTTCCCGGTCCTGCTCGCTGTGACCGTGCTCACCGGCCTGCTCACAGAAATCCTCGTGTATCTGCCGATGACAGCGGCCGGACACGCCGTCTTCTTTACCCACGTGGTACTGGCGATGGACCTGGTCGCCATGCTGCCCCTCACGCGGTTTGCCCACGTGCTTTACCGGCCGCTGGCACTGGCTCTGTTTGCCTGGCGCCACGCGCCGGAGCCGCACACGGCCATTGCCGAAGCCTGACTCCAGGAAAGGAAACCTATGGCTACCCCTGCGATTGATATCGATCTGCACAGCGCGCTGAAGGAACTGACGGAGCGCGTGGATGTCCTGGAAAAATCCGCCGGGAACGACCGGCTTTCCATCGGCGTGATGAGCGGCAATCTCGACACCACGATCGCGGCGTTCATCATCGCGCTGGGCGCTGTGGCCTACGACATGGAAGTGGATATGTTTTTCACTTTCTGGGCGACGGCGGCGCTGCGCGATCCAAAGAAATCGCCGAAGAAGGGATTTCTCGACGCCATGTTCGGGTGGATGCTGCCGCGAGGCTCGCGAGCTCTGCCGCTCTCGAAGATGCAGATGGCCGGCATCGGCCCGAAGATGATCCGCTCGGTCATGAAGCAGCACGGCGTCAAGTCCCTCGAAGAGCTGATGAAGGATGCGGCCGAGTTCGGCGTGCGCATTCACGTCTGCGAGATGTCGATGGGCGTGATGGGGCTAAAGGAAGAAGAGATGATCGACTACCCCGGCATCGACTATGTCGGCGTGGGATCGTTCATCCAGATGATCAGCGAATCGAAGCAGGTGGTATTTCTGTAGAACCTCCAGGAAATCAACGACGACACGGTTTTCCTGAGGTCGATGCTGCGGTGCTGGCGAGAGCGATCTTACGACAGTTGTAATATCCTGCTTGCTGTTGGCGACGATCGTCGGGCCATCGCACCATGAGAATGAACCGGCGCAAATTCCTTTACGGCAGTGCGGCTGTTAGTCTTACCGCCTCGGCGGCCGAGCGCGGTCTGCGCGCCGAAGCGGTCGCCGATCCTCCCGCTTCGAGCGTCGGTCTGGATACCGGCCGGCACCGTTTCGGTGTGAACTACACGCCTTCGCGCCGATGGTGGTTCTGCTGGAATGACTGGGACCCGGATTCCATCCAGCGCGACCTCGATGCGATTGCCTCCCTGGCTGCGGATCACCTGCGCATTCTGCTGATCTGGCCGTATTTTCAGCCGAACCCCACCTGGGTGAGCCCGCTTCATCTCCAGCGACTGGATCAGCTACTGACTTTGATGGCGCAGCGCAAGCTGGACGCGCTGATTACCGTGTTCACTGGACAGCTCAGTGGCTGGTTTTTTCTGCCGCCGTTTAACCGCCCGGGAGAAGCGTTCTTCACAGACTCTCGGATGGGCGCGGCTCAGGAGTTGTTCCTTCGCGAGCTGGCGACGGTGGTGAGGAATCACAGCAACGTAATCGGGTTCGACCTCGGCAACGAAATCGATACCTGCTGGAGCGGTCCAACGGCGGCCGGCGATGCGTGGATGGCCAGAACCTTTTCGCTGATCGATTCGATCCTTCCGGGACACCTGAGTGTGAACGGCGTCGATCATCAGCCCTGGTTTGAAACCACCACGTTCTCGCCCCAGGCTCTGGTGCGCGATCAGCGCATGCCGGTGATGCACTGCTATCCCTGGTGGACCGGTTCGCTAAAGTATGGTGGCCCTATGGATCCGCCCAGCGTGCGGCTTCTGGCGGGCATGGCGACGCTGATCCGTTCCTGGGGCGGTTCGCCACAGAAGCCCGTCTGGGCCGGGGAGTTCAACACCTGCATTGAGGCTTTGAGCCAAAAGCAGCAGGCGGAATGGCTGCAACGAGCCGTTGTCGCGGCGATCGACGAGGGCGTGAGCTGGTTCAGCTACTGGGACAGTCACGATGTCGACCGCCGCTTCACCTTCAATTCGGTCGAATACACCCTGGGGCTGCTGACCAACGATGGCCGCGTGAAGGAACAAGGACGGATGTTTCGGCAGCTGGCGACCGGTTACGGTGGAAGGCCGGTGCGATTCCCCACGGCCAGTTTGCCGCCGCCGCCCGAGAACCCAACCATGCAGAACACCTGGCGCTGGCTGCTCGACTGGATGGGCTGGCGGCCGCCGGCAGGAAGGCCCTGAAGAGAGAGCGATCGACCCTTTACCGGTTGTCAGCGACCGACGATTCTCTTCCCGCCGGCACATCGTACAACTGGAATTCGCGAATCTCCGCGGCATCGGTGCTCGAGAGAATGTGGAGCCGCACCCGGCTCGCCGACACCTCCGGGAAGATGTCGATCTTCTCATGGCCAATCGCCTGGGCCGCGGCTACGCTCTTCCATCCTGAGGCCGTCCAGACATCGACCGAATATTCTTCCACCCGCTGCCCGTCGTTCAGCCACTCCATGGTGAGTGCGCGGTTGAAGGTGATCGGCGTGGGAAAGCGAAGCTCCAGCACAGCGTCGTGAGATCCGGCCGGCGCAGACCAGAACGTGTCCGGATTGCCGTCGACGGCCGCTTCCTCTTCCGGTGGAACGGCCTCATGCGCCAGGGCCAGATTGTGAGCATAGCGAGCGCGCAGCGCCTTGCCGAAGGCCTGCAAACGAGCCACATCGGCGTCGGGCAGCAGACCGCGCCGATCCGGCGCCAGGCCGAGCATCAGCTGGGCGCCGCGCCCCACGGTTTCATCCCAGGTGGTCAGCAGCTCAGGCACGGTTTTCAGTGTGGCTTCGTCATCGGTGTGCCAGAACCAATGTCCCTTATGCAGCGGCGTATCCGCTTCCACGGGACGCCAGCGCACGTAGCCGTGCCGGTCGATCGCATCCCAGTCCTCGTACGGAACGAAGCCGTCTTCGTTGCCGACCCAACGCGCATCGCCGTATTCAAAGAGGCCCGTGTCGGCAAAGACCACCGTGTTCGGCTGATAGGTGCGCAGCGTCTCAATGTACTTTCTGAAGTCGTACACGTGACCGGCGCTGCCCGCACCATCGAGCCACCACTCAACGAGATCGCCGTAATTCGAAGCCAGCTCGGTCATCTCGGCTTCGTAATAGCGATCGTAGGCCGCATCATCTTTGTAGCGCGGGTCGTGGCGATCCCAGGGCGAGAGATAGATGCCGAACTTCAGGCCATACTTTCGCGCCGCCTTCGCCACGTCCCCCACCACGTCGCCGTGCCCGTCTTCCCAGGGACTGGCCTTCACGCTGTAGTCGGTTTGCGCGGTCGGCCACAGGCAGAAGCCGTCGTGATGTTTCGCCACCAGCACGACATATTTCGCTCCCGCCGCCCGAATCGCCTGCATCCACTGATCGGGATTGAACTCCGTCGGATTGAACACCGCGGGACTGGCCGTTCCGTCACCCCACTCGCGATTCAGGAAGGTGTTGGTCGAGAAATGAAGGATCACGCCGAATTGGAGATCCTGCCATGCCACCTGCTGCGGCGAGGGCTTCGCATCCACAAAGTTCTGCTGCGCCTGCAGGAGAACCGCTCCGCAGGCGAGCAGCGCGACGCCGGACAACCATCGGGCGAGAGTCTTTGCATTCATCTCGTGCCCGGTGTGCGCATATTTTCTGCCTGCCGATGCGGCAGGACGGTCCAGATCTGTGGATCCTCCTGACCGAGGACCCAGGAACAGAAGCCTTCCAGCCCGTTCTGCTGCGTCAAATCGTAGCGATCTCGAAAGGTGTGGAGATCGGTGAAAAAGACCCACTCGCGCATCTGGTCGCGATTGATATAGAACCAGGCGCTGTGAGCGTCCGCGTCCCACTGCACCGTGCCACCCCAGTCGCGCGCCAGCAGCTCGGCATCCGGCGCGCTGATGTAGTCACCGGTCGGATTCGGCTTCTCAGTCGGAAGCTCACCTTCCTTCGTCGGCGGAACCAGGATGGGAGTGCCCGCATACCAGTGGTATCCGTAGACCGGAATGCCCAGCGAGAGCTTATCCTTCGGGACGAACTGCAGCGCGTATTTCAGATTCTCCACAGTCCACTGCCAACCCGCGACCGGCCCGGGCTCCGTCCAGCGCGTGTTCTGGTCGTAGGTCATCAGACAGATCAGGTCCACCGATTTGGCCAGCGCAGCAAGATCGTAGGCCCCGCGCCAGTCGGTATAGATCCATCTTGCAAACCCGCCGCTGCCCGGATATCCCGGGGCATTGGGGACCGTCGCGATACTCAGTTGCAGGCCCGCGCCGTGCAGCGCGTCCGCCGTCCTTTTCACCAGCGCCGATAATGCATCGCGATCCGTCCACGCCACGTTCTCCAGATCGAACTGGAAGCCGACGTAGCCGTGCAGTTTGCATTCCCGGATGAGCGCCTCGTTCATCTGCGCCTGTGCTGCGGGGTTCATTGCCAGCAGGTGAAATTTCGCCTTGTTGAACAGCGCCACAATCGGCATCACCGGCAGCTTTTCGCTCTGCGCCTCCCGCAGGACAGCGGGCTCCGGGCCACCGGTTACCAGTCCGTTCTCATCCACCTGATACCAGGCGGGGACCAGGATGTCGATTTGCGAGGAGTGGGCAAAGAAATCCCGAATCGACGTCGGGTCGTTCGTCATATAAAACAACGCCATCGGGTGGGCGGCGCCGAAAGCAGCAGGCGCGACGAAAACCATCAGCAGCAGGACCAGACGTTTCATAGTTCTCCGGAAAAGAAGCAGAGCCTGCGGCTTTTCATCGAGCGGAACTCGCGGAATGCCTCAGCGATGGCAGGTTACACCGTAACGCTCTCCCGATACTCGCCAAAAATCTCCCGGAGCGTGGAGGCGATCTCGCCGACGGTCGCGCTGGCTTCCACCGCATCGAGAATGGCCGGCATCAGGTTGGCGCCGGAACGGGCATGGTCCCGTACCCGGTTCAGGGCGGCCTGCCAGGGTTTTGGATCGCGCCGCAACCGCAATGCGCGCAACCGCTCTACCTGCTTCCGTTCCAGTTCTTCATCGATATGGAGCGTGGGGATGGGAGGTTCCTGGTCCCGCGTGAAGCGGTTCACCCCGACGACGATCGCTTCCTGCGCATCCACGGCGCGCTGGTGATCGTAGGCAGCATTCTGGATCTCCTGCTGCACCCATCCGTTCTCGATGGCGGCCAGCATGCCGCCCATGCCCTCGATGCGATCGAAATACGACCTCACCTGGCGTTCGATTTCGTTGGTCAGCGATTCGATGGCCCACGAACCGGCAACCGGATCGATGGTGTTGGCCACGCCCGATTCGAGGGCGATGATCTGCTGGGTGCGGAGCGCGATGCGGGCGGCCTCCTCGGTGGGCAGCGCGAGGGCCTCGTCGAATCCGTTGGTGTGCAGCGATTGTGTCCCGCCCAGAACCGCAGCGAGGGCCTGAATCGCGGTGCGGACAATGTTGTTCTCCGGCTGCTGCGCCGTCAGTGTCGATCCCGCGGTCTGGGTATGGAAGCGCAGCATCCACGAGCGCGGGTTCTTTGCGCCGAAGCGATCCCGCATAATGCCGGCCCAGATCCGCCGCGCCGCTCGGAATTTGGCGATCTCCTCCAGAAAATCGTTATGTGCATTGAAGAAGAAGGAGAGCCGGGGCGCGATGCGGTCGATTTCGAGTCCCGCCTCGATGGCCGCCTGCACATAGGTCATGCCATTGGCCAGCGTGAAGGCGACTTCCTGAGCGGCCGTCGATCCGGCCTCGCGCATGTGGTAGCCGGAGATGGAGATGGTGTTCCACTCCGGCACGTTCTCGCCCGCCCAGGCGAACACGTCTGTGACCACGCGCATGGCGTGTCGCACGGGATAGATATAGGTGCCCCGCGCGATGTATTCCTTGAGGATGTCGTTCTGGATGGTGCCGGAGAGTTGCTTCACTTCCGCTCCGGTACGCCGAGCGACGGCCACGTACAGCGCCAGGAGAATGCTGGCCGTGGCGTTAATCGTCATCGAGGTCGAAATGCGATCGAGAGGGATGCCGGCGAAAAGCCGCTCCATGTCCTCGACGGAATCGATGGCCACTCCGACCTTGCCGACCTCGCCCAGCGCCATCGGCGAATCGGAATCGTAGCCAATCTGGGTGGGCAGATCGAAGGCTACGGAGAGCCCGGCGGTTCCCTGCTCCAGCAGGAACCGATAGCGGCGGTTGCTTTCTTCTGCGTCGCCCATGCCGGCATACTGGCGCATGGTCCAGAGCCGGCCGCGGTACAGGGTGGGCTGAATGCCGCGCGTGAAGGGAAACTGCCCGGGAAAGCCGAGGTCCCGCTCCACATCAGCTGCCGCCAGGTCTTCGGCGGTGTACAGGGCTTTCGATTGGGGTTGACTGGGCATGGGAACCGGCCATTGTAAGCCACATCGGCCAGGGCGCGCCTTAGCTCCGCTTCTGCTTCGCCCAGGCTCGCCAGAACGAGGTGACGGTGAACCAGGCAAAAAGCAGGGCAAGAACCGTGTAGACGAGCACATGCCGGTCATGCGCTCCGAGTGCTCTGAAGGCCTGCCACGCATGAACCGTGAAGAAGATCGTGAACAGCGCAAAGAAGACGCCGGTGATCTGGAGAGTGAGCAGGCCGGTGGCATGCGCAAACGGGCGCACCAGCGCCGATCCAAAGCGTCCGGCGCCCCGCGCAACGCGCCGGCTGCCTTCCGCATAATCGGGGAACCGGGGGGCCGCTGCGGAACCTGAGGGAGCCGATGCCGATGCCGCCTGGCCGTCGGCGGAGTGCTGGGCGGATGCGACCGCCTGCGCGGTCCCGTCGCGCAGTTTGCCGGCGGCGACGCGCGTGCCGATTCCCAGAAGCCGGCCAAGGCGATTCGGCTGCATAAAAAAAGTCTAGCAGCGCGCCGGAATCCCATTGCGGGTGCGGATTGCCGCGCAGGAACATCAGAAGATAAGGTAAGAGCATCGGAGATTGCGGGGCCCACGCCGCATGCCGGGAAATCGAGGTCTCACTTGAATCAAAAACTCCGCAAACTGGTTCAGCAACTGGGCGAGGCCATCCACGAGAGTGTGTCCGAGTCCCCGCAAATCGCGGGCGTGGTCGCCGATATTCGCAGGCAGGGCTTTGAAGTGCTGCTGATGCTGGAAGCAACCATCGGGCTGAACGAGGTGGAGGAGCAGCCGGCCGGCGCTCTGGAAGCCGGCCAGAGCGGGCAGGCGCCGGAGTCCGGCGAAGAAGGGACCTTTACGGCCCAGGACCTCCATTTCCTGAAATCCCTGCGCATCGCGGTGACGGGGGACTCCGGAGAGCCCGAAGATTCGTGACCCGCGCCGCCAGGCGCACAATTCGGCAAACATGTGATATATCTGACCTTCGATCCCAGACCGGTGCGGCAAGAACGGGAGCGTCGGGAATCGGGCCGCAGGAAGATCGCGCGAGGGAGCCAATCGGAAGCGGTGAGAGGCGAACATGCCGATGAAGGACACTCTTGGCGTACTTTTGGCGGGCGGGGCGGGTGAACGGCTGTTTCCGCTCACGCGCGACCGGGCCAAACCGGCGGTTCCCTTCGGCGGTCAGTACCGCATCATCGACATCACCCTCTCCAACTGCATCAACTCCGACCTGCGCCGCGTCTACATCCTCACCCAATACAAAGCTCTTTCCCTGAACCGGCACATCCGCGAAGGATGGACGAGCGTGGTGGCGCAGGAGCTGGGCGAGTTCATTGAGATTCTGCCGCCCATGCAGCGGGTGAGCTCCAACTGGTACGTGGGCACGGCCGACGCCGTGTACCAGAACATCTATTCCATCGGCTCCGAGCAGCCGAAGCACGTGCTGATCCTTTCCGGCGACCAGATCTACAAGATGAACTACGGCAAGATGCTGCGGCAGCATTCAGACTCGGGGGCCGACGTGACCATCGCCACGCTGCCGATCGAGCCGCAGGATGTAGGCCGCTTCGGCGTCGTGGAAGTGGCCCGCAATGGAGAGGTCACCGGGTTTCTGGAAAAGCCGAAGCAGACGGATGTGCGGTCGCCGTTCAACCCCACCATGGTCGATGCCTCGATGGGCATCTACATCTTCAATACGGACGTGCTGCTGCCCGCGCTGATCCGCGATGCCGAGGATCCAGATTCGCAGCACGACTTCGGGCATAACATCCTGCCAGCCATTTTGGGCAAGTACAAGATGTACGCCTACAACTTCGTGGATGAAAACCGGAAGGAAGCCCTGTACTGGCGGGATGTGGGCACGCTGGAGGCATACTTCGACGCGAATATGGACGTGGCCTCCGTCTCGCCGATCTTCAACCTGTACGACAACAGCTGGCCGATCCGGACGCGCGTGCGGCAGTATCCGCCGGCCAAGTTCGTTTTCGGCGAGCCGGGGCGGACCGGCATGGCGATCAACTCGATCGTCTCGGGGGGCTGCATTGTCTCCGGCGCCGAGGTGCGGAACAGCGTGCTGTCGCAGGATGTGCGGGTCAACTCCTACTCCGAGCTCGAATCCACGATTGTGTTCACCCACGTGAACATCGGGCGGCATTGCCGGATCAAGCGGGCGATCATCGACCGCGACGTGCACCTGCCGGAAGGGACGGTCATCGGCTATGACCCCAACGAGGACCGCAAGAACTACTTTGTGACGCCGAGCGGGCTGACGGTCGTGACCCGGGATTACTCGCTGTACGAGAACCCGGTGGCGCCGGATTTCCTGCAGGAGCGGCGAGAGTAACATCCCGGGGAAAAGCTGAAAAACGGGAATTGCCCCCTCCGATTAGTCCGGGGAAGCGAGAGTGCTCGCGGTTGAGCTTAGAAGCGAGATAAGCTCGCCGCCGCTCGCAATGCCAGTCCCTGGGCGACCGAAGTGAACTCGTTTCCGCCTCGAATTCGGTCGTGACCGAAGCGGCGGGTGAAGATCTGCCGCACGGCGGGCACAAAGGAGCTGCCGCCGGTGAGGAAGACCCGATCCACGGCCTGCGGTTCGACCGCCGTGCTTCTCAGCAAGGCGTCCACGCTGTGCTCAATGGCCGCCAGGTCTTCAGCAATCCAGCTCTCAAACTCGGCGCGGGTAATGGGAATACGCAGCTCGACCGTCGACGCACCGGATGCGCCGTCGCGGAAGGCGAATTCCGCGCACTCTCTCTGCGACAGCTCGAACTTGACCTTCTGCACAGCCTGGTGCAGTTGATATCCGAGGTCACCTTCGATGACGGCAATCAGTGCCTCGATTTTCTCCGGCTCGAGCGCACGCAGCCGCGCGCTCTTCAGAATCTCCCGGACGTTGTTGGTGCGCAGAAACGAGAGATAGTGCCAATGCTCGAGGTGCGCGTAGATCCACGCGGGCACCGCAGGAAGAATCTTGTCGAGCGAGCGCGCTTCGGAGTTCGACCCCAGGGCGGGGGACACCAGTTTGCGGACGATCCGCGCATCGAATGCGTCGCCGGCCAACCCCACGCCGCTGTTGCCCAGCAGGTCCTCCGGCTGCCGGCCCCGACGACGCACCTCCGGGCCCACGCGCAGCAGCGAAAAGTCGCTGGTGCCGCCGCCGAAGTCGCCGATCAGGATCAGTTCCTCGCGGTCGAGCGTAGCCTCGTAGGCAAAGGCTGCGGCCACCGGCTCCAGCTCGAACTCCACCTCTTCGAATCCCGCCGCCATGAAAGCCTCGCGGAGCCGCGAGACGGCGAAATCGTCTTCCTCTTCCGATTCAGCTCCAACAAAGCGCACCGGCCGCCCCACGGTGGCTCGCCTGACCGGCTGCATAAATTGCTCTTCCGCCCGTTTGCGCAGGTCGCTGACCATGCGGGCGACCAGTTCTTCCAGGCGGTGTCGGCGGCCGAAGACTTCGCTTCCGGTAAGGGTGCGACTGGACAGGTGCGACTTGAGCGACTGAATCAGTCGTCCCTTCTCTTCGGCGTCGAGGTAGCGCTCGATGGCTGCCGGTCCAGAATAGCCATGCACGCGGCGCTGACTGTTCGCGGTCATCGATTGTTCGAAGTAGAGCACCGATCGGCAGGAGGGGATTTCTTCGCCGCGAAAGGAAAATTGGGCGAGCTGGACCTCTCTGCCGGGCTGCAGCATGGCCACCGCGCTGTTCGTGGTTCCGAAATCGATACCGAAACAAACCTGCCGCTGCCCGCTCGATTCCATCTCTTCATTATTCCGCAGGGGGCTTCATAGAGAGGAAAGATGGGATTGCGAAAAGGTTCTGCCTGTCCCTTATCGAGAACCATCCGACATACCTCAAGTGCGCTATCGTCATGAGCATGCCCACGCTCCAGGAGCAGTTCGGCCAAATCGATATTTATCTTTTCGACCAGATCCTGAAAGGCCGCATCCTGCCCGGCATGCGAATTCTCGATGCCGGATGCGGTTCAGGCAGGAATCTCGTCTATTTGCTGCGCGAGGGATATGAGGTTTATGCAGCTGACGTGGATCCGCAGCGGGTCGAGCAGGTGCGCCGCATGGCCCGCGAGCTGGCCCCTTCGCTTCCGGCCACCAATTTTCGCGTTGAACCGGTGGAGAGCCTGTCCTTTGAGGACGCCTGCGCGGACGTGGTCATCAGCAGCGCGGTCCTTCACTTCGCACGCGATGACGCCCACTTCGAGGCGATGCTTCAGGGATCCTGGCGGAGCCTGAGGCCCGGCGGGCTCTTTTTCTGCCGCCTGGCATCCTCCAACGGTATAGAGACCCAGATCGAGCCTGTCGGAGAACGCCGTTACAAGCTGCCTGACGGTTCCGAGCGCTACCTGGTGGACGAAACGCTGCTGCGATCGCTCACCGAGCGGATGGGCGCCCTGGCCGACCCGCTCAGGACGACCATCGTCCATGGCCGGCGCGCGATGACTACCTGGGTCGTGCGAAAAAAGCCGTAGTCAGACATCCGTGGGAGCGACTCTGAGACAAGCGATCGAGAGAGTCGCAGCAGTCAATGGCTGCGCTTATGGGTCCAGCAGGACAATGAGGTTCAGATCGGTCACCGGAATTTCGGCCGGTACATAAATGCCCACCTGCCGTGTCTGTGCGATGTGTTCCCAGCAGGGTCCACTCCGCTCGATCGAGAAATACTGGCTTTCCACTTTGGACGCGATCTGGGGCGGTGGGATCGAGAGGTGGCGGAGGGTCATTCCGGGCAGGGCTCGCCGGATCAACTCCACGACGAAACGGGCGGAACACATCTTGGTCAGCTGCGGCGCCCGCGCGATGAGTTCCGCTTCGCCCATGGGCGAGTGAATCTCGAGAATCCAGCGACCGGGACCGAGGCAGCGCTCGTCGGCGACGTCGCCCAGGTAGAGACAGCTGTCTGTCATCCGCAGCGGAATGCGAATGGCGCCGGAGGGCATCACGATCTCCAGGTGCCGGCGAATGTGTTCGTCGAGGGACGCAAAGCATTCGCCGAGGGCGGCATGATCGTAGCCCGGAAGCGATCGCGGATGGATGTCGAGGCCAAAGGTGCACAGGGCGCCCCCGAGACGCGACATCTCGCGGAAGACCTCCTCCGGGTGCACGTGCCGGGAAAGGAGGAAGTGCCGCAGCAGCGCGACACTGGAATTGAGGGCGTGCAAAAACCAGTACTGCGCAACGTGGCCCGCCGACATGCCGGCCTGGAAGACGCCGTGCCGCTGCTGCTGCTGATCGAGGAAGACCGTGCTCTTATCGTCGACGATCTCGATGAGCCGCTGCAGGATATGGGTGAGCGCCGGGCTGGCCGCGAGGCTGAGACACGGCGGAACAAACGTGGGGTCGGCCTGGTAATGTCCCGATCCGTCGCGGACAACCCGCACAACGGGCAGGCCGACGAACTCGTCGGAGAGGTCGCTCTCGGCCACCAGGCGCAGGTTCTTGCGCCCTACCTGAATCGGCTTTTCATCGAGGCCTGTGTTCTGGTCGGGAAGCTTCTGCTCCGCGGAAATATAGCGCGTCCGCGCGCCGTCGGCCTCCACACTCGTGTTGGCTCCATCCTGCGTAAGCCGCGGAACCGCCAGAACCATCGTCAGATGGTCGGCCACGGGTGAGAAGTGAGTGGAGAAATCCAGAGGCTTCGGGGCCGGATCGGAGGCGGGCAGATCGAAAGCAAGATCGTCCTGAAAGAGCCCACGCGCGTGGGTCAGGGACAGGGTCCCATTCCGCAGAGCCTCCGCATCGAACTGGATCGCCGCGAAGCCCCAGGCATTCCGCCACAGGCTTTCTGTGACGAAGCGGAGCGTGTCCTCGAAATAGCGGTTCTGCGCCTGGAACTGATGCGGCCCCAGGTACATTCCCTCCGACCAGACTGGCTTATTCGGCATTGTCATGCGCCACCTGCCTGGGGCAGGAGGATGATGAGTTCCATCTGCGGGTTGGGGATTTCGCCGGGCACGTGTGCGGCGAAGTTCCTGGAACGGATCACCGTCTCCCAGGCGGGTCCCGACTGGTTCAGGCTGAAGTACTGATACTTCATCCTGATGGGAATGGCGCTGGGCGGGCTGGGCAGATGTGCGAGGGCGATGCCGGGGACCGCGCTGCTGACGATCTGGTCAATCTGCGCCGCTGAACAGGCCTTGACCAACTGCGGAACGGAGCGGATGATCGCGTCCTCCGTGGTATCGGCAGCCACGGCTAAATACATGCGGGTGTTGTTCAGGTATTTGTCCTGATCGATGGCAGTGGCGTAGATCGTATTGCGGACGTGACTGAGGGGCAGGGAGACCACGTTGGCGGGCACCACAGTTTCCAGCAGCAGGCGCAGCTTCTCATCGAGCGCGGTGAAGACCCGGCTGAGCTCGGCGTGGTCGTAAAGAGGCAGGTCGCGGGGCCGGATGGTGGGGGAAAACGTCGTGAGGGAAGCGCCGAGGGTGGTCAGCGTCGCAAACAAATCCTGCGGATGACAGGGCTGCCCCTGCAGCCAGTGGTTGAGCACAGGAATATTCGAGTTGACGGTGTACAGCAGCCAGAAGTTGGCGATGTCGGTGGTGGTGAAATCCGCGAGACTCTGATTTTTTTGGCGGCGCTGACCGGAGAGCTGCGTGCTCTTCGCGGAGAGAATCTCGAGAAGGCCGTTCATCACTCCGGATACGTAGTCGCTGGCGCGGGTGTCGAGAAGGGGCGGGACAAAGCGCGGATTGAGCCGGAAACCTCCTGCTTCGGTCTTTTCGACATTGGCAATGCGCAGCGCCGAGTTGCCCTCGCGGTTTTCATTCGCCGCCAGCAGGCGCAGATTCCTGCGCGCAATCTGGACGGGCTTCTCCGCGCCGCCGGTATTGTCGTCGCGCGCGGTGACGACCTCGGCGAGGTAACGCGCATCGGCCGTGCGGCCGAGCCCCGCGACATTCAGGCCTTTCGGCTTGTAGTCCGGAACCGCGAGCCAGATGTCGAGATCGCGCGTATCGGGATCGAAGAATTCCGCCAGCGCCTTCGAGGGCGGGCACGGGTCGGAGCCGGGAATCTCAAAGGGCAGGCCATCGGGGAAAATACCGGAAGCGCGCGAGACAGCGAGCTGCCCCTCGGCCAGCAGTTCCTGATCGAGCACGACCTCATTGAAGCCCCAGGCGCAGAAATTCAGCGCCTGGATGCGGAAGGTGAGGCTGTCCTCGAGGAACTTGTCCTGGAGCTGCAGATGCTGAGGCGTGAGAAACGTGCCTTTGCTCCACAGAACGGGCTGTAGCTGCTTCATGGAAAATACCGGACCTTTACCATAAACAATTCACGGGAGCCGAGCAATGGAAGGGATGACGGCTAGTTCATCTTCGTTCCTTTGGAGCCGTCGTCGGCCTCGTCGGGATCCGTGGGGCTGGAGGGCGCAACGGGAGTCGATCCGCAGCCCATTCCGGCCGCACCGCCGCTGTTGATCATAACCAGAGTCCCCTGGATCGCGATCCCCTCGGGGCCGATGTCGATGAAATTGCTGCCGACCTTCAGGGAAAGCTGCGCGCCGGCCTCGAGGATCATCGTCGCGCCGGCTTTGAGATGGATCGTCTCACCCGCTTCATGCGCGTAGTTCAGGCCCGACTTGCCATAAAGATTCTGGCCGGCCTGTATGGAAATGGTTTGCCCGGTCTTCTGATTCAGGTTTCCATCCACAGCGAGGTGGAGGTCGCCGCTGATTTTCTCGAACTGGCTGCCGTCCACCTGCAGATGCTTATCGCCGCCGACGCTTTCTTTTTGGTCGGTTTTCACAATCAGGCTGCGGTCGTTGCCGATCCACTCGCGGGAATCATGCTTCATGCGGGTGTCGCAATCCTTCTCACCGCGAAGGAAGATCTGCTCGTCGCCGGTTTTGTCTTCGAAACGGAGCTCGTTATAGTTGTCGTCGCCTCCGCCGGTGGAGCTGCGGGTCTTGAACGTGGTGATCGTACCGCTGTGCGGCAGGGCATAGGGAGTGACTTGTTCCGCGTTGTAGACGCGCCCGGTGACCAGGGGGCGATCGGGATCGCCCTCGAGAAAACTGACGACGACTTCCTGGCCCACGCGCGGAATATTGATCGCGCCCCACCCTTTGCCGGCCCAGTCCTGGGAAACGCGGACCCAGCAGGAACAAGCATTGGCGCGATCCCAGGGAAACAGCACCTTGACGCGGCCGTAGTCATCGACCCAGATCTCCTCGCCGTCGCCGCCGCCACCCTTATCGCCGGAACCCTGATCGGTACGGCTGCCCACCACGACGGCGGTCTGTGGCCCGCGTACGACCGGCCGGGGAGTACGGCGCTCAGGGCGAAACGGAACGGACGCGGGAATGCAGGTGAACTCGTTGGAGTAGTGATCCTCTTCGTCCTCGGTATAGGTGCCTGCCACGGAGGCAGTGTGCTGGATCGCGGTGAGAACATAGCTGTCGTTCATCGAGTTCTGCTCGTGATCCGTAAGGCCGAACCTATATCCGGCGGTGAACGCGCGACAGACGCTGCTGCCGCTGCCAACCAGGTGGATAGCTTCCTCCTCTTCCATCCGCAGTTTGGCGAGGGAACCGCCTTCGGAGCGGGTGGTCTGTCCGCCCGGATAATCGAACAGCTCGAAGTCAGCATTTCCGCCGACGCTGACGATGGTCGGTTCGGAAGCCAGCAGGCTGGTGGAGGGGGTGGTGAAGTTATAGTCGGTCAGAGAGCATTTGCCGCTTCGCCACTGCTGTTCGAATCGCCAGGAAGTGACGACATCGGCCTGGTCGACACCCCCGGCCACTAAGTTCCAGCCCGCTTTCTCCTGCCCGGGACAGGGCTCATGAGCACTGGGAGAATCCGCGATGACCATGATGTGTTTGTTTTCCTGATGCTGGAAGAAATAGAAGAGCCCGTGCTGCTCCATGAGCCGGGAGATGAACTGGAAGTCCGTCTCGCGGTATTGCACGCAATATTCCAGCGGAGTATACGACCCGGTCAGCGACAGCGTGTAGTCGCCCAGACCTCGGCTGGAGAATACGTCCGCGAGGATATCGCCGACTTTTCTGTTGTGGAAGATGCGGCAGTCGGTAAAGCGAGTCAGCTTCCAGGTCCAGGGCACAACGGTCATCTGGTAACGAATGAACCGGTTGTCGTGGCCGGTGACGGCAAACTGACTCACGATGCCGTTGATGTATCGCGGTTCTCCGTCGAACCGGCCCACGGCGATGGTCACACTCTGGCCGATGATTTTGGAGAAATCGACCGGCGTTCCATCGGCAAGGAGATCGAGATGGAAGCTGAATAACTCAGAGATCGCCTCGCGACCGCTGAGGGCGGCCAGCAGCAGCTTATCTTCGCCGAGAGGCGTGGTCAGGGAGATGAGGCGATTTGTCTGCGTCCAGGACATGGGTTCCTTCCGGTTTTTCCTGTCTCACCACGAAGAGGGCTCAGGCGTAGGCGAACTCTCCCGATTCATCGACGGTGACGCGAATCGCCTGGAACCGTTCGCCTCCGGCCATGCCGCCCAGGATCTTCCGCGAAATATCGGGCAACAACGAATTGGTCAGAATGTTATCCACGTTGCGCGCGCCGCTTTCCACCTCGGTGCAGCGGTTGGCCACCGTTTCGAGGAAGACGTCGTCATAGCTGAGGCTGACCTGGTGGTTATCGAGCAGGCGGCGCTGAATCTTGCCCAGCTTGAGCCGGATAATCTGCTTCAGCGCTTCATCGCGCACCGGGTAATAGGGGATGATGACCATGCGCCCAAGGAATGCCGGCTTAAAGATCCTGTTCAGCTCCGGCTTGATCGTGTCCACGAGCGCGCGCGGCCCCGGCGCCGTCTCCGGATCGGCCACCAGCTTCATCAGCTGATCGGTGCAGGCATTGGTGGTAAGAAGGATGATGGTGTTTCTGAAGTCGATCTCACGGCCTTCTCCGTCTTCCATCACGCCTTTGTCGAAGACCTGGAAGAAGAGCTCCAGCACATCGGGATGGGCTTTCTCGACCTCGTCGAGCAGCACGACCGAATAGGGACGGCGTCGTACCGCTTCCGTCAGAACACCCCCTTCTCCGTACCCGACATATCCCGGAGGCGATCCCTTGAGAGTGGAAACCGTGTGGGGCTCCTGGAACTCCGACATGTTGATCGTGATCAGATTGTGCTCGCCGCCATAGAGCAGATCGGAGAGAGCCAGCGCGGTCTCCGTCTTGCCGACGCCGCTCGGTCCCACCAGCATAAAAACGCCGACCGGCTTGTTCGGGTCGTCGAGCGAGGCGCGTGACGTCTGCACGCGCTGGCCGATGATCTCCATGGCGTGATCCTGACCGATGACCCTCTTCGCCAGGTGCTGCTGCAGGGCGAGGATGGCCGCGATTTCGTCCTTCAGCATCTTGCCGGCCGGAATACCGGTCCAGGCGGAAAGCACCTCGCCCACAGTTTGCGCATCGACGCACACGCGGATCAGCCCCGTTTCGCCCTGCAACGCGGAGAGCTCCGCCTCGAGTGCCCGCAGCTCTTCTTTGGTTGCGGCCAGAGCCGAAATCGCATCGTCCGCGGGCGGCTCGGCCACGGCAACGGCGGTGTTCGCCATCTGGACTTGTACGTTCTGTTTCGCGGCAGCGCGCGAAGCGACCGCCTTTGCTGGCGAACCTCCGCCCTCGTGGCTGGGCCCCGTCTCCAGCCGGTCGCGCAGGTTGCGGATCTTCCCCACCAGCTCTCGCTCGCGGTCCCAGCGGCTCTGGAGGAAAATTAGCTGCTCTTCGGCCTTCTCTTGTTGCGCGGCAATCTCTGCCAGTCCTTCCCCATGATCGGCGCCGACGGCTTCTTCCCGCTCCAGGATTCGTTTGCGGACGGCGAGAGCATCGATCTGCCGGTGCAGATCTTCGAGCGCCGGGGGAGTCGTGTTTTGTCCCAGCGCGAGCCGAGCGCAGGCTGTATCGAGGATGCTCACGGCTTTGTCCGGCAACTGGCGGCCGGCCAGATAGCGGTGCGTCAGGCGCACGCTGGCAAAGACTGCCTCATCGAGAATGCGCACGTTGTGATGCTTTTCCAGCGGCGCAACGAGGCCGCGCATCATGATCGCGCACTGCGCCTCGCTCGGCTCCTCCACTTTGACCACCTGAAAGCGTCGCGCGAGCGCCGCATCTTTTTCAAAGTACTTCTTGTATTCGGACCAGGTGGTCGCGGCAATCGTACGCAGCTCGCCGCGAGCCAGAGCCGGCTTCAGCAGGTTGGCGGCGTCATTTTGCCCGGCCTGTCCGCCGGCTCCGATCATGGTGTGCGCCTCATCGATGAAGAGAATCACCGGCACCGTTGAGGCTTTCACCTCTTCAATGAGTCCCTTGAGCCGGTTTTCGAATTCGCCTTTGACGCCCGCGCCCGCCTGCAGCAGCGCAAGGTCCAGCGTACGCACCTGCACATTGCGCAGCGTTGGCGGGATGTCGCCCTGGGCCACGCGCAGCGCAAAGCCCTCGACCACCGCGGTTTTTCCCACCCCGGCTTCGCCCGTGAGGATGGGATTGTTCTGACGGCGTCGCGTGAGGATGTCGATAATCTGGCGAATTTCGGGATCGCGCCCCAACACCGGATCGATCTTTCCCTTCCTGGCATTGCCGGTCAGATCCACCGTGTACTGATCGAGATTGGGTGTACGGCCCGTCGCGGGCCTGCCCGCTTCGCCTGGCATGAGGGTATCGGCCGCTGCCGCGGTCTCGTTCGACAAAGCGACGATGGCCAGCAGGTCCCTGCGCAGAGTATCGGGGTTGATCTTCCGCAATTCGGAACTGACCTCGTGGATCAGCCGCGACAGCTCCTCGTCGGATACCAGAGCGAGAACGGCGAAGGCGCCGCGCACCTGGGAGGCGCCGAAATCGATGGAGCCGATTGTCCAGGCCACAGTCAGCATCTTCAGCAGGGTCGGACTGATGGCCGGCGTGCGAGCATTGCCGGACTTCAGTTTGTCGAGGCTGCGCGTCAGCTCGGCGGTCAGGCGCGACCTGTCCAGCTCGAAGTGACGGATGATGGCGGCCAGATCGCCGGACGTGGAGTCGAGCAGTTTCGTGAGAAAGTGCTCCACTTCGACGTCGTAGTGGGTTCGCGACAGGCACAGGCCGGCGGCCCCTTCCAGGGCCGAGCGTGTCGGGTCGTTGAGCTTGCCGATGAGTGCTTTCAAATTGAGTCCCATTGCATCCTCACAAAGCTAAAATCGCGTCGTCCGGATCGCGGTTCATCGCGGCGGTGCTGGCCCACGAAACCCAGCCCAGACGCGCGGGCCGGTCGGTATCGAAATCAAGTTGCACGGAGGGTACCTGGCTGCGCTGGAGCACCAGCTGCGCCTCCGCATCGAGCGCGCCGTTAGTGTAGAAACGCACCATCGCCTGCAGAGCCGCGTGAGCGTCGCCGCCGGGCAGGAAATCGTTATAGCGATCGAGGGACAGCGGTCCGATGCGGAGGCGAATGCGCCCCTGGTGATCCCACACGGCATCGCCGACGACCGCCCCCTGGCCCAGTTGGCACGACGCCGATTCTTCTTCGCTCATCGAGCACTGGGTAGGCCGGTCCAGCGGAACCCAGGCTCCGGTGAACTGCTCGACGGCGACGGGAACTTCGAAATAATCCGCCAGAATCTGCTCCAGCGCGACGGCCGACCGCGAGTGCATAGCCACCAGCGAGAGGTAGTGCGTCAGGGCTTCATCCTCGATGGCCTGGCGATCGCGCAGCCCCGGTGTGCCCAGCCCGATCAGGTCCAGCAGGTAGCGGCTGAACCGGTCGCGATCCGTGGATCCGAAAGTGACGGGAAAACGCGAACGCTCCCACGCGCGGTACAGCAGGGAGATCGCGCGGTGATTGAACAGATCGAAGAACGTAGCGAGGGCGGAATCCTTCGCACGCAGCCGCTCCAGGATCAGCTCGCTGTAAGGATGGGGCAGCACGCCCATGGGTCCGGTGAGACCGATGAAGTTGACCGTCATCTCCGCCGGAGCGTCCTCGCGCAGCTCGAGCTCCTGGAT
The DNA here is from genome assembly GCA_049579805.1 of Acidobacteriaceae bacterium. Taxonomy (GTDB): domain Bacteria; phylum Acidobacteriota; class Terriglobia; order Terriglobales; family Acidobacteriaceae; genus Palsa-343. The sequence goes on from JBAUOP010000087.1 coordinate 117,646, forward strand.
TTCGCTCGCGGGAAAGCCAAGGCGGGAGTTGACACGGAAGTGCGCCACTTCGTCTTCCGGAGCCGAGAACTCGCCGACCGGCCGGCGCTCCGGCCACAGGCGCTGCAGCACGGCGACCGCCTGGAAGAACTCGAACGAGCAGGCGTCTTCGCCCAGCTCGGCGGCCAGCGGCGTTACGGCTAGGCCAGGATTCTGCGTCCCGATCGCGGTTGCCATTCGTGCAGTCCCTCCCTTCTTTGCGGAGTCGTGATGCTGAGCTGCGTGAAGCTGTTGAGAGACGCCGCCATGCCGAGAAAGCGCTCGAGCACCGCGCCAAAGAGAAAAGCTCCGGAGCCGGTGAAGCGTTCTTCGTCCAGTTCCATCTCCACGCGCAGCCCGCGCGCCAGGCTGATGCCCTGCTCGGAGACGAGGCGCGCGACGTGGCGGCGGGTGCGGATATCGAGAATGCTCTCAATCACGTTCTGTGCCCAGGAAGTGCGGCCCACATCGTAGAGGCGAAGAATCTCCTTCAGCGCATCCCTGCCTTCTTCGACCAGCGAGAGGTAATTCAGCGAAAGATGCGAGACCAGCCGCCACAGGACACCTTTGCCCATCGGCGGGCGAATCGTGGCCGTCGGTTTGCTGAGAGCGACGATGCGCTTCATCGCGACCGGACCTTCCATCTCGAAGTCGCTGTCCTGATTGCCGAACGGCAGGCGCGAGGGCAGATCGCGGTTCGTGCATGTGGTCCGGACGGAGAGCAGGGTTGCGCCCGGATCCGCGGTTTGCATCGAGAGGTCGACCAGCGACAGGGAAACGTCGGTGCCCTCGTCATTCAGGCGATTCGACGGGCGGCGGCGCGCCTGCCAGAAGCAGCCTCGCTCGCGTGCGCGTTCGGAGTGCCGCAGAGAATAGAACGGCTCGTACGCCGTGGTCGTCTGGTCCGTGGTGTTGATGCCCGCGACTTCGTCAATGGAGAAGACTTCGACGGAATGCGGCCTGCGGACGTCCGGGACCAGCGGATACTCGGCCTTCCGCCGATTGAGCTGAATCGGCTCGGCCACCTGGGGAAAGAGATTGACGACGGGCGAACATCCCAGGCGGAAGGTCTTCTTCGACAGCTCCAGCTCCAGCCTCTGCAGGCGGCCGTTCCCCTCGACATCGGAGAGGAGGAAGATGACCTCGATGGCTTCGCCGAATCCGGCTTCGGCCACAGCACGCAGCTCGCCCAGCTCGACGAACAGAAACTTCTCCGGGAATGCGAAATACTCCATCAGCAGCCGGTGGCCGGCGAAGGAAGAGGCGGGATACGGGACCATGGCGTCGTCGCGATCGAAGCCAACCGCCTGCAGCGCGGAAGCGGGCAGAGTGACAGGGCTGCGGCGGGAATTGGGCGCGAGGTCGCGGATCACGATCCGGTTGAGGCGGCTGAAGAGCAGCTCATAGACGGTGTTCACGAATCCGCTTTCCCCGTCCAGATAGAAGCGCAGGCTGGGCGGCTGGAGTGCGGCGAAAGTAAGATCGCGAGCGCACCGCAGTTCCATGCGGATCGCCAGGGCGGAGTCGCTCGACTTGACCGCTGGTTTCAGACGGCTGGGTGCGCTCAGTTCCGCCGCCTGCACGCCGATGGGCCAAAGCTTCGTTTCGTAACAAGTGCGGAAGGCGCACGGCACGCCGCTGACGGGCTTCGAATACAGCGGCGTATGGCGGGGAAGGGTGACGCCGCTGGTCAGCTTGCCCTTGTCGGGATCGAGCTGAAACTCGACGATCGACATCGAGGGAATGGGCCGCACCAGCTGCGGATACACGACGCTGAGCAGGGCTTCCGTGATCTCCGGAAATTCGTCGTCCAGCTTGAGGTGCACGCGGGCGGTCAGGAAGGCAAACGCCTCGAGCAGCCGCTCCACGTGCGGATCTTCGCATTTGGTGGGTTCGAGGGCGAGGCGCGAAGCCACCTTGGGATGCTTTTCGGCAAACTGCACAGCCGATTTGCGCAGGTAATCCAGCTCGCGCTCGTAGTACTGGAGCAGATCATCGCGCATCGTCGCCTCCGGACACGCGGCAGTTGCCGGTTTTCAGCTCCAGGACGGTATCGAACGAGATGGGTTCGGGAACCGGATCCATACGCAGCATGGCCTCGATCCGCATACGCACGTCTTTGCGCGAAGGATCGGATGTTTCCGCCAGCGAAACCCGCACCCCCGCAAGGCGCGGTTCGAAGTTGGCAATGGCCGCCGCCACCTGACGTGTCAACCTGCTGCGATCCGCCGCCGTGGCCATGCTGAGGGTGGACAGATCGGGCAAACCGAAGACCAGCATCGAGCGGTTGATTTCCGGAGGGCCGTCCTCGGGTACATCGGCGAGGCGGCGCGTATTCAAAAGCCATTCCAGGTCGCGGCGCACCGCACCCCGCAGCAGGCGCACCGACTGCGCACGGCTGAGCGTATTCTCCATCTGGGTTTCCGGCTCCAGATCGAGCAGCCGGTCCAGCACCGAATTGGTAATCGTGGTCTCGCCCAGACTGCGTGCCATGGTTTACTCCACACTTAGCGCCTGGACGGGGTCGAGGCGGCAGATACGTTCGAAAAGCTTCTGTTTGTCACTGGAACTGCTCTGGATCTTTTTGCTGTAGCGCATCAGCCGGGTCAGATCGCGGGCCAACTGCTCGGGATCCTCCCAGTCATCGAGCTTGTGGTTTTCGACGACGGCGGCGATGTCTTCGAGCAAAGGCTGCGCGATCGAGTCTTTGCCGGCGGCAATCGCCAATTCAGCCATCTGCATTCTGCGCCGAAAGCGACGGCGGCCCGAGGATTGCCTCACCAACTCCGCGTGCATCAGGGCGAAGGCCTTCTCTTCCTGGCCAGCGGCCAGCGCATCCTTCGCGAGGGTGTAGGAGTCCATGGCCGGCGCCAGCCAGGCGGGCGCGCCATTGCGGTGCGGTGTTGAATCGTCTTCCTGTTCGCCTGCGGCAGGCGGCGGCGGAGCGCTCAGGCTTTCGAGCCAGGCGCGCGTTTCTGGATTCGCGGCCGGCGTGTCATCCAGCAGTGTGGCATCGAGCAACTCGGGCAGGTCGTGGAGCAGGGTCCGCAGCTCCGATTCGATGGCAGCGGCGATCGCCTCATATTCTTTGCCCAGCGCACGGCAGGCAGCCACTGAGAGACGCTGCAGGTCGAGCCAGGCGCGGCTGCCCGGCAACGCAAACGCCTGTTCTCCGGCCTCCAGCAATTCGGCCCATTTCCTGGCCAGGGCCAGCTGCTTAATCTGCTGACGCAGCTCCGTCGGCGGCGCTTCCAGAAGAGCGCTGTCCGCCAAACGGGCCGAGCCCCGCAGTTCGCCCCAGCGAAAACCGCGCAGCAGAAGATAGGGCGCGGGACTGAGCGGCTCGTGGCGGCGCAGCCATGTCGCAGCCGCCACAAGCCTGGCGATCGCCTGGCGACGATCCGCCGGTTCTCCCTCGGTCACCGCCTTTGCACTCTCCGCTCCATGCTCCGGGGGCGCTTCGGCAGCCTTGATCGACACATCAGGGGTTGCGACTTCTTCCGGAGGATCCGGCTCCGTCTCGCGCTTCTTTTCGAGAAAGCCGTGCACGGCATGCCGCACATCCGTCAGGGCCGTGCGGAGTTTGCCGAAACCGGGAGCATCGTCCTCGAGCTTCTCATCACAAAAGCCCTCCAGCCGGGAAACCAGAGCCTGGGATTCGTCGAGATCTTTCTCTGCCTGGAGGTAGAACGCCTTCGGCGTTTCCGCAAACGCTTTGTCAAAGACCTCAGGCGCAAGTTTGCCGTCTTTCAACAGGGCGTTGCGCGTCTGCTTTTCCTTGTCCGTCTTCGCCTGATCTTCATACCCGACCAGCCGCGAATTCTTGTACGCGAGCAGCGAATAACCGGCGCCGACCAGCGGCGCGGAGCGAATGGAAAGATCCAGCGCGGACCCGAGCCACGCCAGAGGCCGCGCGCGCAGTTCCCGATCGCCGTCGTCGATGGCGGGGTAAACGGTATTCCAGGATTCCGTCACCAGACGATACGTGAGATCCAGACCGCTGCGCAGCCCGCCGAATCCCTCAGTGTGGAGCAGCGCTTCTGCCAGCCAGGCTGCCAGCTGCAGGTCTTTCGAGACGGTGGCCAGCGTGTCCTGGGTCAGCTGCACCACGAGCGCATAATTGGCCGTCTTGCGGGCGCTTTGCCACTCGCCCTGCGCCAGACTATCGTCCTCGCGACGAGCCTCCCTGATCCTGTCGAAGATCAGCAGCTTCGTGTCGTAGCGCAGGTCGATGCCGCTCGGGTTGTCGCCGGCGATCGGAGCCAGGATGTCTTCGCGGAGTGGCATGGATGCATATCCCTGATTAGCTTTCCTGTTCAGCAGTTCCGGCGTCCGTATCGGCGGCGGGGTAAAACCGAAGCGTTCGAACTTCCAGAAAGGGGAATTCCTCGCCGTCAACGAGCCACGTCTTCTGGCCGGCCGGGAATCCCAGACCTTCCTTCTCTTCCACCCACGTTGTGATTCGGCCCAGCCATACCGCCTCGTCCGGGTGCTTCCACGAGAACGGATAGAGAGCCGGAATCAGCACGTCTCCCAAATCCCTGCCGCTAAATGTCGCAGCGGTTGTGACCTGAGCGGGAGCCCACAGCGTGTCCCGCAGCCGGTGCGGAGCTTCCATGTCAAGCGATGCCACATGCTCGAAGGAAATCCAGACAGCGGCTCCCGCCGCGAAGACTTCCAGCCGCGCCCCGATATTCGGATCGGCGTCGCGGAGGTCGGTGAACGGCTGCCCATTCAGCTCGCCCCGCGGCGAAATCGCCGCATCCTGGGGAAACTCCTTCGTCTCAAACAGCGCGTGCCGGTTTTTCTCCGCATGCAGCGCGGCGTAGTAGACGATGGCGCCCATTTCGCCTTCGATCCCGCTGCCGGCGAGCACCGCGAGTTGTTTTTCTGCGCGTGTGTACTCGCCGGCAAAACACAGCAACTCGAACAGGAAGGTGCGTTGTGCCGTATCGGCGGGATGCTCTCGCAGGTGCCCGGTGAGCGCCTGGATTGCATCCCGCACTTTTCCCGCTCGGAAAAGTTCCCTGGGGTTGACCGTTGCGGCTGGCGCTCCCGCTACCATGGCTTCAGCGTCAGCATGTTGAACCCCTTGTCGACGAAGCCCTTGAGCGCGCCGTTGTCCTCGGGGTTGTAGCTCACTTTGATCCGGCTGCAGGCGAAGCTGATGGACTCCGTCGGATTCTCCTGCGAACCCGTGTGCTGAATGGAGGTGATCAGGGCGTCTTCCATGTGAATCTTGTAGAAATCTTCCTGATTGTCCCCCATCGGTTTGTCGTAGATGACATCGACCGTCTTCAGAATGTTGCCGGTCACGCAGTCGTCGAAGAGCAGGGGCGACGTCTTGTCCACGACCTTGATGATGCTGACATCCTGAACATTGGCGCGTCCCGCCCGGGCTTCGCTGCCGGACGATCCGGCACCGATCACCTGGGTCTGGGTGGCGCCAAAGTTGAACGAAAGAATGTCGATGGCGTTCGGCTTGCTGGTGCTCGGCCCGGGACGGCCATCGACGACGAGGTAAGCATTGACTGCCATATACGATCTCCTTCAGAAATGGATCTGTAACTGCGACTTGCTGTGAAGAACGGCGTTCAGGCCGCCGCCCAGGATAAGAGGGACCTGTTACTTCGCGGGCGCCGGCAGTTCCGCCACCAGGCGCAGGGACACCGTGAGCTCATCCAGCTGGAAGTGCGGCCGGAGGAAAGCGACGGCGCGGTAGACGCCGGGCTTGCCGGCAACTTCGCTGACCTCGATTCGCGCTTCCCGCAACGGGCGCTCCGCCTTGGTTGAGGGGGAGGCTGAGTCGTCGGGAGTTACGTACCGCGTGATCCACCGATTCAGGTAGCGCTCGGCCTCTTCGCGCGACATGAAGCTGCCGATCTTGTCCCGCATCATGGCCTTCAGATAATGCGCGAACCGGGACACGGCCATGATGTATGGAAGCTGGGTGGACAGGCGCGCGTTCGCATTGGCCGAGTCGGTGTCATAGACCTTCGGCTTCTGACAGCTCTGCACGCTGAAGAACGAAGCGTAGTCCGTGCCCTTGCAGTGCACCAGGGGAACGAAGCCCAGGTCGGCCAGCTCCTTCTCGCGGCGATCGGTGATCGGCACTTCCGTGGGGCACTTGAGCGCCTGATCGCCTTCCTCCGTGGAGAACGTGTGCGCCGGCAGCCCTTCCACCAGGCCTCCGCCTTCCACGCCGCGCATGGCCACGCACATGCCGTACAGCGAGAACGACTGCGTCATCTTGCTGCCGAGCGCATAGGACGCGTTCATCCACAGATACTTCGAGTGGTCGGTGCCGTCCACGTGTTCTTCGTAGCGGAACTCATCCACCGGCTTCGTATCCGCCCCGTAGGGCAGGCGGCCCAGGGTGCGGGGCAGAGTGAGCGCCACATAACGGGAATCCTCGCTCAGCCGGAACGACTTCCACTTTGCGTATTCCGTGCTGTCGAAGATTTTGGCCAGATCCCGCGGAGCATCGAGCGAGGTGAAGCTGTCGAGGTTGAGCAGATCGGAAGCGGCCGCGCTCACGAATGGCGCATGCGCCTGCGCCGCGACGTGCGACACGCCTTCCAGCAGTGCCATGTCCTCGGGATGCTTGCCGAACTCATAGTCGCCGATCAGCGCGCCGAAGGGAGCTCCGCCGAAGACCCCGTATTCCTCCTCGTAGATCTTCTTGAACAATGCGCTCTGGTCGAACTCCGGAGCCTTCTCGATATCGCGCAGCAATTCTTTCTTTGTTGCGTTCAGCACGCGAATCTTCAGGCCGACGCCGGTTTCGCTGTTCTCCATCAGATACTTCAGCCCGCGCCACGAACCTTCCAGCTTCTGGAACGCCGGGTGGTGCAGGATTTCGTTCAGCTGCAGAGAGAGCAGATGGTCGATCTGCGCGATGCGCGCGTTGATCATCATCTCGGCGTCTTTGGCGATCGTCATCGAGCCGTCCAGAACCTGGGCCACGAACTCCTTCACCAGATCCCGGCCGCGATCGCGCGCTTCGGTTTCCCGTCCGAACCGTCCCTGCTCGACAATCTGGTCGAGCAGACTCATTTCCTGGGTCTCGGCAACCGCGGCCGAGCCGGTTGTGCTCGCAGTCTTAGGCATTGGAATCCTCCTGGCCGATCTCGCCCTTCAGCTGATCCAGCTTTTCGGTGTTCGCCACCGCCTCGAGGAGCAGCTCCTCGAGCTTGTCGTTGCCCTGCAGCGAGCCGCGCAGATCCGCGAGACGGGTGCGCAGTTCCAGCAGCTTCTTCAGCGGCTCCACCTGTTTCGCGACGTTGGTGGGTTCGAAGTCTTCGAGCTTCCTGAATTTCAAATCGACTTTCAGGTTGGGGGCATCCGCCTCATCGCTGAGTTTGTTCTCCACGCCGAAGGACAGATGGGGCTTCATGCCTTCCAGAACCGTGTCGAAATTGTCCGGATTGACCTCGACGAACTTGCGATCCTTCAGCTTCGGCAGGGGCTCCTGCGGATTGCCGGTGAAGTCTCCGAGCACGCCGACGACAAACGGGAGTTCCTTGAGCTCAATGGCGCCGCCCACTTCGACGTCATACGTGATTTGCACCCGGGGAGGACGCACCCGGTCGAGCTTATGCTGCGCACTTTGTTTCGCCATGACAAATTCCTTCGCGAACTAAGATCAGAGCCGCTCTGCCCAACGCGCTTCCCGCGCCTTACTCCCGTTGGTTCGGCCGTTCGGCTCTTTTTGGCTGTCTACTGGAGTAAGCGACACTCGATCGCGCATTCCCTCATATTTTTTTGAGAAACGCCGAACGTTGGTTCGCCGCGTGACTCGGGCCGGCGATCCCGGGGAGTCTCAGGCCGCAGAAGGCGGCTCTCCAGCGCCAGCGGGGAATTCGCCTCGCTTGTGGCAGACTGTTGGCAGAGCAGATCAGACGCTCCCATTTGGCGAAAAGAGGGCCGGCATGGCGAAGCTGACGGGGAACCTTCGAATCACGGCCAAGCCAGCTTCGGAAGCCGCCAGGGCTCATTTCGAGATCGCGTTTGTCCCGTATGCCGGACGCCTGAACACCCGTCTGGCCACCGTCGGCACCTACGACGAGCTGGTGAGTTTCCTGATCGAACTCAGGTTCAGCGAAGACGACGCCACCCAATGGGCGGGCAAGGCGCGCAGCCAGGGATTGGTGCTCATTAACAGCTTCGAGCGTGCCGACACCCTGCTGCGCGAAAAAGGCCTTCTCGCCTGAGATTCTTCGAGCGACAAAGATCCGCTTACCGCGAGCGCAACAGCAGGATCAGAAGCAAAAGCACCCCAACCAGCAAGACCGTATTCAGGGCCAGCAGGACCGGCGCCATCTCCTCCAGCTTTGTCCTTTTCTGAGGAAGCGCCGCGGCCAAAGATGAGGCGGCAGGCGCGGGCGCAAGCGGTATCCTGACCGCCGGCGTGGTAGGCAGAGCCGGCATGGCCAGCCGGCCCGGAAGCGGCGTCGGCGACGCAGATAGCTCTGTCGAAACGGGCGCGCCCGGCTTTCCTTCCACCCGCGCCACCACGCGCGTGTACTCCCCGGGGCCGGACTTCACCGGCGGTGGAGCGGGCTGCGGGAGAGCCGCCGGGGAACCTGGCGGCTCGTCGGCGAGTCTCCGTATAAATTGGGTCACGCCACCGCTTTCGGTTCGCGGCGAAATGGGAGGGAGGGGCGGCGGCGTATACGCAGCGGGATCGCTCGCACCAGACATAGATAAAGACTCGAGGAGGTTCGTGATGCTCGGCGTTGCAGAGGCCGGAGCTGCTTCCGGGACGCGGAAGAGGCCATCGCCCTCCGCTGCCGATTGGCTCGGCCGCTGCGATGCCGGCGGCGCGCTCATAGCCGGGGATTCAGGCCGGCTCGCTGGCTGAGACGGTCGAGGCGAAGACACAGCCGAGGGCGCGCGCAGGAGCTGGGTGACGCTGCCTTCCGCGGCCGCCAATTCGGATGCGGCGTGAGACGAAAATCCGCGAGGGCGCGGGGAATTGCCCGCGTCGGACGCCGGCTTCTGAGCGCTGTCGGGATTTCGGACGGGCCCAGCGGATCGGTCGAGAAAAATGCGCGTGAATTCGCCAGGCTCGGCGGGCACCGAGGGTTGGGCCGGCAATCCCGCGGTCTGCGATGCCGGCGTCAAGCCTGGAGGTGAAGTTACACCAGACGCAGGCTGCGCCCCCTGGAACAGACGGGTGAACTCGCCTGCCTGGCGTGGGGCTGCGGGACCGGCAGGGGGCGTAGTTTCCTGGATCGCAGGGGTTCTGCCGGAGAATCCCGGGACCGAAGCGTCTGCCAGCGCGGCTGGTCTTGCGGCGTCCTCGCTCTTCGGCTCGAAAGCGTGGCGAAACATAGCGGTGGCGCTGAGAGATTCTTCCTCACCGGATTCTTCGGGTGGCAGACTGGATTTGTTTTGGTTCATGAGACAAAGCCCTGGGATCAGGTGGCCGGATTCCCTGCGCAGAGTACACGCCGTCGTCCTGCAATCCTCTCTTTATTGATAAGCGACATTTTTCGCATTCGGCCCTCGCGCAAAAATTTTCCGGGCGGCTAACCAGGTGCCCGGAGTCCCCGCTCGGGCGAGAAGCCGACGAATTCCGCCCTCCCAGGTTGAGGGAAAGAGCCGCGGAATCTCGCTTATCCCAGTGAGGCAACTCAGGGTTGTTCTGCCTCACGCGCCTGGCCGATGCCCTGCGCCCCGCGCCGACCCGGAGAGGAACCGATGAATTCTGCGCCGTCACGAACCCAGAACCTCGCGTCGTGCTACGAGAACGCCCTCACCATCATCGTGCGCCTGGCCTCGCTGCAGCAGGCTGCGAATGCCTCGGACTTCCGCACCAGCATTCGTGCCGCGCTCAAGGCGGCGATGGAACAGGCGAAGACGCTGGGCTACTCGGGCGAGACCAACCAGCGGGCCTTTTTCGCGGTCGTCGCGCTGCTCGATGAAACGGTGCTCAAGCTGCAATCGCCGTCCTTTGCCGAATGGGCGCGCAAGCCTCTTCAGGAGGAGATGTTCGGTCACAACCGCGCCGGCAATGTCTTCTTTGACTACCTTCGCGATCTGCTCGCGCAGCAGGATTCTGCGGAGGCGGCCGATGGCCTCGAGCTCTATTGCCTCTGCCTGTTGCTGGGTTTTCGCGGCCAGTATGCTTTGTCGTCCGGCGAGAACTGGAGCGGCGCACGCTCGGGTGAGATTCAAACGCTCATCCGCCAGTCGCGCGAGAAGATCGACCGCATTCGCGGGCCCCTGCGCTTCCTGCCCGACGCCCAACCGGCGCCGGAAGCGCCGATGCCGGTGAGCCAGGATCCCTGGAGCCGCGGGTTGGGCATCGCCGCGCTGGTGATGCTGGTCTTTGTTCTGCTTGCCTGGGGAGCATTCTGGCTCCAGCTTGGTTCCACCGCCGCCCGGATCGGGCCGGCGTAGGCACGTAAGTCGGGGGTTTGCTTGTTCGCCTGCTTTCCTGCATCGATCGTCACGCTCGGCTCCGCTTCGCGGACGCTCTGTCTCCTTGCCTTCTTCGCGCTGCAGGGTTCCGCGCTCGCGTGGCTGGTTGGGATCGTCCTCTTTGTCCTCGTTGTAGGTGCGGTGATCCTGGCCTTCCTGCATTTCCGCGGCGGCAGGCAGGAGGCGCCGGCAGGGCCGGAAGAGAGTGGCGAGCGGAACGAGATCGATCTCTTGTTGCGCGATGTCCGCCGCCGCCTGCGCCAGTCGCAGCAGGGAGCAACGTCGCTCGAATCGCTCCCGCTCCTCTACTTTCTCGGCGAAGCGGGCTCCGGCAAGACCACCACCGTTCTGCAATCCGGGCTCGATCCTGAATTGCTGGCGGGGTCAGCCGGTCCGGGCAGCGAGCTGGCGCCCACGCAGATGCTGAATGTCTGGTTCACCCGCATCGCGGCCCTGGTGGAGATCGGTGCAGCCGTGCGCGAGAACCACGGGCTCCTCAGCCGCCTGGTTGCGGGTACCCGGCCGGCCGCGCTCCGCTCCGCCTTTGGAAGCGGCGCTCCTCCCCGCGCGGCTGTCGTTTGCATCGCAGCGGAGCAGCTGCTCCTGCCCGACGGAGGGGCGTCTGCGCTCGCCGCCGCCCGCTCCGCTGCAACGCAGCTCCGTGAGATCAGCCGCCTGCTGGGCATGCCCATCCCCGTCTATGCGATGGTGACGAAGCTGGATCGGGTCCCTCACTTTGAGGATTTCGTGCGCAATCTGTCCGACACCGAGGTTCGGCAGATTCTCGGCTCTTCCGTACCCGCCAATGAGGCTTCGCCGGGCACGTATGCCGATCAGGCCGCACGCACCCTGGCGGGTCTGTTCGACAGCGTCGGGCACCAGCTAGCTGCATTCCGCCCTGAAGTGCTGCAGCGGGAGACGGAGCCACGCAACGCCGGCGGCGATTATGAATTCCCGCGCGAATTTGCGAAGCTGCGCAGAAATCTGACCGCGTGGCTGGTCGAACTGTGCCGGCCCACGCACCTGAACGTCAATCCTTACCTGCGCGGATTCTATTTCACTGGTGTGCGCGCCCGGGTAGTCGAACAGGCCCCCGGCGCATCGGTCACGCCGGAGCCTCGCGCTGCCGCCGAAGCGGGCGCCACACAATACCTGAATCTTGCGGCGCTGAGGGCGGCGCAAAATGCAGCCGCCACTCCGGCGGCGCGTGGCTCTTCGCGGGCGCCGCAATGGACCTTCCTCGCGCGGCTGCTGCCCGAAGCGATTCTCGGCGACAAAGCTGCGCTCGTCACTTCACGCCAGACCGCGCCGGCGCGGCTCTTTCGGCGCGTTCTCTACGGAGCCGCGGCGGCCCTGCTCGCGCTGTCGGCTATCGTTCTTGTCATTTCGTGGCGCAATAACGCCTCCCTGGAAGCCCGCATCGCGAATGCGGCCCGCGCGCTGCCGGCGGACACCCTTCGTTCCCCGGCGTCCCTGACCCTCCCCCAACTGCAGGCTCTTGACCAGCTGCGCCAGGCAATCGTCCAGCTCGAGAGTTACGACCAGAACGGCGCTCCATGGACCTGGCGCTTCGGGCTGTATCAGGGGCGCGCCCTGGAACCCCGTGCTCGCGCTGTCTGGTTTGAGGCCTTTCGTCCCGTATTTCTCGACCCCACCCAGGCAGCCTGGATTGCGTGGCTCCGCAGTTTGCCCCAGGATCCTGCCGCGACCAGCGACTTCAATGCCTACACGGCCGCGTATAACCCGCTCAAGGCGTACCTCATCACCACCAGCGATGCCGGCCACAGCCAGCCCGCGTTTCTGACGCCTGTCTTTTTGCAGTATTGGCCCGGTTCGCGCACGCTGGATTCCGGGGAGCAGGCGCTGGCCCGGAAACAGGTTGATTTCTACGGAGCCGAGCTTCTGCGCCAGCCGCCGTACTCGATCCAGCCCCAGGACGACGGAATCACGCACGCGCGCCAGTATCTTTCCAAATTCCTTGCCGAAACCCGCATCTACCAGGGCATCATCGCGGATGCCGACAAGGCCAACTCCCCGGTCGATTTCAACAAGCTCTATCCGGATGCCGGCAAAGTGGTGATCGATCGCTATGTCGTCCCCGGCGCATTCACGCGTGCGGGCTATGCCTTCATGCAGGATGCCATCGCGCATCCGGAGAGCCATGCTCAGGGCGAAGCCTGGGTCCTGGGGCCGGAAGGAGAGCAGACCGCTGCGTCTGCCGACCTGAGCAGGAGCCTCGCGGCGCAATATTCCGCGGATTTCGTGAAACAGTGGTATACCTTCACGCAAAGTGCCGCGGTCGTGGGCTGCGCCAGCTTCAGCGAAGCGACGGACCGGCTGAATCTGCTGGCCGATCCCAACTCCCCGTTGCTCGAGTTGTTTTATACGATCTCTCGTAATACGGCTGTCTCCGATGACGCGATCAGCTCGACCTTCCAGCCCGCGCACGCGCTCGTGGATCCCAATACGGCCGATCGCCTGGTGGGGCCGGGCAATCAGGACTACATCAGGGCCCTCGGCGCTCTGTCGACGCAATTAGGCATCTGGACGAAAAATCCGGCCGCCGCCGGCGATCCCACCACGTTCGCTCCGGTTCTCCAGGCCGCGGGCGACGCCGGCAATGCGGCCCAGCAAACCGCGCAGGCCTTCAAGGTTCTGGGCGTGAACGCCCATACCCGCATCGACGGCAAACTTCTCCAGCTGATGCAGTCGCCGGTCCAGTGTGTCGATCGGCTCGCGCCCAAGCCTGGAGCGGCTGCAAACGGTGGCGCGGGAAAGATCTGCGAGGCGTTGCGGCCGCTGCTCAGCCGATTCCCGTTTGCGCCCAATTCCACGATCCCGGCGAGCCTGGCCCAGGTGGATGCGGTATTCGCGCCCGATTCGGGTGTGCTTTCGTCCGTCGATAATGCTGTGCTGAAGCCGTATCTGCTGCAACAGGGCTCGGCCTATGTTGCAAACCCCGCTGCCCCGCAGCCGGTGAATCCGCGTTTCGCCGGATATTTCTCCCGCCTGGCGCGTCTCAGCGCCGAACTCTATCCCGCAGGCCAGAAGTCCGCCACCTTCAGCTTTACGCTGCATTTCCTGCCCGGCAATGGCGTCTCGACGGCGACCTGGATCGTGGACGGCCAGCGCATTGCAGCCGGTTCGGCCAGCCAGACCTTCACCTGGAACGGAGCTTCCGCGCATACCGCTTCGCTCGAATTCGACGGGCAGCAAGGACCGTCGTACCAGGGAACCTGGGCGCTCTTCCAGTTGGTGCGTACCGGGACCCACATCGCCGCGGTTGCCGGCGGATATCGCATCGATTATCCGATCGATACCGCGACGACGATCGCCGGGCACACCGTGAACCAGAGCGCCTCGTCCCGCAAAATGGCAAGCTTTGTCATCTCCGGCCCCGGCGCGGAGATTCTCGCCTCCAGCGATTTCTCCGGCCTCGCCTGCGTGGGAGATGTAGTCAGGTAGCTTCCGCTACGGCTTCTTCTTCGCGACTTTCAGCGGGGATCTCGACAACGCGCAGAAGCAGGCAGGTGATATTGTCCGCGCCCCCCAGTTGTTTCGCGTGGTCGATCAGCGCCAGGCAAATCGCCTGCAGGTCGCGGTGCTTTCCTGCCATTTCGGCAATTTCCTCCGCAGCCGCGTAGCGCGTGAGTCCATCCGAGGCAAGCAGGAACAGATCGTCGTTCCTCACCGGAGCCGCAAACAGGTCGGGCTCCACGGAATCCGCGGCGCCGATGGCGCGGGTGATCACCGATTGCAGATCGGAGAAGGAAGCCATTTCCGGAGTCATACGGCCGGCGCGGATTTGCTCCTCGAGAAAGGAATGATCCTGCGTGATCTGCACGCAGCTGCCATCGCGGAGGAGATAGGCGCGGCTATCTCCGACGTTGCCGACCAGCATGCGCCCGCCGTCGAGGCAGGCGCACACCAGAGTCGTTCCCATGGTCTGCAGCGCCGGATTCTCCAGCGCCGCCTGCCGCACCTGATCGTTCGCTAAGCGGATCGCCGCCAGCAGTCGTTCCTCGGCCGTCTGCAGTGCTGTGCCCGCGGATGAACCCGGCGCCGAGTCGGCGAAGGTCTCGACCAGAGCGCGAACCGCCATGCCGCTGGCTACCTCCCCGGCCGCCGAACCGCCCATTCCGTCGCAGACCGCATAGATGTGCTCTTCGGCGTCGTAGCCGAAGCTGTCTTCGTTGTTCGCGCGCCGGCATCCAACATCGGTGGCTGCGGCGAAGTCCAGCGTGACTGCCTGTATCTGCGACATCGTGCCTGATTCCTCTGTGTCAGATCCCTGGCCGAGCCTGAACCCGGCGAATTGCGGCCCTACGGAACCTCCACCGTCTCCTCGCCTGCGTCGATGAAGGTGATCACACCGCCCCACGTGCATATCAGCTCCGACGTATTATCCAGCGTGGGAAAATTGCCGAGCAGGACGCTCGGCGCTCCAGGAACCCAGGGAGCCGGCGTTACGGGAACGCAGGGCATGGGCGTCAAAACGCCCAGAGCGGCCGCTGTGGCCGCCGCAACCTCAGGATTCGCGGGTGACTGGCACATTCCGAACGGCATGATATTGGTCAGCGGAATGTGATCCATGATGTTCGCGTCCGGAACCTCGTTGGTCAAAACACGGTTCTCCGGCAAAACGACAAGCGAACTCGGCGCCATCCCGAAACTGCACTGCATCATCGCTCCCACACAAACCTGTAACGGCATCTCTCTTCTCCTTCCTGATTTGTGACTCGTTTTGTGACTCGTTCAGTCCGCTTTTCCTACTGGCCCTGGTGGCGATCCCCGTCGGTTCCCCCGCACATCCCTGCGCTCCGGTATTCACTCCTGCCATGCAGACGTTATGATTCAGAGGTGCTGGTGACGCGCGTCGCCTTCCCAACCCATGGCCTTCGAAGCTGGACAAACCATCGGCGACTACGAAATTGTTGCCAAGCTCGGTGCTGGCGGACTCGGCGCCGTCTACGAAGTCCGGCATAAGATCTCGCAGCGCCGCGAAGCCATGAAAATTCTGCTGCCCGACCAGTCGGGCACGGCGGAAATGGTCGAGAGATTCCGGCGCGAAGTGCAGACCCTGGCGACGCTGAACCATCCCAATATCGCCGCGCTGCACAATGCCTTCTACTACGACAATCAGCTGGTCATGGTGATGGAGCTGATCCACGGCCAAACGCTGCGGGATCGCCGCCTCAGAACCACTGTGACCCTGCCGCAGGCTCTCGACATCGCCGCACAGATCCTGCGCGCCCTCGTCTATGCGCACGCCCTCGGCGTGGTGCATCGCGACATCAAGCCGTCCAACATCATGATCACGGAAGCTGGCGAGGTCAAGCTCCTTGACTTCGGCATCGCCATCGCCGGAGGTCCCGGCGAGCTCACCCGCGCCGGCTACCTGCTCGGTTCCCTGAGCTACATGTCGCCAGAGCAGGTGAGCGGGGCCAGAGCCACCTCGCGCTCCGATCTTTACTCGCTGGGCGTGACGCTTTACGAGTTCCTCACCGGGCAGCTTCCCATCACCGGAAAATCGGATTACGAAGTCATGATGGGCCATATGCATCAGGTAGCGGTCCCTCCTCACCAACTCGTCTCCGCCATTCCGGTGCCTCTTTCCGTCGCCATCATGCGTGCCCTCGCCAAAGATCCCGCCGATCGGTTCCCCAGCGCCGAGGAGTTTCTCCAGGCCGTCGAAACCGTAGCCGGCGTAGCCCATGAACAGCATCCCGTCCCCACCGGATCGAGCCTGCCGCCGCCCGTCCGCCCCAGCCGCTCCAGCGAGTGGCTGCAGCCGAAACCCGCGTCGGGCAGCGGGCTGCAAAGCCTTCCCCTCGAGGAAATCGCCCGCAAACTCGGCGTCTACATCGGCCCCGTGGCCAAAATCATCGTCAAGCGCCTGGCCGAAAAGTCCCAGGACCCCGATACCATTTATCGCGAAGCTGCCAAACAGATCGCCTCCGATGCCGACCGCGCCGCTTTCCTTCGTTCCCGACACGAGTAGCGCTCAGCTGTTGAGCAGCTCGAAAGCTTTAACCAGACTGGTGTGCATCCGGTTGAAAGAAGCCGTTACCGCTGCAATTTCATCCCTGCCGTGCACCTCCAGCGGCGGCATATCCACCTCTCCTTTGCTGATGATGTCGGCGTTCTTCGAAACCCGGGTAAGCGGACGAATCACGATCAGGTACATGGCCACGTCGATCAGCACGATGGTGAGAAGGAACACCGACCCCAGGCCGATGAGCAGGTTCCGGAAACCCTGATTGGCAATGGCGATGGGCACGGACATGGGGACCGAGACAATCTGAGCTCCTACGATCTCGTTGGGTTTCCAGCCAAAGCCGTTATCCTGGCCATAATGTTCCACCATCGCTCGCGGGGCCACGGACGGTGCGCTGTGGCAGGTCATGCAGCCCTGGCCGGCCACAATGGGGTTGGCGACGTAGAGCACCGGGCCCACCGGTGTAGCGCGCTCGCCCACATGATCCCCCTGGTTCGGATTGTCCCGGAAATAGTCGATGAGATCGGCTTCCCAGGCCTCCGCCCGGTCATCGGGATTGGTTGGATTCAGAGCCGCCTCGCGCAGCGAGTAGTTCGGATGCGATGACCGCAGGAACCGGAAGGTCGCATTCGCCGCATAAAAGGGGATCGTCTGCGGGAGGAAGGTCGCATCGTGCTGCGGAGTCTTCTCGAGCAGGGGACTGACCTGCTGGTCCGTGTAGTTCTTGGTGGCGCTGGCACTGGCGGACATGAGCTCGGCCTGCTGGAACACCTGCTGCCGCGCGTTGTCCATCAGGAAATTGTGGGCGTTATAGGAGAGGAGCGACATCCCCAGCCCGAATACCAGGATGAACACCAGGTTGAATTTCGCCAAAAGTTTCACAGCTGCCTCCTGCGCATGAATCCGAGCCTCCGTCGCTGTCGCCGATGCACCGCCCGCGGATTTCCGCGAGTCCGCCCATTAGCCCTCTGCTGGAGTAAGCGATGTTTGCCCCTGAATTCCCTCAATCCGCGTCCCGTTTGCCAGGATTTCCCGGGCCGGCGACGTTCTCTCCGCCCGAGCCGGCCGCGCGAATCCGGTGCGAAACATGCGCTATAATTTCGTGCAGCCGAAGAAGGATTTTCCTCGCCGCTTTGCTCCCCGGGGGAGCGGCTGATTTATTTGTCCTTCATCGGCAGCGCCCAGATCGCCCTGATCGAAAAGACCGAAGACGTTACCGGACCGGAGCCCATAGTATGGAGACGCCCGCCTCAGGTCAGTCGATTACACAGCTCCTCCATCAGTGGAGCAGCGGAGACAAAGCGGCTCTCGATCAGCTCATGCCGGTGGTCTACGATCAGCTCCATAAGCTGGCGGCTCGTTCTCTGCGTGCCGAGAACCGGAATCACTCCCTGGCGGCCACGGCGCTGGTCAACGAGGCTTACCTGCGACTGGTGGATGCAGACGTAGACTGGCAAAATCGGGTCCATTTCTTCGCGGTGTCAGCCCGGCTCCTGCGCCGCATTCTGGTTGACTATGCCCGGGCCGGCCATCGGCAGAAACGAGGGGGCAATGCCGAGATGGTGCCTCTGGAAGAAGCCATTGTGGTGAGTCCGGAATCCCTGGCCGGATTGCTGGAGCTGGATACAGCGCTGAAGGCTCTCGCCGCTCAGGATCCGCGCAAAAGCGAAATTGTGGAATTGCTCTGCTTCGGAGGACTAACCTACGACGAGACCGCCGTCGCGCTGAACATCTCGCCCGCCACGGTCCATCGTGAAATCAAGCTGGCTCGAGCCTGGCTCCATCGTGAACTCTCACAGCGTGCCTCATAGCGGCAGCTACAATGATCCACTCTTCCGAACGCTGGGCCCAGATCGAGTCGCTTTTCCTCGAAGCCCTCGACATGTCTCCCGGAGACCGTGCGGCGTTCCTCGA
>JBAUOP010000088.1:0-29901 GCA_049579805.1 Acidobacteriaceae bacterium
CCCTGGCCTTTGTCCTGGGTCTGGGCACATTCCTTCTTGCCCTAAAGAAACTGACTTAGCTCAGGACGTCCCTGCAATTTGCTACCGGCTACCGGCTGGAGCCGCCGACTCTTCGCGGCAACCAGCCATCTGTAACCTGCACCCTGCACCCTGCTCTTCATCACCACGGCAGCGTCTCGCCCAAATGAATGTACGCCCCGCTCGGACCATCCTCCGGCAGCGTCGCCAGCGCCACGCTGGTCTTCGCGCCGTCCTGAATCTCCATCGGCGCCGCGTCCGTGCCCATATCGGTCTTCACCCACCCCGGGTGCGCGGAATTCACTTTGATGTTTGTATCCTTCAGCTCATGCGCCAGGTGAATCGTAAAAGCGTTCAGCGCCGCCTTGGACGCGTCGTAGGCAAATGATTTCGCGTCGTAAATGGGTGAGTTCGGATCGGCATGCAGCGTCAGCGAGCCGAGAATGCTCGACAAATTGACGATCCGCCCGGCCGGGGATTTCCGGATCAGCGGCAGCAGCGTCTGCGTTAGCTGAATGGCTCCGAAAAAGTTGGTGTCAAACGTCTCGTGCAGAACCTCCGCGGCCGTGGTGCTGGTTTGATTGCCCCCCAGGAAGCTCTCCCTCGAAATCCCCGCATTGTTGACAAGAATGTCGAGCCGCCCGTACTTCTTCTCGAAATACCGATAGACTTCCTGATAATCCGCAGCCTTTGTCACGTCAAAGCGCACCGACTCGGCGTGAATTCCTTCAACCTTAAGCGCTTCCGCGGCCTTTTTGCCGTTTTCCGCGTCGCGCGACCCGATCGTCACCGCGATGCCCAGCTTGCCCAACTGCCGCGCCGTCTCCAGCCCCAGCCCCTTATTTCCACCTGTGATGAATGCAACCTTCTCCGCTGCCATTGACAATCTCCTCGGTGCCCATCTGATTCGTCCAGCATACCGAGGATTCAGAATCGCTTCTGGTACCCTCCGAAAAAGAGCCATGCCTGCTTTTTGCGACGTCGCTGTGCCGGTCCCTCTCGACCGCCCCTTCACCTATGCCGTGGGTGAAATCGCTCCGGCCGTCGGCGCGCGCGTCCTGGTCTCGTTTCGCAATGAAAAGCTGGCCGGCGTGGTCCTGCGCCTGCACGATGAAACGCCGCCTGTGGAAGCGAAGCCGCTGCTCGCCATCCTGGACGCCGAGCCCGTCCTCTCGCCCCAGCTCATGGAGCTCGGCCATTGGATCGCCCAGTACTATCTCGCGCCCATCGGTGAGGTGCTGCGTTCCATGCTGCCCCTCACAGGAGAAGTCCGTCGCCACGTCCTCTACCGCATCACCGATGTGGGCCGCCAGGCGCTCTTCGCCGGAGCCGAGCAGGGCTCGTCGCGCCGCTCCAGGCTCAGCCCCGAAGAGCAGGACCGCGAGTACGCTGTCCTGAACGCGCTCGAATCCGGCGAGGCCGTCCGTGACTCGAAGCTGCGCAGCCAGACCGGCGCCTCCGCGCGTCTCCTCGCGGGCATGGTGCGCAAGAAGTGGATCGCCCGCGAAACCGCCGCCGAGGCTCGCGACGCGAGGCGCACCGTTCGCTACGCCGTGCTGGTCGAGGGCATCCGACTCCCCAAGCTCAATGACAATCAGCAGGCCATCCTGGCCGAGCTGGCTGGCGCCGAAGGCGAGCTGCCCGTCGCCGAGCTGCGCCGTCTGGAAATCCCAGGTTCAACCCTGGCCACGCTCGTCCGCCGCGAGCTCGTCCGCATCGAGGAACGTCCCGCCGAATTTCACCTCACCCATCTGCACGCATTCGCCACGCCGGACCACGATCTGAATCACGCGCAGCAGGCCGCACTCGCGACCATCACCGAAGCCGTCCATGCGCGCGCTTTTCAGCCTTTCCTCCTGCACGGCGTCACCGGATCCGGCAAAACCGCCGTCTATCTGGCTGCCATGCGCCGTACCCTCGACGCCGGCCGCACCGCCATCCTCCTGGTCCCCGAAATCGGCCTTACGCCGGCTATGGCCGCTCAGCTCCACCACGCGTTTGGTGCGGAGGTGGCGCTGCTCCACTCGGCGCTTACGCCCGAAGAACGCGGCGAGCAGTGGCACCGGATCCGCAAGGGCGAAGCCCGGGTCGTCGTGGGCACGCGTTCGGCCGTCTTCGCTCCGGTCGAAAACCTCGGCCTCATCGTCGTCGATGAAGAACACGACAGCAGCTACAAGCAGGAATCGATGCCGCGCTACCACGCCCGCGACGTGGCCGTGATGCGCGCCAAATTTGCCCAGGCCGCTATCGTCCTCGGCTCCGCCACGCCCTCCCTTGAGACTTGGCACAACACCACGACGGGCAAATATCAGCGCATCGCCATGAGCGAGCGCGTGAAGGACCGGCCTTTGCCTGAAGTCCGCCTCGTCGACATGCGCGCCGAGTTTCAACAGACCAATGAGGAGCACCTCTTCTCCCGCGCCCTCATCGAGGAGACGCAGGCCACCCTCGATCGCGGCGAGCAGGCGATGATCCTGCTCAACCGCCGCGGCTATTCCTTTGTCGTCATCTGCCGGGCCTGCGGCGCAAAGCTCGAATGCGAAAACTGCTCCATCGCCCTTACCTACCATAAGGCCGCGCCGGAAGGGGAATGGCAGGCGGCCGGCGCCCGTCTCGAATGTCACTACTGCGGTTACAAAAAGACGGTCCCGAAGCGCTGCCCCGCCTGCGATAGCGAGTACCTCTACTTCCTTGGCGCCGGCTCGCAGCAGGGCGAGGAGCGCCTGCAGGAGATCTTTCCCAAGGCACGCATCGGCCGTATGGATCGCGACACCGTGCGTGGCCGCGGCGACCTCGAGCGGCTCCTCATCCGCCTCCACTCCGGCGACATCAACCTGCTCGTCGGCACGCAGATGATCGCCAAGGGCCATGACATCCACGGTGTGACGCTGGTCGGCGTCGTTGGCTGCGATTATGCGCTCGCTCTGCCCGATTTCCGCGCCGCCGAGCGCGTCTTTCAGCTGCTCACCCAGGTCTCCGGCCGTGCTGGCCGCGGCGATCTGCCAGGACAGGTCATCGTGCAGACGTATCATCCCGAGCACTATTCCATCCAGTGCGCCGCGCGTCACGATTACGCCGCCTTCGTCGAGAAGGAACTGCGCTTCCGGCGTCTGATGCACTATCCGCCGTACGCCGCGCTGGCCAACATTCTGCTCCAGAGCCAGCGCCTGGAAGAGGCCGCCGGCTGGGCCTCCGCGCTCGGCCGCTGGTGTCACGAAACAACGCTGAAGCAGGTGCGCGTCCTGGGTCCGGCCAGCGCCCCCATCGCCAAAATCAAACGCACGTACCGATTTCACCTGGTCATGAAGGGCGAGAACCGCCGTGCGTTGCAGCACGCTCTTCGCGGCCTGCTCGCCCATGCGGAGCAGGCTGGGATTCCTCGCGCCAGCCTCATCGTCGACGTCGATCCAGTAAGCCTGATGTGAGCCAGCGCCCACGCAAGCCAGGAAGGGGACATCAT
This sequence comes from Acidobacteriaceae bacterium, assembly GCA_049579805.1. Classification (GTDB taxonomy): domain Bacteria; phylum Acidobacteriota; class Terriglobia; order Terriglobales; family Acidobacteriaceae; genus Palsa-343. The sequence continues at coordinate 3,479 of JBAUOP010000088.1, forward strand.
GGAATATCTAAGGGAAGAGCAGGTTCGATCCGTGCTGACCTGGGAAGCTCTGCTGCCCGCTGTTGAGCGCGCACTGGTCGATCTCTCCTGCGGCCGCATCCAGCAGCCACTCCGCAGCGTCCTGTCCATCCCCGAGCACGGCGGCCGCTTCGGGCTCATGCCCGCTGTTAACGGCGACTTCATTGGCGTAAAGCTGGTCGCCGTCTATGAGGGCAATCGCGCCCTGCCAACGCATCAGGCGGTGATTCAACTGCTCTCGGCCCGCACCGGCGAGCCGCTCGTCGCCATGGATGGCCGCCTCATCACGGAGATGCGCACCGCCGTCGTCTCGGCGCTCGCGACACGCGAATTAGCCCGCCCCGATGCGCAGGTTTTGGCAATTCTCGGCAGCGGCGTCCAGGCACGCTCGCACCTGCGCGCGCTGCGCCGCGTCCGTAGTTTCCGGGAGGTTCGCGTCTGGAGCCGCACCCCCGAAAACGCCCGCCGCTTTGCAAAGGAGTTCGGCGTCACAGCAATCGAAACCGCCGAGGCCGCCGCGCGCGGGGCCGACGTGGTGGTCAGCGTCTCCAGTGTCTTCGAGCCGCTGGTCCGCGGCGCCTGGCTCGGCGAGCAGACGCTGGTCTGTGCGGTGGGCGCGGTCGGTCCGCACATGCGCGAGATGGATGACGAAGCCATGCGTTCCGCCATTGTCGTGGAATCGCGCGAAGCAGCCCAACGCGAATCCGGAGATCTTATCGCGTCGGGTCAGACTGTCTATGCCGAGCTGGGCGAGCTTCTTGCCGGAACCAAACCCAATCCAGGGGCACGCGTCGTCTTCAAATCTCTCGGCGTGGCAGCGGAAGATCTGGCGGTAGCCGCCCTGGTCTGGAAGACATGGCAGGAGAGAGCAGGGAACTGAAAGAGCAGCGCCAGGCGCTGACCTACTGCGCGCCGATCCAGTGCAACAGCAGACCGGGAGCGCAGCCCAGCAGCACCACCAGCCCCGCCACCACCCACAGCGTCACCCGACTGACCAGTCCAACCCGAATCGCCGGAGCGTCGGCCGGCCCATCGGCCACATATACCTGCTTCAGCACGCGCAGGTAGTAGTAGAGCGACACCGCGCTCATGGCCACGGCCAGCAGCACCAGCCACAGCAGACCCATGTGCGGCTCCGCATAAAGGGCGGAGGCGAAGATGTAAAACTTGCCAAAGAAGCCGGCCAGCGGCGGAATCCCCGCCAGTGACAGCAGAAAGATCAGCAAGCAGAAAGACAAGCCCGGCGCGCGGCGATACAGACCGGCCAGATCGGCCAGACTGTCCATTCCCTCGGCTTCCAGCGCGCCCAGCACGCCAAAGGCGCCGAGCGCCGCCAGCGCATACGTGATGACGTAATAAAGCAGCGCGCTCAGACCCTGCGGTGTGTGCGCCACCATCCCCAGCAGCATGTAACCCGCGTGCCCAATGGCGGAGTAGGCCAGCAAGCGGCGCACGCTCGTCTGTGCGATGGCTGCCAGATTGCCCAAAACCATCGAGGCTGCGGCAATAATCGCCAGCACCGCTACCCAGCCCGGCGCCCCGTGGCTAACCCCGGCGGCCGTCGCCAGTCCCACCGTGACCACCTGCGCGAAGATGAAGAAGCTCGCTACTTTCGAACTCGATGCGATAAAGCCCGCGCTCACCGTCGGCGCGCCCTGGTAGGCATCCGGCGCCCACAGATGGAAGGGCGCAGCGGCCACCTTGAAGCCAAACCCGATCGCGACCATCACAATCGCAATCAGCAGCAGCGGATCGAGCGCCGGTCCGCTGAATGCCGCGGCGATCCGCGGCAACTCGATCGACCCGGACAGGCCGTACAGCAGGCTCATGCCAAAGAGCAGGAATCCGGCCGACATGCCGCCAAACAGGAAGTACTTGAGAGCCGCTTCGGCCGACCGCCGGCTCTGCTTGTCAAAACCCGTCAGCACGTACAGCGAGAGAGACAGGAACTCCAGCGCCACAAAAATCAGCAGCAGGTTCTGCGTGGCGACCAGGAACATCATCGCGACCGTGGCAAAAAGGATCAGCGCCAGATATTCGCCCACATGGCCGGTGATCCGCGATGAGGTGGAGAACAGCACGGTCAGCATGGCCAGCGCGAGCAGGACAATCTGAACCACGTGGGTCAGCGGCGTAGCCACAAACATGCTGTCCGGCAGAGTTCCCAGCGGCGCTCCGCTGCGCAGCAGCAGGATGGCCCCCAGGCAGCCGGCGCAGGCGATCAGCGCCCCCACACCGAACCGCACCCGCACTTCCGCCCGTCGCAGGACCGTCAGGTCCACCGTCAGCAGCAGAAACCCGGCCACCGCCACGGTGATTTCCGGCAGCGTCAGCGACAGCAGGGAGGCGTAGCTGAACGGGATCATCGCAGCCCTCCCAGACGCAGCCCCTGAAACAGCGGCGACAACAGCGCCGGCTGGATCAGGTCGATGAGGATCCGCGGATACAGGCCCACGAACAGCGTCGAAGCCAGCAGCAGCAGCGATCCCAGCTTCTCCGGCAGCGTGATCGGCGGCAGCGCAGGCAGGGGTACGTCCTCCGGCGCGTCTCCATAGAACACTTTGGTGAGCGCGCGCCAGGTGAACGCGATGCCCACCAGAATCCCCACTCCGGCCACCGGAACCAGCCACGGCAGCGAATGCCACGTACCCACCAGCACCTGAAACTCAGCGATAAATCCGCTGAATCCCGGCAGCCCAATCGACGCCATGCCGGCCAGGACGAACGTGATCGCGGCGAAGGGAATCACCTGCACCAGGCGCATCGGCGCAAGCTCGCCCAGATCGCGCGTGTGGGTCCGGTCGTAGACCATCCGCCCGGCGACGGCGAACAGCAGGCCCGCAATCACCCCGTGCGAGAACATCTGCAGCACGGCGCCATCCAGACCGATCAGCGACAGGGTCATCAGTCCCAGCAGCACAAAACCCATGTGCGACACGCTGGAGTACCCGATGACGTACTTGAAATCGCGCTGCACCAGAGCCACGCTCGCGCCGTACACAATGCCGATCACCGCCAGCAGCGCAAATACCTCGCGCCACGAACCGAAGCCGAGTACATGGATTCCCCACGGCGCCAGTCCGCCCGGCAGCAGCATCATGGCCACGCGCAGACAGCCGTACGCCCCCAGCTTCATCACTACGCCGGCCAGCAGCATCGAAGCGGCCGTCGGTGCGGCGGCATGACCGGTCGGCGCCCAGGTGTGGAACGGCCACATACCCGCCAGCACCGCGAATCCCACGAAGACCAGCGGGAAGACCCACATCTGAAAATGCGCCGGGAACGACGTCTGTGCCAGCGCTTCAAAGCTAAGATTGTGATTCGGCGCCAGCGCCCAAACCGCCGCCATGCCCGCCAGCACCAGCGCGCTGCCCGCAAAGGAATACAGCGCCAGCTTCATCGCCGCGTACTCGCGCTGTGCTCCCGGATTCCCGCCCTGCTCCGCGTGCGTCTTCGATCCCCAGATGGCGATCAGGAAATACTTCGGGATAATCGCAATCTCGTAGAAGACGAACAGCAGGAACAGATCGAAGCTAAGGAAGACGCCGTACACTCCGGCGATCAACACCAGGTAGAACGTGAAAAACTCCTGGGTCCGATGCTCGATGTTCCACGAGAACAGAATCCCGGCTGTGGCCGCGATGCCGGTCAGCAGCAGCAGCGTCAGGCTGATGCCGTCTGCCGCCAGGTGATAGCTGAGCCCCAGCTGCGGAACCCACGCCACCCGCGCGACCGTCAGCAGCTCGCCCGGCTTCCAGTGCGCCAGTGTGACCAGCGACAGCGCAAACCCAGCCAGCGCCGTGCCCAGCGCCAGCCACCGTGCCAGCGCCTTCGTCGGACTCAGACGGCAGGCCAGCGCGCCCAAAAACGAGAGATAAATCGTCCACGCCAGCATCAGAGTCCGCCTCCCGCGATCCACTGCATCACCGTCCCGTGCACCATCCCGGTGATCAGCTGCGGATAGAACCCGAGAACGAACATCAGCGCGATCGCGGGGAACATCGCCACCCGCTCCGTCATGGTCAGGTCAGGCAGCTTCTCCCACCGCGGATTCACCGGCCCGGAGAACACCTTCTGGATCACCGTCAGCAGAAAGATCGCCGTCAGCAGCAGCCCCAGCACCGCGACCGACGACGCCACGGTAGCCAGCGGAAACGACCCCTTAAAGATGAGAAACTCGCCCGGGAACCCGTTCAGCCCCGGCAAACCCAGCGAGGCAAAGATCGCAATCCCCATCAGCCCGCAGAACACTGGAACCACGCGCCGCAGACCGCCAAATTCCTCGACCCCGCGCAGTCCGCCCGTGCGCCGCTCCAGCAGGGCAATAAACCAGAACAGCGTCGCCGCCGTGAGCCCGTGGCTGAAGATCTGCAGCAGCACGCCGGTCAGGGCCGCCGCCCGCTCCGCTGCCAGATGAGGAGAAGCGCCGGTCAGCTGCGCCGCCACGCAGACGCCGAGAATGCAATACCCCAGGTGGTTGATCGACGAGTAGGCAAACGTCCGCTTCAGATCCTTCTGCACCCAGGCCGCAAAGGCCGGCAACACGATCGTCGCCACCGCCAGCCACAGCAGCGGCTTCATGAAGTGCTGCATCTCCTGGGGGAAGATCGGCAGCAGAATCCGCAGGAAGCCATAGACGCCCATCTTCGACATGGCGCCGGTCAGCAGCATCGTTGTCTCGCTGGGGGCTTCCGCGTAGGTAGCCGGCAGCCAGGTATGGAACGGCACCACCGGAGTCTTCACTGCGAATCCCAGGAACGCCGCCCAGAAGAGCAGAGGACCGACCGCTCCGCCCCGGAACCACGGCACATTGTTCGCCAGTTCCAGCGTCAGCTGCCCGGAGTGCGCCTGCCGCGCCAGCTCGACGAAATCAAAGGTCCCCGTCGCCAGGAAAATCGCCAGGAACGCCAGCAACAGCGCCACGCTGCCGAACATCGTGTACAGGAAGAACTGGTTCGCCGCCCGCGCCCGCGTCGGGCCACCCCACAGCCGCACCAGGAAATAGGCCGGTATCAGGCTCAGTTCCCAATAGAGAAACCAATGGACGAAGTTCAGGGCCGTAAATGTGCCAAACAACCCGGCTTCCAGAAACAGCACCAGCGCGAAGTAGACCCGCCCCAGCTTCTCGTTTCCCCACGACGCCATCAGCGAGAACACCACCAGCAGCGCCGACAGCACCAGCAACAGCACGCCGAGTCCGTCGGCTCCCACGTGGTACGCGATTCCCAACGTGGGCGCCCAGACGTGATACTGCGTGAACTGCATGCCTGGCAGGTTGGGATCCAGCGCGTACCAGAACAGCAGTGCCAGGATCAGGCCCGTTACCCCGAACAGCATGGCGATCAGCCGCGCCATCGGCCGCGACCGCCCAAACACCAGCACCAGCAGCCCACCCAGAATCGGAAGCAGCGTCAGCAAAGTAATCATCCGCGTCGCTCCCACAGCAGCAGGACCACGGCCAGCACCACCAGTGCCGCCCCGATCACCCGCAGATAATTTTGCACTCGCCCGTTTTGGAAGCGCGAGAGTAGCCGTCCGGTTCCCGCCACATCCCGGCATCCCGCATCGAAGCCGCCGTTCACCACGTATTTGTCGAGACCGGAGTCCATCCAGCTGAGACCCAGGACGCACCACGCCACCAGGTGTACAGCCCCGCCGAGAATCCACCGATCCAGCCAATCCGCAAAGGCCGCCCCAAACCGCGTCAGCGCGATCACCGTTACGTCGTAGAACTCATCCACGTACAGCCGATTGGCCAACGCTCGGAACGCTCCCGGCACAATCCCCTCCAGCGCATCGGGATCCGTCGCCCGCTCGATCGGCTTCCGCCCATAGAACCACCAACCCAGCCCCAGCCCGGCAAACACGATCAGCGACGAAACCACCATCAGCGGCAACAGGCCCTCGGTGACAAAGCGCCCCGGGTCCCAGGTCAGCGGCTGCCCTTCGAGGAACGACTGGAACCACGGCCAGGCCGGCGTCCCCACAAAGCCCAGCAGCGCCGCAAAAATTCCCAGAACCACCAGCGGCCCCGTCATCACTCCAGGGCTCTCGTGCGGGCTTCCGTGCAATTCGCCCGGCTCACACACCTCGCCCGCCCGTCCCGCCGCAACCATCGGCTCAATCTCCTCACCGCTCACCGCATGCGCAGCCACTTCGGAAGGCGTTACCGTGGCCGCCGGTACGCGCCGCTCGCCAAAGAAGACGTAGTACACCTGCCGCGTCATATAGAACGCGGTCAGCAGCGCCCCGATCGCCCCCAGATAGAACGGCCCCCGCGACAGCCCCCACCCGTGCGCCGAATGCAGAATCTCGTCCTTGCTCCAGAATCCCGCGAACAGCGGGAACCCGCACAGCGCCAGCATGCCAGAGGCGTACGTCAGGAAGGTGATGGGCATGTATTTCCGCAGCCCGCCCATATTGCGAATGTCCTGCTCCTCGGTGCAACCGTGGATCACCGACCCCGCGCCAAGGAACAGCAGCGACTTGAAAAATGCGTGCGTGATCAGGTGGAACATGCCCACCGCCACGCCGCCCACGCCCAGTCCCAGCATCATGTAGCCCAGCTGCGACACAGTCGAGTAAGCCAGAATCCTCTTGATATCGTTCTGCGCCACGGCAATGCACGCCGCAAACAGCGCCGTGATCGCTCCCACCCAGGCAATCACCGCCAGCGCACCGCCGGTCAGCATCGGATACACACGCGCCATCAGATACACGCCCGCTGCCACCATGGTTGCTGCGTGGATCAGCGCGCTCACCGGCGTCGGCCCTTCCATCGCGTCCGGCAGCCACACATGCAGCGGCACCTGCCCGGACTTCCCAACCGCCCCGCAGAAGATCAGCAGACCGATCGCCGTCGATACCGCCATCCCCGCCGCGGTCATGTGTGCGCCCAGCCCGCCCACGGCCGATGGTTCAAGACACCCGGCGCCATGGTCGTAAAACACCAGCGTTCCCGTCTGCGCATAGAGCCAAACCATGCCCAGCAACAGTCCCAGATCGCCCACACGCGTGGTGATGAACGCCTTCTTTGCCGCCGCGGCCGCCGCCGGCCGATGGAACCAGAAGCCGATCAGCAGGTACGACGTCAGCCCCACCACCTCCCAGCACATGAACAGCAGCAGCAGGCTGTTGGCGATCACCACGCCGAGCATCGCCCCCGCAAACAGCGACAGGAAGCAGAAGAACCGGGTGAAATTGTCGTCGTGGGCCATGTAGCCCAGGCTGTAGATAAAGATCAGCAGCCCGACAAACGTCACCATCACCAGCATCACGGCCGCCAGCGGGTCGAGCAGCCATCCCAGACTCACCCACTGCGCCCCGAACTGCATCCAGGGGAAGTCCACCACCTGCCGCGCCGGATGGATCAGCGTTTCGGCAAACGCGATCAGCGCCAGCACCAGCGAGATCGACATCGACCCAATCGCCAGCGTTGCCGACGCGCGCCGCTGTTCCTTCGGCATCAACGCGCTGATCCCCGCCGCCAGCATCGGCAGCGCCGGAATCAGCCACAGAGCGCGCACAATCCAGGCCGTCTGGCTCATCCCTGCATCTCCGTAATCTCGCTGACGTCCGAAGTCTGCGCGTGACGATAAATAGCCAGGATCAGAGCTAAACCCACAGCCGCTTCGGCCGCGGCCACTGCAATCGAGAAGATGACGAAGATCACGCCGGTCAGAAGCTCGGGATGCGGACCGAACCGCCAGAACGCGATGAAGTTCAGGTTCGCCGCGTTCAGCATCAGCTCGATCCCGGCCAGCACCAGGATCGCGCTCCGCCGCGTGAGCGCCCCCGCGAGTCCCACCGAGAAGAGAAGAGCTGAAACCAGCAGACAACCAGCAAGCGGAGTCATCAGGCGCGGTTCTCCGGTCTCTGAGGAAGGTTTTCGGTGGCCACCGCGCGCGGCTCGCGCAACGCCAGCAGCACCGCGCCAATCATCGCCGCCGTCAGCATCAGCGCGATCACCTCCAGCGGCAGCACGTACCGCTGCATCAGGGTCATTCCAATTTGTCGCATCGTATTCGGCGGCGCCGCAGCCGCTACCGCATGCATCCCGGCCAGGCCGCTCGTCTCCGCTGCCCAGGCCAATACCGCGAAAACCGCCAGCGCAATCACCGCGCCCGCCAGTCCCGTCGGTGAGAAGACGTGTTCCTCAGGCCCTTCGCCGCCCCGCGTCAGCAGAATCGCAAACACAATCAGGATCGCGATCGCACCGACGTAAACCAGCAGCTGCGCCAGCCCCACGAACTCTGCACCGAGGTTCAGATACAACCCCGCCAGCCCCGCGAACGCCACCGTCAGCGCCAGCGCACAGTGCACCAGCCTGCGCAGCGTCATTGCCGCGACGCCTCCGGCCAGAGTTAGAACTGCGAGGATCCAAAAGGGCAGGGTCATTCCCGTTCGTGCAGCTCTTTGGAGCGGTTCCTTCCCGCCGCCAAAGCCTTCCTTACTTCCGGCATCGCCGTTCAACCTCCCCGGCGCTCCGGGCCTGTTCTACAATTTCACAGCGCACAGCCACGGACTGTGACCGCAATCACTCCGCGAACCGATACGTCCTCTTTTCGATTTTCCGGCCCCGTTCCAGCGTGCGGGCCAGCACGATATACGGCGCAAAAATCACCAGGGCACAGACCAGCCAGCGTATCACGGCCCCCAGCACGCCCGGCCCCACCACGGCGGGCGAAAGAAACCGCCACAAGCCCGCCGAAAAAATCACGATCAGCGCCATCGGCAGCATGAATTTCCATGCGAAGTTCATCAGCTGATCCATGCGCAGCCGCGGCAGCGTCCCGCGAATCCAGATGAACACCGCGATAAAGCCCAGTAGCTTCACGAAAAACCAGCCCCATGACGGGAACCACTGCAGGAAGCTCAGCGGCGACGACCATCCGCCCAGAAAGAGCGTGATGGCCATCCCGCTGATCGCGAAGATCTCGATGTACTCCGCCAGGAAGAACAGCGCGAACTTGAATCCCGAATACTCGATGAAGTATCCGGCGATAATCTCCGACTCGCCCTCCGGCAGATCGAACGGGCTGCGGTTCGTCTCCGCCATGCCCGCGATCATAAAGAGGATGAATCCCGCCAGCCCCCACGGCGTAAACACATTCCAGTGCGCGATGCCGGCCGTATAGTGCGCCTGCTGACCGACAATCGCCACCGTCGAGAGCGTCCCGGACATCATGATCACGGCCACCGACGACAGGATCAGCGGAATCTCGTAACTGACCATCTGGGCAATCGCGCGCATCGCCCCCAGCAGGGAATACTTGTTGCGGCTCGACCACCCGGCCATGAAGACCGCCAGTTCCGTCGCCGACCCGATCGCGAAGAAGAACAGCACGCCCGCGTCCAGGTTCACCGCCGTCATATTCCGCCCAATGGGCAGCACCGCATACGCCAGAAACGCCGTTCCCACCAGCACCAGCGGAGCCAGGTAGTGCACCAGATGGTCCGCCGCCCGCGGCACAATGTCTTCCTTCGTCAGCGATTTGATTGCGTCGGCAATCGGCTGCAACACCCCGAAGGGTCCCACACGATTCGGGCCGTAGCGGTTCTGAATCCGCCCCAGTCCCTTGCGCTCCATCAAAACCGTGAGCGCAAACAGAGTCGCAAACACCACGATGATCGCCGCAACGACGATGACAATCCAAACCAGCGTCTGGAATGGCGCCGGCGTGTGCCCCACCAGCCAGTCCGTAATCGTGACGAAGATCTGATCCACGGAGCCCGCAACGGTCACGGCTTCACCTCAGCTTTTTCGGAAGCTTTCTCCGGAACCGCCTTCGCCCCGTTGCCCGAAGCTCCATTCGCCGGAGCCGCGCCCGCAGCCGCTGCTGCCTTGGCCGCCGCTGCAGCCGCCGCAGCCGCTGCTTTGGCCTTCGCGTCCACCACTTCCTTCGCCCGCCGCTCATCGGTCTCCGCGGCTTCCGTGGGATGAATCGTCCGGTAATACTCGTTCGATTTCGACAGCTGCTCCTTCGTCCACAGCAGCCCGCCGAACCGGTTGTCCGTGCTCAGCTCAAACACTGTGTCCATGCGGATCGCGTCAAACGGGCAAACCTCCACGCAGATCTGGCAGCTCATGCATACCGACACATCGATATCGAAGACCGCCGGATACGCCTGCATCTTGCCCACAAAGTCCGGCTTCTTGTCCTTGCTCTTCTCAATGTGAATGCAGCGCGGCGGGCATTCCTTCTCGCAAATCTGGCACGAAACGCACCGCAGCCCCGCCACCGGATCGTCCCCGTCATACAGCAGAAACGGGAAGTCCCGCGTCGCTTCCGGCGGTTTGCACCGCTCTTCCGGAAACTGCACCGTGACCAGCCGATCCTTCTCCACGTAACTCCCGAAGAAGTTCCTCGCCGTCTCGACTAATCCCTGAATAATGCCTTCACCCAACATGCAAACTCCAGCCTTTAGCTGTTAGCTTCTAGCCCTTAGCTCGAAATCCTTATCGCTACACCCTAGCTACCAGCTCCCAGCGACAACTCCTTCAATCCGATCCTTCAATCGCCACTCCAACTGCATTCGCTGCGCGCTTCCCGGAGGGGAGCTAGCGGCTAAGAGCTAACAGCTAATAGCTGCTCCTTCACCGATCCACTTCACCCAAAACAATATCCACACTGCCCAGCGTAACCACCACATCGGCGATATTCCGCCCCAGGCACATGTCTTCCAGAATCGTCAGGTTGATCATGCTCGGCGGCCGCACCCGGTAACGATACGGATTCCCCGTTCCATCGCTGATCAGGAAAAACCCCAGCTCCCCCTTCGGCGACTCGATCCGCCCGTACGCCTCGCCGACCTTCGGCCGCAGCCCCCGCAACCGTACCTTCGGATCCACGATGGGTCCAGCGGGCACATCCTTCAGCGCCTGCTCCAGAATCTTCACCGTCTCCCGCATCTCCAGGAGCCGCATCATGTACCGGTCGTAGACGTCCCCATGCTCGCCCAGCGGCACTCTGAACTGGAACCGGTCGTAGACCCCGTAATGATCCACTTTGCGAACGTCATAATTCACGCCGCTCGCCCGCAGCATCGGCCCGGTCACGCCTGCGTTGATGGCCAGTTCCCCCGGCAAAACGCCCACGCCCTGCGTCCGCGCCATCAGAATCTCGTTCCCCCGCAGCAGCGCCTCAAACTCATCGACAAACTTCGGCAGTCGCCCCACCAGTTGCCGCACTTCCTCCAGCCACTCTGGCGTCGCATCCACCCGCAGCCCGCCGAAGCGCATGTAGTTGCACATCATGCGCGCGCCGCTCAGCGACTCGAACAGGTCCAGAATCTTCTCCCGCTCGCGGAAGGCATACATCAGCGGCGTGCCGCTCGCTCCCATGTCCTGCAGCAGAAAACCCGTCAGCCCGGCATGGTTCTGGAACCGCGTCAGCTCCGCCACAATCACCCGCAGATATTCCGCCCGTTCCGGCACGGCGAGCCCGGCCAGCTTCTCCACCGCCAGCACGTAGCCCCAGTTGTTCGTCATCGAGCACAGATAATCCAGGCGATCGGTGTAAGGAATCGCCGACAGATACGCCCCATGCTCCGCAATCTTTTCGTGGTTCCGGTGCAGGTAACCGAACACCGGCTTCAGCCGGATGACCTTCTCGCCTTCCAGCCGCACATCCATGCGGAAGACGCCATGCGTCGACGGGTGATGCGGCCCCATCGACACCTCCATAATCTCGCCGGGGCCCGCGACCGCTTCAAGCTCTGCCAGATTCGTCACGGATTCACCCCCGCTCCTGGCAAGCCCGTTTCCAGAATGTCGTCCGCCGGAGGCACATAATCCTTCCGCATCGGGTAGTCCACAAACCCATCCCACATCAGAATCCGCCGCAGGTCCGGGTGCCCGTCGAACACAATCCCGTACAGGTCGAACGCCTCGCGCTCCTGGAATTCCGCGCTCCGCCACACCGGCGTCAGCGACGGAACATGCGTCCCCTCCGTCCGGTTCGCCGTCCGCAGCCGCAGAATGACGGGTCCGTGCTTCTTCTCCATCGAGAACAGGTGGTAGATCGCCTCCAGATACCCCGGCGTCTTCGTCTTCCGAACTTCCTCGACTTCCTGCTCCTGCTCGGTCCCGTCCGGCCCCGCGACGACCTTCTTCACTTTGACCTTCTCGGTCGTCTCCGTGTCCAGCCAGTCCACGCCCGTCATCAGCGAGCAGAAGTCCAGCCGCAGCGCCGGATCGTCCCGCAGAAACCGCGCCACAGCCACAGCATGTTCGTGATCGAGCAGCAGCGAGTGCTGTCCCGACGGGCTCCCGTTGGGCACCGCCGTCACCTGCGCGCCCGGCACCGCAGCCTCAATCAGCGCCTTGATTTCTTCCACTGCCGGGACCCCGCTCATTGCAGCACCTTCAAAGGATTCCCCTTCTCCGCCAGGAAAACCTCGTCGTTCTGCGACGGCTCCAGCCCATGCTCCCCAAACTGCGGCACCGGAAACTCGCTCGGCAGATCCGCCCGCAGATGCCGCGGCCGGTTCGGCCCCGCCAGCGCCTGCTGGTCGATCTTCTTCTGCAGGGTCATAAACGCGTCCAGCAGCGCCTCCGGCCGTGGCGGGCACCCAGGAATATGCACGTCCACCGGAATATACCGGTCAATCCCTCGCAGCACGTTGTATCCGTCGCGGAACGGCCCGCCCGAAATAGCGCACGCCCCCATGGCGATCACGTACTTCGGCTCTGCCATCTGGTTGTAGAGCCGCACCACCTGCGGCGCCATTTTCTTGGTCACCGTGCCCGAGATGATAATCAGGTCCGCCTGCCGCGGCGACGGCCGAAAGACCTCCGCCCCAAACCGCGCCAGATCGTAGCGCGCCATGGTCGTCGCGATCATCTCGATCGCGCAGCACGCCAGCCCGAAATTCAGCGGCCACACGGAGTTCTTCCGCCCCCAGTTGTACAGCTCCTCCAGGGTCGTCGTGAAAATCCCGTTCTTGCTCAGCTCGATCTTCAGCTCTTTAAGATCGTCCGCCATTGATCCCTCGCTACCAGCTACCGGCTACGGGCTTCCTGCAACCTGTAACCTGCGACCTGTTACCTGTAACCGGGGCTATGCCCAGGTTAAAACACCCTTCTGGCACGCCCATATCAGCCCTTCCACCAACAGCAGCAGAAACACCAGCATCGCCAGACACGCTCCCAGCGTCAGTCCCGTAAACGCCACTGCAAACGGCAGCAGGAACAGCACTTCCACGTCAAACACCAGAAAAACGATGGCATAGATATAGTAGGAAGCCCCAAACTGGATCCAGGCATCCCCCTTCGACTCCAGCCCGCACTCATACGTGGCGTTTTTCTCGGCGCCCGGCTTCTTCGGCGAGTACACCCGCGCCCACAGCCAGGCCAGCGCCAGAGGCGTAACCCCAAAGGCAACAGCTCCAACCAGTAACGCAACCACTGTCAGCCAGGGATGGATGCTCATCGTGTCCCTTCTCCGCGCCCCAGGGGGCAAACTCCACCGAGGCTAAACCTCGCCGGCCAAAATCCTCCGTGACCGTAATCACAGTGCACGCGGCCGCCCGTTACCACCGCATGCAGTCTTCATTTTCTATGTTTCTATCCTCGCACACTTGTGTTCCCTGTCACAGCGGTCCCCCGCGCCCCCAGCGCAGACTTTCCTGTTGTGGTTATTGGCGTTTCGCACTCGCTAACCATAAAACCCCAGCAAGGAGAATCATGAGCGCACCCGTGAAAACTGCGATCTTCGACGGTAACGAAGCCGCTGCCTCCGTCGCCTACCGTTTTTCCGAAGTCATCGCCATTTACCCCATTACCCCTTCGTCAACTATGGCCGAGTTTGCCGACCAGTGGAGCGAGGAAGGGAAGCGCAACATCTGGGGAGCCGTTCCCACCGTCGCCGAGCTGCAAAGTGAAGGCGGAGCCGCCGGAGCCATGCACGGCGCTCTCCAGGGGGGAGCTTTCGCCACCACCTTTACCGCCTCCCAGGGCCTGCTCCTCATGATCCCCAACATGTACAAGATCGCCGGCGAACTCACCCCGTCGGTCATGCATGTCACCGCCCGCTCCATTGCCACTCACGCGCTCTCCATCTTCGGCGACCACTCCGACGTCATGGGCTGCCGCCAGACCGGTTACGCCATGCTCGCCTCCAACTCCGTGCAGGAAGCCGCCGACCTCGCCACCGTCGCCCATCTGGCCACCCTCGAAGCCCGCATTCCCTTCATGCATTTTTTTGATGGTTTCCGCACATCCCATGAAATCAATAAGGTTATTCCGATATCAGACGAGACGATCCGGGCCCTCCTTGACGAGAAAGCCGTCCGCGCCCATCGCGAACGCGCCCTCTCCCCGGATCGTCCCGTCCTCCGCGGCTCTGCCCAGAATCCCGATGTCTTCTTCCAGGCTCGCGAAGCCTGCACCCCCTGGTACCTCGCCTGCCCAGCCATCGTCCAGGATGTCATGGACCGCTTCGCCCGCCAGACCGGCCGCGCCTACCGCCTCTTCGATTACTACGGCGCCCCCGATGCCGACCGCGTCATCGTCCTCATGGGTTCCGGCGCCGGCGCGGTTGAGGAAGCCATCGATGCCCTCAACGCCAAAGGCGAAAAGCTCGGCATCCTCAAAGTCCACCTCTACCGCCCCTTCGCCGCGGAAGCTTTCCTGACAGCCCTCCCCGAAACCGTGCGCAAAATCGCCGTCCTTGACCGCACCAAAGAGCCCGGCGCCACCGGTGAGCCGCTCTATCAGGACGTCGTTACCGTCATCTCCGAGGCGCTTTCCTCCGGACGCATTCCGCTCTCCCAGTTCCCGGTCATCGTCGGCGGCCGTTACGGCCTCTCTTCCAAGGAATTCACGCCGGCCATGGTCAAAGGCATCTATGACGAGCTCGCGAAACCTCATCCAAAGAATCACTTCACCATCGGCATCGACGACGACGTCACCCACTCCAGCCTCCGCTGGGATGAGGGCTTCTCCACCGAGAGCCCCAAAACCGTCCGCGCCCTCTTCTACGGCCTCGGCTCCGACGGCACCGTGGGCGCCAACAAAAACTCCATCAAGATCATCGGCTCGGAAACGCCCAATTACGCCCAGGGCTACTTCGTCTACGACTCCAAAAAGTCCGGCTCGCTGACCACCTCGCACCTCCGCTTCGGTTCCGAGCCCATCCGCTCCACCTACCTCATCTCGCGCGCCAACTTCATCGCCTGCCACCAGTTCGAGTTCCTCGAGAAGGTCGACGTCCTCACCGCTGCCGAGCCCGGCGCGGTTTTCCTCCTGAACAGCCCTTACGGACCGAAAGATGTCTGGCAGCACCTGCCCCGGACCATCCAGAAGACCATCCTCGACAAGCGCCTCCGCTTCTACGTCATCGATGGCTATCGGGTCGCCCGCGAAAACGGCATGGGCAACCGCATCAACACCGTCATGCAGACCTGCTTCTTCGCCATCTCCGGCGTCCTGCCCCGCGAAGAAGCCATCGCCGAGATCAAAAAAGCCATCAAGAAGACCTACGGCAAGCGTGGCGACGCCGTCGTCCAGCAAAACTACGCCGCCGTCGATGCGTCCCTCGCCCATCTGCACGAGGTCAAGCCGCCCGACACCGTCACCGCCACCTTTGACATCCTGCCCGTCATTCCCGCCACCGCGCCGGCCTTTGTGCATGACGTCCTCGGCGTCATGGCCGCCGGTTACGGCGACAAGCTCCCCGTCAGCGCCCTGCCCGCCGGCGGAACCTTCCCCACCGGCACCGCCAAATGGGAGAAGCGCAACATCGCCCAGTTCATCCCCGTCTGGGATGAGGACCTCTGCATCCAGTGCGGCAAGTGCGTCATGGTCTGCCCGCACGCGGTCATCCGTGCCAAGGTCTACGACTCCACACTCCTGCCCAGCGCCCCGGCCACCTTCAAATCCGCCAAGCCGAAGTGGCGCGGCATGGACAACGAGCTCTACACCCTGCAGGTCTCTCCCGAAGACTGCACCGGCTGCCAGCTTTGCGTCGAAGTCTGCCCTGCAAAAAGCAAGGCCGACCCCAGCCACAAAGCCCTCAACATGGTTCCGCAGCAGCCGCTGCGCCTCCCCGAGCGCGCCAACTGGGAGTTCTTCGAGAAGCTGCCCAGTGTCGGCCGCGACCGCCTGTCTACATCCCAGGTGAAGGACATCCAGCTCCTCGAGCCGCTCTTTGAGTTCTCCGGCGCCTGCCAGGGCTGCGGCGAAACCCCCTACATCAAACTGCTCACCCAGCTCTTTGGCGACCGCCTCATGATCGCCAACGCCACCGGCTGCTCCTCGATCTACGGC
Source organism: Acidobacteriaceae bacterium (assembly GCA_049579805.1). Classification (GTDB taxonomy): domain Bacteria; phylum Acidobacteriota; class Terriglobia; order Terriglobales; family Acidobacteriaceae; genus Palsa-343. The sequence goes on from JBAUOP010000088.1 coordinate 19,767, forward strand.
GGCAACCTGCCCACCACGCCCTACTGTCAGAACGAGGACGGCCGCGGCCCCGCCTGGTCCAACTCGCTCTTCGAAGACAACGCCGAATTCGGCCTGGGCATGCGCCTCGCTGTCGATCAGCAGCGCTCCTACGCCGAAGGCCTCGTCGCCAAACTCACTCCCGTCCTCGGCGACGAGCTCGTCCGCGCCACCCTCGAGGCCGACCAGTCCAAAGAAGAGGGCATCAACGCCCAGCGCGCCCGCGTCGTCGAGATCCGCGCCAAACTGGCCATCGTCGACAGCCCCGACGCCCGCTCCCTCGACGCCATCGCTGACACCCTCGTCCGCCGCAGCCTCTGGATCATCGGTGGCGACGGCTGGGCCTACGACATCGGCTTCGGCGGCCTCGACCACGTCCTCGCCTCCGGCAAAAACGTCAAGGTCCTCGTCCTCGACACCGAGGTCTACTCCAACACCGGCGGCCAGATGTCCAAATCCACCCCGCGCGGCGCTGTCGCCAAATTCGCCGCCGGCGGCAAGCCGAACAGCAAGAAAGATCTCGCCATGGAGGCCGTCGCTTACGGCTCGGTCTACGTGGCCCGCATTGCCATGGGCTCCAATGACAGCCACACCGTCAAAGCCTTCCAGGAAGCCGAAGCCTGGAACGGACCGGCCATCATCATCGCCTACAGCCACTGCATCGCCCACGGCTACGACCTCACCAAAGGCCTCGACCAGCAGAAGGCCGCCGTCAGTTCCGGCTACTGGCCGCTCATGCGCTACAACCCCGCGCTCCGCGAGCAGGGCAAAAACCCCTTCATCCTCGATTCGCGCGCGCCCTCCATCCCGCTCAAGGACTACATCTATAACGAGACGCGCTACACCATGCTCCTCCGCGCTCACCCCGACACCGCCGAAACGCTCCTCAAAGAAGCCACTGACGACGTCGAACGCACCTGGCGTGTCTACTCCGGCCGCGCCGCCATGCCCGGCCGCTCTGAAACCCCCAACATCTCGCCCCGCGTGGAAGAGAAGGAAGCCGCTCCCGCCCAGGGCGACGACTAACCAGTGACGTTTCCCGGAGCCGCCTCGTGCGGCCCGGGCTTTGGCCAGTGCCGCATGCAACCACCGGCACTGGCCCTTTCGCTTCAGCGCCGACGAGCCTGCTCGCACTCACCCGACGCTCTGTGTCCTCCGTGTCCTCTGTGGTGAACGTCCCCCGCTCCCAACTCCCAGCTCCCGGCTCTCTGCTCTCTGCAACCTGCAACCTGCAACCTGTAACCTGTAACCTGCAACCTGCAACCTGTCATCCGCGCGCTGTTCTACAATACCCAGAAGCCGCCCGCCTCAATCCACATCGCACCGTTCCGAGCTGGACGAGCATCTTCTCATCATGATCGAACACCCTCTGCTGGAAGCCCTGACCTTCGATGACGTCCTTCTGACCCCTGCCGCCAGTGAAGTCGCCCCCGCCCAGGTGAGCACCCAGACGCGCCTCACCAGGCGCATCCCCCTCAGCACGCCCCTGCTCTCCGCCGCCATGGACACCGTCACCGAATCCCGCATGGCCATTGCCATGGCCCAGCAGGGCGGAGTCGGCATCGTCCATCGCAACCTCACCATCGAGCAGCAGGCCGGCGAAATCGACAAGGTCAAGCGCTCCGAATCCGGCATGATCGTCGACCCGGTCACGATGTCCCCCGAGCAGCTCATCTCCGATGCCCTCGAGGTCATGCGCCGCTACAAAATCTCCGGCGTCCCCGTCACCCGCAACCGCAAGCTCGTCGGCATCCTCACCAACCGCGATCTCCGCTTTGAAACCCGCACCGACATCCCCATCGGCGAGGTGATGACCAAAGAGAACCTCATCACCGTCCCCGTCGGCACCACTCTCGAGCAGGCCGAGGAGATCCTCCACCACCACCGTGTCGAAAAGCTCCTCGTCGTCGACGAGCACTACACGCTCAAAGGCCTCATCACCGTTAAAGACATCCAGAAAAAGCTCAAGTACCCCAAAGCCTCCAAGGACGAGCAGGGCCGCCTTCGCTGCGGAGCCGCCATCGGCGCCACGGGTGACTATCTCGAGCGCGCCGCCGAGCTGGTTCGCAACCGCGTCGACGTCCTCGCCATCGACTCCAGCCACGGCCACTCCTCCCGCGTCATCGACGCCGTCCGCGAGGTCAAAAGGCGCTTTCCCAACGTCGATCTCCTCGCCGGCAACATCGCCACTCGCGAAGGCGCGCAGGCCCTCATCGATGCCGGCGCCGACGCCATCAAGGTCGGCATCGGACCCGGCTCCATTTGCACCACCCGCATGGTCACCGGCGCCGGCATGCCGCAAATCACCGCCATCAGCGAGGCGTACAAAGCCGCTCAGCCCCACGGCATCCCCATCATCGCCGACGGCGGCATCAAGTACTCCGGCGACATCACCAAGGCCATCGCTGCCGGAGCCAGCGTCATCATGATCGGCTCCCTCTTCGCCGGCGTCGACGAGAGCCCCGGCGAAACCATCCTCTTCCAGGGCCGCACCTTCAAGGCTTACCGCGGCATGGGATCGCTCTCCGCCATGTCCCAGGGCGGCGGCGCAGAGCGCTACTTCCAGGGCGGACAGGATGCCGACGTCGACGCCAGCAGCGAAAGCGTCGTCAACCGCGAGCGCAACGGCAATTCCAACCGCCTCGATAAGTTCGTGCCCGAAGGCATCGAAGGCCGCGTCCCCTATCGCGGCGCGCTCGAAGCCATGGTCTACCAGCTCGTCGGCGGCCTGCGCTCCGGCATGGGACTGGTCGGCGCAGCCAACATCGAGCAGCTCCAGACCAAAGCCCGCTTCGTCCGCATCTCCTCCTCCGGACTCCGCGAGTCCCACGTCCACGACGTAGTCATCACCCGCGAAGCCCCCAACTACCACGTCGAATAAAACAAACCGTCATCAACTAACTAAAAGTGTCATCCCGAGCAAGCGCCGGGAAAAATCCCCCCAGTGGTGAAAGCAGCCTCCCGCCGCAAAAAAAAATGTCATCCCGAGCAAGCGCCGGGAAAAATCCCCCCAGCGGTGCACGATATATCCCGGCGCGCAGCCGAGGGACCCCCGCAGCGAAACGAGAAGCACGCATCACCGCAAATCGCCGCGCGGAGGGATCGGTCGCGCAGCGGCCGACCAGGAACTCAAGCGTGCTCACCGCGCTTTTCCCCCCTGCGAATCGCCCCACCCCGGCGTAGACTTAACAGCGCTCCCGCATATCGACAAATGTTCAAGCGCTCCGAAAGAACTCCCGACCGGAATCAAACGCGAACACCAGGGAAAAATCAAAATGAAAGTCTGCTTGTGCTTGATGGCTGTCCTTATTTCAGTTCCAACGGCCTTTTCTCAGTCCGAATCAAAAATCTCTCTCATGCCCATGCCGCGCCACGTGGCTGCCGGCTCCGGCGAACTGGCCATCCATTCCGGCTTCACCATCCGCGTGCAGTCCACTCCCAACGATGACCTGGTTTCATCCGCCGCGGAACGCTGCCGCCATTCCCTGCAGCAGGGAACGGCGCTGACCATCCGCATCACTCAAGGACCCGCCACAAGTCGCGACCGCGCCAACTCGCTCTCCATCGTCGTGCGCGCTCCCGCCCAGGCGCAGATCGGCGCAGACGAGTCCTACTCCCTGCACATCGATGCGAAAAGTGCGCGTCTCGAAGCCGCCACCAGCCTGGGCGCTCTGCACGGCCTCGCCACTTTTCGCCAGCTCATCCAGCGCCGCGGCCCCCGCGTCTTCGTTCCTGCCGTCGACATCGTCGACGCGCCCGTCTATCCGTGGCGCGGTCTCATGATCGACGTCGCGCGTCACTTCATGCCCGTCGACGTGATCAGGCGCAACCTCGACGCCATGGAGCTTGTCAAGCTGAACGTGCTGCATCTCCATCTCTCCGACAACGAGGGTTTCCGCATCGAGTCCAAAGTCTTTCCCCGTCTGCAGGCCGACGGCTCCGACGGCCAGTACTACACCCAGGCCGAAATGCGCGACCTCATCCACTACGCCGACCTGCGCGGTATCGTCATCGTCCCCGAGTTCGACATGCCCAGCCACTCCATGAGCTGGTTTGCCGGCTATCCCGAGCTCTCCAGTTCACCCGGCCCCTTCAAGCCAGGCATCTTCCGCATCGCAGGAATCAGCGCGAAGTCGACCCCCGCTCAGCTGATGGTCGCCTACCAGACCGCGAAGGTCCCCGCCTTCGATCCCAGCCGCGAATCCACCTACGCGTTTCTCGACAAGTTCATCGCCGAGATGGCCGCGCTCTTTCCCTCGCCGTACTTCCACATTGGCGCCGACGAGAATAACGGCGCCATCTGGCTCGCCAATCCCTCCATCGTTGCCTTCATGCACGCGCATCAGCTGGCCGACGCGCCCGCGCTCCAGGCCTACTTCGTCCGCCGCGTGCAGCAACTCGTCGTCAATCACGGCAAGCGCATGGTCGCCTGGGAAGAGGCCTATGCGCCCGGCCAGTTCAAAGACTCCATCTTCCAGGTGTGGTCGCCGCTGGCTAAGGTCGACCTGACCAAAGTCCCCATGACGGACGGCAATCAGATACTCATCTCGCGCGGTTTCTATCTGGACCTCTTCTACCCCGCGCATGTCCACTACCTCAACGATGCGTTGCCGGACAATCGCAGTGCCAATCCCGCGGTCCTCGGCGGCGAGGCGGCCATGTGGGCCGAACTCGCCGATCCCACCAATCTCGAAGCCCGCGTCTGGCCGCGCACCGGAGCCATCGCCGAGCGCCTCTGGTCGGGCGCGCCTTCTCCCGACCTCGCGGATTTTTACCGCCGCCTCTTCCGCCTCAGCGCGCTTCTCGATCGCGAAGGCGTGCACAACCTCTCCGACTACACCGTCCAGGTCCATCGCCTGGCCGGAACCCGCCCCACCGAACCGGTCAGCACGCTTCTCAATGTGCTCACGCCGGTCAAGGGCTACCATCGCCTCATGGCCTATGGATTCAGGCGCCTGGCCGGCGGCCCTCTGCCCACTGGCTTCAATCGCGTCGCCGACGTGGTTCTGGTCGACTCCGCCACCAAATACCAGTTCCGCGATGCACTCGCTTCTTACCTGAAGACGCGCGATCGCGCCCAGGAAGCCGACCTGCGGGTCTGGCTCAAACGCTGGTCGAAGAACGACGCCGCGCTCCGGCCCTACTTCGCGCAGTCGGCCGATTTGGCCGAAGTCGCCGGCAACTCCAAAAATCTCGCAGCTCTCGCCCGTGCCGGACTACAGGCCCTCGACCAGTTCGATCGGGGATCGGCGCTCAACCCCGATCAGCTCGCGGCGGACGATGCACTGATCAAGTCCGCTCAGGCAGGCGCAGGCGAAACCCAAATCGCGGTCCTGCCGGAGATCCAGGCGCTCATCCACCAGAACCTGGTCCCCGAACCGACCAGTTATCCGTTGTTCTGAAGCCCCGACCAGGTTTTACCGGATCAAGCCCGACTAACACCGAATGTGATCCCGACGAATGTCATCCCAAGCAAAGCGCCGGGCAGAAATCGCTCCATCGGTGCAGAGAGCGTCCCGGCGCGAAGCCGAACAGCCTGCCCTGCCGGTAGGCGCGGACTTCAGCCCCTGCGCGCAGCGATGCCGCGTAGCGGCATAACGGAGAAAGCCCCGGGCTTCAAGCAAAGCGCCGGGCAGAAATCGCTCCATCGGTGCAGAGAGCACCCCTGCGCGCGGCCGAACGGCCTGCCCTGCCGGTAGGTGCGGACTTCAGCCCCTGCGCGCAGCGATGCCGCGTAGCGGCATAACGGAGAAAGCCCCGGGCTTCAGCCCGGGGAATCAGGGGCTGAAAGAAGGAGGGCTTCAGCCCCGGCCCTCACCGCACCACCGTCCCCCACCACAACCACCCCAGCACCACCGACCCCACCGCCAGCGGCACCCGCGCCCAGCCGCGTCCAACAACCGCCAACACGAAAGCCCCGCCAAAACAAACCAGACAGAAAAGCCCCAGGCCCCACAAATGCTGCCCCGCCCACACAGGAGCAGCCCCGCCCAGAACCCACTCCGCCGCCACCGCCATCGAGAACAGCGCCAGCGACCCCCAACTCGACCGTACCCGCCAGTCGGCCTCATGATCTTCGAAATAACGCACGTTGAAAATGAGCCCCAGGATCAGAACCACAATCCCGATGCCATGGCGAGCCATCAGGACAAAAACGAAGAGGGAATCGCCATTGGAGAGCATAGATCGGACACAGGACGGAGGAATACGCAACTCCGCAATATACACGCGCGAACGCGAGCAGCAAATCCCACCCCGACGCGGACAAAAAAGAGTCATCCGAGCGAAGCGCCGGGCAGAAATCGCCCCAGCGGTGCAGAGAGCGTCCCGGCGTGCAGCCGAACTGCCTGCCCTGCCGGTAGGTGCGGACTTCGGCCCCTGCGTGCAGCCGAACGGCCTGCCCTGCCGGTAGGTGCGGACTTCAGCCCCGGCGCGCAGCCGAACGGCCTGCCCTGCCGGTAGGTGCGGACTTCAGCCCCTGCGCGCAGCGATGCCGCGTAGCGGCATAACGGAGAAAGCCCCGGGCTTCAGCCCGGGGAATCGGCATCGCAAAAAGGGATGGGGCTTTAGCCCCGGCCGAACCCAAGTTCAGTGCGTAGCAAGAAAGTAGACCAGCGCTGCCGCCACGCCAGTGATGGCGTTCCCCGCAAACACAGCCAGGGCCATCTTCCAAAAGCTCAGCGGCTGTCGAACCGGCGGCTGTGTGCCATCGGCAGGCACATCTGGCTCGATACCCGTGATCGAAAGAGAATTCATGTCTTCGCTCTCCGCATTTCTCGAGCCGAATCGCCCTGTCCACAAAGACACGAAGAGATTTCGCGCGCCAGAGGTACTTTGGGAATCTGATAGGCGAGAAAGACGGCCACCCACACGAGGTTTTGTAAGGGGCATGACCTCAGTCGTGCCAAAGAGCGCCTCTCAAAAGATGTCATCCCGAGCGAAGCGCCGGGCAGAATCCCTCCAGCGATGTAGGAAGCACCCCGGCGCGCAGCCGAGGAGCCTGGCCTGAGCACGGCGTCATCAAGGCGCCGCGTCGAACGGCACCCCCGTAGCGAAACCAGAAGCACACGTCACAAAAGCTCTTCGCGCGGAGGGAATCGGTCGCGTAGCGGCCGAGAAAGATCCGGAGCGGCGCAAACGGGTTTTCTACTTCATCAACCGAGATAAACCCACAACTCATGTCTACCGCAAAGTACAACTATGGAATTTGCGGCAGAACGGCTCTTAGCGCGTTGGCCATGCGGGGACCCATATAATTCGCCTCGCAGATTGCCGTTGGGTGGCCCGATGGCCCCATGCATACATCTGCATTTCCTGTGCCGTTGGGAGCTGTCACATTTCCGTTGCCCGTCATCCATGGTGGCGTGGCGGTGGATATGGGAATGAAGTAGGTATTCGAATCCCCCACTGCCTCAACCCCGGCCTGTATTGCCTGTTCTGCGGCGATCATCTGGGCGGAAGGACCGTCAGCCCCGCCCCATATTCCTGTCACGACAATAGGGACATTTGGCACGAGAGAACGAAGCTCCTGCACGTCTGCCGTAACAGCTGGCTGAATCTGGGAGGGCGTATACGGTACGTAGTCATTGACCCCTTCGTTGACGACAATGAGCGTGCAGGTGGCGATGTTAGCCTGATTCCCACTGTTCGCCAAAATCGCGCCCAAATTGGCCGTCCCAGCCAGATAGCCGGTTCCGCCGACTGCAAAACTCCAGACATCCTGAAATCCCAGAATTCCCCTGAGTGCACGATTGGACCAGGTATCGAGAGGAACGACCGGCATCCCGTATGCCCCGCTGCCACCACCCGCCGTATAGGAGTCACCAAAGACGCACGCCCGTGCGCTTATCGCTGGAGGTGCAGACACGGTGGACGCGGGATCCACATAAATGCCATAGAACACCTGACCGCCACCAAGCGAAAAGACAGAAACCGTCCGGGCCTTTCTTCCGCCTGCGTTGGTGAAGTCGACCGTCAGGAACAGAGCCGGGCCTATCCCTCCCGATTGGATACCGCCCGAAAAGAGCAGTTGCCCGTCCACCATAATTTGGAGTCCGCTATTACTGCCGCCTTTCCCCTGAATCGTAAATTGCGGGGCATCGGTCACGAAGCGGACTCCAGGTACATTTTCTGCGTCGCTAACATACTCACTGTGGGCCTGCAAGGTTGGAAGATAGCCACCCCAATTGACAAACCCGGGATAACTACCCAGCAGCTGATACTGCGGTGCGAGAGTGCCGGAAATGTCTGCCGGATAGGAGACCGTCAATGCAACGGGAACACTGGAGGCCTGGCTCACTGTCGGTGCCGGGGATGCAACCGTTGGAGGGGTCCCGTAATAGAACCAAGACGCTGTACCATCGGCAACGACCGCGGCTCCCGCGCCGGTCGGTCCTCCACTTGCCGCCGAAATACCGGCCCCTGCGCAAATGTACAGACTGTTTGCGTTGGTCACCACGTTCCCGATGATGTAGGCCGTATTCGCTTGCCACGCCGGAGGCGCGATGAGGGTAGCGCCATAGACGGTATCGATAGTGGTGGCGTCGCTGGCACTGGCTTCGGGGGATCCGCCGCCCGAGACGGAGACCTGGTTGACCTGCGGGGAAGTGGCGTTGTTGTCCACATTCACAGTAGCAGTAATCACCGGATAATCGCTCCCCGGGGCGAGCGAGTCGCTGCGGGTGCAGGATGATCCGGAGCAGGACCAGCCGGAACCCGCGAGGGAGACGAGGCTGAGACCGGATGGCGGATTCTCCGTTACAGTTACGGCGCCGGACGTGGCTATGCTGCCCGTGGCGTCCCCAACGGTGATCGCATAGGTGGCATCCTGTTGACCCTGGACGAAGTCGCCCGTGTGGGTCTTCGACACGTTGAGAATGGCAGACGGGGTCTCGATAATCGTGGCGTCGCTGGCGCTGGCCTGAGCCGATCCCCCGCCGGAGACGGAGACCTGATTGACCTGTGGGGAAGATGCGTCGGCCGCCACATCGACGGTTGCTGTAATAGTCGGATAGCTGCTGCCAGGAGCGAGGGAATCGCTGCGCGTACACGTCAATCCGGAGCAGGACCAGCCGGACCCCGACATGGAGACGAGAGACAAACCGGATGGCGGGTCTTCCGTTACGGTCACCGAACCGGTGGTGGCTCCGCCGCCGGAAGCATTCGCAACAGTGATGGAGTATGGAGCGCCCTGCTGGCCCTGAACGAAGTCGCCGGTATGCGTCTTGGACACATTGAGGATGGCGGACGCGGTGTCGATTGTCGTCGCGTCGCTTGCGCTGGCCTGAGCCGATCCGCCTCCGGAGACTGAGACCTGGTTAACCTGGGGGGACGATGCAGCAGCCGCCACATTGACGGCGGCGGTGATGGCGGGGTAGCTGCCACCGGCCATGAGCGAGTCGCTGCGCGTGCACACGGCTCCGGAGCAGGACCAGCCCGAACCGGCAAGGGAGACAAGAGTCAGGCCGGAAGGAGGATTTTCTGTCACGCTCACGGTACCGGAGGTGGCTGCGGCACCTGCGGCATTCGAAACGGTGATCGTATAGGTGCCGCCCTGCTGGCCCTGGACGAAGTCGCCTGTGTGGGTCTTGGAGACAGTTAAGTTCGCGACCGACGATGTGCCGCCGCCCCCGCTCCCTCCCTTTGCGTTGCCGCTGCCGCCATTTCCGGCGCAGCCGCCGATCAGTGCGACCGCAACAAAAACACCCGGAACGTAGAACGCCAATGACCGGCTCGCCATGCAATCTCTTCCTTATCCTTTGTTTCCAGTTAATCACCAGGCTGGGCGGCGCTTGCTGGGGGACGCAAAAGAAGCAATAGCAAGGCCCTGATCCCTTTCGGTGACATGCGCGGATGCTATAAGACAGAATTGGGAATGTCCACAACCTTCGTCCTGTCGCCGAATTGAGAAACAAGCCCAGCTAATCCGAGAGAGAGCACGGCTAAGTACGGAACTTGGGCCATGGATACCAGATCGTCGGGAGAGAGAGTACAAATCTGTGGATTCCGGGAACCACAGACATCGGTATCCCACCCCTTACCTTCGTACCCCCCGCCCCTCACTTTTCCCTTGCTCTAAGAATTCCAGTCCGTCATCCTGATAATGGTTAGAAATAGA
>JBAUOP010000089.1:0-15194 GCA_049579805.1 Acidobacteriaceae bacterium
GAAGGAGACGCACCCCAATGGCAGCTACCGCTTCCGCTACCACCACCTTCACCCCGCTGCACGACCGCATCCTCCTCCGCCGCATCGAGGACAATGAGACCGTGCGCGGCGGCATCATCATCCCCGACACCGCCAAGGAAAAGCCCCAGGAAGGCGAAGTCATCTCCGTCGGCAAGGGCAAGTCCAACGACGAAGGCAAGGTCTTCCCCCTCGACGTCAAGAAGGGTGACCGCGTCCTCTTCGGCAAGTACTCCGGCACCGAGATCCGCATCGATGGCGAAGAGTTCCTCATCATGCGCGAAGAAGAAGTCCTCGGCATTCTCAAGAAATAGTTGGCACACCCGGGCGGGGCGGCGAAGCCGCGTTTGCCTGGACGGCTAGTCCAAACGGAGCTCCGGCTCCTCAAGATCAGGAGATCAAGAAATGGCAAAGCAAATTCTGCATGGAGAAGATTCCCGCCAGGCCATCCTGCGCGGCGTGAATACTCTCGCTGATGCGGTGAAGGTGACGCTGGGCCCCAAGGGCCGCAACGTCGTCATCGAGAAGAAATTCGGCTCTCCCACCATCACCAAAGACGGCGTCACCGTCGCCAAGGAAATCGAGCTGAGGGATTCGCTCGAGAACATGGGCGCGCAGATGGTCCGTGAAGTCGCCTCCAAGACGTCGGACGTCGCCGGCGACGGCACCACCACCGCCACCGTCCTCGCCCAGGCCATCTATCGCGAAGGCGTCAAGACCGTGGCTGCCGGCGCCAACCCCATGGCTCTGAAGCGCGGCATCGATCAGGCCGTTGTGGCTGTGGTCGGCAAGCGCAAGGAAGACGGCTCCGTCGAAGGCGGCGCGCTGGCGAAGTTCTCCAAGCCCGTCACCGGCGACATGATCGCCCAGGTCGGCACCATCTCCGCCAACTCCGACGACACCATCGGCAACATCATTGCCGAGGCCATGAAGAAGGTTGGCAAGGACGGCGTCATCACCGTCGAGGAGTCCAAGACCCTCGAAACCCAGCTCGAAGTCGTCGAGGGCATGCAGTTCGACCGCGGCTACCTCTCGCCCTACTTCGTCACCGATCCGGACCGCATGGAAGCCGTTCTCGAGGATCCCTACATCCTCATCTATGAGAAGAAGATCAGCTCCATGAAGGATCTCCTCCCCCTGCTCGAGCAGGTTGCCCGCAACGGCAAGCCTCTCGTCATCATCGCTGAGGAAGTCGACGGCGAAGCCCTCGCCACCCTCGTCGTCAACAAGCTGCGCGGCACCCTGAACGTCGCGGCCGTCAAGGCCCCCGGCTTCGGCGATCGCCGCAAGGCCATGCTCGGCGACATTGCCATCCTCACCGGCGGCAATGCCATCACCGAAGACCTGGGCATCAAGCTCGAGAACGTGAAGATGGAAGACCTGGGCCGCGCCAAGCGCATCACCATCGACAAGGACAACACCACCATCGTGGAAGGCCGCGGGGAGTCGAAGGCGATCGAGGGCCGGGTGAAGGAGATCCGGAACCAGGTTGAGAAGACGACCTCGGATTACGACCGCGAGAAGCTGCAGGAGCGGCTGGCCAAGCTGGTCGGCGGCGTGGCGGTGATCAAGGTGGGTGCGGCGACCGAGACCGAGATGAAGGAGAAGAAGGCTCGTGTTGAGGACGCCATGCACGCGACCCGCGCGGCTGTCGAAGAGGGCATCGTCCCGGGCGGCGGCGTGGCGCTGGTGCGGAGCGCGAAGGATGTGGAGGAGCTGATCAAGACCCTCCACGGCGACGAGAAGATCGGCGCCAACATCGTTCGTCGCGCGCTCGAGGAGCCGCTGCGGCAGATCGTCGGCAATGCCGGCGAAGAAGGCGCCGTGGTGGTGGGCAAGATCCTCGAAAGCAAGGACGCGCACTATGGCTACAACGCCCAGACCGGCGTCTTCGAGGACCTGGTGAAAGCCGGCGTCATCGACCCGACCAAGGTCACGCGCACCGCGCTGCAGAATGCGGCGTCGATCGCGGGGCTGATGCTGACCACCGAAGCCATGGTCGCGGATATCCCCGAGCCCAAGGCAGCGGCCCCGGCCGGCGGCCACGGCGGGGGCATGGAAGGCATGTACTGAGGACTTCGCGTCCAGCGGTACGCGCCTTCGGCGCAAAAACGACGGGCGTCCCGAAAGGGACGCCCGTTTTGTTTTCTAGGGCCGCCGCTCTCAATCCGATCGAGAACAGCAATCCCGAAAGCCTACGTTTATTGCTGCTTGAGGTATTTTGAAAAACGCGATCGCAAAATCTGGAAGCGTCCTTCATGGCTTACCTGATCGTTGGTACTTCTATTGAAGTTATCAAAGTCCACCAATTGCCGGTCCACCTTTGGGCTTCGAGGCTCTTCCCCGGTCAGTTGACGATTTGCCTTCCTAGCGTCTTCGAAATATATGAGAAATTGGCGAACGAATCTCTCCGATTTCGTCGGTACCGATCTTATAAACCAGTAATAAACTGGGACCGTTCCTGCTGACATCAGCAGTCGATCATGGGGTAGAAATATTTCGGTCATAGTGTCAAGGGTGTCGAAAACGCGACGTGCGGCGAGCTCTAGCTTTGCACGGTCGGCTTTGGCGGCATCCCTAGTAAACTGATCCATATTCCGCTTCTTTGTCTCGGACAGCCGGCCTTCGTACTCGAACATTATCAGCTTTGCGGCTGCATTTAGATCTTGACCCCGCTGGACGCTGAATGGCACATAGGTAGTGAAGAATTCATGCTCCGCTGCTTTTCGGAACAATTCTGGCGCTGGACCAGCCATCGCATTGCGGACCTCGGCGCCGGTTAGGGGTTTGCTGCGATTCAGCCTGACAAACAGCTCATTGATGAGCACATCGTTTGAGGCGATAACGCTCATAACCGAGAGATTGTATGTGTCGAAGATCTCTGCAATATCGGCATGGTTCTTTTTGAGGTCCTGATAGCCCAATCCGGCAAGCTTGAGGGTTGGATCTTCGCGATAGACGAAGTCGTCATTCAAGGCTATTCGCCCGTCATAAAAATCGAAAATTGCTTCAAATCTCTGTTTGCCATCGATTATTGCGTAGGGGAGACGCTTTAGATTAAGCTGCGAGTCACCCCAAGTAAAGTCGGCCACATAAATCTTTGGAACATCAAATCCATTGAGAATCGAATCGATCAAATAAGCTTTGTCGGTCGGGGACCATAACCTGCCGCGTCGCTGGTAGGGCGGCGACATATCGATCTTTGCCCTTCTTGCCCGCCACCACGATAGAGTCTTTGCCTCGGATTGATTGACGCGGAAAATCTCTCGCTTTGTGTTCATGCTAGACCTCGAAACCGAAGACACGCTTGATTTCTCTGGCGAGACCATCGAGAGAGGGAAAGACGACGGACTCCGTAATACCGTGGTTAAGCAGTGACTTTCTCATCTTGGATATGAGCGATTTCTGGACAATTATCTTCATTAGACAGTTGGCGGGGAAAGTGTCGTCCCGGAGTACCTGCTCCATGGGTTTGGTATCGCGCCCGAAGATCGTGAAAACTCCTTGCTGGGCAACGATGGTAGCACTGTTGTGGGCGCCGTAGAGAGCGACTGGCTGATTGTGCATCCCGGCAAATTTTGGAGTCGGTCTGTAACCCTTTATCGCCTCATCTCCCGGACTCAGCACTCCTCCGTCGAAGCTCACGTGACTCAAAGCGTGACGATTCCATGAAACCGGATCAAGCACCCAAATGGCTGCATCGGATTGAAACCTCATCCGTCCTGCGGGAGTCGGTGTCTTTTGTGCCCCCATAAGTGCGAAATGCAGCGCTATGAATGGGTTTTCTGTCCAATCGAGTAGGCGCGTCGGAACGCCATAATGCTGCATGAAAAAGAGTGCATCCCAGTCATCGATCAGCGGTCGGTCGTGGTAAGGGACGCTCCGCTGCCTGAAGCGGGTCATCAAGAGGCGCTCAAGCTCTGAAAGTTCCTCGGGCGTCGTCAATTTCTGGTGGCGATACAACGAGGGCAGCAATTGGTGCAGGGCGGAACCGCACCCTCGGTACCAAAGCGAATGGTCTACTTGGGTCTGCGCTTGCTCAATGAACTCCAGGTACTCGGGCAGCGAGCGGACCCTCACCTTGCTGACGATAGCCATGTTAATTGGTACTTCGAACAGAGGATAACAGACTAACCTCAACGATTGACGGCCCGTTTAACCAGGCCTCTAGGCGAACGTGACGAGCTTTGACAGGTATGGCCGCAGCCGCGCTGAAAAGACCGGCGGCCCAAGCCCTTCTGTACTGGCGCAGGAGTACAGCTGGGAGTCTGTAGCTACAATGTCATTACCGTTTTATGGCAGGGAGGACTGCCGCGATGACGATGCGCCCGAATAAGACCTTCAAAAATGAAGCGGAAGAGGCTGCGTGGTGGGACGCGCACCAGGACGCCCTGGCCGATGAGTTCGAAAAGGCGGCTGCCGCCGGCACTTTGGGGCATGGCACCGCGGCCCGCCAGGGCAGCACGCCGACGACGACGATCCGCCTCGATCCCGAAGACATCGCCAGGGCCCGCTCCCAGGCAGCGCATCTTGGGCTCCGATATCAGACCTATCTGAAGATGCTGATCCACCAGGCGCTCCGCCAGGCGGAGACCGAACCAAAACCCGTCGTCCCTGATCGTCACGCCCCAGGTCCATGACGTTCGGACCCTTCTGCCGCACGATTCTTCTTGCCCCTGTGATATCTGTTTCCGCTGTGGTCAATCGCAGCGGGCTGCAATGGTCAGGCTGGCGCCCCGCTTTTCGCTCCCGGCTCCCGGCTCCAGGCTCCCGGCTCTCCATGACCTTCGTACCCTCACACCTCGCGATTCTTCTTGCCTCTGCGCTTCGCGAATCCTAAGCTGAAAGAGAGGAAAGCTCTGTCCGCCCATCGCGCACAGAGCTTTTGCTTTTGTGACTGTGCTCTGAGCCCTGGGCTCTAAGCTCTGTCCCAGCGGCTCAGGCCGCGGAAGTTTCGGCTCTTTGACATCTCCGACTGAGGCCCATCAGGGTAATACCCTCAGGGTATTACCCTCGCGAACCCGCAGAATGTGCGACTTGCCACAGTCCACCCCTGGGGGGTACCCCTCCAGGCCTGCTTTACCGCATCGTGATCGTTGCGTGCAGCGGCAGATCCGCTGAGGATGAGCCTGCTTCGATGGTGTACTCGCCGGGCTGCACTTGCCAGGCGTGATCGGCCAGCGACCAGTACGAAAACGAGCGTGGCTCCAGCGTCATCGTAATCGTCTTCGATTCGCCTGGAGCCAGCATCACCTTGCGAAAGCCTGCCAGTTGCAGGGGCGGCTCGTTGCCTTCCGCAATGGGCGGAAAGGCGATGTACACCTGGGCCACTTCGGCTCCGGCGCGCTGGCCGGTATTTGTCACCCGCAGCGTTACCTGTGCCGCATGGGTTTTGCCCGGAGCCACCTTCAGGTCGGTCATCGAGAAGGTCGTATACGACAATCCGAATCCGAACGGGAAGAGCGGCTCCACATGCTGGGCCTGATACCAGCGATAGCCTACCTCCAGGCCTTCGTGGTAATCCACCTGCTGCCCATTGCCCGGATACCAGGCCGGATTGCGCGCCAGCGTCTGATCGAGGCTCTTCGGGAACGTCAGGGGCAGCTTGCCGGAAGGATTGACGTCGCCAAACAGCACATCGGCGACGGCGTTGCCGTCTTCCTCTCCCGGATACCAGGCTTCCAGCACAGCCGCGACCGAATCGATCCACGGCATCAGCATCGCGGATCCGCTCTTCAGCACCACGATCGTCTTTGGATTCGCCGCCGCCACCGCCGCGATCATCGCATTCTGCTCCGCGGGCAGCTCGATCGGATGGTCGCGCCCCTCCGTCTCCTGATCGCCCACCATCACGATGACCAGATTGGCGCGCTTTGCTGCGGCCACCGCAGCCTGGACATCGCTGCCGTCCAGCAGCATCACCCGTTTTTGCAGCGGCATGTGCGCCTCGATCCCGTCGACCGGATCGATGCTGTACAGCGGAATCACGTGCGAGCTGCCTCCGCCTCCGGTCTTCGCTCCCATCGCGTCGGGACCGATCACCGCGATCGAGCGCAGAGGTGCGGTGTCGATAGGCAGGATGTGGTTGTCATTTTTCAACAGCACCATGCCCTGCTCGGCCAACTCACGCGAGGCCTTGCCGTCCTCGAGCGCCGGGATGGGCCGCAGCTGTTTCGGTTTCGCATTGAACAGGCCATAGTGGATCATGGTCGCGAACCGGCGCACCAGCATCTCGTTGAGCGCGGCTTCCGGCACCTGGCCCTGCTGTACCGCGGTCTTCAGGGCGTCTCCGAAGTAAATGCCCGTCGGCATCTCCAGATCCAGTCCGTTCAGCGCGCCTGGCACCGTGCTGTGGGTCGCGCCCCAGTCGGAAAGGATGAAACCTTTGAACTTCCATTCGCCTTCCAGAACCCCGGTCAGCAGCGGCTTGTTCTCGCAGTTGAAGGTCCCGTTCACTTTGGGATAGGCGCACATGATCGCGGCGACGCCTCCCTCGTCGACCGCGTCCCTGAAGGCGGGCAGATAGATCTCGCGCAGCGCGCGCTCGTCGACGATTTCGTCGATGCGGAAACGGTCGGTCTCCTGGTTATTCGCGACGTAATGCTTCGCGTTGGCCATCACGCCCGTGCTTTGAATCCCCTGGATCATGGCCACCGCGATCTGGCCGTCGAGATAGGGATCTTCGCTGTAGCTCTCGAAGGTGCGCCCATTCTGCGGAACCCGGATGATGTTCATGTCCGGTCCCTCCAGCAGATCGGAGGCAAGGTCGCGCGTCTCTTCGCCGGCAATTACGCCGTAGCGATGCGCCACGGCGGGGTCCCACGAGGCCGCCACCGCAATGGGAGCGGGCAGCGCCGTCGCGCGCAGCTGCGGGCTCGCGCCGCCTGGCCCCGCGCCCGCCGGCCCATTCGTCATGGGAAACGCCGGAATCCCCAGCCGCGGAATCCCGGGTACGTAGCGGTAATATTCCGCGGTGTGAATGCCGTGCAGCTCCGTGATTTTTTCGTCGAGCGTCATTTTCGCCACGATAGCGCGCGCCCGCGCGTAATTCTGCGCGGTGGGAACCTGCGACTGCGCCACGCCCATCCGGCAGAAGAACCCCACCGCAACAACAGCGGCCAGCTGAACTATGCATCGTTTCATCGGTTTCGTTTTTGCCCCCATGAAATCGTAAACCTGCGGGGAGACTGCGCGGGTCCATGGCATCGCGAGGTCGACATTTTTCGTTTCCACTCAATTGCGATCCCGTGGGCAAAGAGGAGCGCCGCATGGCCGCTCACAAAATCAGGCTTTCTAGACGCCGACGGGGAAGGGTTTGGGGGCGGCTTCTTCGAGGTTGGCGCCGGAACGCCAGCGCTCGAAGCGTCCCTGGAAGAGGGAAAGCAGGCCGGTATACAGGTAGCCGATCAGGAAGAGCAGCAGGAAGGGCACCGTGAAGTAGTTTTCGTTGACGATGGCGTACCAGATACAGAGAGCGAAGTAGCCTCCGATGAGGAGCTCGATGAACGGGATGATGCCGAGGCGCTTGCGGTATTTTTTGGCGCCCTGAGCCTTTTCGCCGCGCTTCTGAACGCGGTATTTGGGAGTGCGCTTGAACGCGCTCTGGATACCGAAGATGGCTTCCATGACGGCGATGGAGTTGGTGATGGTGAGTCCGATGCCGAGGGCCATGAGAAACGGCAGATAAAGGAAGGTTTTGAACCAGTGGCGGGGGAAGAGCTCTTTCTGAGAGACGAGATAGAAGGACGAGATGGAGAAAGTAGAAGCGAGAAAGAGAGGGAAGTCGATGAAGAGCATCTCCCACCAGCCCTGGTAGAAGCGAATGATCATGGCCGGCATGAGGAGCACGGAGAGCACGATCATGAGCGGATAGCTGATGTTGGCGGTGAGGTGGTACCAGGCTTCGATTTTGGCGCGGAGGGAGGCGTCGGAGCGAAAGACGCGGGGCAGAATTTTTTTGGAGGTCTGGATGAGGCCTTTGGCCCAGCGCTGCTGCTGGGTCTTGAAGGCGGTCATCTCGATGGGGACCTCGGCGGGGCACTCGACGTCCTGGAGGTATTTAAATTTCCAGCCGAGGATCTGGGCGCGGTAGCTGAGGTCGGTGTCCTCGGTGAGGGTATCGTGCTGCCAGCCGCCGGCCTCGGCGATGACGCAGGTGCGCCACATGCCGGCGGTTCCGTTGAAATTGAAGTAGAGGTCGGAGCGGGAGCGCGCGCCGTGCTCGAGGACGAAGTGGCCGTCGAGGAGGATAGCTTCCACCTGGGTGAGGAAGGAGTAGTCGCGGTTGAGGTGCGTCCAGCGGGTCTGGACCATGCCGATTTGGGGTTCCGCGAAGTGGTGGATGACGCGGAGGAGCCAGTCGCGTGGCGGAAGAAAGTCGGCGTCGAAGATGGCGACGAATTCGCCCTGAGCAACCTTGAGGCCTTCGTGCAGGGCGCCCGCCTTATAGCCGGTGCGGTCGGTGCGGTGGATATAGAAGATGGGGTGGCCCATCGCCCGGTAGCGTTGGACGATGGAGTCGGCGACAAATTTGGTTTCGTCGGTGGAGTCGTCGAGGACCTGGATGTCGAGGAGCTCGCGGGGGTAGTCGAGGTTGCAGACGGACTCGATGAGGCGGTCGATGACAAACTGCTCGTTGAAGATGGGGAGCTGGACGGTGATGCGGGGGAGCTGCTCGAAGTGGTGGGTGGGCTCGTGGGTGGCATTCTTCCGGTGGTGGTAGTACTGCCAGACCAGCTTGTAGCGGTGCAGGCCGTAGATGGAGAGAACGATCATGACGAGGAAATAGGGCGTGAGCAGCAGGGTGTCAAAGGAGAAAAGCTGCCAGTGGTAGAGGTTCTGGAAGGTGTGGTCGCCGTAATGGGTGCGGAGGTAGTGGCGGAAATCGTTTTTGACGAAGAAGAGGGCGAGGGTCTGCGCGCCGGAAGAGAGCAGGCGAGTGGCGGAGGCGGTGAGCAGGGCGATAGACATGCAGCGGTGGCGAGGCCGAGGTGCTTTGGGCTCAGGGACATTGTAACGGGGCGGGGAGGGCGGGCCGGGTGACGAGGCTCACCGACGGAGCTTCGGGATACCCTCCGCGGGTTAGGGGGGGTGTTCACGCAACCGCGAAGCTCAGGGAAGAGGGCGGTGATCGCGGCATGCAACCGCCGCCAGCCTCCCCCAAATCGTTAGTGGGAGTCCGGGACTTTCCGGACCCCGATGTTCCATCCCTCGAAGGCCCAGACGTCGGCGTCCTGCTGGATCTCCTTGTCCGTCGGCATGTAAATGTGACTGGTGCTTCCGGTGGTGCGCAGCAGGATCGGGTTAGCGCAGCCCTGCGCCTGCTGAATTTTCGCCGCGAACTTGAATTCATGGCTCGGCACCACACGGTCGTCATCCCACGAGGTGGTGATCAGCGTCGGTGGATAGCAGGTTCCCTTGTGGATGTTGTTCAGCGGCGAATATTTGATGAGCCACTGGAAGGCTTTCTGGTTCTCGGAGCTGCCGTATTCCGGCACCCAGAACGCGCCGCCTGAGAACTTCTGGTAGCGCAACATATCCAGCACGCCGTGACCGATGTAAGCCGCCCCAAACAGCTCTGGCTGCTCGGTGATCGACGCGCCGGTCAGCAGGCCGCCGTTGGAGTAGCCCTGAATCGCCAGATGCTTCGGCGAAGTATAACCATGGCTATACAGATATTTGGCGGCCCACGCGAAATCGTCGAAGACGTTCTGCTTTTTGCCGAGCATGCCCGCGTGATGCCAGGCCTCGCCGTAGACGCCGCCGCCGCGCAGGTTAGGCACCGCGTAGACGCCGCCCATCTCCAGCCACACGGGCAGCATGGGGTTGAAGCCCGGAGTAATGGTGATGTCGAAGCCGCCGTACGCATACATCACTGTGGGGTGGCTGCCATCGAGCTTCAGGCCCTTCCTGGCGACGATGAACATCGGCACCATGGTCCCGTCTTTCGAGGGATAGAAGACCTGTTTCGTCTCGTAGGGTGCGGGGTTGAATTGGGTGTTCGGCTTGAAGAGCACCGAAGTTGAGTTATCCGCCACGTTGTAGTGATAAATCGTGGTGGGATAGAGGAACGAGGTGAAGCCGTAATAGACCTCGGACGAATCGTTGCGCGTCGAGAGGCTCCGCACCGCGCCGAGGGTGGGCAGCGGCAGCGTGTGCAGCAGCTTACCGTCCGTGCCGAACAGCTCAAGGTGGCTCTTCGCTACATCCTGGAAGTCGGCCAGGATTTTGCCATCCGCCAGGGCTGAGCTCGCGAGCACGCCGGCAGCCTCCGGCACCACCGTCTTCCAGTCTGCCGGATCGGGGCGGGCGAATGTAGTGGCCACCACCCGGCCCCGGGGCGCGTCCCGCGTGGTCTGCAGGTAGAGGGTGTTGCCGATGTGATCGATGGGCACATAGGCAGCGTCGTTCTGGGTGTAGAGCGGCAGAATCTTCGCGCTGAGATCGGGCTGATCCGGGTTACTCAAATTCGCGTAGTACAGCTCATTGTTACTGATCGAGTTGTTCATCATATACACGTACAGATACTGGCCGTCGTCACTCACCACGCCATCAATGGATGCCTGGGGCAGGTCGGGCCGCGTGTAGATCAGCTTGTCCTGGGACTGCGGCGTGCCCAGTGCGTGATAGTAGAGCTTCTGGTCGACGATAACGTGGCTGATTGCCTTTTCGCCGCCTGGCGGCTCGGGATAACGGGAGTAGAAGAAGCCCTTGCCATCGTGGGTCCAGGAGATGCCCGAGAATTTAACCCAGCGCACTTCGTCAGGGAGCGTCTTGCCGGTCGCGACCTCCAGCACGTGAATCGTCTCCCAGTCGGAGCCGCCGTTGGAAAGCGCGTAGGCCAGGTGTTTGCCCTGCGGAGACGGCGCGGTGCCGGCCAGCGCAATCGAGCCATCGGGAGACAGCTGGTTGGGATCGAGCAGCACGCGCGCCTTCGCGGTCGGCGACTCCTGCACGAAGACGACGCTCTGGTTCTGCAGGCCGGAGTTTCTGCGGAAGAAGAGCATGCCGTTCTGTAACTGATCGGGCGTGTTTTCTTTGGCGTAATTCCACAGCTGGGTCAGGCGATGGTCAATCCAGCCGCGGATCGGAATTTTGCCCAGGTAGCTGTCGGTCACCTGGTTCTCGGCATCGACCCACTGGTGCAGCGCCGGGCTGGTCAGGTTATCCATCCACTGGTAAGGCGCGGGCACCTGGGTGCCGAAGTAGGTGTCGACGGTGATGTCCTGGTGCGCGACCGGATACTTGAGCCCCTGTGCCCAGACAGGAGCAAACGAGATTGTCGCAGCGACCAGCACAAGAAGCCCGCGAAAAATACGCTTCATGGAAAACATCCTCAATTGACAGGGGTTCAGGCTATGACAGACAGCGCCTGCACGCAAGTATCTCGCCCGTTACGGGAAGAGAATGAGGCGGACTTCCGCCGTCCCGCGCGTTCACCTCGCCGATCCGGAAACGCCGGTCAGCTTTAGGGATCTATCAGCCCTCAATGAGTGACTCGGCGAATGTGCGACGAAACTCGCGATAGATGGTTCAGGGGAACGGATTGCCTGACGCCGCATTCACGTCAGCTTCCCTGCTTCTCTGCATACACCATCCGTTCCACGGGTGTTGCTGCAAGTCCCCGATGGGTCAACGCGGGGTATCGCAGAGCCAGTCGATCGTACCCGACATCTTCGACCAGGTCCCACCCAAACTCGCTGAGAAAGCCCGGCGCCTCCTCCGGCTGCATACCAAAATGCCACATCCCGCCGGTTACAAATCGTTTGTAGCCCGCTTTCCAGCCGTAGAGATTCTTTCCATCGAGAAAGTCCCTCCGCACGTAAGACATCGCGAGGCAGCTGCCGGCGGGGGCCTGCGCGAGAAAGTTGAATGTCTTTCTGACACCCTGTTCGGTCAGGTACTGAGATACCGCCTCCCAGACAAAGAATGTCCGGCCGCCCGGCAAATAGCCTTTGGATGAGAGAACGGCGGTCAGGTCTTCCGTATCGAAATCGATCTCCACGAGCCTGACCCGGGACGGAACTGAGCCAAAGATTTCCTTCAGACGCTTTGCCTTCGCCACAATATTCATCCGTTGATCGACCTCCCACACGGGCAATTGGGAGATTGCCGAAAGCCGCCAGGCCCGCGTATCGAACCCCGCGCCGAGATTGACGACCGCGTCGATCCGGCTGCAGGCGGCAGCAAGCTTGTCATCGATGTATCGTTTGCGGCACAGAAAATCGCCCCAGATGCCCGGCTCGTTCTTTTCGCTCAAACCGATGATCCGATTCCGCAGCCAACCGATCCGCATAAGACGCACGAACAGTCGTGCGCGTCGCGGCAGCATTCGGTATGCAAGGGGGTCGTCCACAATCCGCTGCTCTCCTGGAAAGGATTGCTCCACGGCAACCACTGTTATTGGCATGACTCCGGTGCCTGCCCTGGGCCATCCCCACCCATTCATCTTGTCTGCTTCATCTGTCATGTACTTTTCCTGCTTTTCGGAACCGGGGCCGCGTTCGGGTGTCTTGAAAAAAGGCGGTTCCGCGATTAGACTAGCTCTCGTAGTCATTATCTTAGCAGATGAGTCAATGACCAACACAGACATTAAAGCGACCCGGGCGAAGGCGAAGAAGACAATGCGGGAACTTCTGCGGCGGCTGGTCATGGACCTCGGGCGAGAAGTGAGCACACAATCTCACTTTTTCCATGAGGCTGTCGCCCGCAAAGTGGGCCTGAACGCCACCGACACCCGATGCCTGGACCTTATCATTCGCGCCGGTGAAGCAAAGTTGACGGCCGGAGATCTCGGCAAAGCAACCGGGCTCACGACCGGAGCGGTCACCGGAATCCTCGATCGCCTCGAGAAGGCGGGTATGGTGCTGCGGGTGCGCGATGTGGAAGATCGGCGCAAGGTATTTGTGCAGCCAAACCCTGAAGCCATGGGTCGTGTCGCTGCGCTCTATGACGAACTCGGTGCCGCGGCGATGAAACTCGCCTCTCGCTACCGGACCCGCGATCTGCAGGTCATTGCCGATTTTTTGGAACAAAATGTAACGCTGCTGCGGGAAGGAATCACGAAACTGTCTTAGAACCGCGGCGAGCCCGTTTTCAGTCGGAAAGTCCGTCACTCGACATCCGGGGGGGTGCTGCTCGATCAGCGCCCTGGCGGAGCGTTAAGGTTCTGCTGAAAGAACTCTGCGCTGGCGCTGTAAGCTGCATACCAGTCGCGATAGAGAAGGAAGTCATGGAGTTCATCGGGGAAGATGATCTCCTTCACGTCGACATGGCGCTGACGCAGCGCTGCCGCGAGTTGCACGGTCTGGAGAAACAGCACTTCGTCGTCGTTGTCTCCCTGCACCAGCAGCACCGGGGAACGCCATGTTTTCACCGCGGCCAGCGGCGAAGATGCCCACGCGAGCCGCCAGCGGGCGCTGGGGTCGGGAGCCGTATCGGAGATGGCGAAGTTCTGCGGATTGTCGAGGTTCCAGTCGTGCACGCCTGACATATCGACGCCTGCAGCAAAGAGGTGGGAAGCGCGGGCCAGTGCGAGCGCGGTCAAAAATCCTCCCCAGCTTCCACCCCAAATCCCAATGCGGTTCGGCTCGACGTCGCAGCGGTTGCGCAGGTAAAGGGCCGCGCCCTCGACATCGCGAAATTCGCTGGCGCCGGTTGGGCCATACTGCAAAGCTTCGCGGAAATCGAGTCCATAGCCGATGCCGCTGCGGTAATTAATCGAGAAGACCACGTAACCACGGCTGGCCAGATACTGATTCAGCCCATAGGCGTTGGAATAATAGTCCATGTAATGCCAGCCCAGCAGCATCTCGCGCTGGGAGCCGCCATGCACGAAGATAATGGCGGGGTGACGCACACAGGCGGCACTATCCGCGGGCAGGAACAGATGACCGTGGATCTGCATGCCGTCGGTGGACGAATAGACGACGGGCCTGGGAATCACCATCTGGCGCGCCGGAAAATCGGCAGGAATGAGCTGCGGCGCGAAGTCGCGGAGCTGGTGCGCCGGTGTGACAATCGCCGGACGCATGGGGATGCGAGCGTCGGAGCGCAGGACCGCGATGCTGCGATTGTCAGAGGCGACCACGGGCTGCGTCTCGATGCCGTCGCCCTGTGTGACCACCTCCGGAGCGGCACCGGCAGCGGAAATTTTCCAGATATGGCGACGTTCGCTGTCGCCCTGATTGGAAGAGAAGACGAGGAAGCGGCGATCGGGGCTGACGGCGGCATTCTCGACGACAAAGTCGCCAGGCGTGAGCAGGCGAACTGAGCCGTCGCGGAGAGAGACGGCGTAAAAGTGCAGCCAGCCATCGCCTTCCCAGGGGAAAATCAGATGGTCGTCCGCCATCCAGAAAACCTGGCGGTCTGCGTCGAGGGCGCGGAAGACGCTGCCGCGCCCAGGCGCGGCCCTCCACACTTCGCGGCCCTTACCGGTTGTTACATCCGCGACGCGGATGGACCATGGCTGGCCGCTGCGCTGAGGGCCTTCGAAATTTTCATCTTTAAAGTAAGGAACCCGAACGAAGGCAATCTCGTGGCTGTCCGGGGACCACATCGGATAGCGATCGTGACCGGTGCCGGGATCGACAAAGCTGAGGGTGTTGGTTTGCGGAGAGAAAATTCCAATGAAGCTGTGGCTGCCGCGGTCGCTGACGAAAGCCAGTTTCGTGCCGTCAGGGGACCAGGTAAATGAGGTGCAGTCGCCATAGACACGAGCGGACTGCGGCGGCTTGCTGCCGATGTCGGCGGCCCGCTCGTACCAGATTTGCCCGTCCGCGAACCAGGAAACCGTATTGCCGGAGGGCGACCAGGTGGGGGATGTGCCTGGAGCGACCTTGCGAGGCGCGCCGCCATCGATGGAAATGAGCCAGACATCCTGCTCCGCGCCGCCAGGAAGGTGCGCCGGGTTGGGAGCCCGCTTCTCGGGATTATCCGAAGAGCCGCCGCGGACGTAGAGGATGGATTGAGCGTCGGGCGACCATGTTAGGTCGCTGATCTGCTGGCCGTCATCGAGGGAATAATCTGTAATGGCTCGTGAGACATATTCGCCGCCGGGCGAGCGCACGGCCACCCAGATATTGCGCTTGCCTTCGGTATTGGAGAGCCACGCAAATGCGTCGCCGACGGGCGCGGCCGTCAGGTCCGAATTAAACGGCGCGCTCATCACCTGCTGC
>JBAUOP010000090.1:0-1846 GCA_049579805.1 Acidobacteriaceae bacterium
CGACACGACCGTCCCCGTGGCCGAGGAGTACGCGCAGAAGGAAACCCGGCTGAGGTGCCTGGTCAACACGTACGGCCGGGGGCCCGCCAACGCCATCAGGTTCGGCATCGACGCTGCGACCGCGCCCGTGGTCGTGGTGACCATGGCGGACGGCTGCGATGACGCCAGGCAGATCGACGAGCTGGTCCGGCTGGTCGAACGCGGGGTCGCGGTGGCGGCTGCGTCCCGCTACATGCCCGGCGGTCAGCAGGTCGGCGGGCCCGTCCTCAAGGGCGCGCTGTCCCGTCTGGCCGGGCGCTCGCTGGGGACGCTTGCCCATGTCGGAACCAGGGACGCGACCAACTCGTTCAAGGCATACTCCACGGAATTCGTCAGGCAGGTGGGAATCGACTCGCGCGGCGGGTTCGAGATCGGCATCGAGCTCACCGCCAAGGCGCGCCGGATGCGGATGGCGGTCGCCGAGATCCCCACGATCTGGCTTGACCGCCAGGCGGGCGTGTCGAACTTCCGGGTCGCCAAGTGGATACCCGGTTACCTGCGGTGGTATCGGTTCGCATTCGGGCCGCGGCTGACCGCAGAGCAGATCAGAGCCTACGGGCAGCGTGTACGGAAGGAAATAGGTCAGTAAAGATGCAGAAGGTTCTGGTCAGCGGATCCGCTGGCTTCATCGGCGGCTACATCGTCGAAGAGCTGCTTGGCCGCGGCGACGTCGTGGTCGGCATCGACAACTACTCCAAGTACGGGAAGGTCGTCAAGTCCTACGACAGCCACCCGAACTACCACTTCGTCGAGGGCGACGCCCGCGACGTGGAGCTGATGACGCGGCTGCTGTCCGACTGCGACCACTTCATCGCCGGCGCGGCCCTGATCGGCGGCATCTCGTACTTCCACACCTACGCCTACGACCTGCTCGCCGCCAACGAGCGGATCATGGCCTCGTCCTGCGACGCCGCCATCGAGGCGCACAAGAACGGCCGCCTGAAGAAGATGACCTACATGTCGTCCTCGATGGTCTACGAGAGCGCGACCGAGTGGCCGTCGGTCGAGGGGTCGGAGCGCGAGATCGCGCCGCCGCTGTCCTCCTACGGGTTCCAGAAGCTCGCGGTCGAGTACTTCGCCAAGGCCGCCTGGGACCAGTACCGCCTCCCGTACACGATCGCGCGGCCGTTCAACTGCGTGGGCATCGGGGAGAGCCGGGCGCTCGGCGACGAGGAGATCCTCTCAGGCAACGTCAAGCTCGCGATGAGCCACGTCGTGCCCGACCTTGTGCAGAAGGTGCTCAAGGGCCAGGACCCGCTGCACATCCTCGGCACCGGCGAGCAGATCAGGCACTACACCTACGGCGGCGACCTCGCCCGCGGCATCATCACCGCGATGGACCACCCCGACGCCACCAATGAGGACTTCAACCTCTCGACGGCGGAGTCGACCACGGTGCTCAAGCTGGCCGAGGTCATCTGGCGCAAGATCAAGGGCGCGGACGTGCCGCTGCGGGTCACCAGCGACGACCCGTTCGAGTACGACGTGCAGCGCCGCGTCCCGTCGACGGACAAGGCCAAGCGGATGCTCGGCTTCGAGGCGACCACCTCGCTCGAGACGATGCTCGACGAAGTGATCCCGTGGATCACGCAGGCCGTCGAGAACGGGACGCTCTAGCCCGAATCGGTCTCAATCGTCCTAATTGGCACCGCATAGGGGCCCATCCGCCACTATCGTGACCACGTGATCATCGGTGGTCCCCGGCGGCGGCCCCGGCCCGCTGCGGGCCGCTCTGGCGACGCGGGCTCCCGTCCCACCAGGACGGGAGTCCTGCCAGGCGGCCGCGGGTGACCACGCCAAGCTTGTG
>JBAUOP010000091.1:0-46821 GCA_049579805.1 Acidobacteriaceae bacterium
GGACCCAACGGGTTCTCATCCACGGCACGGGTCCTGTACGGTATCCCGCTGGCGGGAGGCACCAATACCTACACAGCCACTTACACCAATCCGTCGGGCGGACAAAGCACCCAGGTCTTCACGATCAGCGTCAACACGCCTGTAACTCCGTACATTCAGGTGAACGGCGGAGCCTGGACGCAGGAGTCTGCTGCGACCGTGAATGTAACCGACACGGTCAACCTGGGTCCGCAACCGGTGAGCGGCGGAACGTGGAGCTGGGCCGGACCGAACGGGTTCTCGTCCACCTCGCGGGTCCTCTATGGTATTCCGCTGGCGGCGGGCACTAACACCTTCACGGCGACGTACACCAATGCATCGGGAGGGCATAGCACCCAGGCCTTCACCATCACCGTCAATACGCCGATTGTGCCTTATATCCAGGTGAACGGCGGAGCGTGGACAGAGGAGTCCAGTGTGACTGTGGCTCCGGGGGCGACGGTGAACCTTGGACCGCACCCGGTCAGCGGCGGAACGTGGAGCTGGGCGGGGCCGAACGGCTACTCGTCCACCTCGCGGGTCCTCAATGGTATCCCGTTGGCGGTTGGGGCGAATACCTTCACGGCCACCTACACCAACGCAAGCGGAGGACATAGCACCCAGGCTTTCACCATCACCGTGAATTAAGAGAGAAGGCTGTCTGGCCGTTAGTCGCACAGTTCAACGCATTCTTTGCCAGATATGAGAGGACCGCGTGACATCCAGGTGACAAAATTGATCCTGGGGTTGACGGTTACTCCAGAGCAGAGACTGTTAGAGCTGTGCGACTACGCCAGTGTTGGCGCAGACTCGAGAAGTTCAGGCCAGGGTGGCAGCAATCTCGACAACGCGCCTATCCACTCTCGCTGAGTCGAGGCACCCCGCTCGGTTCACGCGCTCAATTCTCGCTCCTGAACCGATAGAGCCGCTCGGCGTTGCCGCGCAGCACCAGCCGTGCAATCTCGACGGCGCGTTCGCGGCTGATCTCGCCATCTCGCAACATTCCCGTGAGCGCAATGCCCAGCGACTGCCGGGCGTCGCGGTTGGCAATCCAGGTCGACTCCGCCCACCCAAGCTCCTCGGAGTAGGGATAGCCATCCGTGCCAAAGAGTACCTTCTCCGGCTCGAGCTCCAGCCACTCGCGCAGCCACTGCGCTTCGGTGTGCGGAGGCAGTAATAAATCCTGTCCGGAGATATCCAGATACACATTGGACTTCTGCAGCAGCGCGCCAATCTCGCGCACATAGGGCCAACCGCCGTGGAGCAGGACAAAATTCGTCCCCCGCAGCCGCGGATCGTTGAAGAGCGGCTCCAGCAGCAGGGGATTGACGCCCGCAATGCCAAAGTAGCCACCCGCTCCTGCCATGGCGTGCAGGTGGACGGCCATCCCCAGGCGCCCGCATTCACCCGCGATGGTCCGGAATAAAAAGTCCTGCAGCAGTTTGTACTGCGCCGGATCGGGTGTGCCGCCCCGTACCCACCTGGCGTAAATCGCTGCCGCCTGGTCCTGCGGAGGATCGCTGAAGTCGAAGCCGCGCAAGTAGGCGATCTCAAACTTCTCCGCTATGGCGCCGCCCGCCTTCTGCCGCTCCAGAGTCGGCGTTACCACGCGCTGCAGATACGCTGCGAGCGTTGCCGGTGGCGTACTCAGGCCGGCGTCCTTCAGATAGCGGGCGCGCAGCTGGTCTTCCAGGGCAAAGAACTGCTGCCGGTCGGGATTAACAGCCGCAAGGCCGCGGTTATCCAGGGGAAACAGCAGCGCATCCACATACGGCACCCAGCGGAAGCGCGGCGGCTCGACGCCGCGGCCCATGGCCACTCGATTCGCCACCTGCGTTCCGATGTGCGCCTGATCGAGGACCCACGCCGGATAGTTGATGCCGTGATCGGTCTTCGCGCGCTCCTGAGCTGTGTGCAGCCGCTCGAGCCCGGCCGCGTCCAGGGGCGGAGTCGCGTCCAATCCATATAACGCTTTCCAGGCCACGGCCAGCAGCGGATAATCCGGCCGCCACGCCACCGGATCGGACTCCGGCGCCATGGACGAGACCGGCAATGCGTCGAACCCACGGTCGGTCGCGTCGAGCGGCGGGGCCAGCACGGGATGCGCGTGGTTGTCGACGGCCCAGATGCCAGCAATCGCCTGGCCGATGCCGGGATCGATGCGGGGTCCTGGTTCGTGCCTGGGATGCCGCGCGCATGCCATCGTTGCCAGCAGCAATCCGCTGGTTGTTGCCCCGGCGAGAGTCCGCATTAGGTTCATGCTGCATTCTCTCCGAAAATCCGGGATCCCTGACAGGAGTTCGCGCAGTACGGCGTCAGAGAGGGTCGACGCGCCCCCATGTGACGAGTGTCACTGACCGGTCTATGTGCGCCAGCGTAGCCTGGGCCGTGTCCGAGAGGTCTGCACGTGGCCACCATCACCTCCTCGATTCAGGAAGACAGCCTTCGTACTCTGCCCGGCGATGTCGTACGGCAGATCCAGTGGCGTTTCTCTGAGCGCTATGACCTGCAAATGCTGGTGCAGTCCGTTCGGGAGGTGGCGCGCGGACCGGTGGCGCGACTGGTGGCTTCCGGAGCGCGGCAAACGCACGAGTGGACCGACGCGAAGAACGCATTGCTTGGAGATTTCGACGAATCGGGAATTACTGCGGCATTTCTCGATCCGGAGTGCGGGGGTTACCTCGCCGGACCGAAAAATCTGGCGCTGGCGCTGATTGCCTTCGAGCTGGCCTGGGTGGATGCCGGGGCGGCAACCGCGAGCCTGGCCGGAAGCCTGGCTCTTTCGCCCATTCATGAACGGGGCACGCCAGAGCAGCGGGCCCATTACATGGCCCTGTGCGCGCCGCCTGCCGGCGGAGAAGGTCGCGAGCCATGGCGGGGAGCGTTTTGCCTGACCGAGCCGCTGCCCTATGTGGGCGTGGATACAGGAATGCTGAGCGGCAAGGCGAGCATCGCGGAGTGGAAAGACGGCGAAGAGCCGACGCTGCAGGTGGAGAAGCGCGGCCGCTTCACCACCAATATGGGTTTTGCCAATTTCGTTACCGCTGCGGTCGACAGTGGTGATGCGCGGATCAGCAGCAGTTGCATGGTCATCCTTGAGGAGGGCGATCCTGGCGTTTTCGATCGTGGCAGCGTAACGCGGAAGCTGGTGCATCAGCTTTCCTCCACGAGCGATCCCATCTTTCAACTGCGGGTGCCGGCGAACCGGATCGTGGGCGGCTACACAATCCAGAACGGCCGTATCGTTCCCAACTTCAGCCACAGCGAGATTATCGAAGCCGTTTTCCGGCGGACACGAGTCCCCGTGGCGCTGATGACCTCAGCCAAGCTGCTGAGCGCGGTGGAACCGATCATCCGTTATCAGCGGAATCGCTTTCGCGGGGCCGAGCAGACGACGCCCGGGTCCCTGCGGCACGAACTTGGTTTGCAGCAGCGCGAAGATGTGCTGCATCGTCTGGTGGACCTGTGGGCGATGGGCGAAGCGGGTGCGGCGCTGGGCTTTGCCGCCGCGCGCCTGTTCGACGAGCTGGATCCACTGGAGAAGCAGAAAGACGCTCTGATGGCAGAGGCGGGGATCAGGCGCGGACGCGCGGAGCTGAAATCGTTGAAGGGTGTGTGGCCGGAGGCGCTCAGCCGGCTGCGGCAGAAGCCCGTTGCTGCCGAAGCGCCGGAGACTGTGAGCGGCGATTCCGGCAAGGATGTGCTCACACGGTATGTTCTTGCCGATGCGGTGGCAGGCGTGCTCTGTCCTGCGGCAAAGCTGTGGAACACGGGCACGGGCGCGAACGCGATGCGCGAGGCGCTCAGCCTGATGGGCGGCTACGGCATCACCGAGGATTGCCCCGGATTTCTGGGTTACAAGTGGATGGACGCACAGCTGGAGGCGACCTACGAAGGGCCGGAGGCGGTGCAGCGGCGCAACCTGATCGTGACGATGACGCACGAGCTCTTCGTCGAACAGTTCCGGCAGTGGATGCCGGAGATGCGCCGCATCGCGGCGACTCACCCGGCCACGGGCGCCTGCACAGTCGCCTCCGCGATGAAGCTATGGCTGTGGACGCTCGAGCACCTGCAGGTGACTGCGGACGCCGATGGCGCGAAGCTCTACGCCTCGGCGCGCCAGGGGGTGACGTTCCGGCTGGCCGATGCGCTTTGCTGGCTGCTGGCATCGCGGCAACAGATCCTGGATGTAATGGAGCTGGAGAACAGGAGCGGAGACGGCGATGAGGAGCTGCGCGGAACGGTGCAGTTCCTGACGGATTTGTGCCACGTGCAGTCAGCCCGCGCAGCGGGTGAGGTGGGGCGCATCTGCGCGGAGCTGGTGTACGGGTACAACCGGCATCCGCAGTGGGACGATCCCGATCACAGAGGATGCTTCCTGGGCGAGGAGCTGGATGCCTGGGAGTCATATGTGCCGGGGATCACGGCCTGCGCCATTGACGTCATTCAGGCGGACGGATCGCATCCTGAGAAGGCCGGGCCGTGCGCGCACTGCGGGAAGAACGCCGCCTTCGAGAGGCTGCACAGCCAGATCGACCTGTGCCTGACAGGCTCGCAGCTTGCGAAGGATCGAGCGGCGCAGTCGCTGGCGAAGGTCATGATTCCCGAAGTGCCGGATTACCCGCGTTAGGAGCGCTCCATCGCTGAAGAGGTCCATCCCGTTCCCGAGCGCGCCTCTGTCGATGTCGATATCGCGTGCGTGGGCTTCGGCCCCGCAACGGCAGGCTTCCTCACCACCCTGTCTCGCGGTCTGAGCGAAGATGCGAGCCTGACCAGCGCGGCCATGCCGGGAATGCCACCCCAGGTTCTCTGCTATGAGCGCGCAGACGACATTGGTTTTGGGGTGTCCGGCGTGGTCACCCAGGCGCGGGCGATTCGCGCCAGTTTCCCCGATCTCGATCTCTCGCAGATTCCGATGGCAACTCCGGTGGCCGGGGAGAAGCTGGTGTACCTGTTCGATCCGATTGGCGCGAGCCGGAGATCGCTGCCCCTGCGCGTCGTGGAGCGCATTTTGCGGACGCTGAAGCCGCTCCTGCGAATGCGCCATCATGCGATTGAGATTCCATGGATTCCGAAATTTCTGCGCAAAGACCGCGGCCTGGTTCTGTCGATGGGCCAGTTCACTCAGTGGGCAGCAGCGCAGCTGATGTCGGCCGGGAACGTGCAGATCTGGCCGGCGGCGCCGGTGGCTGAGCCGCTGTTGCAGGCCGGCCGGGTCGAGGGCATCCGGCTCATGGACCAGGGCACGGATGAGGAGGGGCATCCGGAAACGGGCTTTACTCCAGGCATGGACGTACGGGCCGCGCTGACGGTGGTTGGCGATGGACCGGTGGGGGCCATTGGCCAGCAGCTCGACGAGGCGTTCGGCCTGCCGGAAGGGAACTCCAGGCGCGAATGGGCGTTGGGGATGAAGATGGTTCTCGATCTTCCGGAGGGAACGGATCTTCAGCCGGGGACGGTGTTTCACACGATCGGGTATCCGGAGCCGGAGATCTTCGGGTTTCTTTACGTGCATCCGGAGCGGGTGGCGTCGGTGGGAATCTTCGTGCCGTCCTGGTTCGACAGCCCCACGCGCACGGTGTGGCGCTATTTGCAGCATTACATGCAGCACCCATATCTGTGGCGATTTCTCCAGGGTGGACGCCTCCGCTCGTGGGGTGCGAAATCGCTGCAGGAATCCGGCCGCCGCGGCGAGCCGTTTCTGGCGCTCGACGGATGCGCGCGCATCGGGGAAGGTTCGGGGACGACCAACATTCTCAGCGGGTCGGGCGTCGATGAAGCGTGGTGCTCGGGGGTACTGCTGGGCGAAGCGGTGCTGGAACTCTGGAAACGAGGGCAGGCCTTCACAAAGGCGCATCTGGAGGAAGCATACGTGGAACGCCGCCGGGCGAGCTGGCTCGATCGCCAACTGCGCGCCGCCGCGCACGCGCGCGACGGCTTCGACCGCGGCATTCTGCGCGGCCTGGCCGGGATGGCAGTGACCGGACTGACCCGAGGCCGGCTGCATCTGCCTTTTCGCTCGCGAGCGATCCCGGAGCGTCCCGCCACGCTGGAGGAATTTTATCGGGGGCGCATCCGATCCAGGGATGTCGAGGCGCTGCAGAGCGAGTGCCGGCTTCGCAATGCGCCGATGCACGATGCGGTCATGCGCGCCTGCGGGTGGCCCGAGATTCCTTATGACGGGCAGCTGCTCGTCACCCTGCAGGATGCGCTGCTGCTGGGCGGCAAGGTACAGGCGCCGGGCGGATTTCGCGACCATGTGCGCTTTCGCAACGCGGACGTGTGCCGCGGGTGCGAGGCGCGCGTCTGCGTGGAGATGTGCTCAGGACAGGCGATCGCGCCCGGTGCGGATGGGCTGCCCACATTCGATCGAGAAAAATGCGTTCACTGCGGAGCCTGTTTGTGGAACTGCACGGAAATCGATGAAGACGGACAGGCGAACCTGATCTTCGCCGCGGGCGCAGGGGGTCTGCACTCGGTCGAGAACTGATGAGAAGCGCTCACGGCGCGGCGGGCGCAGCCAAAAGGAGCGAAGTGAATCCATTGCACATTGTGGTCTGCGGCAGCGTGGTTCCCGATCCGCTGCAAACGCTGGAACCGGTAACCGGTCCGGCTGGACCGGCGCTGAAGAACGAAATGCTGCTGCCGGCGGTATTCGATCCCTGGGCAGCGCACGCACTTTATGAGGCGGCGCATCTGGCAAAGCAGTGCGAGGGCAGCCGCGTGTGGCTGGTCAGTCTGGGGCCAAAGGCCAAACTGCAGCAGGTGATGATGAGCCTGGCGCAGAAGGCGGCTTTCGAACCCGTTTTCCTCGATGGAACGGCAAACGGCTTTGCTGACAGTCATCAGACAGCGGCGGTGTTGGCCGAGGCTGTCGCTGCCATCCCGGGGCTCGATCGAAGCCGCCTGCTCCTCTTCGGCGGATGCGAATCGGCGAGCCGCGGGCAGGGCGTGACCCTGCAGATGGTGGGGGAACGGCTCGGCATCGGCGATCAGTTTCAGAGCGTGGATCGTATCGAGTTTTCTGAAGACGGCTCGTTCGAAGTCATGGAGCGCGTGGAAGGCGGCAGGTATCTGGTTTCTTCGTGTGCGGGACCGCCTGCACTGCTGGGCTGGGCCACCGGAGAACGAGGCGAACCCCGTAACGATCCGCAGGTTGGCATGAGGAATATGCGGGCGGTGATGCCTGCTCTGCAGAAAGCAACGCCGGCGCAGCTGACAAGCGACGGTCTGTCCTACGGCGGCGTCCGGCTTCCCAGCCAGCAGAGGCAGACACGGATTGTGAAGGACATGGCGGGCGCGGAGATCGCTCAGGAGATCTTCGAGTGGATGCGAACCGGCTGAACCTGTCTGGGGTGTGAAGTTTCCTGCAACTTCGGCAAAGAGGAGCCGGCAAATCGATTGACGACGCTTATGGATACTGTTCTTTTTCTCGCTCATGTGGAATGCGATGGGGCACTTTCCCAGGCCGCGCTGGAAGCCCTTGCAGTGGCGCAGTCGGTCGCAGCCGGATTGCAGGCGACGCTGGTCGCTGGTTTGTTGGGAGAGAACGTCCAATCCGCAGCATCCCGAATCGGGCTCTGCGGAGCCAGCCGCTTTCTCGGCGTCGAGGGGCCCCGGTTTGCGCAGCCGGGTTATGCCGGCGACGCAGCCGCAGCCGAGGCGCTTGCACGTGCGTCGAACGCGACGGTCATCATTGCTGCGCATACTTCGCGTTTTGGCCGGGTTATGGGCGGTGTGGCGCTGCGGCTCAGCGGCCGCATTGACACTCACGTCAGCGCGGTGGAATGCGGCGACGGCGAGCTGGTCATCACCCGTTGGTTCTATCGACAGCGAATCGAGGGGACGCTGCGGCGGCCCCAGCGGCCATGGTTCCTTCTCGTCGATCCGGGCATCGAGCCGCCTTATGAGGGTGAACCCGCCAGTGTTGCGGTCGAAGCGGTCTCGTTCGCGGAGACCCCCGGGCGCACGCGCGTGCTCGGGCTGCAGGAGACTCCGGCTGCCGAGCAGACGATCCGTCCGGACGCTCATCTCCTGTTTGTGGCGGGTGCGGGGTGGACCCGCAAACAGAAAGACGGGCAGCCGCATGCAGAGGAGGCGGAGCAACTGATCCTCGAGTTCCTGCGAGAGAGCCGCGCCTCACTGGGTAGCACCAAATCGCTCACCGATATCAGCGGTGAAGGCCATGCAGTCCTGCACTGCCTGAGCCATTTGAATCAGGTAGGGCAGACGGGCTCAACCCCGCGCCATCCGAAAGGGCTCTCCACCTGTTGTCATGGCGAGGAGCCTCATGTCGTGGGCTGGCGCTTTATTCGGGAGCGGCGCGCGGTTAACCTCGACGCAAACTGTGGCTGGGCGCGGGGCAAGGCGGACGTGCTGTACGTCGCTGACGCCTTCGAAGTGATGCGGCAACTCAACCTGCTGCTTGCCGCAATACAGGAGTGACAGCCGGAACCAGGAGGAGCGGGTCGGTGACGCCGTAGGCGAATCCGGCGAGCCGCGGCCTACCCGTGGGCTGCAAAAACGCCGAGGACGATACATCTCGACCGATCTTCGGAAACCCTGATCCCCGCCGAGTCGGTTGCACGCCTGCCGACGTGACCGGGCAGGAGGTTCGTGCCACCGGCGGCTGGCCACGAACTGGACTTTGCCGCATGCCGAGCCCGAGAGGCAGGCCAGGAGGAACGCGGGCGCCATCTGCCTCAATGAACCGTCCATGATGTCGATCCCGAAGAGTAGAGTTCCCACATCGTTGAACTGATCCCGACGAGGCACCCGCCGTCGCCTGCGGCCCCGCCCGAGATCACGTAGCCACGCGATGTCTTCGTGCCGTTGTAATCGATCGACTGCGTACCCGTGTTCGCGACCAGCAATTCGAGCGTTCCGGTGTTTGCCGCCGAACCATTGTTGCTGTTCCTGAAGCACAGTTGCGAGGTCCTCGTCGGGGCCGGGAGCCTGTAGGTGACCGCCGTCGCTGCTCTGGCTTCCTGATTGAAGTAGTTGCCATTGTTATTGGTTACGGTCACCGCGGCAGTGGTGGTGACGGTCGAAGACGGAGCGCGTATAGCACTGGCCGCCACACCTGAATCGACAGCGTTGCCATGGGAGTCCGTCGCCACCAGATTGCCGCTGACAAATGATCCTTTGGCGGCGAACAGATTCGGCCCGGTAGTTCCCTGCACACCGGAAAGCACCTGGGTGCCGCTGTTGCCCCCCCAGCAGTATTTCCCGCCCGCGCCGGCCTGCGTGTAGATGCAGGAATTGATGCCGGCGCCGCTGATTAGTGCCGCCTCTGCCGCAGCCGTAGAGCTGGTCTGCAGGCGCAGGCTAACGTTGTCCAGATAGCCAGTAATCCTTCCTGTTGATTCTACGAGGCTCTGGATGTAGCTCGACAGGATGTTGACCCTCATAGGAGACGCCCTGCTTCCGAAGAGCGTGCCGGTGATGGGGCCAATCAGATTCCAGTTGACATCCTGAATCGCGGTGCCCGGAACACCGCTCGATTGCAGCACAGGTCCTTTTGAAGCAAAAGAAGCTGCGAGCGTGCCGCCGGCGATTCCCGTCTTCAGGTACATTCCGGGAGTCGTGGAAGCATCACGGCTCTGATCTTCGAGACGGAATCCACCATGCAATGCGTTCCTTGGCCCGAATCCCCTGGGAGCCGATACGATGATCCCTCCGTTTGCGTACCCTGTACCGAAATTGGCAATATAAGGACCGTCAAGGTAGTAGTCCTGCGAACCTGTCAGCTGCAAGGCGGGAACCCCGGATTGACCTGCGACCTGGCCACCGTTAATCGTCATCTTCGTGGAGTTGTAGTTATTCTTCCACGGGGAGGCCAGAGAATTGACACTGGTAGCAAGGCCCTGATTCAGCCCCATCACCACGCCGGTCGTGACGTAAGAATCCTCATCCTTGCACAAGTCCGCATCGAGGCACATAAATCCAGCCTGAGAGCCGACGCTGATGGTGCTCTGGTAAAGCATGAAGCTCAGAGCAGAAACAGAGGGGCCGGAACCGTTAGTGACCAGCGTTCCGCCATAGGCTCCCGGTGAAGTCCCGGGGAGTTCAGATACCCAGTACTGCCCGCAATACCCGCACTGAGCGAAGTCGAGCAGGACGCCTCTCTTGCCCCCGGCCACCCCTTCGTTGTCCAGAAGAACGCATGAGGGGCTGCCGTTGGTCTGGCTCGGATCGCAGGCCCAGCTGAATCCGCTGAGGCCGTTCATGTGGACGGGCCTGGTGATTGAGCAATGATCGTTGCCGAGATACCCCGTGTGGTATTGAGGGTGCGCCGCGGCATAGGTCACCAGGGCCTGCAGATTTACGTCATCGGCTGCTGTTCTGCCCGCGCAGCCGCCAAAGGCGTTGATCGAGAGCCAGCCGCGGGGCAGCGAGTCAGTAGATCGGTCGACGTTGCCGGATGTTGTGCCACCAGCGGCCGGAAGGTCCGGTGGGGCATGACCGGTCACGTTGCCAGTCAGCGGTCCGGTAAAAGACGGCCCGACAACGGGACCGGCATACGTGCAGCCCGTCGTTGGGCAGCCGGCCCCGCTCGGTCCACCCTGGATGATGGTGTTGCCGGCGATCTTGACCTGCGCCGCGCAGAACGTCGGCAGGAGCGCCAGAAGCAGCCACGTCCAGCGTTTCATCGTGCCTCCTGATTGCGACTCATCGTACATGGAACCGCAAAACGCAGACCAGCCGATTGCCGGCTTCGTCTGAAATTTTGCCATAATTCCGAGCGGAAACCAGGCGAGCTGCTTGCCTCGAATGGCGGGAATTCGGTAGTCATGGCGGAGCCGCGGTCCGCACGACGCTGCGGGATTTTGAGGAGGCTCCTTCTTCCTCAACCAGGCTCTGGACGCCCACCCGAGCGACATCCCTGGCGGTGGATCGAGCGCCAGCCCAAAGGCTTCTCAATAGCAATCAACGCTCAGTGAGCGGATTGCCGGAGGTTCGCACTCATTGAGAACGCAACTGCTGGCAATGGATGGCTGGCCCATCGCCCCGGACCCAAACGATCATCGGGAAACAGCAACCCCTGAAGAGGCCTGCCCCGACTTCTCCTGGGGCCGGGCCAGCGGCAGCTCGACCACAATCTGCGCGCCGCCGGATTCGCCGCGGTTGCGGGCTGCGGCGTGCCCTCCGTGAGCGACGGCCACTGCATTCACAAAGGCCAATCCCAGGCCGTGTCCCTGAGAGGCGCTACCCTTCACGAAGCGATGGAAGATGCGCGGCAGAGCGGCGCATGAGCCGGTATCGCCAGGCGTCGTCCCGGTCTGCAGCAGCTCGGCGGGAAAACCCGGGCCGTTGTCTTCCACCCGGATAACAGTCGCCTCGTGCTGCACGTCCACATTGAGGTGAATCAGAGCGTCCGCGCCCGCATAGTGCAGCTCATTTTCCATCAGATTCGACAGCATGCGGGTGAACAGCGAGACGTCGATCTGCACCGGAACCGGCCCGGCTGCGTTCACCGTGAATTGCTGGCGATTGTCGCTGAAGGCCGGAGCGTAGAGCTCGCCCACGCGGATGATCAGCTCGCTCAAATCCACGGTTTGCAGCCGCAGCCGCAGCGCGCCTCCATCGGCTTCCGCCACGTCCAGCGACGTGGTGATCACATCGGAGAGGCGGTCCAGCTGCTCGATTGCGCCCGCCAGCAGCTCCGCGGACTGAGCGCGGTCGTCGAGCGTGAGCGCGATCTCCAGGCTGCCCCGCACGGAGGTGATGGGGCTCTTCAGGTCGTGCGCCATGGAATCGGTGAGCGTGCGCAGCTGGTTCACCGATGACGAAATGCGGTCGAGCATATTGTTGAACGTGCGCGCCAGGCGCGCGACTTCGTCGCGCTGGTTCTTCACCGGTACCCGCGTGCTCAAATCGTCGGAGCGGATACTGGCTGCTGCGCCTGTGATCGCATCCACGCGCCGCAGCATGCGCCGCAGTCCCATCAGTGCGATCACAAACCCGAAGACCACCATGCACAGCCAGCCCAGCGCGAAGCGCACCAGCAGGCGCCGCATCAGTTCGGCGGCCGCTGCATCCAGCAGCCCCAGATAGATGTGCCCTTCACCCGGTTTCATCGGCACGGCCACGACTCGGAAGGGCGCGCTCCAGCCGGGTACACGCAGAGACACCGTCCCTCCCAGAGTGGGCGGGATTCCGCGCAGCGCGCGCAGAAACTTCGCGTTGTCGGCGGGACCCACCCAGACCAGCGGGCGCGAACTTCCGTCGGTTTCCGCAAAAAAAACTGTGTTGCCCTCAACGTGCTTTCCACTGGCATCGTAGGAGACTTCCTGTGAGGCCAGTTCCGCCACTTCCTCAACAATGCGGTCGTAAAGAGCGTCACGGGGCGTGGTCAACGCCACCTGCTTCAGCGTCTCGCTCTCCCCAATCAGCCAGGAGTCGCTGCGCGCCTGTATAGCGTGCGCCACAATGATGTACATCGCCAAAAAGATGGCGGCGCTGCCGGCCGCGAACACCAGCGTGCTGCGCAAGGCCAGCCGCCACGCCGAAGTCCGGTAAAAACTGCGCCTGATCCTTGAGAACATTCCCGACTCCGGCGCGGGGTTGATTTCTGCATCCAAGACTACTCCGTGCCTCTCTTCCCTGGTTTTCCTGGCGATTACAAGCCGTTCATTCGACTCCGTGAGTGGACAATCAGGCGAAGCCAACTGCGTCTACCCATCAAGATTTCGATGACTGCCATGACCCCCTCAAGGGGCTTGCAAGCCCTCCAGCGCACAGAAGTTGCGAAGCCTCCAGCCCACTTCGCGTTTCCGATCCCAGAATCGGCAGGTTGGGATCGATCGCAGTCAGGGCGGGCGTGCCGCGGGACCTGCTACGGATGGGGTAGATCGGGTAACAGAAGGCCGCTATAGAATCGCCGCAACGTCGGTGGGCTGAGGAACAGATGCAGGCAGAGTGCGATTGGGAGGTGCGGGGAACAGGAATGCAGCGAAGGGCGGCGGTGGGTGTGTTGCTCGGGCTGGCGCTGCTGGGGACGGGGTGCGGGAAACGCGTTGCAGCCGCGATCCCGGCTGGAGCGGTGGCGGCTCCGAACGCTGCGCCAGGTGTGCGGTCGAAGACGACGATTGTCTACGTGCTGTCGCAGGGGACGATGGTGCGGCACGAGGAGAGCGCGGGCAAAGTCTGGTTCAGCCTGACGCCGGCGCTGATTTCGGCTTATGCGCCGAATCCGGCGACCGGAGCACTGGGGATGCTGGCGGATTTTCCCGAGCCGAGCGGGACCGAGGCGGACGTGATCGTCCCTGATCCGCTGGAACGGTTCGCTTATGTGGCGGATATGTCCTCGAGTGTGATCCACGGGTATGCAGTGAACGCGCGGAACGGCCGGTTGCGGGAGATAGCCGGATCGCCGTTCGAGACAATTAAGCAGCCTAGTGCGATGGCGTTCACGCCGGACGGTCGGCATTTGTACGTCGCGAGTCAGGCGAGAAATGCGGTGGGCGCCTATGCGGTGGATCCCGCGACTGGAGAACTGCGGCCAGTGCCTGGATCGCCCTTTGCGACGAGCGGGAAAAAGATCTACGGGTGCTGCGTGGCGGTGACGCCGGACGGCCGCTATGCGCTGGTGGCGGATATGGACAGCGTGTACAGCTTCCGGATCGATGGGAAGACAGGCGCGCTGAGGCTGATGGGCACGGTGGCGGCTCCGCCGGCGGCGGGAGGCATGGTGATCGACCGTAGTGGTGCGTATGCGTACGTCGTGGGGAGCGGGACGAATGCGATCCTGACCTACTCGATCGACGCGAGGACGGGCAGGCTGGCGCTGGCGGCGGTGTCGCAGATGACGTGTGGCGACGGGGCCTTCACGCTGGTGCTGACGCCGGATGAGCGCTTCGCGTACACGGTGGAGGGCGGCGACAAGGTGGCGGAGTATCGCCTGGAGGATGGCCGGTTCACGGGGCGGTGGGGGCGGTGCTTGCGTGGGGCGCTGGGGACTCTGCATCTGGCGGTCGATCCGTCGGGACGGTTTCTGTTTGCGCCGCAGGCAGGGAAGGCGAAGAGCCTGTCGGTGTGGGCGATTGACGCGGAGACGGGTCTGTTGCACCCGGCGCCGGGATCGCCGACGCCACTCCCAGGAGAGCAGCCGGAGGGCGTGATGGTGGTGACGCAGTAGCGAGGGAGCGGTGCGGAGGGGCGCAGACCCCGGCGAAACAGATCAGGGGCGCTGGCCGAAAGCGGTGATCCAGCCTTTCTGGTGATCCTCGAAAATCTGGACGGCGGTGAAGCCGCCATCGGCGAGCAGGGCACGGTGCTCGTCGGCGGTGAGGAGGGTCATGCCGCTGACATGGCTGTATTTTTCGGCCATCTTCGAGACGGTGGTGCCGGAGCCTGTGTAGACCTCGGCGATAAGGATGAGGGTACCGCCGGGTTTGAGGACGCGGAGGATCTCGCGGACGTCGCCGGGGAGGTTGGGCCAGAAGAAGTGGGTTTCGACGGCGGTGACGAGGTCGAAGGTGGCGTCGGGCCAGGGGAGCTCGGAGACGGAGCCGTGGCGGACGTCGACCTGGCCGCGAGCGATGGCCTGAGCGTTGGCGTTGCGCGAGGCGGCGACGGAGGCGTCGGAATGGTCGATGCCGAAGACTTTGCCCTGAGGCGCGGCTGCGGCGAGCTTTTGGAGGGTGCGGCCGCCGCCGCAGCCGATGTCAAGGATGGTGGCGCTGGGCTGGATCACGATATGCGCCATGCCCCAGTCGGTGAGTGGGGAGTGGTGCTTGTTCATCTTGCGGAGGAACCAGCGGCCGAGCCATCCGCTGGGCCGCCGGCACTGATGGACGAGACGGTTGGGGGCTGGCATGGCGGTGCGAACTAAACGCCGCCTTCGAAGATCTTCTTGCTCAGATACCGCTCGGCAGAGTCGGGGATCAGCGTGGCGACGCGTTTGCCGGGGCCCAGGCGCTGGGCGATCTGCAGCGCGGCGTGGACGATGGCGCCGGAGCTGGAGCCGGCAAGAAGGCCTTCCTGAGCGGCGAGGGCCTTTACGGTGGCAAAGGAGTCGCGATCGGTGACGGCGATGATCTCGTCGGCGACGGAGCGGTCGAAGGTCTTCGGGACGAAGTGAACGCCGATGCCTTCGACTTTGTGCGGGCCGGGCTGCCTTCCCTGCAGGATGGAGCCTTCGGTTTCGACGGCGACGGTGAGGATGCGCGGATTCTTTTCCTTCAGAAAACGGGCGATGCCGGAGAAGGTGCCGCCCGTGCCGACGCCGGCGAGGAAAGCGTCGATACGGCCGTCCATCTGGTCCCAAAGCTCGACTGCGGTGGTGTCGTGGTGGAACTGGGGATTGGCAGGGTTGTCAAATTGCAGGGCGGCCCAGACGTCAGGGTCGGACTTGGCGAGAGCGATGGCCTGGCGGATGGCGCCGGCCATACCATCGGCCTCGGGGGTGCGGTGGACCTCGGCGCCAAATCCACGCATGAGGGCGCACTTTTCTTCGGCGAAGCCTTCGGGGACAAAGAGGACGACGCGGTAGCCGCGGTTGACGCCAACGAGGGCGAGTCCGACGCCGGTGTTGCCGGCGGTGGCTTCGGTGATCGTGGAATTTTTGTGGAGGAGGCCGCGACGCTCGGCGTCGAGGATCATGCCGAGGGCGGCGCGGTCTTTGACGGAGCCGCCCGGGTTGAGAAATTCGAGCTTGGCATAGATTTCGGCGGCGCTGTCGGGGACCAGGCGACGGAGGCGCAGAACAGGCGTGTGTCCAATGAGCTGCGCGATGTCGTCGGCGGAGCGGAGGAGGGCGGAAGAGGCGGCTTCTGGCATAGGACTGGATAGTCTAGCAGCTTCAAGCCGGGAGCTGGGGGCTGGGAGCGGGGATCTGAATCACGCGGCGCGGACACTCCCACCAGGTTCGATTTTGCTGCCTCCGCCGCCTCCCGGCTGGGTTTACTGCGGTGTGGCGTAGCGATCGTTTTCAGCGACGCTGGATTTGCGTCCGGGCTGGCGGCCCAGCGGCGTGGGATAGTAGCCGGTACGCGTGCGCACATAGAGCTTACCGTGATGGGGAGCGCGCGCTTCGACCTGGACAGTGCGGTAGCCTCCGAGGCTCGCGGCCCGGGTGGAGTGATAACCGATGGTGTACTGATTCCGGATG
The DNA here is from genome assembly GCA_049579805.1 of Acidobacteriaceae bacterium. GTDB lineage: Bacteria > Acidobacteriota > Terriglobia > Terriglobales > Acidobacteriaceae > Palsa-343. The sequence continues at coordinate 16,133 of JBAUOP010000091.1, forward strand.
TCCTGGGCGACTTCGGCGGCAACGCTGTCGACGTCGGCGAGGGAGCGGGGGAAAAAGGCGAGGCCGCCGGTCTCGTCGGAGAGGAGCTGCAGGGCGCGTCTGGCGCTATGGGTGCCCGAACCGCGGCCATCCTCGCCGAAGAGGAGACCGATGGTGTAGATGACCGGGCCGCCGAGGTCCTGGACGCGGCGGATGGTCTGTTCGAGATTGAGCGTGGAGGCATTGTCCTCGCCGTCGGTGACGATGACCAGCACCTGCTTGGAGCGCTTGGCGCCGCGGGCGAGCTGGTCGGCGGAAGCGACGATGGCGTCATAGAGGGCGGTGCCGCCGCGGGAATCGACGTGGGAAAGGGCCTCGCGGAGCTTGGGAATGCTGGAGGTGAAGTCCTGGTCGAGGAAGGCCTCGTCGGAGAAGTTCACGACGAAGGCCTCGTCCTGGGGATTGGAGGCGCGGATCAGGTCAAGGGCGGCGGTGTTGACGGCCGGGCGCTTGTCGCGCATGGATCCTGAATTATCGATGAGGAGGCCGATGGAGACTGGGACGTCAGAGTGGCTAAAGGAGACGATGGTTTGGGGGGTGTTGTCTTCCCAGACGTGGAAATCGGATTCGGTGAGGTCCTGGACGAGGTGGCCGTCCTGATCGACGACGGTGCAGGGCAGGAGGACTTCGTTGACATCGCGGGTGAGCGTGTAGATTCCGTGCTGGCGCTTGATTTCCTCGTCGGTACTGGGGTGTCCTGGGCTGACGGCAGCGTTGTCGGCGGCGTCGGGGGAGATGATGGGGTCGTGGTCGACGTCCAGCGGCGGCTGGGATTCCGGCTGCAGGGGCGACGGATGGACGGTCTGCTGCGGGGCCGGAGCCGCGGCGGGGGCTGTTTGCGCCGATACAGCGACAGAGCCAGTAAGAAACAGAAATAACAGAAGATACAGGTGTTGATAGCGGTAAAAGCGCATAATTTCCGGGATGTGCATGCAGTGTGAATGGGCCGACCCCGGGGGCGGCGAAAGCTTTGATTTCACTGTACGCCGTTTCTGTTCGCCGGGGTTGCCGGGTGGGGAACTCAAATCATGCTCCGTTGCGGACTTCGATGCGGATTTCGGCGCAACGGCTTCCACCTATGAGACGAAGAAGCCGCGAAAAAGGATAGAGGGTGAGCGCGCGGCTACTGAAGCGGCGCGTAATAGCCGGTCCGGGCGTGGACGGTGAGCGGAGGCAGGCCGGGAGGCGGCAGGAGCTTGACTTTTAATTTGCGCCACTTGCCGTCCATGCGGGTGTCGTTGGTTTTATACCCGAGGACGTATTCGTTGCGGAGTTCCGCGCTGATGCGGGTGGCAATATCGCCCATTTCGGAAAGGTCATCGACCCGAAAGAGGCGGCCGCCGGTAGCGCTGCTGATGTCATTGAGAAGAAGCGGCCCGTTGCGTTCTTCGATGGTGGCGGCTTCGGGGTCGAAGATGCCGATGGAGTAAATCTGCACATCGGCCTCGCGGACAGCAGAACGGACTTCGCCTTCGGTGTAGCGGCTGTTATTGTCGCCGCCATCGGACACAATAAGCAGAGCCTTGCGGTGGTATTTGGCCTCCTTCATCTTCTCCAAACCCATATAAATGGCGTCCAGCAGGGCGGTGCGGTGACCGGGCTGGATGGTGGCCAGCCGGGCTTCGACGTCGTCAACCGAGGAGGTGAAATCGGTAAGCAGGTAAGGGCGGTCGTTGAAGCCGATCACGAAAAACTCGTCCTGTGGGTTGGAGGTCTTCATGAACTGAAGGATCGCGCCACGGGCGCGCACAACCTTATTACTCATGCTGCCGCTGAGGTCGAGGATGACCCCGATGGAGACGGGGGCGTCATCACAGGCGAAGCTGCGGATGGCCTGGGAGTGGCCATCCTCGTAAACGGAGAAATTTTGCTTTTCGAGGCCGGTGACGAGGCGGTCCATCGGATCGGTGACGGTGAGGGGAACCAGAACGATGTTCGTGTCGACACGGAATTGAATCCCGGTACGCAGGGAGGCGCCGGGGGTGAGCGGGATGGAGGGATCGGTTTTGACGGCAACCGGCTGGGAACTGATGTGGACCTGATTGAGCGGGTCTTCCTGGCCGAGGGCCGGAGAGGCGAGCAAAGGAGCGAGCAGCAGGAAGAGCAGCGGAAGACAACCGGTTCGGAGGGCAGGCCGGCGGGGTCCCGGCGTGATGTTGGCAGCAGGTTTGCGCCCAAAGATGGACGCCATGACCATACCTCACGTGTCAAGAATACTGGCACGATTGAGAGACTTGTGCAATAGCCACTCGCGTCCGCAGACGGGCCGGAATCGGAGCTGGATGAGGACGCTCGCTCAATGCCATTGAAGAGCTAGATGCGGGAAGGGGTGGAAACAGAGATACGGCGATGGCCTGAAAATGGCGCGACAGAGAGTCATTCTGCGCCACAGCGGGACGGGGACGATAGAATCGGTGGAACAGAGAGATATGGCACGCATTTTTCCGTTTCGCGCCCTTCGCTACAACCTCGCGCAAGTCTCGGCACAGGACGTTGTCACCCAGCCGTATGACAAGATCACGCCGGCCATGCAGCAGGCCTATTACCAGCGCAGCCCCTACAACCTCTGCCGCCTGATCCTGCGGATGCCGGAGTTGTTCGATCAGGAGGGAGACGTCTACGCGAACGCGGCGCGGGACCTTGCCGCGTGGCGGGAAGCGGGGATTCTGGCCCAGGAGCAGCAGTCCTGCGTTTTCGCGTACTCGCAACGATTTTCGGTCCCCGGGGCGGCAGGCGTGGTGCGGGAGCGACGGGGCTTCATCGCGCTGGGAGAGCTGTACGACTACAGCCAGGGAGTCGTGTTCCGGCACGAACAGACGCTGTCGAAGCCGAAATCGGACCGGCTGAATCTTCTGCGGGCGACGCGGGCTCATTTCGGCCAGATTTTTATGTTGTATTCGGATCCGGTGCGGAGTGCGGAGGAGGTTCTGTTCGGGAGCGGCGCCGCAGGGGAGACGCTGCCGGAAATCGAAGTGACGGATGAGTACGGAGTAGTGCACCGCGTATGGAAAATCAGCGACCCGGCCAAAATCAATCTGCTGGCGACGGCCATGGACGACAAGAAGCTGATTATCGCGGACGGACACCATCGTTACGAAACGGCGCTGACGTACCGGAAGGAGCGGGCCCCTGCAGGCGCCGCCGAGAGCTGCGAACGGATGGGCGCGGGACTGCCGCAGCCGGCCTTCCCTGAGGCGGCGGCGATGATGACCTTTATCAATATGGACTCCGAGGGGTTGGTGATCCTGCCCACGCACCGGGTGGTGTTCGGGCTCTCCGGATTTACGGCGGGAACGCTGCTGGAGAAGGCGGGGCCGTACTTCGAGATTGAGGAACTGGCGGAACGGGATGCGGCGGCAGCCATGACGCAGCTCGGGGCGGTGCACGGGACCGCCTTTGTGGCGGTCACGGGAGAAGGCTGGTATTTGCTGACGGCCAAGCCGGAGCCGGTAGCGGAGGCGCTGCGGCATGTGCCCGCACGGCAGCGGAAGCTGGACGTGGCGCAGTTGCACAGCCTGGTGCTGGAAACGCTGCTGGGGATTTCGGCGGATGCGATTCGCGAGCAGACTCACCTGCGCTATGTGCGGGATGCGGCGGAAGCCGCCGATGCGGTGAGGCGCGGGGAGGCGAATGCAGCGTTTCTGATGAATCCGGTGAGCCTGGAGCAGCTGCGCGAGGTAGCGTTTGCCGGGGAAGTGATGCCGCAGAAGTCAACGGATTTCTATCCGAAGTTGCTGAGCGGTCTGGCGATCTATGCGCTGGACTGAAGGGCTGGCGGCGGTGGGGCTGATGGCGGGAGTGGCTTTGGCGCAATCGGTGCAGGGGCCGAAAGCGCCAGCGAAGGGTCCCCTGCCGGCGGTCCCGAGTTTGCCGCCGATCCAGGCGCCGACTCCGATGGCGCCGGTGCAGCCGCCACCGTTGGTGGTGGTGCTGGACGCAGCGCATGGGGGCAGCGATACGGGTGCGAAGATCGGTCCCGGCATTCTGGAGAAGGACATCACGCTGGAACTGGCGGGGCGGCTGCGGTCGGTCCTGAAGGCGCGAGGCGTGGACGTGGTGATGACACGGCAGGCGGATACGGACGTGAGTTCGCTGGACCGGGCGGAGACGGCGAATCACGCGCAGGCGGCAGCATGCCTGGTGGTGCACGCCACGGCGACGGGAAGTGGGGTGCATCTGTACACGTCGTCGCTGAGCGCGACGCCGCGGACGGCGTTTTTGCCGTGGGCGACGGCGCAGGCGGCCTTTGTGACGCAGAGCCTGAAGCTGGAGTCGGAGATCGATTCCGCGCTGGTGCACGCAGCGATCCCGGTGACGCTGGGGCGGGCGTCGGTACAACCGATGGACAGCCTGGCGTGTCCGGAGGTGGCGGTGGAGATGGCGCCGCTCGTGGCCGGTCATGTGACTTCGGCGCGCCCGCTGACGGATGCCGGCTATCAGAAGCAGGTGGTGGATGCGCTGGCTGCGGCGCTGGAACAATGGCGCAGCGACTGGAAGCAGTAGATGATTTCGCGCGCACACAAATATCTGTTTGCTCTGCTGCTGGTGGTGTGCGTGGTGATGGCGGTGTTTCTGATCCGGCTGCGGAACCGGGCGCAGGACCGGCTGCAGGCGCAGGGAACGACCGTGCCGCAGTCGATTGCAGAGCCCGCGGGGAGCCCGCCGAAGACGGTGACGCTGTATGTGCCCGACGATCTGGACGACTCGATCACGACCGTCGAGCGCACGATTCCGCTGCCGGCGGATGAGAATGCGCAGGCGCGGGTGTTGCTGGAGGCGCTGATCGAGGCGTATGCGGCGCCGGATTCGACGCACCCGATCCACGTGGAGAAGGGCGTGGACGATGTGTACTTTGTGCCGGTGCCGCAGGGAAAGGGTGTCAGCGGGCCGGGCGGGCAGATGGCGGTGGTGGATCTGAACGGGGCGTTGGCGGCGGCGCAGCCTTCGGGGATCGAACCCGAAACGCTGACGCTGCTGTCGATGATGGCAACGCTGCATGCCAATCTGCCGGATGTGACGGAGGTGCATTTCCTCGTGGACGGTCAGCCGCGGGAGACGCTGGCTGGGCATGCAGATCTGACACGCACTTATCTGGCCGCGGAGGCGGAGCAGCGGCCGAGCCCGGTGGCGCCGGCGGGTGCGGCGCGATGAAGATCGGGGTGTTCGACTCGGGCTTCGGCGGGCTGACGGTATTGCGGGCGCTGCTGCGGCACATACCCGGCGCGGACTACGTCTATCTGGGGGACACGGCGCGGCTGCCGTATGGGGCGAAGTCGCGGGCGACGGTGGCGCGCTATGCGACCTCGAGCGCGCGGTTTCTTGTGGAAGAGGAAGAGGCAGAGCTTCTGGTGATTGCCTGCAACACGGCGAGCGCGCTGGCGCTGGATGCGATTCGCGAAGCGGTTTCGGTGCCGGTGCTCGGGGTGGTGGAGACCGGCGCCAATGCAGCCGACGCGAGTTCGACCACCCGCGATGTGCTGGTGATTGCCACGGCCGCGACGGTGGAGAGCCACGCCTATGCGGCAGCCTGCGCGGTCCGGAAGATGCGGGCGATCGAGAAGGCCTGTCCCCTGTTGGTGCCGCTGGTCGAAGAGGGGTGGACGCAGCACGCGGTGACGGATGAAGTGGTGCGGATCTACATGGAAGAGTTGATGGAGCAGGCCCGCGCGGCGGACCTGAATGCCGACACGCTGGTGCTGGCGTGCACCCATTATCCGCTGTTGCGCGACTCGATTGAGCGGGCCGTGCCGCAGGAGGTGCGGGTGATCGACTCCGCAGAGGTGACGGCGCAGCAGGTGGCGGCTGAGCTCAGAAGCGCCGCGCAGTCCACGCGGGCTCCACAGGTGGAGTTTTTTGCCACTGACTCGGTGACGAAATTCAGCCAGTTGGGAGCGCGTTTCCTTGGTCAGCCGATTCCGGCCGTGAGGCTGGTGGATCTGGGGGGATGAGAGGCAGGTTACGGGTTACAGGTGCTGGCATCCAACGCCAGCCAGCAGGAGGAGGGCGAGGGATCCCGCAAGTCGTGTCGGAGTGCTCATGGAGGATTCCTTTCCGCATGCAATCCGAAAAGAGCGCCAATCTCACTGGCGAGCGGAGCGGATCGATGTCTATGTTAGACGCATCAGGCGATCTGGCAGCTTCGGGAATTGCTGCGGCATCTGAGTGTAGAAGTGGCTTCAGTGGAAGCGATGCGTCAGCGAGGAGAGAGCGGACCGGCGTCCGAGGATTACCTCCGCGGCCAAGAGCGGAGCCAATCTCTTCATTTGCGAAGCCCTGGGGTTCCCGGTACGATACAGTGTCCGGGAATGCAGTTCATCTCGAAGGAGATAAATCTATGTCGGAAGAAAAAGGTTCGAGCGGATTCAGCTGGTTTCTTGCGGGCCTGGGGCTGGGCGCGCTGATCGGAGTATTGTATGCGCCCAAGGCAGGACGGGAGACGCGCGAGGAATTGATGAGCAGCGCGCGCGAGGGTTCCGAATACCTGCGGCAGCGGAGTCGCGAAGCGGCCGATCAGGTCGGTGACCTGGTGGATCGGAGTAAGGTGCAGGTGAATGACTACGTGGACCGCGGGAAGGAGTACGTGGAGCGGGGACGGGCGCAATGGGATGAGTTCGTCAACCAGGGCCGCCAGTTCGTGAACGATCAGGGCGGAAGAGTGTCGGCGGCGGTGGACGCCGGACGCCAGGCCTATCAGGGCAGCACGTCTCCGAACCAGTCCGAGAGCCAGGGAGCCTGAGCACCAGGCATTGCGGGATGGGACGGCCCGCGCGCCACAGCCTGAGGAGCCGATCCGAGCGAGGGAGAAAGCCATGTCACATGACGGACCGAGCTGGGTCTTAATCCTGTTCACCGCCCTCACCGCAGCCGCATTTCTGATGCAGGCGATTGCACTGCTGGTGATGGCGGCGGCGGCGAAGGCAGCGGTGAAGCGACTGAATGAGGTGACGAAGGAGGCGCAGGAGCATGCGCTGCCGGCACTGGCAACGGCCCGGCATCTGCTGGACGAAGTTTCACCGAAACTGAAAGTGGCGGCCCAGAACGTGCTGGAGGTGAGTCAGACACTCAAGCACGAATCGACCCACGTGAGTGGCGCGGTGGACATACTCCTGAAGAAAGCTGAAGGGCAGGTCGACCGGGTGGACGAGATGGTGACGGGCACACTGAACAGCATTGCCTACGCCACCTCGACCGTAGAGCGAGCGGTGACGACGCCGATGCGGCAGGTGGGGGCGGTACTGAGCGGGCTGCGCGCGGGGTTTGACGTGCTGCGCAGGAAGGATCGCAACTCGCACGCGGGCGCGGACGGCGATCCGTTCGTGTAGCCGGGGCCATGCGGAAGGGTAGGGTCCGGAAAAATCCTCGCCGCGGCGGGGATTTTTGTTGGTGGGGAGCGCCGAATCCCGCGCAAACTCGGTCACCGAGTGAGAGCATCCAAAGACGTGCCTGTGCAGACAAGGAAGGAGCCTCGAACGACAGAGGAGATGCGGGATTGCCTGGAGCAGACGCCGCGCAGGGAGGCGCGAGCGCCGCTGTCGACGTATCGGATGCAGCTGCACTCAGCCTTCACGTTTGCGGACGCCGAGGCGGTGCTGCCGTATCTGAAGAGCCTGGGGATCGGTGACTCCTATGCGTCGCCGATTTTTGAGGCGCGGCCGGGCAGTACGCATGGGTACGATGTCACGCGCCACGACCGTCTGAACCCGGAGCTGGGGGGCAAGGAAGGTTTTACCCGGTTTGCCGCGCGGCTGCGGGAACTGGGAATGGGGCTGCTGCTGGACATCGTGCCGAACCACATGGGGGTGGGGAACGACTCGCTGTGGTGGCAGGATGTGCTGGAGAACGGGCGAGCCTCACGCTACGCGAACTATTTCGATATCGAATGGGAGCCGCTGAACCCCGACATGCGGAACAAGCTGCTGCTGCCCATTCTGGGTTCGCAGTACGGAGACGAACTGGAAGCGAAAAAGATTCAGGTGGTCGCCGTAGATGGGCAACTGCGCGCGCAGTATTACAACCACCTGATGCCGCTGTCGCCCCGCTCGACGCCGGTAATCTTTCCGGATGCAGAGCTGGACGAGCTGGGAGTGCCGCAATCGTTCCACGATATTTTGCGGGAGACGGCGCATATCCCCCCCCACGAAACGACCGATGCGAATCTGATCGCTCAGCGACAACGGCAGCTGGAGGAGCTGCGGCCACGCCTGCGCGCGGCGCTGGCAAGCCCGGCGATGCAGGAGCCGCTGCGCAGGGCGCTGGAACGGATCAACGGTGTGGCCGGCAATCCGCGCAGCTTTGACCGGCTGCACGAGCTGCTGGAGCAGCAGCCCTGGCGGCTGGCGTTCTGGCGCGTCTCCAGCGAGGAGATCAATTACCGGCGCTTTTTTGACGTCAACGATCTGGTCGGGCTGCGGATGGAGAATCCGGAGGTCTTTGCGGAGACGCATTGCCTGGTGCGGCGGCTGCTGGCGCGCGGGGAGGTCACAGGGCTGCGCATCGACCACTGCGACGGAATGCTGAATCCGCGGCAGTATCTGATCCGGCTGCAACGACTTTATGTAGCCAGTCAATGCATGGGTGAGACTCCACAGGGCGAGACGGGACCGACGGGCATCGAGCTGCAGGTGAGGGAGGCGATGCGCGGACCGGACTGGGATCTGGGCCACGGACCGCTGTACGTGGTGGTGGAGAAGATCCTGGAACCGAAGGAATCGCTGCCCCGGGGATGGCCGGTCAACGGGACATCGGGCTATGACTTCGTGCATCTGGGGAACCAGGTCCTTATCAGAAGCGAGAACAAGCAGAGGTTTACGGATTTCTATGAACGACTCATCGGCGACGGAGTGGACCCGCAGACGATTATTTATCAGTCGAAGCTGAATGTGATGCGGAATGCGCTGTCCAGCGAAGTGTATGTGCTGGCGAATCTGCTGAGCCGGCTGGCTTCGTCGAATCGCAACGCGCGCGATTTTACCGAGGACTTGCTGGAGACAGCGATTCGGGAGACGATTGCCTGCTTCCCGGTGTATCGGACCTATATTGACGATCGCGGAGAGTACACGGAACGGGACCGGACGTTTATCCGGCAGGCCATTGGCCGAGCGAAGCAACGGAACCGTGAGACAGACGCGTCGGTCTTCGACTTTCTGCAGAAGAGGCTGCTGCTTCACGAGAAGAGCGGAGAGGAGATTGACCCGCGGGAGCTGTATTTCGCCCTTAAGTTTCAGCAGCTGACCGGTCCGGTGATGGCAAAGGGGGTGGAAGACACCACGTTCTATGTCTACAACCGATTTATCTCCTCGAACGATGTGGGGAGTTCGGTGGAGGCCTTCGGGATCGAGCCGGAGGTCTTTCACGAGGCGAACCGGGAACGGCTGCGCGACTCGCCGGATGCAATGCTTGCGACTTCGACGCATGACACGAAACGCAGCGAGGACGTGCGGAACCGGCTGAATGTGCTCTCGGAGATGACGTATCTGTGGCCGTCCTGGGTGCGGCGCTGGACCAAGCTGAACGCGCGGCACAAGCGGACGCTGGAGGATGGGCGGGTCGCGCCGGACCCAAACGAGGAGTACTTCCTTTATCAGACGCTGGCAGGCGCCTGGCCGTGGACGATGGCGAGCCTGGAGGATCGGCAGGAATTCCTGGAGCGAATCCAGCAGTACATGACCAAGGCTCTGAGCGAGGCCAAGGTGAACGTAAGCTGGACGAATCCCAATCCGCCGTATGTGGACGCGGTGCACAGCTTCATCCGCGCGCTGCTGATGCCCGATGCGCGCGGGCGCCAGCCCCGGTTCGCGGAGACGCTGGACGAGATTCTCCCGGCGTTGAAGCTGTTCGGTGCGGTCAATTCTCTGGCCCAGGTGGTTCTAAAGATTGCTTCACCGGGAGTGCCGGACTTCTATCAGGGAACGGAGATGTGGGATCTGAGCCTGGTGGATCCCGACAACCGGCGGCCGGTGGATTACGAGAGGCGGCAGGCGGCCCTGGAAGAGCTGCAGGGCCTCGAAAAAGATCGGGGTGCAGCGGCGGTTTGCCGTGCGGTGCTGGACCGGATTCGGGACGGACGGGTGAAGCTGTGGACCGTGCATCGGGCACTGGCGCTGCGCAACCGCTTGCCGGAGGTGTTCCGGCGTGGAAAATATGTGCCAGTGGCTGTGACGGAGGGGTATGCCGAACACGGAATCGCATTCACCCGCGGACAGCAGGTGCTCGCCGTGGTGCCACGATTCGCTTACACGCTGATGAGCGGGAAGGCGCGCCTGCCCGTGGATGACGCCTGGGGCCATGCCGAGCTGATGGTGCCGGAGATGGCCGGCGCGGAACTGGAGAATGTGTTTACGGGAGCGTTTGCGCGCGTGGATGAAGCGGGAAGACTCCCGCTGCGGACTGTTCTTGCGGAGTTTCCGGTGGCTCTGTTGGCGCGGCGGCTCTGAAGGCGGGTTACAGGCTACAGGTCAGTTCTGATCGCGTTCGTGTTTGTCGCGGTCGGTCACTTCAGTGAGAGCGGCTAGCTTCTCAGCGAGGGCGGGGGTCAGGGCGTGCTCCGGGCAGCGCCAGCTCCAGTTGCCGGCAGCGCGGGAAGGGACATTCATGCGCGCCTCGCTGCCCAGCTCGAGGATGTCCTGGACGGGATAGAGAGCGATGTCGGCCACGGATGCGGCGACCGCGCGGATCAGGGGCCAGACCGGGCTTTCGCCGGCGGCCTGCGGCTCACACTGAACATAGGCGCGAACCGCAGCCTTCTCGACGTCGGAAGCGCCGTTCTCCCACCAGCCGAGGGTGGTGTCGTTGTCGTGGGTTCCGGTATACGCCACCGTGTTGGTAACAAATTGGTGGGGCAGGTGAATGTGCGCGCCGCGGGCAGAGAATCCAAACTGCACGACTTTCATTCCAGGGAAGTGGAACTGCTCGCGAAGGTCCTCGACTTCTTTGGTGATCATGCCGAGGTCTTCGGCGATGAAGGGAAGCTCGCCCAGCTCGTCGCGGAGACGCTGAAAGAGCGCAGCGCCGGGACCCTTGGTCCACTGGCCGTTCACCGCAGTTTCCTCCCGGGCGGGGATAGCCCAGTAGGCTTCAAAGCCGCGGAAGTGATCGAGGCGGATCAGGTCGTAGAGAAAATGCGCGCGACGGATGCGGTCGATCCACCACGGGAAGCCGTTACCCTGCATGACGTCCCAGCGGTAGAGAGGATTGCCCCAGCGCTGTCCGGTCGCAGAGAAGTAATCGGGAGGCACGCCGGCGACGCGGACCGGGGCGAGATCCTCGTCGACTTCAAAGAGCTCCGGATGGGTCCAGACGTCGGCTGAGTCGTAGCTGACGAAGATGGCGATATCGCCGAGGAAGCGGATGTCGCGGGCGGCGCAGTATTCGCGCAGGGCGCGCCACTGCTCGTCGAAGGCAAACTGGATGGCCTGGGCGGTGGCGAGCTCCTCGGCGAGTTCGTGGCGGAGCTGGTCGAGAGCGGAGGAGTCGCGGCGTTTGACTGGATCGGGCCACTGGTTCCAGGATGCGTAGCTAAATTTACGGCGCAGGACGGAGTAGAGCGCCCAGTCGTCCAGCCAGGTGCCGTTTTCGCGGCAGTAGCCTTCGAATCGGGACCATTCGGCCTCCGTGTGCCGTTGAATGAAGTTGCGGGCGGCTTCTTCGATGAGCGGGAGCTTCTGTGCGGTAACCGCTTCGAAGTCGACGGCGCCGGAAGGGCCGGGAAGACCTGCAAGGCGATCGTGGCTGATCCAGCCGCGTTCGGCGAGGATCTCCAGAGAAAGCAGAAGGGGATTGCCGGCGAAGGCGGAGAGCGACGCGTAGGGCGAATTGCCGTAGCCGGTAGGGCAGAGCGGAAGCACCTGCCAGACGCGCTGTTTGGCGGCCGCGAGGAAGTCCGCAAAGGCCCAGGCGGCGGGTCCGAGATCGCCGATGCCGCCCGCCGAAGGCAGGGAAGTGATGTGCAGCAGTAGGCCCGAGGCGCGCTCGAAAGGCATGGATGAGTCCAGTGTGAAACGGAACAAAGGAAAAAGCCCGCTCCATCGGAGAAGATTCGATGAATGCGGGCTTCGTTGCCCTGAGACGGACTACATGCCGCTCATCGGAATCTGCTGCTGCATTTTGCGGTTGATCAGGACGCGATCGGCCTTCTCGTAGGTGGAAACCAGGTTCGTGACGAAGACCTCGAAAGCCTGATCGCGGCGCTGGTTGAGGAGGGTGTCGCGGGTGGAGTCGAAATTCGTCGCGATGTCCTCGGGCGAGGGCTCCTGCTTGTCATCGATTTTCGCCACGACGCCCGTGGTCCCGTTGTTGATGGCGTTACTGATCTGGCCGACGTTGAGGTCGAAGAGGCTGGGCGCGGCGCTGCTGAGCAGCCCGATGTCCGGCACCTGCTGATCGCGGCCGACCAGATCGCTGGTCTTCACGGTGGCGCCCACTTCTTTTGCGGCCTTGGCCAGGTCGCTCTCGGCGTGGGCGCGATCCGCAAGCTCGTTGGTCTTGCGGGCCAGCAACGCGGTCACCTGCTGGTCGCGGAAGTCGTCGAGGATATGCGATTTGTATTCGTCGAAAGTGGGCGTGTGCGCGGGCTTGATGTCGGCCACCTGGAAGACGGCGTAGCCGGTGTCTCCGGTGGAGGCAGGCTCGGGCGCGCCGTTGGCTTTGGCGCCAAAGGCGGCGGCGACGAGTTTGGAGCTGTCCGTCATATCCGGCAGGGTGGCGCCCTGTGCGACGTAGTCACTGGTGACGACCTTGAGGTGATGGGCGGCAGCGACCTGAGCAAGGCTGGTGCTCTGGGCCTGCGTGGCGAGCTGCTGGGCAAAGGCCTGCTCCGCCTGTGCCTCTTTCTGTTTGGTCAGGACGTCCACGATGGAACTCTTCACTTCGTCGAGGGGCTTGGTGTGGGCTTCCTGCTTCGCCTCGGTCTGGATGATGTGGTAGCCAAACTGGGTGCGGACGAGGCCGGAAATCTGGCCGGGCTCCTGGCCGAAAGCCACAGCGTCGAACTGGGGCACCGTGGCGCCGCGCTTGAGCCAGCCCAGCTCGCCGCCCTGGTCCTTGCTGCCGGGGTCGTCGGAGTACTTCTTTGCCAGTTCGGCGAAGTTCTTGCCGTTGTCTTTACGGATCTGGTCGAGGATGTCCTGGGCTTTGGCCTTGGCTTTTGCGTCGGCATCCTTACCGGCGTTGGGGTCGACGGAGATCAGGATGTGCCGCACCTTGACCTCGGCGTCCACTTTATACTGCTGCTGATTCTGGTCGTAGTACTGCTGGATCTCGGCCTGGGTGATCTGCGGTTTGCCGCCGGGAAGATCGCTGTCGGCGAAGGCGACGTACTCGATCTTGCGGGTCTCGGGCAGAGCGTCTTTATAGCGGGCGGCGTTCTGTTTGAAGTAGGCCTGCAGCTCGACGTCGGTGGGGTTGATGGTCTTGCGCAGATCGTCGGCGCTGAGAACTGCGTAATCGAACTTGATCTTCGTTGCCTGATTCCGGTAGTTGTTGCGAACCTCGGCGTCTGAGACCGTGATGCCGCCGGTGACCAGATCGCGGAGACGATCGGAGATGACCTGATCCTTAATCTCGCTCTCGAACTTCTGCACCGTCATGTTGAGATTTTGGGTGACGAAGTCGGTGTACGCAGCGACGCCGATGAATTTGCCGTCGGGAAAGAGATATTGCCCCCACATGCCGGTATGGAGAAAGCGGCGGACATCGGCATCGGTGGCCGTGATACCCATGCGCTGGGCTTCCTGGAGCAGGATGCGCTGCATGATGATCTGCTGGCCGGCCTGCTGCATGATGATGGGCATGTACATGTCAGGAACCTGACGCCCGCGCATCATGTTGCGCGCTGCCTGCTGCACATCGCCGACGGAGATCTCCTGCTGGGCGGGGAGAAAACGGCCGAAGAAGCCGCCGTGCCGGATGCTGGCGTAGGTGGTGCTGGCATTGGACGTGTCGTTGAAGATGCCCGGAACCAGGAAGATGACCATCAATACGCAGGTGGCTGCGATGATGATGCCGAACAGCCACTTGGTAAACTTTGTGTCTTTCTGCAGGAAGCGAATCATGGGATGGGTGACAGCCTTTTCTGTAGCCCTGCTCCGGCAGCCTGGCCCTGTTGCAGCGGGCATACGGAGAGGCAATCGTCCTGAATGCAGGAACTCCCTATAGTATAAGGCGCGGGAAGCAGCGAGCGAAAGGCGAAGGAAAGGGGGAATGAATCCGAACCGGCCCGGGGTGGCGTACTTCCGGTAGAGGGACGATTTCGTGACGGGATCTGCGACGGCAGGGCCGGTGGAGCGTCGAATGCACAGGAGAGTAAAGTAGGAGCACTCATGCGGATGCACAGACAGAGCGATATTCCGGATTCGGAGATCACGCCGAAAGAAGCCTGGATGAACCGGCGTGCTTTTATGGCAGCGGCGGCTGCGACCGGCCTGGCGGCCGTGGCAGGCGAAGGGGCGCGGCGGTTCCTGCGGCCCGCAACCGTGCACGCGGAGCAGAAGCTGAACACCGTGAGCAGCCCCCTTTCGATGCCGGGGCTGACGCTGACGCCGTTCGAAGACATTACGCATTACAACAACTTCTACGAGTTCGGCGTGAATAAGGATGACCCTGCGAAGAATGCCTGGCGGCTGCACACGCGGCCGTGGTCGATCCAGGTGGAGGGGCTCGTTAAGCAGAAAAAGACCTTTGACATCGATGCGCTGCTGAAGCTGCGACCCCTGGAGAATCGGACCTATCGGTTCCGTTGTGTGGAAGCGTGGAGCATGGTGATTCCGTGGGTGGGATATTCGCTCTCGGAGTTCATTCAGCAGTGCGAACCGCTGCCGTCGGCAAAGTATGTGCAGTTTTTGTCGCTGGCGGACTCGAAGCAGGAGCTGCTGCCGTGGAGTGCGGGCATCAGTTGGCCGTATTCGGAGGGACTGCGGATGGATGAGGCCATGCATCCGCTGACGCTGCTGACCTTCGGCCTGTATGGCGATGTACTGCCGAATCAGGACGGCGCACCGGTCCGCGTGGTGGTGCCGTGGAAGTACGGATTCAAGTCGGCGAAATCGATTGTGAAGGTGAAGTTCGTGAAGGGCCAGCCGGGCACGACGTGGAACGATCTGGCCCCGAATGAGTACGGATTCTACTCGAATGTAAACCCCAACCGCGATCATCCGCGATGGAGCCAGAAGACGGAGCGCGTGATTGGCGCGCCGATCTGGAAGCAGCGGCAGCCTACCCTGATGTTCAACGGGTATGGCGATCAGGTGGCGCACCTGTATGCCGGCATGAATCTGATCAAGGATTATTGAAAGCAGCCGGGGAGCCGGGAGCCAGTAGCGAGAATCGTTTGACAATGGAAATCTTCAGGGATGAGTAAGCGCTGGATTGTAGCGCTGAAGGGGTTGGCGCACGCGGCGTGTCTGGCGCCGGTGGCCTGGCTGTTGTGGCGTTTATATCTGTCCGTGACCACCCAGCCGAATGCGCTGGGGCCGGATCCAACCCACACGGTCACCTTCTTTACCGGCCACGGAACACTGCGACTGCTGGTGATCACGCTGGCCATCACGCCGGTGCGGCGGCTGATCCCGAAGCTCGGATGGCTGGTGCGGTTTCGACGCCTTCTGGGGCTCTATGCGTTCTTCTATGCCTGCCTGCATTTGATGACCTACGTTTGGCTGTATGCGGGCTTTAGCTGGTCGGCCATGGTGGACGATATCAGCCAGCGGCGCTTCATCACCGCGGGGCTGGCGGCGTGGCTGATGCTGTTGCCGCTGGCGCTCACCTCGACAACGTGGTCGATCCGCAAGCTGGGCGGGAAGAACTGGAACCGTCTGCACTGGCTCACTTACGGGGCGGCGATTGCGGGGGTGATCCACTACTGGTGGGGCGTGAAGACGGGGGTCAAGACGCCGCTGGAGATCACCGTGGTGCTGGCCGTGTTGCTGCTGGCGCGGCCTGTGCTGAAGTACAGGGCGCAGAGCACAGGGCTCAGAGCGCAGAAAACCGCGAAGGTGTAAGCCCGCAGTCCAACGGACTCGATCAGCCATTCCCCAGCGGCTTGGACATCCGGACGAAGTGGCAGGGCTGGCTGACGCGGCGAGCTATCTCTTCGGGAACAGGCTCCTCGCCCGAGATGACGTAGCCGAGCTTCTCATAAATCGGCGGCAGCTCGGTGCGGAGATTCACCACCGTCAGATCCATGTGATGCGCGCCCATCTCGCGGGCGAACTCCTCGGCCGCTGCGGCAAGGCGGCGGCCGAGCCCGGTTTTCTGTACGGATGGAGCCACGGAGAGCAGGCCGAGATAGCCGCGATCGCCGCGAAGTTCCACGTAGACACATCCGATGAGAGCGCCGTGATCCTCCGCCAGGAGAAAGCGGCCCTTCTGGAAATATTCGGCGGTGCGCCCGGGATTGAGGCGGTCGTCGGATTTGAAAAGCCGCTCGACCACAAAGGCCTGGTTCACCAGGGCAGTGATGGAGGGCAGGTCGGATTCGACGGCGAAGCGAAACTCCATAAAAACAGGTTACAGGGAGCAGGTTACGGAACCTCAGCCGACGTCGACGCGCCAGAGGTCGAGCCCGGCGATGCGCATCACGCGGGCTTTGCCCTGGAAGATATGCTGGAACTCGACCGTCTCGGGGAGCCAGTCGTCGTCGCCCATGCGGAAGAGGCGGTCGCCCAGCGGCGTGAGCGGCTCGCCGTCGATCATGAGCTTGCCCTTCAGCACATAGATGTGCGAATCGCCTGCCCAGGGGCTCTCGCTCTGGTAGCGGCCGATGAAAGTAGCGAAGTGGGGCGGGACCGTGAAGGTGCGCGGGCCTTCATAGGCCGGTGTCATATACCAGTCCGGACCGTAGGCGACCTCAATGACCGGCTGCGGCGGGTCGGCAGGCGCGGCCTTCGGATGCGCCGGCCTTCTTTGAAAGGCAAAGCTGTATTCGGCCAAGGTGCCCGGGACTGTCGAGATAAATTCGTCGTCGCCGCTGTGCTGCAGAGGCACTGAGGTTGAGCCGTCAACCAGCGCGAGCTGCTTTTCGTGCGCGGCGAAGGTCAGCGTTCGACCGTCGGGAGCGGTGAAGGTGCCGGCGTAATCGGCGGCGTTGGCGACCTCGCGCGGGTTGGCGATCGAGGGTGGAGTGGGAAGAGCCCTGGACTCGTGCTCGGCGCGGAGCAGACGCACGGCATATTCGGTGACGGGGATGGGCCGGTAGCCCTGCATAGCATTGATGGAGGCAAACGCCGCCACGCCGCCGTCGAGATCGACGTGGATGGAGGAGGCGAAGGCGATCATGCCGCCGGTGTGGCGCAGAATCTTGTGTCCGTCGAGGGTATCGACGGCGATGCCATACCCGTAGCTGGCCGTGGGGCTGAATTCATCGGCTTTGATATACGGCGTGGACATCAGGGCGAAGCTCTCTTCGGAAACGATGCGGCGGTTCGGGCCCTGTCCGCGATTGAGCAGCATGCGCGCGTAGCGGGCCATGTCGCCGGGTGTGGAGGCAATGCAGCCGGCGGTATCGTCCATGACGAGATTCGCTGCGGGCGCCAGGCGGCCCTGTCGCGGATAGACCTGATCGTCCCAGAAGGGTTCGTAACCGACGGCGGCCCGGGCGCGGTCGGCTGTGGTGATGACAGGCCGGGTCTGCGTCATGCCCACAGGCGTGAGGATGCGCTCCTGCGCGAGAACCCTCCAGGGACGGCCGTCGAGCCTGACGGTGAGCAGTCCGAGAATCGCGAAGCCTGGATTGCAGTAATGGAAATGCTGGCCCGGCGTGAAGCCCTGCACCAGACGGCCCTCGGGATCGCCGGTGAAGATGCCGATGTTGTCAGGCAGGCCGGAGGTATGGGTCAGCAGATGGTGGATCGTGACGGTCCCGTATTCGGTGACGATGGGCAGGTCGGGCAGGTAATCGAGGATCGGACCATGCAGATCAAGCTTGCCCTCTTCATGCAGCTGCAGGATGACCAGCGCCACGAAGGATTTGGTGATGGAGCCAATCTGGAAGCGGTGATCCGGCGCAACCGGGAGCCGCTGATCCAGGTTGGCGTAGCCGTAGCAGGCGACGCGGCGGGTCTCCTTCGAGTCGGTGATACCCAGCGTGAGTCCAGGCGCGTTCATAGCCGGCAGGTAAGTGGCGAGGTAGCTGTCGAGATGCTCCTCCAGAGGTCCGGAGGCGCGCGGCATGGGCAAATCGGCGGCCCAGGACTCAGAGGCTGGAAAGAGGGCAATCCCGGCGGTGGCCGCCGAGGCGGAGAGAAAACTACGGCGAGAGACGCGATGGAGGGGCATGAATGGACAGCAGTCTAGCATGCGCCGCAGCGGCTTGTTCCCAAACGGAAAAGGCCGGCAGGGCTGCCGGCCTTCGCTGCATTTCTCGTCCAGCTACTGGGTTTGGGCGACGGAATTCTTGTTCAGAGCCGCTTCCTTCTGTGCCAGCACCTGCTGCGCGTGCTGCTGGAGCTGCGCGGCCTGGGGGATGTCGTTGATGGCCGCCTGGATTTCCGGATCCCAGCCCGCCTGGACCTTCAGCCCAGCGGTCTCACCAAACTCAGTGAGGAAGATCTTGGATTTGATATTCGTCTCCACCCAGTCGAGGTTCTTGTTCAGCTGTTCCGGCGTGAACTGGTAGTTCTGCGCAGTGAGGTAGGACTTGAAGTCGCTGAGAACGGGCTCGTCCACCTGAAAGTCTTTGCTGACCTGATGGTGAGCGGTGTACTCCTCCATGAAGCCAAGGAAGGCGTCGCGGTCGAGCAGCTGGTCCTCGAAGGGAGTGGATTTGGGCGGTTCGATCTTGATGTCGGGAGTGATGCCGCCGCCGCCGTAGACGGTGCGTCCGGAGTCGGTGAGCCTGACCTCACGGTCCTTGTCGCTCTGTGGCTGATCGCGGTTGTAGTAGTAGTCGTAGAGCGAAACGCCGTTGTAATTGCGCTGAATCAGGCGACCGCTGGGGGTGTAGTAGTGGTAGGTCGTCAGGGCCAGGCCGGTGTTGTCGGAAAGCGTGTAGACGGTCTGCACCAAACCCTTGCCGAAGGTCGTCTCGCCGGCAATCAGCGCGCGGTCGTGATCCTGCAGGGCGCCGGAGACAATCTCCGCCGCGGAAGCGGTATTGTGATTGACCAGCACAACGATGGGGAAGTTCTCGCCATCGTTGCCGTGCGTGGCGCGGTAGACCTGCTCGGGGAAGGCGCGCCCGCGCTGCGAAACGATAATCTGTCCGCGCTTGAGGAGGCGGTCGCACACGGCGACGGCTTCCACGAGAACGCCGCCCGGATTGCCGCGCAGGTCGAGGACCAGGCCTTTCAGATTCGGGCCAAACGCATCGATGGCATCGTCGAATTCGCGCCCCGTCGTCTCCTGAAACTGCTTGATGTGGACGTAGCCGATGCCGGGACGAACCTCATAGCTGAGATCGATGCTGGCGTTGGGGATCTCGTCGCGGACGAGCTGGAAGGTCAGAGGAGTGGACACGTCGGGGCGCGTCATGGTGACGCTGACCTTGGTGCCGCGCGGCCCTTTGAGCCGGTTCGCAACCTCGTCGGAACTGAAGTTGGCAGCCGACTGGCCGTCGATGGCGGTAATCACATCGCCCGGATGAATGCCGGCTCGAAAGGCCGGTGAGCCCTCAATGGGGTTGACGACAACAACCTTGCCGTTCTGCGGCACGATGTACATGCCCACCCCGTAGTACTTCCCGTGCTGCTCCTCGCGCATGCGGGCGTACGCCTCGGGGTCGTAGAAATTCGAGTGCGGGTCCAGCGTGTGCAGCATCTCCGGAATCGCGCCGTCGTAGATCGCCTTGTTCGGCATGTCGCCGGTGAGAGGCTCCGCGTAGTTCTTCGCCACGATGTCGTAGACGGAGGCGAAGGACTTGAGCCCGTCGCGGAAGGTGGATTCATCGGCCGCAGACTGAGCGCCGACCTGCTGGCTGAGGACCATGCCGCCCAGCGCGCAGACGGCGAAGAAGATGACAAGAGAAAACAGGGTGCGACGGGTGCGGATGGACATGCTGATCGGGAATCCTGGCGCTCGGTCCGGCGTGGGCGTGCAGTGCAGCAGGACGGGGAGCGGCTTAGCGTTCAGTATAGCGTAACTGGCAAGCCTGTAACGCGTCAGGACGCGTTCGTGGCGGCGAGGCGTTCCAGCTGGGTGAGATGGTTCAGATCGTGACCGGCCATCGTCTCCACGATGGTGGAGAAAGTCATCGCGCCGCGCTCGGGGTGGGTGACGGGCTTATGCGCCTGGCTCGGCAGAGCCGATTCGATCAGCAGCAGGTTCCAGCGGCGCAGGAGGGAAAATGTGGCGAGGGCTTCGTTCGCGTCGATACCGGAGTAGGGCGCCGCCCACTTTTCCTGGTCGAAGGGCTGGAGGACGTGGTGGTCTTCGGCGAGGGTTTGGCGAAGTCGGAAGGCAAAGGCGATCTCGCAGTCGGCAAGGTGGCAGAGGATTTCGCGGGCGGACCATTTGCCGGGGGCGGGCGGCTGGGCAATGCGGCCCGCGCCGATGCTCTGGGCCAGGCTCTTGAGGCGCGAGGGCGTGGCGGGCAGGACAGCGAGAGGGTCCTGGTCGCCCAGGAAGCGAGCGTAGGGATTCAGAGTATCGGCGGAAGTGGCGGACATGGCGATTTCTCCTTCAGGCTTGCAGGTCGATTTCGGCAATACGGCGGCAGACGAATTCGCGGAGGATGCGGACCGTGGCAATGGCCCTCTCGGGTTTTTCGACGGCCTGCTGGGCATGAAAGCCCAGGATCATTCCTGGAATGCCCTCAGGCAGCATGGTCTGCTCGTCCTGAGACGAGCTTCGCAACAGCATCTCGGTTTGGGGATCCATCCGCTCCTTTCCGGTAAAGGACGACGCCCTCTTCCTCGATATCGTGATGAATGCTGTTGATGGAGTGCCGGAACCGCTGGTGGATCGCTTCATTCGTGGGGATCAGGTCGATGGAGAAACCCAGTCCGGAGACCACGGACCAGAGGGACGTGTCCTTCAGGACGGTGTCGCCGGGCAAAATGACGGCCAGGTCGAGGTTGCTGTCTTCACGAGTGTTGCCGCGGGCGCGGGATCCGAAGGCGACGATTTTGACAGGATCGGCCGCGGCAATGAGCCGGTCGAGGGCTGCGAGGACCTTCTCTTCGGTGACCGTCCAGTCGAGAGGGGTTTGGGCACTGGCCATGGCTTTCCAGCCAGTATCCCACCGGAACCGCTGGATTTGAAAGGAAGCGGGAAGGCGTTTACACTAAGAGAGAACACGGTTGTCCGGTTACGCCAGCGGGCGGGACCGGGAAAACAGTGGGCGCAAGCCCACTTTTTATTTGGCCTGAAAAGTGGGCTGGTCGGCCGGGGACGACAGTCTGCATGGCATTCGACGTCGATCAAATTCGGGGGGTGGGGCAGCGCGTGGCCGCTTCCCATGGCCTTGATGTGGTGGAGATCGAGTTTCACGGCGGGGCGAAGCATCGGATCCTGCGCGTCTTCATCGAAAAGAACGGCGAGGAGCGGAGAAAGTTGGCGGCGGCGCAGACCAGAGGCGATCCGGGCGTAGAGTCCAACATCGGGGCTGCTTCCGGAACCGGCGACCTCGGGCTCGATCAGCTGGCTGGGATCACTCACGAGGACTGCGAGGCCTTCAGCCGGGATTTCGGCACGGTGCTGGACGTGGAAGACCTGATCCCCGGGAGTGAGTACACGCTGGAGGTTTCATCGCCGGGGCTGGATCGGAAGCTGCATGGGCTTGAGGACTTCCGGCGCTTCCAGGGAAAGCTGGCGAAGGTTCAGACGTTTGACCCCGTAGAGGGCAACCGGCACTGGCAGGGCAGGCTCACAACAGTGGGCGAGGGGTCGATCCGGCTGGGGCTGGAGGGAAACAAAGCTGGTGGCCGGGGGAAGAAGAATTCCGGGCACGGATCTCAGAGCGCGGAAGCCCGCGAAGTTGAGATTGCGGTGAGCAACATTGAGAAGGCGCAGCTGGTGCCGGAGTTCTGAACAGCAGGCAACAGGCAAGAGGGAAAGGCGCGGGGCTGGGGACCGCTGGCGTTCGGCTCGCGTTCGTCGACTGGTTGAAGAATTTCTGTAACAGGGACTGAGAGAGAACCATGGCAAGTGTGCTTTACGACAGCATTGAGGCGTTGAGCCGCGATAAGGGCATCGATCCGCAGATCGTGGTGTCGGCGGTGGAAGACGCAATTGCGCTGGCAACGCGCAAGTACTACAAGACCCAGGAAAACATGCGCGCGGAACTGGACAAGGATTCCGGCGAGATCCGGGCCTATGTCTACAAAACGGTGGTCGAGACCGAGGAACAGATTGAAGATCCCGTGAACCAGATCGCCCTGGAGCAGGCGCGCGAGCTGGCGCCGGAAGTCGAGATCGGCGGCGAGATTCGCTATTACAAGCCGACCGACGTGCTCGGGCGCATCGCCGCACAGATGGCGAAGCAGGTGATCTTCCAGAAGGTCCGCGAAGCGGAGCGGGACACGGTCTTCAACGAATATGCGCACCGCGTGGGCGAGGTGCTCACGGCAACCGTGAAGCGAGTTGAGCTGCAGGATGTGATCTTCGATCTGGGCAAGGCCGAAGCGCGCATGCCGCGGCGGGAACAGTCGCGGCTGGAGCAGTTCGCCGTCGGCGAGCGGGTGCGTGTGGTGCTGCTGCGCGTCGATCGAGCGGCGCGCGGACCCCAGGTGGTGGTGTCGCGGGCGGCGCCCGAGCTGGTGCAGAACCTGTTCCAGAGCGAGGTGCCGGAGATCTACGACAGTACGGTGATGATCCGCGCCATCGCCCGCGAAGCCGGCGAGCGGACCAAGATTGCCGTCATGTCCCGAGACAAGGACGTGGATCCGGTGGGCGCCTGCGTGGGCATGAAGGGTATGCGCGTGCAATCGATCATCCGCGAACTGCGCGGCGAGAAGATCGACATTATCGAATTCAGCGAAGAGATCACCACCTTTGCGGAGAAAGCTCTGCAGCCGGCCAAGGTGAGTCGCGTGACCATCAGCGACCTGAACGACAAGCAGCTGGAAGTGATTGTGGACGACACCCAACTGTCGCTGGCCATCGGCAAAAAGGGTCAGAACGTCCGCCTGGCGGCGAAGCTGCTGGGCTGGAAAATCGACATTAAGAGCGAGGAAGAAAAGCGGCAGGAAGTCGAGCAGCAGATGTCCGCCATGGCCGGAGCGACGGCCACGCCGATCGAGCAGGTGGGCGAACTGGGCGATTCGATCATCCAAAAGTTGATAGCGGCCGGCATCACCACGGTGGAAGCCCTGGCTGACATGACGCCGGAACAGCTGGAGGAGATCCCAGGCATCGGCGAAAAGACACTGGAGAAGATCAGCGTGGCGGTTCGACACTACTTTGGCCAATACGAGGAAGGCGAAGAGCGTCCGGCCGGAGCCCCCGAGGCGGCCGACGCCGACATCGCGGCGGCACAGCGTGCCGAGGAGGCGTCTTCGGAAGAAGAGATCGCAGCCCTTCAGCAGGATTTAACCCAGAGCGGCGAGGAGCCGGCGAGCGCGGACGGTTCCGGGCTGATCGACGACGAGCTGGCTGAGGAGCGGTTAGCCGAAATCACCGAAGTGGGCCCGGCGCTGGACGAGGAAGGCGCGGAGTCGATGGTGCCAGGTCGCGAGGATGTCAGCGAGCGGCTGACGGAAAACCAGATCGATCCGGAAGTAGCCAGCGACGACGCTGTTGTCGAGGGGAACGTGGAAGAAGTTCGGGAAGAAGAGCTGGGCGAGAAGAAAGTGGACGAGGGCACGGGCGGTTAGCCGGGCTGAACGGTCCGGCTGCCGCCACACGCGGATTTTCTGCGAGTCGCGGAGCGAATTGAACCGCGATTGGCGGCGTTTTCAGAGATAATGAAAGAGATACCAGACCCACATGTCAGGAGTTGTCCGTATGAAGAACTAAGGACCGGTGGGAAGTCGACAAGACACGGGGACGGATGAGCACAGTTCGAATCAATGAGTTAGCGCGTGAGTTGGAAGTCAAGAGCAGAGAGATTCTTGACGCGCTCACGGCGGTCGGAGTTACCGAGAAGAAGACGCATTCGAGTTCCATCGAAGCGGACGAGGCGGAGCGTGTGCGCGCGCATGTGACCCGGGGGCGCGGCGGCAGCGGCGCGGCACGCCATGAGTCAGAGGTCAAGCCGAAAATCGACTGGTCTCAGGTGCACCAGGTCGGCGACGTGGCGAAGGCGATCCTCGAGAAAAAGCAGCGCGAATCGACCCCGCAGACGGCTGCGCCCCGACCCGCAGCCCCGGCAGCCAGTGCCCCGGCGGCGGTGCGGCCGGCGGCCGTAAGCCCGGCTGCCCCGGTCCTGACCAGCCCGCAGGCCAGCCCAACGCTCGCCGCCCATGCGGCTCCGGCGGCTCCCGCAACTTCTGTGGAAACGAAGCCCGCGCCGCGAAGGATTGTTCCGCAGCCGCGCCAGGCGCCCAATGTTGTGGTCGCTCCACCACGGCCCGGTCTGGCGGCTGCTCCGACTCCGCAGACGCCGGCGATTGCCGCGCGGCCTCCCGTGGGTCCGGTGGTGGCCAAACCCCCCGTGACGGCCGCCCCTGCAGCTGCGGCGGCGAGTGCTCCGACGGACGGGCGTCCTGGAGTCGCGCCTCCGCCGGCGACGGCAAAGCCTGTAGCCGCTGTTGCCCCCATTGTGGCCGCTGCAGCGGCAGGCGCCGCTGCGTCCGCGCCATCGGCGATGAGCGCCAGTGCAGCCGCTGCGCCGGCTCCGAAAGAAGAAACGCCGCAGAAAGTGGCGGCATCCGCAGCTACAGAGGCGCCCACGCCAGTCCGGCCTGCGGCTCCTCCGCCGCGACGGGTCATCATGCCGCAAACGGGACCTCGGCCCGTCTACAGCGCGCCGCCTCCGCCGCCCGCAGCGGCAGCGGCTCCCGGCGGCATCCAGCGCGGCCGGCCCATTTTCGATCGCCGGCCCACGGGCGGTCCCGGTGGACCCCGTCCGGGCATGGGTGCGCCAGGCCAGCTGCCTGCCGGCCGGCGCCCGATGCATCCCACGCGTTCTCAGCCGACGGGCCCCGGCGGACCCGGCGGTCGTCCGGGCATGGGCGCGCGTCCAGGATTTGGCGCGCGGCCGGGATTTGGTCAGCGTCCGGGTATGGGCGCTCCCGGTTTGGCGCCCCCTCCGGGTGAAGCGCCTCGCCCGCAGCGTCCGGCGGGGCCAAGAGGCCGCGGCCGTCCGCAGTACCCCAAGACCAAAGAAGGGCCGATGAAGGGCTTTGCTCCTCCATCGAGGATGGCAGCGCAGGTGCCCACCGGCCCGGTCCCGATCACGCGCACCATTACCGTGACTGAAGGCATCAGCGTCAAAGATCTGGCCGAAAAGCTGGAAATCCGCGGCAAGGATCTGATCGCCACCCTGCTGATGCGCGGCGTCTTCGTGACCGTGAACCAGACGCTCGATGTGGAGCTGGTGAAGGACGTGGCCAAGCAGTTCGGAGCCGACGTGCAGGTGATCAGCTTCGAGGATCAGATGGCAAACGAAGCCATCGAGAGCATGCTCTCCACGGAAAACCCCGACGAGCTGGAATCGACGCGGCCACCGGTGGTGACGGTCATGGGCCACGTCGACCACGGCAAGACATCGCTGCTGGACGCAATCCGGGAAACAGACGTGGCGGGCGGCGAAGCCGGTGGCATCACGCAGCACATCGGCGCCTACAAGGTGAAGATCGCCAAAGCGGATTCGCCGGCCTTCGGGCGCGAGATCGTCTTCCTCGACACGCCGGGCCACGAGGCGTTCACGCGCATGCGCGCGCGCGGCGCCAAAGTCACGGATATTGTCGTTATCGTCGTCGCGGCCGATGACGGCGTAATGCCCCAGACCCTGGAAGCGATCGACCATGCAAAAGCGGCGAATGTGCCGATGATCGTCGCGGTGAACAAGATCGACAAGCCCGAGGCCCAGCCGGATCGCGTGAAGAAGCAACTCGCGGATCGCGGCCTGGTGCCGGAAGACTGGGGCGGCAGCACCGTCTTCGTCGATGTCTCGGCGAAAAAGCGAACGAATCTGGATCTGCTGCTGGAGATGGTGTGCCTGGTCGCCGACCTGCAGAATCTGAAAGCCACGCCAAACCGCTCGGCCGTGGGCACGGTCCTCGAAGCCAAGCTGGATCGCGGACGCGGCGCCGTCGCCACCGTGCTGGTACAGAACGGCACGCTGAAGAATCAGGACAACTTCGTCGTGGGCAACACCTTCGGCAAGATCCGCGCCATGTTCGACGATCGCGGGCGATCCGTCGAGGAAGGCGGCCCCTCGACGCCGGTCGAAATCCTCGGACTGGAAGCGATGCCGGACGCCGGCGACACATTCCTGGTCGTTACCGATCGCGACAAGGCGCGCGGCATCGGGCAGTATCGCAAGATGCGCGAGCGCGAGGCGCAGCTGGCCAAGTCTTCCCGCGTCACCCTCGAGGGTCTGGCGGATCAGATCAAGCAGGCCGGGGTGAAGGAACTGCCGCTGATCCTGAAAGCGGACGTGACGGGCTCGGAGGAAGTGCTGGCCGACTCGTTGCAGAAGATGTCCACCGAGAAGGTTCGCATCAAGGTCATCCACTCCGGAGTAGGTGCGATCACCGAGAGCGATGTGCTGCTGGCGTCGGCTTCCAATGCCATCATCATCGGGTTCAACGTGCGGCCGGAGCGCAAGGTCGCCGACCTGGCGGAGCAGGAAGAAGTGGAGATCCGTCTGCACTCGATCATTTACGAGCTGCAGGACGAGATTCACAAAGCAATGCTGGGCCTGCTGGAGCCGGTCTTCCGCGAGACGCAGCTGGGCAGGGCGGAAGTGCTGAACGTCTTCCGGATTCCAAAGGTCGGCACCATCCTCGGCTGCCGGGTCACCGATGGCGTGCTGCGCCGCGATGCGGAT
This sequence comes from Acidobacteriaceae bacterium, assembly GCA_049579805.1. Taxonomy (GTDB): domain Bacteria; phylum Acidobacteriota; class Terriglobia; order Terriglobales; family Acidobacteriaceae; genus Palsa-343. The sequence continues at coordinate 43,035 of JBAUOP010000091.1, forward strand.
ATGCGCCTGATGCGCGAAGGCGAGTCCGTCTTCAAGGGCAAGGTGAACTCCCTGAAGCGCTTCAAGGACGACGTGCGCGAAGTAACCAACGGCATGGAGTGCGGCATCGGCATCAACTTCAGCGAAGTCAAAGTTGGCGACACGGTCGAAGCCTTTGTAACCGAGAAGATCGCCGCGGAACTGACGGCTTCCTGACAACAGCCGGCAGCCGGTAGCCCGGACTTGGTAGCCCGGAGCCGGTAGTCATTCGGAGCGCTCGGCACAAGCCGGGCGCTTTTCTTTGTTCCGGATCGGCTCCCGCTTCGAAGCTTCCCGCGATCCCCTGAACACAGATCGGCGATGTAGTTTTGTATCGGGGCACGACTGTGAAGGCCATTGGAAACACATAACTTGCTGATTCTCAATTGCCACGATTGCCAGAATTGCCACAATTGGCAGGTTGGAAAGGCAAATAAAGGCAAAATCCCGCGTTGTCATCCTGAGGAGCGGAGGCGACGAAGGATCTGCGGTTGCTTTTCTGCCGCGAGCCCGGCCCAAACTTCCGTATTGCCGGTTACACACCAGTCGAGCGAGCGAGCAGACCATCAGGCCGTTCCCCGCGTCGTATCCTCGTTGCATGCTTCTTCTTCCGTGGAGACACCTCATACTCGGGTCCTGCCTCTTCCTTTTGCTCGAACCCTCTGGAGTTTCGGGGAAAACTGAGAAAGAGCAGACTTGGTTCGACGCCTACCCCTCCAGTCAGATCACTCGTCCCGTCCCGTTGCCCGACTCCGTATTACAGATTCTCGCCCAGGACGCCGAAGTCGCGGCATGTATGCAGGAGAATCCCATTCCGCCGGGAGACTCGCTGGCTTCGTGGTTCGAGGCCTCGGAAATCCACCTGGACGGACCTGATGAAGCGGACCTGGTTGTGTTGCCGGTTGCGCAGGGGAGCCGCCTTTTGTGTTTTCACAGCGCCGAGGGCATTGGCTGGTTCTGGGTGTTTCGTCAAGCTGGAGCACATTACGAACTGGTGCTAAAGACTGCCGGTCTGGGCTTGACCATTCTTCACGGGAGGCATCACGGATACAGAGACATCCAGAGTGGCATGGCGTTTGGGACGCATAGCTCACAAACCACCTATCGCTTCGCAAATGGCCAATACCGTGAGTATCGAAGAGAGGCACAGTAGTATCCCACGATGATGGCCGTTTTTGCCGGAAGGTCGGCATCTCGGAAGTTTGCCGTTCGTTCGCCCCCAAAACCGAATGTTCCGGCTTGCCGGTGAACGGCCAACTTGGGGCTGTGGGCAGTGCTCTTGACGAGGGTCCACGCTGGGTAATATCTACGCTAATCTGTATGCGGGATAGGTTCCAGAAACGACCGTGTCGCAACGCTCAGCAGCCGCCATCTCCCATTCTCTTTGACCCATGTATGCAGTAGGAGGCAATGTTCCTCCCACGTTTTTGTGGGATCGGATATGTCTTTGCCCTTCTCGTAGACCTCGGCATGGACAACCGCCGCATTGCCGTAGATTGTCACCGTTAGATCTTTAAGCCTTTCCTCGGTTGGCGGCGGGATACCCCACTGCCGTTTCTCAACGGGTTTCACAAATTCATCAAACCCGAAAAATCCGGGTGGCGACATCATTACTAATTTCCGATCCACATGCTCTCGAATGAACCGTTGGCTGTAATGATCTCTTATTTCCATTTGCACCATCTGTTGCTCAAGTGCTGTAATCTCTTTTTCATCCGCACTCTGTGGAGCGATCTGCGCCAATAATGGCGACATCCCGAGCACGATCAGAAGACACATAGTCAGTTTCACCCGAATCGCCCCTTTCCAAAGATCCCGCGCCATGCAGGCCACATGGTGTTGACTGTCAGACACAGGCCAAACATCAGGTCCAGGCTGGATCATGGTGACTGGTCCAGCTAGCCATCTAGACACCAGCGCGGCCTCCGGTGTTCCCCGCCCGGCTCCGCCGGTATAAGCGACTCTCTCTGGATTGTCGGCTTTACGGAAGTTTGCGTTCGCCCAGTTCTTAGGCGCGCCGTTCGGATGTGGTAAGGCAAAATAAAGGCAGATTTTTGAATCGCCAAATCAAAGGCCTTGAAAACAGACCGCCTGCGATAGATCCTTGCAATCAAGGCACGACTTCACAGCGTGCCGGAGAAGATCTCCGTACCGGGCTTTTGTGTCAGGGCATGGCTTTCAGTCATGCCGCAAATGGCGCAAAATGCGTCGGCCTTTAGCCCCTGCGTGAGAACTCGTCGCGCACCACAAACCCCGGTGCCCCGCGGCCAGGTTCACCCCACAGCAAGAAGCAAACTCCCCTCATCCCAGATCGTCCAACGAATTGTTTCCGTACTTCGGACCGCAGTACTGCACGTATAACCGATTTGGAACGTCATGCGTTTCCTGCGGCCGTCTTCTCACGCACGCTCTTTAGCCCCTGAGGAGCATTCTTCCCAGCCCGCGATGATTTTTCCGCAGCCTGTTCAGTCGTGCCGAAAAGATCTCCATACCGGGCTTTTGTGTCAAAGCACCACGATCAGGTTTCATAACCATTGCGGGGGATAGGATTGGCATCAATCCAGTGCAAAGTATCCAGGGTGGTCGCCGCGTGCACCGGTCTGTAGGCAAACAGTTGAGCCAGGGTCGCATATCCGCATAGGCGCCCCCTGGCGCAACTGGCGACGCTTGTCTGAACGAAGCCCGCGTCACGATCATGAAAACTTCTACCTCTTATTTCGCCTGCGCCAAGCCGGCAATAACCGCATCAACCTTATCGAGTATCTGACTCCAGCCCTCGACTTGTCCGCTCTTTGTTGCGTCTTCCATGGTTTCATTTCCAATGAAGGTAAGTTTCGTCTGACCGTTTCCAAGATCCTCAAAAAGAGTCACGTCGTACGCACCCTCGATCGCCTCATGTTCTATTCCATAGTGCTCAGGCTCAACCTTATTTCCCTCCGAGTCGGAAAAGTACATCGAGGAGACGATCTTCTCGTGCAGAACGATCTCGTGGTATTCCCCGGCATTCCAGAACTCCTGCCCATCCGGCGTTCTCATGCAGCAGAGAAATTTTCCTCCCACGCGAAAATCCATCCTGCAAACTGGCGAGCTAAAGCCCTTCGGCCCCCACCACTGCATCACATACTTCGGGTCTGTCCACGCCCTCCAGACCAACTCGCGTGGTGCATCGAAAACTCTTGTAATCGTCATCCGCTCTGTCTCGTTAACCGTGTTTTTTGTCATCTCTGACCTCCTCTTTTTTCATTTGATTGACAACCACATCCAGCTTGTCGAAACTCTCTTCCCAGAATCGGCGATAGCTGATCGCCCAGTCGCTGACTGTCTTGATCGCCTCCGCCCTCAGCGTGCACACACTCTCGCGTCCACGCTTCGTCTTCATCACAATCCGCGCACGCACCAGGCAGGCAATATGCTTTGAAATCATCTGCTGCGACAGTGCAAACGGTTCCGTCAATCCATGCACAGACGCTGGCCCGTGCGAGAGCCGTTCGATCATCGCCCGCCGGGTTGGATCAGACAAAGCCGCAAATGTTGTACCCAATCTATCCACAACCATATGGTAGTGGATTTTCTGTAAATGTCAAGTGTGAATTTCGCGATCCCTGATTTCTGTTCACTGATCCCTGATTTCTGTTCACTGACCTCTGAACCCTGACACCTGCGCTAATTCATGCTTCCCCATCAGCGGCGTCATCGCAGTTGGGTGCATGGCTTAGGGAATAAGCTTCCTCGTGCAATAACGCATTAATCTGACGATTAAAGTGTGCAC
>JBAUOP010000092.1:0-1532 GCA_049579805.1 Acidobacteriaceae bacterium
ACTTCGCCGGAGGCGCGGACAAGAATGAACGGTTCGAGATCGTCGGCCGGCGCCGCGTCGAGCGGCTCGCCTGACGCTGCGGGCCGAACGACCGCGAGCGTCCCGAAAGGCTCGAGATAGTCGGCGCGTCGCAAACCCTGCGGCTGAAGCGGCATCATCCTTGAGCGAGCGTCGCCGCGAGCCGCACCGCCGCGACGATCTCGACATGCGCCCCGCACCGGCACAGGTTGAACCGCAGTGCCTCGCGGATCTCCGCGTCGGTCGGCTGGGGATTGACGTCGATCAGGGCGCGGGCGGTCATGATCATGCCGTTGAGGCAATAACCGCATTGCGCCGCCGCGCAAGCGATGAAGGCCTCTTGCACCGGATCAAGCCTGCCGTTCGCGGCGAGCCCTTCGAGAGTCGTCACCGCCCGGCCGGCCGCATCGCCCAGGGTCAGGACGCAGGCGCGCGCCAGTTGTCGGTCGATCAGCACGCTGCACGTTCCGCATTCGCCGAGGCCGCAGCCATATTTCGGCCCGTTGAGGGCGCAGTCGTTGCGCAGAAACGAAAGCAGCGGCGTCGTGCGCGGCAGGAGCGTTTCGACGGTCGCCCCGTTCACCGACAGGACAAGGGGAGCTTGATGCGAGGCGGAATGCAACGCAGCTTCGGCGTTACGCGGGATACCCCGCATTTCGTTAGTCGAGGATGATGCGGGGCGCTGCACGGCTTTGTCAATAATGGCGTTGACCCTTCAGGCCGACAGGACTTCATCGGTCTTCGCCACGCTGACCATCGGCGCGAAGCCGGCGAGGATCGCCAGCGCCTCAGCGTCGCCTTGAGGCGAGCCTGCGGCGCAGGCGTCCGAGACGAGACGGACGAAGCGGCCGTGATCGACGGCGCCAAGGATGGTGCTCAGCACGCAGCACTCGGTCGCGACCCCGCAGACGGCGATGCGCGCGCCCGGTCCGGTCAGCGCGGCCATGGGCTCGTCCCATTTGCTGAAGGTCATCCGCGTCTCGACCAATGCGCCTCCATGAGCAGGCAGTTTCAGGTCCCAGAGCGGATCATCCTCAGGGCGCAGCAGCGAAGGAAACATCGCGAAATAGGGAATCCAGGCGCCCGCCAGGGCCTTCGGCGGAACATAGCGGGTGAGGATTGTCCGGCCGCGATAGGCGGGCAGCAGGCGCTCGACCTGCGCCAGGGCGCCGTAGAAGCCGGGCGCCGCCCACGGGCTCGGCGCGTCGGCGAACGCCCGCTGCATGTCGACGACGATCAGCCATTCGTTCTTAAGGGGCATTCGGCGCCTCTCTCACGTCGAAGCGAGCGGCGGCCACGCCGCAGGCGCCTCGTCCTGAAGCATCCGCATCGCGGGGATAAGCGCGCCCCAGCCATAGAACCGGTCGGCGTCCGGGCTCTCATCGCCCTCTGGGTCGAAGCGATGAAAGTTCTCGCGGCAGATCCGTTCGTCCCGCCATCCCGGCTCGAACATCGCCCAGGCGCGCGCGGCGACCTGAGCCGCCAGATCCATCCGGCCATGCCGGCGCAGGCCC
>JBAUOP010000093.1:0-106582 GCA_049579805.1 Acidobacteriaceae bacterium
GGAGCAGGGGGATCGCACACCACATCTTCACGAAGGGTGGGACTTCGGGGTTGTATCCGAAATCGGCACGTTTCCAGGACAGCCATCCTGAATAAAGATGCTGAGATTCATCCCAGCTGACCGAATCTGTTTTGGCAGTGTATACGCATTGCGCGAAGAACAGCATGACAAGCCCGACGGCCAGGGCGAGGGACAGTTTGGTCATGGGCAAGCGGATTGCGGACTCCCGGCGGGAAGGTTGAGTTGGTGGGGTCGCAGCAGGACCATCCATGATCGACTCATTCTCCTTCGTGGTCGGGATTTCCGCAGGCAGAAAATAGCCATATGAACGGTGATGGGAGGCCACGAGCGCGAGAATTGTCGCCGTTTCGTATCACGAGATTCATCTCGAAAGAAGCAGGCTGCGTGAAACCATGCTGAAACGTTTTACTCGAACAATACAGGCATTTGCAAGCGGTTCATGGCAATACCCGACTCTTTAATCGCAGCGCTCCCGCCGAATGCGATCCGAACCACCCGCTTTACCTCCGTGATGCAGTGGACTCGTTTGGTCACGAGTGCTGGCTTTGAGTCGATCGATGTCCTGCTGAGAGACTCAGAAAAAGCGGTATTGGCCGGCGTCAAACCCTGACCACGAGCGGGCGCGAGCCAGTTCGCCTGCGCCGAGACACGTAACAGAAGATGAAATCGAAAGCTATCTGTGGTGCCAGCCGCCGGCGCCGGCGAAGCGCTCTCACTAACGCTTCCGCCTCTCCGCCTTCTCGATCTCCTCCAGCATCTCCATCGACTCACTGACCTGTTTGTGGAAATACCGTCGCATCAGACCGAGTACATCGAGAATCAGCGGATCACGAACCGAATAAAATACCTGGTTTCCGGCCTTCCGCGTTACGACGATCTGCCGAGCCCGCAACACGGAAAGATGCTGGGAAAGATTGGCTTGCTCCAGCCCGAGGCGCTCTACAAAAGCACCCGCCGTAATCTCTCCATCCTTCAGCTGCTCCAGAATCGCAATCCGCGTGGGATGGGCGAGAGCCTGAAAGATTTCGGCTTTGAACTGGCGAAGTGAATCCGGCATATAATCAGTATATTCGAAGCTTCGCATGCTATCCCTGAACATTCCATCAGCGGGCCGCCGGTGCCAGAAGGACTTCGTTCAGGCCGGACAGAGCACATATGCCTCCCCAGGCACAGTTCACTCGTAGACTGGTACGCACCGTTAACCGGCTTATGATCGAGTCGACCTGCATGAGATGCGGTGCGACCGGACTTGTCTCGGAGCATGACGGGACATTGGAGAATTGGGAAGAGGGACACAACTGCAGCGACGATAATTCCGACGCACCAGTGAAGCCCAAGCCTAAAGAGGACAACGGCTCCTGAAGGCAGGAGAATCTCGCGATTATCCGACACCGCCATGCCCCCGCCGTTGTCTTCGTCGATGATCACCTGGTCCTCTTCGACGATGAAAGAAGGGCGAGGATCCCCTGATGGCAATCAGCATCTTATGGTGTCGTCGCTGCTGTGCCGGCAAATTGCGAGGTTCACTCGTTACAGAGCGGCGCCGCTGCTTGGCGTTCGGGTCTTTTCCTTCGCAAGTTTGGCCTGAACCTTCGGAAAGAATTCCAGATATCGCCTTGATTTTTCTTCCCTCAGGGAGTCTTCGATCGCCTTGCGGTAGCCTCCCGTATAGATCGTGTAGAGAACGGCAAAGGCGCATCCCACCCCGAACCCGAAACCCATCGCGAAACCGATAAAGGGCATGTAGAAGACTTCCATTACACCTCCGAAGCCGACGAGAGAGCCACCAGAATCCCGCTCAGGACGGCGGTCGGAGTGGGTGGGCACCCATGAATTGTGTGGTTGACGGGGATCACTTCGGCGATGCCGCCGCGGCTGGCGTAGCTCTTTCCGAAGATGCCGCCGCACGCCGCGCAATCGCCGACCGCAACGACCAGCTTGGGATCGGGCATAGCATCCCAGGTTCGCCGCAACGCCTCTTCCATGTTGACCGAGACGGGACCGGTCACGAGGAGAAGATCGGCGTGGCGCGGGCTGGCCACGAACTTAATCCCGATGCCTTCAAGGTTGTAATACGGATTGTTCAGCGCCTGCAGCTCCAGTTCGCATCCGTTGCAGGAGCCCGCATCGACGTGACGGATCGAGAGCGCGCGCCCGAGGATGCGGTAGATGCCGCGCTGCAGCTCCTCGGTTCGCGGGGCCTCGGCTGGCTTCTCGGTCAGGACTCCGGTGCGCACCATGCGGAAGAGAACGTCAAACATTGCTACCTCAGCCGTCCTGTCCACTGTAGGACAGGTTGAAGGATTTGTTGATCAGCGGAAAGTCGGGAACGATATTGCCGATGATCGCGTATTCGATGAGCGCCCAGTTCTGCACGGAGGGGTCGTGGGCGTGGCAGGAACGGATCGCGCCGTTCTCTCCGGTCTCGACGGCGATCATCACGGGACCGCGCCAGCCTTCGATGAGCCCGAGGCCAATGCGGTTCGGGGGCCAGCCTGGAACCTCGGTTCGCACCGGGCCGTCAGAGAGGTTCTCGAAAATGGCGCGGCAGAGGCGGAGCGATTCAAGAATTTCGTCGAAGCGCACCTGCACGCGCGCGGCAACGTCGCCGGTGGTTCCTGTGACCAGGTGGGGCGACAGCGCGTCGTAGGGTGGCCAGGAATGATCGACGCGGAGGTCGCAGGGGATGCCGGAGGCGCGCGCAGCCATGCCGAGGGCGCCGAGTTGTTCGCTGCGGTCTGTGGCGAGGCGACCCGCGCCGCGAAAGCGATCCTGAATGCCTGCATGTTCATCGTAGATGGACCGCATCTCGCGGACCCCTTCTTCGAGCTTCTGGTACAACCCTCGAAGAAGTCCGGCAGCGCTTCCCGGCAGGTCCCGGGCGACTCCCCCCGGGACGATATAGTCCATCAGGTAGCGGGCCCCGAAGGCTTCGCGATTGGCGCGGAGAAGATCCTCCTTCATCCGGGAGAACTGGGTCAGGCCGAAAGCAAAGCCCGCATCATTGCCCAGCGCGCCGAGATCTCCCAGATGATTGGCGAGCCGCTCGTGCTCGAGCGCAAGGGCGCGCAACCGGACCGACCGCCGGGGACATTCCGCTTGCATCAGGGACTCCTGTGCCGCGCACCAGGCCCAGGAGAAGGCGACGGCGGAGTCGCCGGCGAGGCGCGCCGCGAGATGGTGACCATCCTCCTGGCGCATTGTCTGGAAGAGCTTCGCAACGCCCTTGTGGGTGTAACCGAGTCGTTCTTCGAGGCGCAGGACCTTCTCACCGACGACGGAGAAGCGAAAATGCCCCGGCTCGATGATGCCGGCGTGCACCGGGCCAACGGCGATCTCGTGAACGCCGTCGCCTTCCACCTGGACAAAAGGATAAGGCTCGGGATGCGGGGTGTACGCCGTCGTTGCGTCGAAGTCGCGCCGCAGGGGAAAGACGTCCTCCGGCCACCCGCTGTGACGGAGCCATCCGCGGGTATCTGTGTCACTGGCGCGGATTCCGAGCAGATCGAAGACCACGCGCTGCATGCGCCCCGCAGCGGGAAAGAGCCTGGCCAGGCTGAGATAGGAGGGATTCTCCGCATCAGGGATTCTGTGCTCGGCGACCACTACACCTTCCGGAGTAAGCCACGCAGCGCGAACGCGGAAGGAGCCGTTGCGGTCGCGTTCGTCTGTGCCCCAGAGGGTGAGGAGACGGGCTCCCGCGGTGCGCAACTCCTGCGCCAGGCGCATCCAGTCATCCCCCTGCGCCTCACACCGGATCGCCGGCACATTGGACGGAAGCCGGGTCGCGAAGAGGTCGAGGATCGTGTATCGCATAGGCATCACCCAATCAGGCGCGCGGCGGCGCGATACCAGTCGGCGAGGACGGGAGGCATATAGAGTCCGAGCACCAGGACCATGGCGAGATGGACGAAGACCGGGACAAGCGCAGGCGAATGCGGCAGACGGCGAGCTTCGGTTTGCCCGAAGACCATGGGCTGCACCTTGCTGAAAATGGCGGCAAAGGCCACGCCAAACGCGATCAGGAGAAACGGCGTCGCCCAGGGATGTTCGCGCATGGCGGTGGTGAGGATGAGAAATTCGCTGGCGAAGACGCCGAAGGGCGGCATGCCAAGGATGGCGATCGATCCGAGCATGAGACCCCAGCCGATGGTAGGGCTCACACCGAGCAGACCGCGAATGTCGTCGATGCGCTGCGTGCCGGCGGTCTGCGAGGCATGCCCTGCGGTGAAGAAGATCGAGGATTTTGTCAGAGAGTGGACGGTCATGTGCAGTAGACCGGCGAAGTTGGCGACCGGCCCGCCGAGCCCGAAGGCAAAGGTCATGATGCCCATGTGCTCGATGGAGGAGTACCCGAACAGTCTTTTGATGTCGCGCTGTCTCCAGAGGAAGAACGCTGCGAGTACTGCAGAGAGCAGGCCGAAGATCATCAGCATGCGACCGGGCAGTACGGGTCCGATCGAGCCTTCGACTAGCACCTTGCAGCGGATGACTGCGTAGAGCGCGACGTTGAGCAGAAGGCCGGAGAGCACAGCCGATACCGGCGTGGGACCTTCCGCGTGCGCGTCCGGAAGCCAGTTGTGCAGCGGAGCCAGGCCCACCTTAGTGCCGTAACCGACCAGCAGGAAGACGAAGGCGAGAGCGAGCACGCGCGGTTCGAGATGCGCTTTGACCGCGTTGAGGTGGGTCCAAAGCAGCGCCGTCATGCCTTCCCGGCCGAGTGTTTGCTCGGCGGCGAAATAGAGCAGGATGGTTCCGAACAACGCCTGTGCAATGCCCACGCCGCAGAGGATGAAATACTTCCAGGCCGCTTCGAGACTGGCTTTGGTGCGATAGAGCGAGACCAGCAGGACGGTCGAAAGTGTTGCCGCCTCCATCGCCACCCACAGCAGGCCCATATTGTTGGTCAGCAAGGCCAACAGCATGGCACCCATGAAGAGCTGATACATGCTGTGGTAGAGGCGCAGGCGGCGGGAGTTGAGGCGGCCGTGGTCCTGCTCGATCCTCATGTAAGGCCGCGAGAAGATTGATGTCGTGAGGCCAACGAATGCTGTGAGCGCGACGAGGAAGACGTTGAATGGATCGACAAAGAACTGGTCGTGGGCGACCAGCAGCGAACCGTGGCGGATGACCCGCAACACCAGGAACGCGGCCGCAATGAGCGTCGCGAGACTGACGGCAACGTTCAGTTCGGCGGCGAAGCGGCGCGCGCCGAAGACGGCGAGCAGCAGGGTGCCGGCGAAGGGTAATCCGAGAACGAGCAGCAGTTCCAACTCACTCCTCCCTGAGCGATTCCAGATGGTGCAGGTCGAGGCTGTCGAACTGCTCGTGAATCTGGAAGAAGAAGATGCCGAGGATGAAGACGGCCACCAGCAGGTCGAGCGCGATGCCCAGCTCGATGACCATGGGCATGCCGTAGGTGGCGCTGGTGGCAGCGAAGAACAGACCGTTTTCCATCGCGAGAAAGCCGATCACCTGGGTGATGGCCTTGCGGCGCGTGATCATCATGAGGAAGGCCAAAAGGATGACCGCCAGTGCGATGCCGATGGTGTGGCGCGTGATGGTGGTGGCCATCGTGCTGATCGGCTGCGCCAGCCCGAAAGCGAAGATCACCAGCACGAGTCCGACGAGCATGGTGACGGGGATATTGACGAGTGGCTCGCTGTCCCACTGCGCGCCTAGCCTTCGAATCAGGCGGTGCAGAATCCAGGGCAGCGCGATGACCTTCAGGATGAGAGTGAGTGCCGCAGAGTACCAGAGCTCCGTGAGGCCGGCATCCCAGGCGACAAGAGAGGTGGACAGAAAGAGAATGGCGCCCTGCCAGGCAAAGAGGGTGATGAGGCGCTGGGTTCGCCGGCGCGAGAGCATCGCAAAAGAGATGAGCAGCAACCCGGCGGCGAGGAGCCTGAGGAGTTCCGCGATGAGGTGCGATTTAAGCATTGGCGCTCGTTCCGAGAAGAAGGTGAACCAGCAGGCCGAGCACGGCCAGCAGGAAGGCGATGGCGAGATACTCCGGCGCACGGAAGAGGCGCAGCTTCGCGGAGAGCGATTCGATGAGCGCGAGACCGGCTCCGGCCAGGACCAGCTTGCCGGCGAGCGCGGCGACGGCGATCAGCATGGCGGCGCCGCCGTCGGCGCCGTGAATAGCGATGCCCCAGGGGAGAAAGAGGGCGAATCCGATGCAGGCGTAGTTGAAGAGCTTGAGGCTCGACGCCCACTCGACGAGAGCCAGGTGACGCGCGGAGTATTCGAGCAACATCGCCTCATGAATCATCGTCAGCTCGAGATGCGTGTCCGGGTTGTCGATGGGGATGCGGGCGTTCTCCGCAAGAAGCACCATGAGGAACGCGACAGCCGCGAAAAGGACGCTGGGATCGATGACAGAGCGATGCGTGGCGTAGCCGTCGACCAGGCTCGGCAAGGCCGTGCTGCCGTAGAGCAGGAAGGCATTAAAGAGGACCATCAGCAGCGCCGGCTCGGCCAGAAAGCCAATCATCATCTCGCGGCGGGCGCCCATCGATCCGAAGGCCGTGCCAATGTCCATGGCTGCGAGCGACAGGAAAACGCGAGCGGTGGCGAAGAGGCCGATCAGGGCGATGGCGTCCGCAGCACGGGCGAAGGGCAGATCGGTCGCGACGGAGGGAATAATGGCTGCGGCAAGCACCATAGTGCCGAACAGGACGTAGGGGGTCGAGCGGAAAAGTGCCGATGCGTCGGTGGCCAGCGCGGCATCCTTGTGGAAGAGCTTGCGCAGCATCCGGTAGGGCTGGACGAGCGGCGGCGCTGTGCGATTCTGAAACCAGGCGCGGCACTGCGCGATCCAGCCGGCGAAGAGCGGCGCGATGCCGATGGCGAGCACAACCTCACCCAATTGCCGCGCCAGCGTCATGGTTCTCATAAGACGAACACCAGAAGCGCCAGCAGGGTGAGAAAGCTGTAAAGCAGATAGACGGAGAGCCGACCGCCCTGGAGAATGCTGATGCCGTCCGCTGCGCGCTGCACACTGCGAGCGATGGGCTGATAGAGGGCCCGCCAGAAGCGGTCCTCGATATGGATGCGATAGCGCGGCGCCGCGTCGTCGGGCGATGGCAGGTCGCGTTCCATACGAAAGAACGCGCTGAACATGTGACGGATGGGCTGGCCAAAACCTTCGGCGGTGTCCTGCATGCGCGCGGTCTGCCAGGGATACCCGCAATCCCAGGGCGCCGTGCGGCGGGTGCGTCCGTGGGCAATGAGGCGCACGAGGACGAAGGTGATGCCGAAGACACCTACGATGCCAGCGAGGAAGATGAGGCCGCTGTACGACGCCTGCTCTGGAGCGATTGGCGCGATGCGCCAGAGCGAGACCGCAGGTGCGACGCTCTTCCCCAGCAGTTGTCCGGTAACGGGGGCGGCCACGCGCAGCGCGAGTTGGGGCAGAACGCCCAGGAGAACGCAGCCGGCGGCGAGCCATCCGAGACCGACCCGCTCCAGCTTATTGGCATTACGTGCGTGGACCAGACTGGGTTCCCGCGGCTGACCGAGGAAGATGATGCCGTAGAACTTGACCATGACGTAGGCGGCCAGAGCGACGGTCAGGGCCAGTGCGGCCGCTCCCAGGGGCACCAGCATGTTGATAAAGGCGTGGGGTAACTGGGGCGTGAAGAGGAAGGACTGCAGGAGCAGCCATTCGGAGACGAATCCATTGAGTGGCGGCAGGCCGGCGATCGCCAGGGTTCCGATGAGAGCGAAAATGGCAACCCACGGCATGCGGCGGATGAGGCCGCCCAGTTTTCCCAGGCTGCGCTGCTGCGTGGCATGCAGGACGGAGCCAGTCGCCAGAAAGAGCAGGCTCTTGAAGAGCGCATGATTCAGCGCGTGAAGGAGCGCAGCCGTCAGGGCCAGGGCGGCAAAGAGCGGCATGTGGCTGGTGGCGAAAAGGATGGAGAGGCCAATGCCGGTGAAAATAAGCCCTATGTTCTCGATGGATGAGTAGGCGAGGAGCCGCTTCATATCGGTCTGAACCGCGGCAAAGATGGCGCCGAAGAGAGCGGAAAACAGGCCGAGAGAGAGCAAGGCCGCGCCCCACTGCCAGAACCGCACGTGGAGCAGATCGAAGCTGACGCGCAGCATGCCGTAAATAGCGGTTTTGAGCATCAGGCCGCTCATCATGGCGGAGACGGGCGAAGGTGCAGCGGGGTGGGCCTCCGGCAGCCACACGTGCAGCGGCACGAGGCCGGCCTTGGCTCCGAAGCCGAGCAGCGCGAGCGTGAAGGCGGTGGTGGCCCAGAAGGGCGTGAGCGATGCGCCGCGCATGGCGTCGAAGGTGAACTGCCAGCTCCCCCCCTGCAGCACGCCGAAGGCGAGCAGGATGCACAGGGCTCCCACATGCGCCATGAGCAGATACAGGAAGCCGGCGCGACGAATCTCGGGAATGCGGTGCTGGGAGGTGACCAGAAAATAGGAGCTCAGGGCCATCGTCTCCCAGGCCACCATGAAGAGATAGGCATCGTTGGCGAGGATCACCACAGCCATGCTGGCGAGGAAGACGTGATACTGCAGGCCATGCAGCGCGGGAGCCGATCCCTCGCCGACGCGGAAATAGCCAGCGGAGAAAATGGAGATGCCTGTGCCCGCGGCGCCGAGCAGCAGCAGAAAGAAAGCGGACAGAGGATCGAGCCGGAGATGGAAAGGAAGATCGGGCAGGCCGAGGGGCAGAATCATCGTCTGCGGCCCGTGACCGGCGATGAGATAGATCCCGGCCTCGACAGCGATGGCAGCGCTGACAATGGCGCCGAGCGGAAAGAGGATGTGCGCCACGAGACGCAGACTGCGGGGCCGGAACAGTCCGACCGGCGCTAGCACCATCCAGGCGGCGATCAGGATCACCAGGGAAGGCAGGGCGTGTTCCGGGCGGGCGGCTCCCGTCATCCAGTCGAGCAAGTAACTCAAGGGTGTTCCTCGGAGCGCTTCCGGGCACTCGCCCGGAGCGCAGATAGAAGCTGACCTGGAACGAATCCAGGATTCACTGGCCGCTCTCCGCCGGGGTCCTTTCGATCTGATCCAGCATTTCGAGCGACTCCTTCAGGTGCTTCTGGAAATAGCGCCGCATCAGCGCCAGCACCTCGAGAATCAGAGGGTCGCGAACCGAATAGAAGACCTGGTTGCCGGCCTTGCGGTTGATCACGATCTGACGGGAGCGCAGAACCGCGAGGTGCTGCGAAACGTTCGCCTGCTCCATCCCGAGCTTTTCAATGATCTCGCCGGCAGAAAGTTCCCGGTTCGCCAGAAGCTCCAGAACGGCGATCCGCGTGGGATTGGCCAGCGCCTGGAAGATATCGGCTTTGAAGCGTCGCAGAGAATCGGGCACGGTTCATCCCCTAAGAAATAGAATATTCGATCTTGCGAATGATTTGATACTCTTATTATCGTCGCGCTAACCAATTGAATTATTGATGTTTATCGCAAGGCTCCGAATGGGGAGCCCGGGATCTCCCGGGCGTCTGTGATGTCCATCACAGGTGTTCATAACCCAACCGAACTATGCTTCCCGAATCGTGACCGCTGAGGCTTCGATGGCCGGAGCCGAGTATGGGTCCGAATCACGTCAAAGAGCGAATATCGCAGGCAACTGCCTTCGCACCGCAGTCGAAACCATGCTGTTTTCGACAATGTATTGGGTGAATTCTTCGGGGACTACGACATCAGAAATCTGTACGACGGACATGGCTTTACCTCGGATGAGATGGGATTTTCACAATCTCAGAGGCTTGCCAGACTTGGCAGGCTCCTCTCGCAACTGCGAGGGTGGTACATGGTGCAGGAGCGCGACTGCGCTTCAATGAAGATGGGGCAAGCTGCGGCCTGCGTCAAGGGTGTTTCTGTGGAAAGACGCTGGCGGATGAAAGTGGTGAACGTATGCAGCCTTCGAGCAATGGCGCGCGTCCTACTGGGAATCGGTCGTAGTCTGGTTCTGCGCGGTCGGCAAGTCAACGTATGCAAATCGGGCCGACTCGAATCCACCAGATAGCCTAAGCACGTATTTCCCCTCAGGCGGCGCATCGAAGAGGACATAACCGCGTGTTGAAACGCTTGGATTCAATTGTTCGAGAATGTCGAGAGAGTTTGACAGTTCGATGGTGCTCGAACTCTCAGAGAACTCCCTGCCCTGAGAATCGACAAGTTTCATTTGCGGACGTGTGCTTTCCGTCCTGTCATCGTTGCGAATCGTCATGTCCACAATCAAGAAGGCAGCATCAGGTCGCATCATTGAGCCGTAATCCGTAACGAGCATCGACTGCCATCGCGCCCCATTACAGCGATACGACCAATAGCCGACTGAGAAGCTGTCGCCGATTGCATGGAGCGTCTGCTCTTGTGCGCTCTCCACTTGCTGAGTTCGAACGGATGCAGTCTTGCCTTGAAACAAGCTCCCAAGGTCGTTCGTCCATACCGCCGCACCGATGACGATTCCTGCTATGCCGCAGGTTACAGAAAGTACAATCAGCGCTACGCCATGACCGGCGCTGCCTTTTACCAACACAACGATGCCAACGATGAAGGCAGCGATAGCAAATGCGGGAGGCAGGAAGAAGAGGGCGACCACGCAGCAGGCATATCCGAGCAATATCGTTCCGGAGTTCGCGCCTTCACGTTCGTCGTCGTCCCAATCTCGCATTTCTGCGCGTTCCTTCCGCGAACATTCCCGCTTGTTTGGCTGGATTGTACTCCCCTTAATGGGCGGCAAGGGGATCGATTATCATCCAGCTAGCGCCGCTTCTCTGAGGATGGCAGAACCTCGTTTGTCGTGAGATACGTCCTGTACCGATGAACACTCGCAGTAATCTCAGGCGAGGTCAGGCCCTCCTCTTTAATCATCGCTTCGGCAGCATCCAAGTTCGCGAGGAGTGGGTGCGTCGAGAGGGTTTTGCTTAGCCGTGCAGAAAGATCGTTCATTTGCTGTGACGACATCCCCTTCTTTCGGCCAGCTTCGAGTACCGATTGGGAAATGTGGCCTTGAAGGTCGAATGGAATCCATTGCGCGAATGAGACAAGGATTCTATCGATGCGATCCTTTGGCGTCCCCGCAGCGACCAGTGTCTTTGTGAGTTTGTCGCGATACTGTGCCTCTCGATAGGCGTTGTCGCTGCTCCCACCATATCGCCCTTGCGATGTGGCGGTATCTGCGAGCATTTCCGCCACCGCTTCGGTCATCTGTTCGACTTGGTCGGCCTTTGCATAGATGTCCTTCTGAATTCGTTGGAAGTCGGCCATCGCTTCGATGCCTTGCCCCTTGACAGAGATTCGCTGAATGACATCCAGATTGTGCAACAGCGCCACGGCAATCGCAGATGCGATGATGCTCCAGATGAAGGCGCGTCCCGACAGCTTTCCAAGACAGAGCAGATAGGAACACAGCCCGACCAGCAGGATGTAAAGAACGATTGAGAATTCCTTCGGGTATCCCACGCTTGGCATTGTATCGGCTGCATCACGACCAAAAATGCGCTGATCGCTCCGTTATAGGGGCATGACCGACTTTGCCTATATGAACCGGAGAGACGATGGAGCCCCCGCGCCCATCCTTTTAGCCTGAAAAGGGGGTGTGGGGGGTCGCATGGTCGGCTCTCCCGTCAGTGTCGCTGCGAACGCGCTAAATGCTTCAAACTGGCAGTGCCAGCAAGCTCTATGACGTACGCATGACGTACGCGCTAGCCTTGGCATCGCTAAGTTGTTGAAAGATTGGTAGCGCCATCGGGGATCGAACCCGAACTCTCCGCCTTGAGAGGGCGACAAACCTGCAATTCTGAGCGTTTCGCAGAATTTACAGGAATGCGTAGACTATGCATGATTACTGGCGATTCTCGATATAGCGTCCGCAAACGTCCGCACGAATTCGCTTGCTTCCGCCCCCATAATTGCCCGATAATTGCCCTATGGCGCGCAAGCGGCAAGATGCACGGCTCGGTACTCGGTCGGCTCGCATAGGGCTGAAACAGCGCAGTGAACCTTACTGGCGCAACGTCTCAAAGGGTTTAGCGGTCGGCTATTTCAAGGGCGCAAAGGGCGGAACTTGGATCGGGCGACACTTCAGCGTAGAGACTGGCAGGCGCAAGGCTTCGCTGGGCATCGCTGACGATTTCATGGACGCTGACGGCATCTGCGTCCTGTCGTTCGATCACGCGCAAGCTGCGGCTCAGGACTGGCACCGTCGATTGGTGCAGGAAGACTCAGGGGAAGTGATTGCAGGGGCTTATACGGTCGCTCAGGCGATGGCTGACTACCTGAAGGACCGGGAGCGCGTCAGACGCAAGGAACTGAGCAGAACGCGCTCTGTGATCGATGCTCACATTGTCCCCTTGCTCGGTCCTGTTGAGTTGGCAAAGCTCACGCACGGCAAGGTGAAGGCTTGGCGTAACAGCTTGGCAGAGGCGATGCCGCGCGTTCGCAATAAGCCGGATGCGACGGAGCAAGCCTACAGACAGATTGACGCTACCGATGCCGACGCGCTACGGAAGCGTCAAGCGACGGCAAACCGCATTCTGACCGTACTTAAAGCCGCGCTGAATCACGCCTACAAGGAAAACCGCGTAGCGACCAAAGCAGCATGGGAGAAGATCAGCCCATTCCGCGAAGTGGACGTGCCAAAGGTCCGGTACCTGACCGTTAACGAGTGCAAGGCGCTAATCGATGCCTGCCCATCCGAGTTCCGAGCGATGGTGCGGGGTGCGCTGTATACGGGATGCCGCTATGGTGAGCTTACGGCGATGCGCGTTGACGCATTCAATCCCGATGCCAATACGATCCACGTTGAGCGCAGCAAGAGCGGTAAAGGACGCTATATCCCACTGACGGAGGAAGGCGCAGCGTTCTTTGCCAGCATCGCAAGCGAGCGCAAGGCCGATGCGCCGATGTTTACTCATGCGCCGCAGTCGCACAGAAAAGCCGAACCATCCACAGATGGCAAACCAGAGCTTGAGCCGTGGGAGCATTCACAGCAGCGTTATTGGATGCTTCAGGCGTGCGAGACAGCGACGATTGAGCCCGCAATTGGTTTTCACATCCTCCGGCATACCTACGCTTCCCAGCTTGCGATGAATGGAACGCCGATGCCTGTAATCGCCGCGCTGCTCGGACACGCTGATACGCGCATGACTGAGAAGCATTATGGTCACTTATCGCCGTCCTACGTTGCCGACACGCTGCGAGCAAACCTGCCATCGTTCGGATTCAAACCGCAGACAGGACCGCAGTTAGTCGCCGCAGCAAGCTAACACATTCAAACATCGCATTCATTGAGCCTGCTTCCCATTGAAGCGGGCTCTTTTTGTGTCGTAGCGTTGTGTCGAAGGCGAAGGACCCTTGACCATCTTCGGAGCTTATCTCTCAAAGATGCTCTCTTCAACTTGTATAACCATCTTTGCATTCTAAAGAACTTAACATGACCATCTTTGATAACTCCAAAGATGGTCATAACTCCGAAGATGGTCATCAAAACAGGAGAGAGAGGAATGACCATCTTCGACGCGTTGAGCATCTGTGCAGGCCATTGCCGATAGAATGGGGGCATACCCCAATAGCGCATCAACGCGACAGTTAATACGATATGTAGACCATAGAAGGAATTTGCAAGTGAGGGGAATAAAACGCTTGACTGGCGACTTGCGGCCCGTGCTATCTTCGCCGTGTTGCATAACTCAGAGCAGCACAAATATCCCGATACGAAAGAGGACAAAATGGCACGACTTGATGAGGTACTGCCGACGTTGGATGCGAGCGGGAAAGCCAGACGCGACGTTTGGGACACGGACACGACAGCGTTTGTACAAGACGGCGAGCTGATGCAGCAAGCTAACGGCGCGCCTTACCCATATCAGCTTGCATGGCACGAAATCATTGCTGACGACTGGCAAGCGGTAACGCCCACATCCACATCCCACCATACCCAATCTTCGTCGCTGTGATTGATAGTTCTTTCTGCGCTCGCCGAAGGGTTTCGTTTGAGATTCCGTGCCCTTCGCGAGCGTTCTCCAATAGCTCTTTCGATGCGACCGGGCCACTACTCAGCGAGTGAATCAGGAATTGCTTTGCAAGATTCAGCTTTTCCCCATCCTCTCTCGATTCACCTTCAAACTTCGACAAGATGGAGCGCGCCGAACCTTCAAGGCGATCCTTCCAGACAATGCGAGTTGTTTCCACAACCTCGCATCCATCGGAGATTGTTATTTCCTCGATTCGATAGCTGAATCCGCCCATATTGACCGCGATATTCGTCTTTGCGCGTGCGAAGGCGCAATCCCCCGTTTCTTCGTCTTGGACGGCGACCAACGCGGTACGCGAAAAATCCTTGAATGCGCTCGACGATAGAATCCGCTCGGCTGGATTGCGTCCTTCAGTGCCTTTCGCAAAGTGCGATATGCCAATGACACAGCAGCGGAACTCGGATGCGAAATCGACAAAGGGCTGTAAACTGCGTCGGACGATGTTGGGCTTGAATGAGTCACCGATGATTGCGTTCATCAGCGGGTCAATGACGAGCAACCCAATTTCGCCCGTGCTCGCAACGATCTTGCGAAGCTCTTGCATATCTTTGGCAGGGTCAAAGGAGCGGCCATTCTCTGCACCACGGATGAAGAAGCAGCGGTTGACATCGGCGCTAGCTGCGATAAGACGTGGGGAGATGGTATCGAAGGGATCGTCTTCGGATGACCAAATGAGCACGTTTCGAGGGTGGGAAACCTTGGTGCCATCAGGCCAGAGTCCGGCAGTGGTGATTGCGCTGGCCCAATTGCAGGTCACTGTGCTCTTGCCGACGCCCCCGCTTCCGGCCAGTAACGTAAGCTTTCCAATGGGTAGGTAACCCTTCCAGAGCCATTCAATGGAGCGAGGCTTGATTTGTGAGAAGGGAACGAGCATTACCGGATCACCCTGACTCGGCATGGTCGCTGGGGCGGCTTGCTTCGCCTTGTGCGCGGCGAGCAGGTTTGCGACCGTCTCGCGAATCCACGGTTCAGCCATCAGCCATACAGGCCGCGGTTCTCGAATTCCTGAATCAATGCCTGATTTGATGGTTGCGCGCGTTGTCGCTTCGCCGTCGCTGTAATCGAACGTGCCATTTTGCGCGGTAGCTTCCAATAATCCTTGCTCCACTTTGCTGCGCTCCAAATGGCCCGCGCCCACAAACTCTCCAAGGCACTTCGACGCTTTGTTTAGGGTTTCGTTGCGTCTTCCCGGCTTCGCCGCTGCGACTGCCGTGCATTCGCTCTCGTAGGCTCCGCGCGCTTCAGGGGTTTCAAAACTGAAGGCCCTGCAAACGCCTCCAGATGGCTCAGGAGCGGTCGCAAGGCGCTTCGCCTTCAGGAAGGCAGCCAGAGGCTCAGGAAGGGTAGGTATGGCGTCCCATGAGCCCGCCACGTGCCGATAGCTGCGACCGTCCGGCAGAGTCGCACCGGGCCCAATGACGTAGCCGCCGATACCGCGCACGTCGATTCCATCCGGCAGGGAGCCGGGAGAATTCCCGTATGCGGTATCAGTACGCCAATAGAAGTGAAATCCCCCGGATGGTGTGGATACGACAAAGGCATTCGATAGATCGATGCGACGTTCAGCGCATAATGCTTCAAAGTTCGCAACGCCATTAATACCGGCTTGCTTGCGGTCGCAATCAATGACGACTATGCCATGCGCTCCGACAGGGATTGCAGGCAATGCGTCGGGCGATGCATCCCATTTCAGGCTGATAGCGAATGGGCTGCCACTTGCTGACTGCTCCCACGCTGCGACCATTGGCGTCTTATCTGGCTTGCATGGAAAAATGCGTAGCCCATTGCCTACCAGAGCCATCGCTGCGATTTTATTGGGGGAATCCGTCGATTGCATCAATTGACCGTGTGCTTACAGGGGTTGTTTGCCTTGACGGGAGCTTTGCGCGCGCGTTGATCGTAGATGTAGCTCATCCATTCCGAAAGATGAACGCCACCACGAAGGCACATTTGCAGCACCAGCGCCGCAACCTTCTCATCGCTATCGCAGTCGATTCCCGCCCACATTGCGCTCCCGCGCCAGACCGGAAGTATAAAGTGCGTGCCCTGTGCGACCTTAGATACGAGAACCCAAAGCGTAGGTCTATCGACGTTCTCTGTTTCGCGTTCCTCAATGTCGTATTCGTTTGGAAAGGCAGGACGCAGGTAAGTGCGGCGCAATGGTTCGATGGTAAAAAACAGACAATCCGCGCCATAGATATCTGTGCGATGTCGTTCCGGGGTAGAAAAGTGGGCAATCATCAATGATCCTACCGTTGGCGCGCAGTTTGAATACTCATTGCCGTCAATGTCGCGTTTGATGAGATCGGGGTTCATTTCGTCCCTACCTTCGACTGCTTGAGTTGAGCTTCGGGCAATGATGCGGCCCATTCCTGCAAGCTTGCCGCATCAACCAAACGTCTCCTACCTGCTTTGACGCTTCGGATTGATCCATCGGCCAGACGACCATACAGGTAACTGCGACCTATAGCTACGCGGCTAAGTGCGTCAGAAATAGTTAAGAGAAGTTGATCGGCCATGAGTTATCTCCCCGAACTCGAACTTACCGCAATTTACGCTTAGTGTACAGAAATAACTTTACAGCAGCAGTGGGCATCTGTACATTGGTTTTCGAGGAGACAGCTAAATGAAGGTGGAAAAAGTAGAGCGGGAGCGGTCCAACACATTGAATATGCGAATCGATCCTAAGATGAAGTATCTAGCCACGCTCGCATCGCGAGAGCAGGGGCGCACCCTGTCAGGTTTCATCGAATGGGCGATTCGCACGGTGCTTACTGACGGAGCATTGATGGAGGAACCGAAGGTGACGAGTCCTATGGCTCCAAAAGCCATGCGGGGCGAAACTTTCTGGGATGTGGATGAGGCCGATAGGTTCTATAAACTGGCCTCGGCACGCCCCGGATTGCTCACCATCCCCGAACAGCGATTGTGGAAGTTATTCAATCTGCATATGGAGCACACAAAACGCAAGCCCACCGTTGCAGCGTTTCGCGAATTCTGGAATGACCCATCGATTAATACGTCGCACTTGAAGGACGGCGAGTGATGACGGAGCAAGAGATAGCAGCACTACGCGCGGAACTCGAAACTTTGCGCAAAACTAACAACGAATTGCTTGCGAAGAAAACAGCGCACAAGGCCCGCATTGCGGAATTGGAAGCGTCCAATGCCGAGAGTCAGACGCAATTAACGACCGTAAGGGGCGAATTGCATGAACTCACCATTGGAACCCCGCTCAAAGCGATGGCCGAATCGATCAGCAACGTACCTGAGCTGTGGATTGAGCAACTAAACAAGTCGTATCGGCTGGAAATGGTCAACGGCGAGCTATCGCTGCTCAATATCGCTGATGGGAAGCCAGTGACCGTCAACGGCAAACCCGTCCCATTTGAACGGCGAGCATTGATCGATCTGCTGACCGGCAAGGATCACCTTCAGTCAAAAGTGTTCAGTGCCATTACTGTGTCCAGAGCTTCAGGGGGAGCAGCGCCACCTGTAATCACGCCAGAGCGCAAACCGGCGAGCGAACCGGCCCCGCGTAATCAGTTCGGACTGCGTTAGCTCTCAGGGTTCCACGGGCGAGCGTAGGAGGGCGCTAGGACGGGCACAAGGGCCGAGGAGCGCGCAGTGTAGCTGACCGGCCCTGCGGGCTCCTGCAACGCATTCTGTGGTACTGGCAGGCGCGCTGGGATCGCGGGCATATTCTCCCCGGCGCAGAGCTTCCGCTGTTGCTCTGCTACCTTGGCTGCCCATTCCTTGTCATCGCCAAAATCGCGTACCAGAAGCACAGGCTGCGGCACGTTAACCGCTACGTCAACCTTCGTGCCAGACTGCGGTACATCGAACAGACCGAACTTCGCTTTCATCAGGAAGATGAGTCCACCGCAATTCTTGCCCGCAAGTCCCATCGCCACGATTTGTTCTTCAAGCGCTTGTCTGTAGCTGTCGCGGCCTTTGTCGTATGCATCCTGTAAATCTTGATCTTCCGTAAACCAACGCTTCACCGTTGAACACGCTACGTTGAAATGCTTCGCTACTCCAATCGTGGAATGACCCTTGCCCGCGAGTCCTTCGATTGTCTCGGCTGCGCCATTAGGGGGATGTTTGCGATGTGCTGCCATTTGCCTTGATCCTTATGGGGAGGCGAACGGCACGCCAGATTCGACGTGCCGTCCATTCGCTATTGACCGTAGCGAAGCTTCTTATCCCATGGTTATGATGAACGCCAACGGGACGTTTTTCCGGGGTACGACTCGGCTCCAGTTTGCTGCCGTCGCAAGCTCCGCCCCATCAGGAGAATCGGACGCGACGCTGGATGACGTGAAGCTGAATCCGTTGACCGCAATGATGGAATTGCGACGGCTGTGCAATTCCTCAACACCGGCCCCGTTGCCCTGCTGTGGCCAGCGGAAGAACTCAATCGGAATGCGCCCAGGGCCTTCAGCAAATCCCACGGCTCCGGCCCGGAAGACGACGCTCAGGTACGCGCCACCAGAGAGAGCCAAATTGTCGTCCACCGCAACAGCCATTCCGAACGCGGTGGGGATATCAAAACCCTGATCGCTCGTGCGAATGAAGGTGATGGCATCCAGCTTCGCAAGATTGCGATAAACGCTTGAGTGCATCGCGATGCATTTGAAGTCCAGAAGCCTATCGCCCGCCGAAGCCACTGTGTCGATCACCACGTCACGAGAGAGATTCGGAGAGGTGTAGGATTCACCATTGATAACGACTGGAGCCTCGGTAGTCGCGCTAGAAACATCCATCGTCATATCACCCGAATCATTCGCCACATTCGACAGCAGAATTCCGTAAAGGCTCTTGGACAAACGGTACTCGTACTGGCGGACCCAGTAAGCCTGAAGTCTCTCGGCAACGCGCTGCATTGGATCGGAACCAGCAAGCTCCGTAGCAAGGTCAGCAGCCGACCAGCTATCGTTTAAAAACGAGTTCCGACACAGCATGTTGACGGCCGAGATTTTCTTCGTCGTAGCAACGTCGCTGGGATTGTCGGTACCGATATTCGGCTCTGAGCCTCCGCTGTCGATTGCCGCAGCGAGATCACCCCACATCGGCACATTTGCGATCTGACCGGGACCGGCGACAATTGTATCGAGAATGGGATTTCGCTGGAGGATGCCGCTCTGAAAGAGAGCTGTGCTGCTCATGGAGTCGAAGCCACCGTAAGGGGCGTAGAATTCGGGAACGATTACGTCGGAAATCTGTACAACGGCCATGACTGTGCCTCGGATGGGACGGGATTTTCACATCTCAAATCTCAGAGGCTTGCCGACTGGCAGGCTCCGCTCGCGACTGCGAGGGTGGTGCTGTGGTGCAGGAGCGCGACTGCGCTTCAAAGACAATGGGGCATGACGCGGTGCGCGTCAAGGGTGTTTTTGCGGAAAGACGCGGGCGAACGATGGTGGATTTACCTTAGTCGAAAACCCTCTATTTTGCGCCCCATCTCTTGTCGATTTCTTTGGCAAGCCTCGTTGCGTCAGCTCTGTCAAGATAGAGAGTGATCGCGATGCGTCGATTGCGCAACTGCACCCTGCGAACCTTCGTCTTGGTCCGATGTAAAGTGATGTTCTTAGGCTTCGCCATCCCTCATTCCTTCCCATTGTCATTCGAGATCAACTGCATCAACTGCACGCTCTCACCATCGAACTATGCTCGCGACTTCGCGCACGCTGGGCACGTTCGCTCACCCTTGTTCAAGAACTTCGATACAACAAAGATTCTCCCGCACGCTGGACCATGACACGGCGGGCGTTGTTCCCCCAAACGTCATGCACGTTCGCATTCATACCGTAGCGTTGTTAGGCATCGACAATTATCCTCCGTGTCGATTGAATTTGTCGCTTCGTTATTCAGGCATGACTGAACTTCCTTATGCGAACCGGAGATTCGACAGCCCCCTGCTACGGCTGATCGTACACTGTAAAGCTGCTGAACACTTTACAGCCTTCGTTGTTTCTGTAATGCTTCTCTAGATAGATATTCGTAATATCCGGGAAATCTTTATCCCGCTGGATTATCCCCCGGACAACTATTCCGGAGTGCAGTCCTTCACACTCTGATCCATCGCTGGCAGCATAGTAGAGAACATGCGTGGCTTTGTCAGCTATAGCTATAAGGCATTTTCTATTGCCGTTGTCATGGACTACGCTTGCTGACTTGATTATGAAAACTGTTTGTGGCTTGGCGCACTGAGCCGACGCTGAATACACGCGGACCACTAACATCAACAACACTGATATGACGAGTGTCTTTCTCATTGCTTGCGCTGCGCCTACTTCGGAACGCTGAAGATCGCCAATCGGGCATTGCCTCGATTAACGGTCCCGATGAGGGTGGCGTTGAAGACCCCTGCTTCGTTCATAGAGACTGCTGCTAATGCACAAACATTATGCTCCTGAAACGCGATCCTTCGCTCCGTTATAGGGGCATGACCGACTTTGCCTATATGAACCGGAGAGACGATGGAGCCCCCGCGCCCATCCTTTTAGCCTGAAAAGGGGGGGTGGGGGGTGTCATGGTCGGCTCTCCCGTCAGTGTCGCTGCGAACGCGCTGAAATGCTTCAAAATAGCATCAGCCAATATCGCAATTGCCCGGAAATTGCCCGATGCATCAGCAGCCAATCGCTGGAACCACGCTAAGTTGTTGAAAGAGTGGTAGCGCCATCGGGGATCGAACCCGAACTCTCCGCCTTGAGAGGGCGGCGTGTTAACCAGTTACACCATGGCGCCGTGGAACAGAGCTCAGAGCGCAGGGCTCAGAGCTCAAAAGGAGTCCGCAGGAAAGCGGCCTTCCTCAATATATCAGGGCGCAGCGGCTTGGTCCCCGGCCGCCAGTACCCGGTCCCCAGTGCCGCGGGCGCGATGTGCATAGACTGAGGGGATGAGAATCTGGATTGCGGCGGTGGGGGCGAAGCCGCGGGCGGGATTCGACGAGTTGGCGCGGGTGTACCTGGAGCGGATGGCGCCGTATGGCTCGACCGTGGAGGCTCCCATGTTCAAGTCGGAGCAGGCGCTGTGGGCGGCCGTAGAAAAAGAGCGCGCGCGGACGGCGCCGCGGGTGGTGTTGCTGGATGAGCGCGGGGAGCAAATGGGGTCGGAGGCGTTTGCACAGTGGCTCGGGCGCGAGCGCGATACCGGCCGGCAGCTGGTGATCTTTGCGGTGGGACCGGCGGATGGATGGAAGAAACAGGGTACAGGGAACAGGGTGCAGGGGACAGAAAAGCGTTCAGCGGGAGAAGTGATGAGTTTGTCGTTGGGGGCGATGACCATGGCGCATGAGCTGGCGCGGGTGGTGCTCTGCGAGCAGGTGTATCGGGCGCTGACGATTCTGGCGGGGCATCCGTACCACAGGGCAGGCAGCAGGCAATAGGCAAAAGCAATAGAGAAAAGCGAGAAACAGGGAGGCGGAGTGGCGGAGACACGGAAGGGACTGATCCTGATCAACACCGGGCCGGGCAAGGGCAAGACGACGGCGGCGATGGGAACGGCGCTGCGCGCGGTGGGCAACGGGATGCGCGTGCTGATGCTGCAGTTCCTGAAGGGGTCATGGCATTACGGCGAGCTGGATGCGGTGAAAGCCTTCGGCGAGAACTTCGTCATGCGCCAGATGGGGCGCGGGTTCGTCAAGATCGGTGGGGCGGAGACCGATCCGGAGGACACTCGGCTGGTGGAAGAGGCATGGGCCGAGGCGCGGGCGGCGATCCTGTCGGGCGATTGGGATCTGGTCGTGCTGGACGAAATCAACTACGCGATCGGCTACGGCATGCTCGATCCGGCGCAGGTCGCAGCGACTCTGAAGGAGAAGCCGGAGATGGTGCACGTGATCCTGACCGGGCGGAACGCGCATGCGTCGCTGGTGGAGATCGCCGATACGGTGACGGAAATGCGGCAGGTGAAGCATGCATATGAGAAGGGCGTGCTGGCGCAAAAGGGGATTGAATACTAGCCAGGAGGCAGGAGCCAGGAGCCAGGAGCCAGGAGCCGGGAGCCAGGAGCCAGGATCTGGGAGCTGGGAGCCGGGAGCTGAAAGCGGCTGACGAAATACCCGTCAACGAGGAGTCGGTTAGAGAAAGACGGCAAGAAGCCTTGAGCAGAAGCCAGAGACTCGCCGCTCGCTGTAACCCGTAACCCGTAACCTGCAACCTGCAACCTGCAACCTGTAACCTGCCATCCGCTACCGGCTCCCCTCACTTCCTCCACGGATCGAATCGACCGACGCGCAGCGCGGTCGCGAGGGCTTCGATGTCGGGGGCGAGGGTGCGGTCCTCGTCGAGGCGGCGGACAACCAGGCGGATCTGAGCGAGGGCTTCGCCGACGCAACGCGCGGGCTGGAGCGGCGCACGGTATTCGAGGCCCTGGGCGGCGCAGATCAACTCGATGGCGAGGACGCGCTCGGCATTCTCCACGACCTGATCGAACTTGAGAGCCGCGGTCATACCCATGGAGACGTGGTCTTCCTTGCCGCCGGAGGTGGGCACGGAGTCGGTGCTGGCGGGGTGGGCGAGGACCTTCGCTTCATTCAGAAGAGCGGCGGCCGCGACGTGAGCAATCATGAGGCCGGAGGAGACTCCGGGAGTTTTGGACAGGAACGGCGGCAGGCCTTCGTTGATGTCGGGGTTGACGAGGCGGTCGATGCGACGTTCGGCGATGGCCATGAGCGTGGTGAGAGCGATGGCTGCCGCGTCGAGGGTGAGTGCGAGCGGCGCGCCATGAAAATTGCCGCCGGAGAGAATGTCGCCTTGGGCGAAGACGAGGGGATTGTCGGTGGCGGCGCCGGTTTCGATCTCGAGTGTGATCCGCGTGTGCGTGAGGGCGTCGCGAACGGCGCCGTGCACCTGCGGCATGCAGCGGAGGCAGTAGGCGTCCTGCACACGCGGATCGTTGTGGCGGTGGGATTCGCGAATCTCGCTGTCGGCGAGCAGATCGCGGAGGTGCGCGGCAGCGGCCATCTGGCCAGGATGGGGGCGGACGGCCTGGATGCGCTCGTCGAACGGAGTGGGCGTGCCACGGAGAGCTTCGAGGGTCATGGCGCCGGCTAGTTCGGCCAGCTCGGCGACGCGAAGAGCGCGGACGAGGGCGAGAGCGCCGACGGCGGTGATGGCTTGGGTGCCGTTGAGGAGCGCGAGGCCTTCTTTGGCTTCGAGGGTGAGGGGTGCGCGTCCTGTTTTGAGCAGGGCCATGGTGGCGGGGACCAACCGGCCGTCCTGCAGGACCATGCCTTCGCCGATGAGGGCAAGGGCGAGGTGGGCGAGAGGAGCCAGATCGCCGCTGGCCCCGACGGAGCCGCGGGAGGGAACAACGGGATGGATTCCGTGGTTGAGGAAGAAGAGGAGCGTCTCGACGACCGCGGAGCGCACGCCGCTGAAGCCTTTGGCCAGGACGTTGGCGCGGAGCAGGAGCATGGCGCGAACGGCGGTTTCGGGGAGAGGGTCGCCGAGGCCGCAGGCATGGCTGCGGACGAGGTTCCGCTGGAGGTTCTGGAGCTCGGCGGAAGCAATGCGGACGTCAGAAAGTTTACCGAAGCCGGTATTGACGCCATAAGCGGTTTCGCCGCGGGCGAGCAGGGAATCAACGACGGCGCGCGAGGCCTGGATGCGGGGCAGCGCCGTGGGATTGAGGGCTACGGTGCGGGATTCGATCGCGACCTGCGCGATGGCGTCGAGGGTGAGAGGCTCACCGGAGAGAAGAAGCGGCGTGGACATCACCCAGCAGGGTACAGGGTCCAGCGGGAGGCCGTACAGGGCAGGGCGCGATGATTTCTACGTAGGCAAGCGGACCGCGTATCCATATAGTGATGTTGGCAGGCTTCTCGCGCCCGCACGGGATAGACGAGGCGGGAAACCTGACATGACCGGCGGCAGGGACGACGAACAGGCCGCACCGGCATTTGGCTTTTCTTTCAGGGAAGCGGAGAAACGAGAACATGAGTACAAGACCAGTTGCGCCCCCAAAGGTGGAGCGGCAAAGCTACGTGGGTCCGTTCATCATTATTACGGCCCTGTTCTTTCTCTTTGGGTTCATCACCAACCTGAACATGGCGCTGGTGCCGCACCTGAAGAAGGTGTTCACGCTCGGGTATGGCTGGGCGATGCTGGTCGAGTCGGCCTTTTTCCTGGCGTATTTCGTGTTCTCGAGCCCGTCCGCGAAGCTGATTGAGAACATCGGCTACAAGAAAACGATTGTGGTTTCGCTGTTCGTGATGATGGTTGGGGCTCTGCTGTTTATTCCCGCTGCGAGGCTGGTGAATTTTCCACTGTTTCTGACCGCGATTTTTGTCGTGGGCGCCGGAGTGACCGCGCTGCAGACGGCAGCGAATCCGTACGTGTCGATTCTTGGTCCGGAGCACAGCGCGCCATTCCGGCTGACGCTGGCGCAGGCATTTAACTCGACAGGTGGCATGATCGCGCCGATCATCGCGGGGCAGTTCATCCTCACCGATCTCGGCGCGAACGCGTCGCCGGCGCTGGTGGCAGGCACGGTGCGAGGGCCGTACATCGCGATTGCCGCGGGGCTGCTGATCCTGGGCATCGCCATGGCCTTTATCCATCTGCCCGCGATTGGAATGACGCGCGATTTTCGCCCCGCTGAAAAGGGTGGTCAGGTGCTGGACCAGAGCATCTGGAAGTATCGGCACACGGTGCTGGGGGCGCTGGGGATTTTCCTCTATGTCGGCGTGGAAGTGGGGCTGGCCTCGATCGCGGTGAACTATTTCCTGCAGCAGGGCGTGAGCGTGGCCGGGACGGCGCACTTCTTCACCGGCTGGGGTGCTTTTGGCGGATGGACTACCCGTGTCTTTGGACTGTCAGATCGCGTGGGGATCGCGTCGGCGCTGCTGTCGCTCTACTGGTTTGGCGCCCTGGTCGGACGTCTGCTGGGGTCGTGGATGCTGACCCGGGTAAAGGCGGGCGGATTGCTGGGAACGTTCGGCATCCTGGCGACGCTGATGCTGCTGCTCTCCATGCTGTCGAGCGGGCAGGTCGCCATCTGGAGCCTGGTGCTGTGCGGCTTCTTCAACTCCATCATGTTCCCGAATATCTTCGCGCTGGGCATCGCCGGCCTGGGACCGATGACCAGCAAAGGTTCGGGTCTGATCATGACGGCGGTGGTCGGCGGTGCGATTATTCCGCTGCTGATTGGCGTACTGGCCGATCATTTCGGCATCCAGCACGCGTTCCTGCTGCCCATGTGCTGTTATATCTTCATAGCGTTTTACGGACTCGTCGGACACAAGCAGACTCATCGGATGGCGTAAGTTCCGGATTCCATTTTCATGACGGCTCTCCGGTTTGACCGGAGAGCCGCTTTATTTTGATGGCGTAGACGGCGGACGGCACGCGATTGTGGGGGAGCGATTGAGTCAGGGGGGATGACGACCCGGGCGGCAAAGACCCAGCAGGGCGGGGAAGTTCTTATTTCCTGAAACTTTAGGCGGCTCTGCTCGTCAGATTTGGCAGTGCTCCTTACGGGATTTGCCATCTAAGGAAAAATGAAGCGAGCGGAACAAATACGGTGGGCGTGGGTGGCGGCGCTGGCGCTGGCGCTGATGCTGGCAGGCGGTGCGGCTGCAGCGGCGCAGCAGGCGAACGGAGCCAGCCGCGTGCTGGGCACCGTGGAGTCCGCGAGCGGGAACACAGTCGTGGTGAAAACCGATACCGGCGCGAGTGAGAAGGTCACGGTGCCGGACACAGCGCGGATTCTGCGTACGGCTCCGGGCCAGAAAACCCTGGCAGGCGCGACAAAGATCACGGTGGACGACATTGCCGCGGGTGACCGGGTGCTGATGCTGGTCACGGGCGAGCCGCCAACCGCGTCGATCGTGGTGGTCAACAAGAAGAGCGATCTGGAAGCCAGGCAGCAGCAGGAACAGGCGGAGTGGCAGAAGCGCGGCGTGGGCGGCATCGCAAAAAGCGTGGATGCCGCGGCCGGAACCGTGACCATTGCCTCCGGCGCGCGGACCATCACCATCCATACGACGCCGAGCACGGTTGTGCGGCGGTATGCGCCGGACTCCGTGAAGTTCAGCGAGGCGCAACCCTCGACGCTGGCTGCCATTCAGCCCGGCGATCAGGTGACCGCGCGCGGCGATAAGAGCGCCGATGGCAGTGAAGTGACTGCCGAAGAGATCGTCTCAGGTTCGTTCCGCAATATCGCCGGTATGGTGGAGTCAACGGATGCGAGCGCGGGGACCTTTAAGGTCAAAGATCTGATGACGAAGAAGACGGTGACCATCCGCACGACGCCGGACTCCGATATGCGCAAGCTGGATCCGCAGATGGCGCAGATGATCGCGATGCGTCTGCGCGGGGGTGCCGGGCAGGCGGGCAGCAATGGCGGGAGTGAGCATCACGGTGCAGGCGCGGGCGGTGCAGGCGCGGGTCAGGGACAACCCGGCATGCATGGTGCGGCAGCGAATGGGAACGGCGGCGAACTGGCGCGCCTTCTGCAGCGCTCGCCGGAGATTCACGTCGGCGATTTGCATAAAGGCGATGCGGTGATCATTGTGGCGACTTCGGGAAACCCGGAAACCGCCACCGCGATTCACCTGGTCGCCGGAGTGGAGCCGATGTTGCAGGCTTCCGCAAGCGGCAGTAAGAACATGTTTTCGTCAGCCTGGAACCTTGGCGGCGGGTCCGCCGGGGGTGACCAGAGCGGCGGTGAGGGGAATCCTTAGGAGAAGGACGCAGGTTTGGAGGCGTTGGCGGGGTTCTCCCGTCTGCCAGCCCAACAACAAATGCCGCAGGGACACTGATGAGCGGCATGGGTCACGAAGAACGAAATCCTAACGAATGGAAATGGGACTGTGACACTTAGAATTCTCAATCACTCGAAGTGTGGAACTGGGGCCGGGCAACTTGTGCGCACCGCCGGTTTGGCATTGGCATTGGTGGGCAGTCTGGCATGGATGGGCGGCCCGACCCTGATGGCGCAAACCGACCAGCATGCGGCGCCGAACGCGCAGGCAACCGCGGGAGGCCTTCGCGGCCAGGTGACGGATCCAACCGGGGCGGTGATTCCCAGCGCGACGGTGGTGGTGCGCGATACCGCCGGAAAAATCGTGGGGAAGGCCACCTCAGACAATGGCGGCGTGTACACGATCCACGGCCTGTCGGCAGGAAGATACAGCGTAACGGTCACGGCGCAGGGGTTTGCCGCCTACAGCGTGCCGGGCATTACGGTGGCTGCGGGGCAGATGAAGAACCTGAACCCGGCGCTGACCATCGCGGTGGAAAAGCAGGAAGTGCAGGTGCAGGCGGAGAACACCACCATCGGCACTAGTCCGGATGAGAACGCGAATGCGGTGATCATCAAAGGCAACGATCTGAACTCGTTGTCGGACGATCCGGACGAGCTGCAGAACGAGCTGCAGGCGCTGGCCGGACCGTCGGCAGGACCGAATGGCGGCGAGATTTATATCGACGGATTCACGGGTGGGCAGCTGCCGCCGAAATCGTCGATCCGAGAGATTCGCGTGAACCAGAATCCGTTTTCCGCGGAGTACGACCGCTTGGGTTACGGCCGAATTGAGATCTTCACCAAGCCGGGCACGGACAAGATTCACGGACAGGCGATGATTGCCGGGAACGATTCGGTCTTCAACTCGGAGAATCCGCTGCTGCAGGGCGCGGCGGAGCCCAACTACTATTCCTATTTTCTGCATGGCAACGTGGGCGGCCCGATCAGCAAGATTTCGTCGTATTTCTTCAGCATCTTTGCGCGTAATGAGCAAAACGTGAACGTGCTGAAAGCCTTCGACCCGACGGTGGTCAGCGCCGGGGTCGCGAATCCGCCGTATCTGAACGAAGCGTATGGCTATCCCGGCTCTCGGCTCTCGCTGAGCCCGCGTCTGGATATCCAGCTGGGCAAGGCGAACACGCTGACGGTGCGCTGGGAGTACAACCGCTCGGCCAGCACAAACTCACTGGGCGACAGCGCCTACGTTCTGCCCTCGCAGGCCACCAATGAGGACGATCAGGAGAACGCGCTGCAGGCCTCCGACAGCCTGGTGCTGAGTAAGAATCTGGTGGATGACATTCGGTTTCAGTACCGCCGGGTGCGCGATTACAGCGCGGCGGTGAGTTCCGCGCCGTCCTATTCCATGCAGCAGGCGTTTACCGCGGGTGGAAACAACGGGCAAACCGACGCCGATCACGAGAACGATTACGAGCTGCAGGATTACATCTCGGGCGCTTTCGGCCCGCACTCGCTGAATTTTGGAGCGCGCCTGCGCGCCTACCAGGATACGAACTATACGACGGCCGGCAGCAATGGCTCCTACAGCTTCTCCGACCTGGCCAATTTTGTGGGGTGCCTGGATAATCCGCCGGCGGCGACCTGCCAGCCGGTTCGCTACAGCTACACGGCAGTCGTCAATCCCACGGCGCGCGCCACGCTGTTCGACGCGGCGCTGTTCTACCAGGACGACTGGAAGGTGAATCCGCGACTCACCTTCAGCTACGGCCTGCGCTGGGAGACGCAGAACCGCATCAGCGATAAGAGTGACTGGGCGCCGCGCGTGGCGCTGGCCTACGCCCTGGGGCACGGTAACTCCAAGAAGCCGGCGAAAACCGTGGTGCGAGCAGGCTATGGCTGGTTTTACGATCGGTTCACCGTGCCCAACGGATTCGGGGCCAGCGAGCCGTACATTATCCAGGCGATTCACGAGAACGGCATCAACCAGCAGCAGTTCATCCAGAGTTCCAACATCGTCTTCAATCCGAATCAGACGGTCCCCCTCGCGCCGAGCGCCGGGACCACCGGGTCGGGGATCAATGCGCCGACGAAGTACACAATCGCGCCGAATTTCAAAGCCGCCAACGATATGGAAGCCGCGGCGGGTGTAGACCGGCAGCTGACGAAGAGGATGACCGGCAACGTGACCTATGTGTTCTCACAGGGCGTTCATGAGTTCTTTACGGACAATCTGAGCGCCGCGGCAGAATTTCCACTGGCGGACGCACAGGCCGGCGTATATCCCACGACCGTTGTGAATGCGCCGCCGACAAACAACCTTCAGTACCAGTCGGGCGGCTTTTACAAGGAGCACCAGGTGATGGTGACGGTCCGCGCGAATTATCGGAAATTCAGCTTCTTTACCAACTACACATACAGCAACGCGAAAGGCGACACCAGTGGGATTTCGTCCGTGCCAACCGTCTCCAGCGATCCGGGTCTGGATTACGGACGCACGAGCTTTGACATCGCGAATCGGGTGATCGTGTTCGGGAATTTCATGCTTCCGTGGAAGGTTTCCGCTTCGCCGATGATCATGTTCAATTCCGGAACCCCGTACGACATCACGACGGGCAGCGAGCTGACCGGTAATAACCAGTTCAACGCGCGGCCAACCTTTGCCAGCAGCTGCAGCGAGCCGGGTGCATTCTCGACGTCCTATGGCTGCTTGAACGCGCTGCCGTATGGATACGGGGCGCAGTCCGGGACGGGAGCGACTCTGCTTCCCGATGCGGTAGGGGAGAAGATGATCCCTTACGGACTCGGCACGGGGCCGTCGAATGTCAGCCTGAATATGCGCCTCAGCAAGGTGATCGGGGTGGGGCCAAAACTGACGGAAGGCGAGCATGGCGCCGGTGGCGGCGGGTTCCATGGCGGACCGCACGGGCTGGGTGGAGGCGGTCTTAGCGGCAATCGCGGAGGCCCGGGACGGATGGATCAGGAGGTTGCGCGCAAGTACAGCCTGACGTTCTCCGCATGGGGCACGAACCTTCTGAATCACGTCAATCTCGGAACGCCGAGCGGAGCGATGAGCCCGTCCCCGGACAGCACCACGGGCAATCTGATCCTGAATCCGAATTTCGGAACGTCGCAGACCATCGCGGGCGGATTCTTCCACGGGCCTACGTCAGGAAACCGAACGCTCTTCCTGCAGGCAGGGTTCAATTTCTAGCAGCTTGCGGAAAAACTCGACGGGACCAGCGGGCTTGAAAGGGCACGACTTCACAACTTGGAGAAAGGCTCGGTCACGACCGGTTTTGTATCAGGGCAC
The DNA here is from genome assembly GCA_049579805.1 of Acidobacteriaceae bacterium. Taxonomy (GTDB): domain Bacteria; phylum Acidobacteriota; class Terriglobia; order Terriglobales; family Acidobacteriaceae; genus Palsa-343. Next base: position 30,064 of record JBAUOP010000093.1, read on the forward strand.
GACTTCAGTCGTGCCGCAAACAGCGCAGATCCAATGGGCTTTAGCCCCCGAGGGAACTTCCTGGAGCGAGTTTCGTCCCCTCTTCTCCCGTTTTCCGCAGCCCGATGGAGGCAGCCAGCAGCAAAGACTCAACCGCGAGACAGTGCGCTGCAAAAAGCGGTCAGCCCCTCGGCTGACCGCTTTTGTCTGCGGGTTCGAGTCAGAGCGGCCGGCGCCCTTTCCAGAGCCGATAGAGTCCCCAGGCAGCGAGGGTGCAGGCGTCCTGGATGACGCCGTCGAGGAGCATCTGTTCGAAATCGGCAATAGAGGCGGAGCGCAGGACCAGGTCGTGCTCTTCCGGGTCGGGATCGGCGCCGCTGGGCGTGAGGCCTGTGGCCAGGAAGACGTGCTGCTTCTGGCGGGCGAAGCCGTAGGCGATCCACAGGCCGCCGAGACAGGTCATGTTCTTCGCGGTGAGGCCGGTCTCCTCGCGCAACTCGCCACGGGCCAGCTCCTCGGGATCGACGTCGGCGGTTTCCCATCCGCCCTGGGGCAGTTCCACGCTGCGCTGCTGGATCGTATAGCGGAACTGCTCGACGAGGTAGATCGTGTCGCCGTCGATGGGGATGATGACCGCGCAGGGGTCTTTGTCGACGACGCTGTAGACGCCACGCGCTCCGTTGCTGCGCTCAATGGCATCTTCGCGCAGGCGCAGCCAGGGGTTGCGGTAGATCTCGCGGGAGGAAAGCGTGCGGATGCTCATCCGTTGAGAGTAGCGGAAAGGCGACTGACTCAAAGCGACAGATTGCGCTCTTTAGTGAATTGTCGTCGCCAGCAGCGCGCTGCTGCTCCGGCGGCGCCTGGCGATCATCCGGGGAGAAGCCGGCGGCGCATAGCTGCGATAGACGGTGATGTGAAAGCAGGCCTGATAAAACTCCTCCTCCACATCGATCTTCCCGGCGGTCTGCAGCGGCAGCAGGTGCGCCCGCATCCAGGCGATCTCTGAGAAGCTCATGCCCTTCTTGCCGATATCCACGGCGGCGCCGGTCAGATGCGGAGAAGCCAGATCGCCGCGAGCCGGGGCGGCGTTGGCGTTGATCTCCTCGAGCGTGCGCTGGAACTTCACCGTGCGCACCGCCGAATTGACCTGGAAGGGACGATGAAAGCGGGCGTAATGGCTGCGGGCCAGATCGGCGAGAAATCGCGCCGTCCACGGACGGCAGTAGCGGCGATCGGCGGGTAGATCGGTATTTACGCGGAGCCCATAGCTGGCAGGCAGCGGTACGATCGCCCGCTCATCCTCCATCTGCCGCAGCTGGGCATCGTCCTGGATGCGTACCAGGCCTTCCTCGTCGCTGCGGCGATTCTGCCGGAGGAGCGAGGCCATGGACCCGCGCAGCGGCGGAACGTACCGGATGCGCGTGAAGGCTGCGCTCCGCACGTAGGCAGCACGAGGGATGGCTGTCCTGCGGACCGCGGCGTGCCTCGCGCGGGCGGTTCGCGCGTGCCTGGTTCTGTGCACATGAGCCCGCCGATGGTGTGACGGGGCGTGGTGCACAGCGGCGAAGACCGGCCCTGCACAGGCCAGACCAAGGACGAGGATGCACAACTGGCGAAAACGCATTCTGTACCGCGGGGGTAATCGATTGAGCAACTCCAAGCTTAAACGACAAATGCCTTGCGTGAGAAGTACCCAATCAGGTGACAGCCGGTTGCATCGCCAGCTGAGGCAATTCGGCGACGGGCGGCGAGCCGGTAGTCCGGATTTTGACTTCAGTACGCGGGCCGCGGGAGTACAATTCCAAAAATCTCGCCCATCCCACGCTGCACGTCCTGGAGGACTCCCATGCCTGAAGCCGCCGTTCAACCCGAAGCATCCGCCGCTCCGCTGAACCAGGTCGAGCGGGTGGTCGACACATTCGTGGCGCCATCCAAAACCTTCACGGATCTCCGGCGCAGCGCGAGCTGGTGGTTGCCGTGGCTGATCGGCGTGATCGTCACCCTGGGCCTGGGCTATTCCATCCAGTCGCGCATCACCTGGGAAAAAGCCTACGACAATATCCTGAAGCAAAATCCGAAACAGGCGCAGAGGCTGGAGCAATTGCCTCCTGAACAGCAGGCACGCCAAAAGCAGATCGCGGCGAAGTTCACAGGAATCATCTTCTGGGCCTCGCCGGCCCTGGGTCTGCTGTTTTCCGTCATCATCGCCGCCATTCTGCTGGCCACCATCAACTTCGGTTTTGGGGGAACATCGAAATTCAGCCAGATGTTTGCTCTGGTGATCTATGGATTCCTGCCCCTCGCCCTCAAGGCAATCCTGGGGATTGTAACGATCTTTGCCGGGGTGGATCCCGACTCCTTCAACCTGAACAACTATGTGGGAACCAACATCGGCTACTACCTGCCCCAGGATATTTCCAAGCCTCTGATGGCCTTGGCCACCTCGATCGACATGTTCACAATCTGGATCCTCATCCTGCTCACCATTGGCTGCGCGATCATCGGCAATGTGAAGAAGGGTAAAGCCGCCACGGCCGTCTTCGGCTGGTGGATCCTGATCGTGGCGGCGAAAATGATCGGCGCGATGTTCTCCTGAGCCGCGTCGCTGACAATAACAAGGCCCGCCGGGATGGGCGGGCCTCGTTGTTTTCGAACCGAACGCCCTCAGCACCGCAGGCCGAAGGCGGCTCGCCGTCCGCGCAGGACCCGGCTAGGAGTCCTCTTCTTCTTCGCCCGCCGGCTTCTTCGCGTTGGCCACTATCTTCTCCGCGATCGGCTGCGGAACCACGTCGTAGTGGTCCATATCCATGTGGAAGCTGCCCCGCCCCTGGGTCATCGCGGTCAGCGTCTGTCCGTAGGTCAGCATTTCGGCCATCGGCACCTCGGCGCGGATCAGCGTCGTCGGCCCGTGGCTTTCCATGCCCTGCACCCGCCCGCGCCGCTGGTTCAGATCGCCCATCAGCGCGCCCGCGAACTCCTGCGGCCCTTCGATCTCCACCCGCATAATCGGCTCCAGCAGCGCCGGCTTGGCCTGTTCCATGCATTTGCGGAAGGCGATCCGCCCGGCCATCTTGAATGACAGTTCGTTCGAGTCCACGTCGTGGTAGCTGCCGTCGTACAGGATCACCTTAAAATCCACAACCGGATAGCCCGCTAAGAAGCCGCGCACCGCCGATTCCTGGATGCCTTTTTCCACGGCGGGGATGAAGTTCCGCGGAATGGCTCCGCCAAACACGTCGTTTTCGAATTCAAACCCGCCTCCGCGCGGCAGCGGCTCCATCTTGATCTTGCAGTCGCCGTACTGCCCGTGGCCGCCGGTCTGCTTCTTGTGCCGCCCCTGCGCGTCGGCGCGCCCGCGGATCGTCTCCCGATACGGCACGCGCGGCGCCTTCAGCGTCACCTCCGTGTGGTAGCGCTTGCGCAGCTTGCTCACCAGCGACTCGATGTGCGGCTGCCCCGCGGCGGCGATCAGAAATTCATTCGTCTGCGCATCGCGGAAGAACCGCACCATCAGGTCCTCTTCCATCAGCTTGTGCACCGCCGGCGCCAGCTTATCTTCATCCGCGCGCGACTTCGGCTCGATCGCCCACGTCATCGCCGGCTCCGGCATCGTCACCGGCTCATAGAAGATCTCTGCCCCCTTGTCGCCGAGCGTGTCGCCGGTCAGCGTCTCCTTCAGCTTGGCCACCCCGCCTAAATCGCCCGCATGCAGCTCCGTGACGGCAACCGCGTTCCGCCCCTGCATGATCGACAGGTGCGAGAACTTCTCCGCCGTCCGCCGTGCGTAGTTCTGCGCGCCCCCATCGTTCTTCAGCACGCCCGAGAACACCTTAAAGAAGCTGATCCGCCCCGCAAACGGATCGGTCATCGTCTTGAACACGTATAGCGACAGCGGCTCCTTGTCGTCCACCTTGCGCATCACGATCTCCGGTGCCTGCCCCTCGGCGGTCGCCGCCTCGCCATTTCCGCTCCCGCCGCCCGCAGCAGCCGCCACCGTCGTCAGCACCGCGCGCGCGGCCACCGGCACCCGCTCAATCGGAGCCGGAGCGTACACCTTCAGAAAGTCCAGCAGATGATCGGTCGCCACATTCCCCAGGCCGCTGGCGTACAGCACCGGGAAGATGCGATCCTCGCGAATCGCCTCGTGCAGCGCCGTGATCAGGTGCTGCTCGGGAATCGTCCCCTCGCGGAAGTACTCCTCCATCAGCTCGTCTTTGCCCTCGGCCACCAGCTCCACCAGCGTCTCGTGCGCGCGCTGCGCAGGCTCCTTCAGATTCTCGGGAATCTCGCCAATCCTGCCGTGTCCATCGCCGCCCATCGTGTAGAAAAAGGCCTCCATCGTCACCAGATCGACCACGCCTTCAAAGCCCTTGCTGCTGGTGATCGGCAACTGCACCGGGATCGCCTGCCGTCCAAAGCGCTCACTCAGCTTCGCCAGCGTTGCTGTCGCGGATTCCGCCGCGCGCGGATGATCCATCTGGTTCATCACCAGGGCCCGAGGCAGATTGAACTCCTCGGCATACTTCCACACCCGCTCCGTCATTGCCTCTACGCCGTTCACTGCGTGGACGGCGACCAGGGCTGCCTCCACCGGCAGCATCGCGGCGCGCGCCTCGTGCACGAACATATGAAAACCGGGGGTATCGATGAAATTCACCTTCACGCCGTTCCACTCGGCGAAGGCGACGGCATTCTGCATCGTGGTGCCGCGGGCCACATCTTCTTCGTCGTAGGCGGTCACGGCCGATCCGTCGTCCACTCGGCCCAGCGTCGGGGTCATTTTGGCGGCATGCAGCAGAGCGGAAACCAGCGTGGTCTTTCCGCTGTGCGCATGCCCCACTACAGCTACGTTGCGGATCTCACTTCCTGAATAGCTTTTCATCGACAGCTCCTTGTTGTTGGAAGTAGACACGGGTCCCTGCCGGGACCCCATTGCGTCGCGGGTCGAACGAAAACAGACAAGTAGAACGCAGAGAAGGGAACGCGTCCAGTGACGGCGGGCACAGGGATGTCGGGAAGGCGTCGTGCGGGCGTCTGGATCGGAGGCGGATTAGGCTCCGGCGCGCAGTGGTGGCGTGCCGGACTGGGTCCGGCATAAAAGCTCAGGCGGGCCGGGATTGCGGACGCTTCCGCTCCCGATCCCGCAGAAACTCGGAGAATAGCACAGCCAGGGCAGGGCAGGGGACTGCCAGCAGACGCCGTCCTCCTGGCGATTCGCAGCGCGAAGCAAATCGGCCCCCTCTGCGATCTCTGTGGTGGATCCGATCGCCCAAGCCAAAGGGGCCTAAGCTCAACGGCCGACGAACCGGGCCGGCCCGTTCACACGGCCCAGCCAGCCCGCCACTCCTCCCGAGCTGTCGTCCTGAGGATTCGCATCGCGAGTCGGAAGAGCCTGGCCTGTGCGAACCGGGGTAGCCGGTGAGTCGAATGGCATCCGCGGTTGCTTCTGCCGATGCCTCCGTCGCTCGGAACCTCCGGGCAGCCAACCAACCGACCAGAACCGTGTCGAAGCGATTTGGCTTCCCGGAGGTAGCTCACCGCTTCCTCAAGGTTCTGCGAAATGCCGAGCGTACGATCTGCTGGTTTTCAGGTTGACCGGTCGTACATTCCCCTGGCATGCAATGACGCGTTTCCAGGGCGGCGGGCGCGGATGCGCCCGCCGGCAGTTCGAGAATGCGACGTCAGGAAATTGTGATTACTGGCCTGCCGCGGCCGCCTTCTTGTGCTCCACGAAGGTGTGTGCTTGATGACAGCTCACACACGTCTTGCCTTTCATGAATGGATCGGACTTCAGTTGTGCCACCTGCTCGGTGTGACAGTTGTCGCATGTGCTTAACGCCGGTATGCCCGCGAAGTCCTTTGCTGTTGTCTCGCCATGGCACACGGTGCATTCGACGCCGTTGGCGGCGTGCGGGCTGGCTTTCCACTGGTCATAGATGACTTTATGGCAGGTGGCACAGGTATCCCCGGCTGGAATCAGCCGATGGAAGATGTGCGTGGCTTGATCCTGCTGAGCCATGGCAGGCTGGACGGCAGTAGCCACAGCAAAAAAAACCAGCAGGGCGAGACTGAACATAAGCGCTCGAAAACGATTCACGGGCAAATCTCCTCAGTATGATTTCGCAGTATCGAACCGGCGACGGCTGCCGGTCAGTGATGCCAGTCACGTCTCACCGGAATGCGATCTGCGCACTGGCCGCGAGGCCTCTGCCAAATCATTGGTCACAAACCGCTTACCGCTGTCTGTCGCTACGGTACTTCGGTGTGGTCGCAGAGGGCGCATCGAAGTACCCGTCCAGTCTGCCTGCGCTCCCAACCTTCCAAAAGCAGAAAGGGTCCGTCACCGCGAAGGGATGCGCGACTTCACCGGTCTGGCCCCTGGCTGCGGGTCGCTCTCCGGCAGAACACAGCCCGGCCCTCCGGCGCCCGTCGCAGGAGCGGGTCGAAATCCCCCACATTCCGGCTCACGACCGCGCACGCGTGGCGCAGTGCCGTGAGGAAAATCACGGCGTCGCTGCGGCCGGACACCGAAGCCGCAGGAACCCGCCCCTCGCCGCCAGGTAACTCAGCGGTCGCCCGCCGCGCACACGCCCTCAACATCCGCGGCCTCCGGATTCACAAAATACCTCCGCTGGAAGTAGAGGGCAAGACTGACCAAAGCGATCATCACGGGCACCTCGACCAGCGGTCCGATCACCGCGGCGAACGCGGCGCCGGAGTTGATGCCGAACACCGAAACCGCCACCGCGATCGCCAGCTCAAAGTTGTTCGAGGCCGCCGTAAACGACAACGTCGTGGTCTTCGAGTAGTCCGCGCCCAGCTTCCGCCCCATATAGAACGAGACCAGGAACATCACGATGAAATACACCAGCAGCGGCGCAGCGATCCGCAGCACATCCAGAGGCAGGCGCACGATGTAGCTGCCTTTGAGCGAGAACATCACGACGATGGTGAACAGCAGAGCCACCAGCGTCAGCGGGCTCACGCGGGGCACGAAGTCCCGGTCGTACCACTCGCGTCCCTTCCAGCGGATCAGAACCGTGCGGGTCAGAAATCCGGCAAGGAACGGGACGCCCAGGTACACGAAGACGCTTTGCGCAATTTCTCCGATCGAAATGTTGACCGCCATCCCGTGCAGGCCAAACCATCGCGGCAGAACGGTGATGAAAATCCACGCATAGACCGAATAGAAGAACACCTGAAAAAGCGAGTTGAACGCTACCAGCCCGGCGGCGTACTGCGTGTCGCCCTTCGCCAGCTCGTTCCAAACGATCACCATGGCGATGCAGCGCGCCAGCCCGATCATGATGAGCCCCGCCATGTATTCCGGATAACCGCGCAGGAAAATCACGGCGAGCGCAAACATCAGAATCGGCCCGATCACCCAGTTCTGTACCAGAGAGAGCGCCAGCACCCGCTTGTTGCGCAGCACCTCGTGTAGCTCCTCATAACGCACCCGCGTGAACGGCGGATACATCATCAGGATCAGTCCCGCGGCAATCGGAATCGAGGTCGTGCCGACGCTGAAGCGATTGAGAAACGGCACCACGCCCGGCGCCATCCAGCCAAGCGCCACGCCCACCGCCATGGCCGTGAAGATCCAGCCGGTCAGGTAGCGATCAAGAAAAGAGAGACGGCTTTTCTGTTTCACACGGAACTCCAGGAGCGAGCTAGGAACGCCCGATGCGGTCGATTTCGCGTTTGATCGCGAGCTGGTCCAGCGTCCTCAGCGGCAAAGACAGAAACAGCCCAATTCTCCGGTCCAGAATCGAAAACGCGTCGCGGAACGCCCGCGCGATCTCCTCCGGCGTACCCTTCACAGCCGCGGGATCGGGAACACCCCAGTGCGCGGTCATCGGTTGCCCCGGCCAGTACGGGCACTGTTCCTTCGCCGCGTTGTCGCAGACCGTGAAAACGAAGTCGAGCTGCGGTGCTTCCGGCGCGGCGAACTCGTCCCACGACTTGCTGCGCAGCCCGTCCGTCGGCATCCTCGCCGCCTCGATCTGCCGCAGAGCCTCCGGCCGCGGCTGCCCGGAAGGATGACTCCCCGCGCTGTACGCCGTGAAGCGCCCCTTGCCCTTGTGGTTCAGGATGGCTTCGGCCATGATCGACCGCGCCGAGTTGCCGGTGCAGAGAAACAGTACGTTGTATTGGCTCGCCATCGTTACTCCTTTGCCCCAATGGTGACCGGCGCGCAGCAGTCAGGCCCGCAGCAGGCCGCCGCCGGCTTGGTCGCGCGAATAAACGCGCTCATGAACTTCTCGTGGACCTGAGGGGCGAGTTGGTCCACATCCACGCCGGCCTCGGTCAGGAACTGCCGCGCATCTTCAACGTCGTAGACCCGCGTGGTTTCCATCGAGATCTCGGCAAATCCAGCCTTCTCCAGCCTGGCTCGGTACTCGTTCTCTTCCATCGCTCCGGCGATGCAGCCCACCCATAGCAGCATGCTCTGGCGCACTGCATCCGGCACGGCGCCCCGGACGACCACGTCGGAAACCGCGAAACGGCCTCCAGGCTTCAGCACGCGGAAGGCCTCGGCGAGCACGCGATCCTTGTCGGCCGAGAGATTGATGACGCAATTGGAGAGGATCACATCGACCGAGTTGTCGGGCAGAGGGATGTTTTCGATCGTGCCCTTCAGAAACTCGACGTTCGTAGCGCCCGCCTGCCGCTGGTTCTCGCGAGCCAGCGCCAGCATTTCGTCGGTCATGTCCAGCCCATACGCTTTGCCCTTCGGCCCCACGCGACGCGCGGAGAGCAGCACGTCGATCCCGCCGCCGGAACCAAGATCCAGCACCGTCTCTCCCGGGCGAAGCTCGATCAGAGCCGTGGGATTGCCGCAGCCCAGGGAGGCGCGAACGGCGTTCTCGGGGATCTGCCCCTTCTCGTCCGAGTTGTAGAGACCGGTCGTGATTGGATCGCAGCAGCGCAGCCCCGGATCGCAGCAGGCCTGCACGCTGCCGGATTCAGCGACAGCCCGAGCGGCCTTGCCGTACTTTTCCCTTATCTGGTCCTGAACTGCGGTCGTCGATTCCATGAGTGTGTGTCTCCTTGTATATGCTAAGGCGAATATATGTGCCTCTGGACATATCTGTCAAGGCGTATATCATGGAGTTGTGGAACGTCTTGCGGCCCACTACGACCTGGCGCTGTTGTTTGCGGCCCTTTCCGACCGCACGCGCCTGCGTCTGCTGAACCTGATGGATGGCCGGGAAGTCTGCGTCTGCTATTTCGTCGAGATTCTCGGGCAAAGCCAGCCGAAGATTTCGCGGCACCTGGCCTATCTCCGGCGTGCCGGCGTGGTGTCTGCGCGGCGAGAAGGCAAGTGGATGCATTACCGCATCGTTGCGCCCGCTGACCTCGGCGCCGCAAAGATTCTCCGGGAAACTCTGGGGGTTCTCCGGGAAGAAAAAGCCATGCAGGCAGACTCGGCGCGCCTCAGCCGGGCCTGCTGCGCTCCCCGCAAAGTCCCCGGTCTGGAAAGCGCTCCGCTGCCGGCTCCAGTGGAGGCAACGTACACGCCCCTGCGATAGGAAAGGACGCGGCCCTCGGGACGGTGCCACGGCCAGCCCGACCCTCTGTGTCCTCTGTGCTCTCCGTGGTGAACCGCTTTACGGAACAAACCCGCCGCCCCCGGTGTCTTCCCGATAGGCGTTTTGCCATCAAAATCAAAAGGTAGCGGTCGCACCAGGCCGCGCATCCCAAGCTGAAGTGAGCCGGAATTTCAACTGGATCTGGTATCTCGGTGCGGCGGTTTGGTTCCTGAACGCCGCGCTGGCCATGCACCATGGCAACCTGCGGGTTGGACTGACGAATGCCGCCATCTCGGCGGTCTTTCTGGCGGCCGGCATCTTCTTTCGCCGCCAGGCCAAACGCCAGGAGCGCCGCAACAACGGACGCTGAAACGCCCCGCTCTCGGCTCTGGTGAAACCGCGTGCCCTAAAATCAGTGCACTGAGCCAGGGTAATACCCCAAAGGTATTACCCTGCCGTAATTGAAAACAAAGTAGTTGTTGGAGCCTTCACCCACGGGGGTGGGGGGTAGGGGGTGGTTTGGAGGTCAGGCCTGCTTCTCGGCTTCCGTGATGCACTCCTCGAGGATGTCCATCGCAACCGAGCATTCCTGCTCCTTCACGATGAGCGGCGGAGCAATGCGGATGGAGTTCTCGCCGCAGCCGAGGATTAGCAGCCCGCGCTCGAAGGCCAGATCGACAATCCGGTCGCGCAGCGCCGGAGCCGTTTCGCGGGTCTTCTGATCCTTCACGATTTCGACCCCGATCATCAGGCCGCGACCGCGAACGTCGCCTACAATCGGATGCTTTTTCGGCCAGCTGCGCAGCCGGCTGAAGAGCCGCTCACCCTGCGCCGCCGCATTGGCAACGCCCTCATTCTGCAGCACATCGAGCGTTGCCAGAGCAGCCGCGATGCAGACCGGATTGCCGCCAAAGGTAGACGCATGCGAACCCGGTTTCCAGTCCATAATGGACGCCTTCGACATGCAAATGCCAAGCGGCATTCCAGAAGCAATGCCTTTGGCCGAGCAGACAATGTCCGGCTCAACGCCAGTGTGTTCAATGGCCCACCATTTTCCGGTGCGTCCAGCGCCGGACTGCACTTCGTCGGCGACCAGCAGAATGCCGTGTCTGTCGCAGATGCGGCGCAGCTCCTGCATAAAGATCGTGGGTGCAACAACATAGCCGCCTTCGCCCTGAATCGGCTCGACAAAGATGGCAGCGACCTCTTCCGGCGCCAAAACCGTATGGAAGAGCTTGTCCTCGATGTAACGCGCGCAGGCAAGCGCAAACTCCTGCTCTTCCTGCGGTCCGCCGGAACAGCCGCGATACGCATATGGATAGCGAATATGCGTGACGCCAGGCACGAGAGGAGCAAAGCGCCGCCGCTGCTGGGGTTTCGACGCGGTCAGCGACAGCGCGCCCATCGTCCGTCCGTGGAACGCGCCCAGGAAGGCGATGATGTTCTGGCGTCCAGTGTGATAACGGGCCAGCTTCAGAGCGCACTCGATCGCCTCGGCGCCGGAATTGCCGTAGTAGAAGCGATGCGGTCCAGGCATGGGCGCAATAGCCGACAACCGCTCAGACAGGGTTACCAGTGACTCGTAGTAGAAGTCGGTGCCGGACATGTGGATCAGCTCTCCGGCCTGCTTCTGGATGGCGGAAACGACAGCCGGATGACAATGGCCGGTCGAAACGACGGCGATTCCGGCGGCAAAGTCGAGGAACTCGTTGCCGTCGACGTCTTCGACGCGCACGCCGCGGCCGCGCTTCGCCACCAGCGGATAGGAACGTGTGTAGCTGGGCGAAATGATGCGGTCGTCAGCCGCGACGATCCGTTTCGCCTCAGGCCCAGGCAGCGGGGTCTTCAGCTTCGGTCCATATTGGGTAAGAATCTCGGAGGTGGCAGTCATGGTTTCTCTCCTTGCAGGTGGAAAGCGGGCTGTCGGGCCATCGGCGGAATCCGGATGACGTCGCGGTGGGAGAGGTCATCTTCGGACACGCCACAGTGGCTGAAGCGGCGCGGGCAGCGGAGACTAGTCGCTGCCGAAGAGGCTCGGTCGCGTGAGGGTGGGCAGAACGCGGAAGAAGCGGCGCGGCGCGATGGCGCGCACGAAGGCCCGATTGCAGTTCCTGCAGCTGAAAACGCCCGGGATGGAAGCGGTGCGGCGCATGGTTCGGCTGGCCCTGAGGATAGCACGGCAAGGTGGGGGTTCGACAGCGCCGAGGCGAGGTTACCGCCGAGTGGGGCGGCGATCGGTGCGACGGAAGGGGACCAGCGGACATCCCATATACTGAATCTATGTCCATCGTTCGCAACGCCGCTGCTATTGCCAAGGGGATGAGCATCACTTTCCGGGAGATGTTCCAGCCGACGGAAGTGGAAAATTATCCCGACGGCAAAGGTGTTCTGCGCGGAGCGGTCTTCCAGGAGCGCTACCGGGGCGCGCACGTGCTGCAGAGGGACGAGAACGGCCTGGAAAAGTGCGTGGCCTGCTTTCTGTGCGCGGCGGCTTGCCCTTCGAACTGCATTTACATTGAGGCGGCTGAGAATACGGCAGAGCAGCGCATCTCCAGCGCAGAGCGGTATGCGAAGGTCTACAACATCGACTACAACCGCTGCATCTTCTGCGGATATTGCGTCGAGGCTTGCCCGACGGACGCCATCACGCACGGCCACGGCTTCGAGCTGGCCACCCTGAACGCCACCAACCTGGTGATGCGCAAGGAAGACATGCTGGTGGCGGGGGTAGGTATGCCGGGCGTCGCGACGCACTCCGATTCCACCAAGTAGCCCACAAAATCGCAGTTTTGGCGTGGATTCGTCCGACGGTGGGGTGGGCTGCCTCCCTGAACCGCTCCCTTCAGAAAACTGCCTGTCTAATGAGCGGCAGGTACCGCCTGACCGTTGATGTTCGGAGTTCTTCGCCCAGTTGTTTACGATCAGAGGAGCCAAAGACAGCACTTCTTCCCGATGACCGACTCTTTCTCAACCCGGAAGCCGGAGCATCCGCTGCGCCGGATCCTCGAACAGCGCATCGCCATCATCGACGGCGCGATGGGCACGACCATCCGCACCTATGGGATGAAGGAAGCCGATATTCGCGGCGAGCGTTTTCGCGACGCCCCAAAAGATCTGCTCAACAACGGCGACTTGTTCACGCTGACCCAGCCGGAGATGATCGGCGATATTCACCGGCGCTTTCTGGAAGCGGGCGCGGACATCATCGAGACGAACACTTTTGGCGCGACTTCGATCGCACAGAGCGAGTTCTTCATCGACGATCCGCGCGAGCACGGCGGCCGCAAGGATCCGGAGTTCTACCAGAAGATCCTTTCCGATCCGTTTCTCGACAAGCTGGCGTGGGAGATCAACGAGCAGTCGGCGCGGCAGTGCCGAATCTGGGCCGACCGCATCGGCAATGCCACCGGCCGGCAGCGCTTTGTGGCCGGAGCCATTGGGCCGCTGACGGTCTCGCTGTCGAATTCGCCGGACGCCGACGATCCGGGATTCCGGGTGATCACCTTCGATCAGGTGAAGGCGGCCTACAAGCAGGAAGTGCGGGCGCTGCTGGCGGGCGGTGTCGACCTGCTGCTGGTGGAGACGATCTTCGACTCGCTGAATGCGAAGGCGGCGCTGGTGGCGGTTCGCGAGGTCTTCGACGAAGACGGACTGACGGCGGCGCGACGGGAACTGCCGGTGATGATTTCGGCGGCGGTCGGCCGGGGCGGCGAGACCATGATCTCCGCGCAAACGGTCGCGGCTTTCTGGGACGCGGTCGAGCACGTGCATCCCTTCTCGGTGGGGCTGAACTGCTCGCTGGGGCCGGACCTGATGTATCCGTTTCTGGAGGAGCTGTCAGAGAAAGCCGACGTTGCCATCTCGGCCTACCCGAACGCGGGCCTGCCGAATCCGCTGTCGGCGACGGGCTTCGATTTCGGGCCACGCGACATGGCGAAATATCTGGGTGACTTCGCGCGCGGAGGGCTGATCAACATTGCCGGGGGCTGCTGCGGTAACACGCCGGAGCATATCGCCGCCATTGCGAAAGCGCTGGACGGGCAGGAGCCGAGGACCCTGAGAGACAGGGTACAGGGTGCAGGGGACAGGTTACAGGGGGCTCCTGTCATCGAGTTGGAGACGGGTGACGCGGCCAAGTCGGGAAAAGCATTCTTGCCGCTGCGGCTCTCCGGGTCGCGACCGTTCACGCAGCAGGAGAACGTCTTCATCATGATTGGCGAGCGGACCAATGTGGCCGGGTCTCCGAAATTCGCCAGGTTCGTCAAGGACGGGAAGTACGAAGAGGCGGTGAGTGTCGCGCGCCAGCAGGTGGACAGCGGGGCCAACGTGCTCGACATCTGCATGGACGAGGGGATGATCGACGGCGTCGCGGCGATGTCGCGCTTCCTGCTGTTGCTGGCCAGCGAGCCGGAGGTGGCCGCCGTGCCCTTCATGATCGACTCGTCGAAATGGGAGGTGATCGAGGCCGGGCTGAAGTGCATGCAGGGTAAGGGCATCGTGAACTCGATTTCGCTGAAGGAGGGCGAGGCGAAGTTCCGCGAGCATGCAGCGACGGTGCAGAAGTATGGCGCGGCCGTCGTGGTGATGGCGTTTGACGAGCGCGGCCAGGCCGCGACTTACGAAGAGAAGATCCGGATCTGTGAGCGCGCGTACCGCATGCTCGTCGACGAACTCGATTTTCCGCCGGAAGATATCATCTTCGACCCGAATGTCCTGACGGTCGCGACGGGGATGGAGGAGCACAACAACTATGCGGTGGACTTCATCCGCGCGACCCGCTGGATTAAGCAGAACCTTCCTCACGCGAAGGTGAGCGGCGGCGTCTCGAATATCTCGTTCAGCTTCCGCGGCAACAACAAGGTTCGCGAGGCCATGCACTCGGCCTTTTTGTACCACGCGATCGCTGCCGGCCTCGACATGGGCATCGTCAACGCGGGGCAACTGGAGATCTACGAGGAGATCGAGCCGGAGCTGAAAACTCTGGTGGAAGACGTCCTGCTCAATCGCCGTTCTGACGGGACGGAGCGGCTGGTTGCTTATGGCGAAGCGCTGAAGGCAGCGGGCGCCGACGCGGTGACGACCGAAAAGCAGGCGGAAGAATGGCGGCGCGGCACCGTGGAAGAGCGGCTGAGCCACGCGCTGGTGAAAGGGATTGACGCCTATATCGACGCCGACACCGAAGAGGCGCGCCAGAAGCTAGGGCGTCCGCTGGCGGTGATTGAAGGTCCGCTGATGGCGGGCATGAGCGTAGTGGGCGACCTGTTTGGCGCGGGCAAGATGTTTCTGCCGCAGGTGGTGAAGTCGGCGCGGGTGATGAAGAAGGCAGTTGCCTGGCTCACACCCTACATGGAAGCGGAAAAGGCGGCTCTGGCAGCAGCCGGGCACGTGGTGAAGACGCAGGGCAAGATCCTGCTGGCCACGGTGAAAGGCGACGTGCACGACATCGGCAAGAACATCGTGGGCGTGGTGCTGGCCTGCAATAACTATGAAGTGATCGACATGGGGGTGATGGTCCCGGCGGAAAAAATCCTGGAGCGGGCCCGCGCCGAAGGAGCCGACCTGATCGGCCTCAGCGGACTGATCACGCCATCGCTCGATGAGATGGTGCACGTGGCGCGCGAAATGGAGCGCCTGGAATTCAAGGTGCCGCTGCTGATTGGTGGGGCGACCACCAGCCGCGCGCATACGGCCATCCGCATCGCGCCGCACTACAGCCAGCCGGTGGTGCACGTGATCGACGCCAGCCGCGCCGTTCCGGTGGCGAGCAGCCTGCTCAGCGACGAGAACAAGCCCAGCTTCGTTACTCAGCTCCATGTGGAGTACGCAGCGGTTCGCAAGGCGCATGCGGCGCCGCGGCAGGCGACGGTTTCCCTGGCGGAAGCGCGGGCCCGGCGTACGCCGATCGAATGGCGAGCGGAGGATATTGCCGTTCCATCGTTCAGCGGCGCTCGGGTTCTCGAAGATATTTCTTTGGCGGTGTTGCGGGAGTACATCGACTGGAGCCCACTTTTCCATGCATGGGAACTGAAGGGCGTCTATCCACGCATTTTCGAAGACGAGAAGCAGGGTGAGCAAGCTCGGCAACTCTTCGCCGATGCAAATGCGCTTCTCGACCGGATCGTCGATGAGAAGCTGTTGACCGCGCGCGGCGTGTATGGGTTCTTTGCGGCGCAAGCCGTTGGCGACGACGTCGAGATCTGCACGGATGGTTCGCGTGGAGTAGTGCTGGACCGGCTGCATTTCCTGCGCCAGCAGGCGAATCGGGAAGGGAGCGAACCCTGCCGATCGCTGGTAGATTTCATCGCGCCAAAGGAGACTGGTCTTCCCGACACGATCGGCGCCTTCGCCGTCACCAGCGGGATCGGCTTGCCGGAACTGGTGCAGGGTTTCAAGGCGGAGCACGACGACTACAACGCCATCATGGCCGAGGCGCTGGCGGATCGGCTGGCCGAAGCGTTCGCGGAGTTTCTGCACCAGCGCGCGCGCCGCGACTGGGGCTATGGATGCGCGGAAAAGATGAATCCCGCCGATCTGATTGCCGAGAAATATCGCGGCATACGGCCTGCGCCGGGCTATCCGGCATGTCCTGACCACACAGAGAAAGCAACGCTGTGGCGGCTGCTCGATGTGGAGCGCAACACCGGCATGCGGCTGACGGAGTCGTTTGCCATGTGGCCTGGGTCGAGCGTGAGCGGCTTCTACTTCGCACATCCTGCGTCGCGCTACTTTGCCGTGGGCAAGATCGATCGCGACCAGGTGGCGGATTATGCCGAGCGCAAGGGCATGAGCGTCAGCGAGGTGGAGCGGTGGCTGGGGCCGAATCTCAACTACGATCCAGGGCGCTGATCGGGGGTCATCCGGCCTTCTTCAGGGCCGCGGGCTTTTTTGCCTTCTTCGCGGGCGAGGGTGCGTCGGATTTCGCCAGCGCTTCGCGCATCGGTTTCTCGTGGAGCAGCAGCTCGACTGACCGCATCTGGGGATTATCGTAGAACCAGCGCTGCATGGCATTGTCTTCGAGAAGATTCAGCAGGCCCAGGATGCACATGCCCTGGTGGTGCGCCATCCACTCGCGGACGACCTCCGGCTGTTCGCCGGTGAAGTCGATGGCTTCGTAGAAGCCCCAGGCGCCGGTCCAGCCCTCAGTCGCCATGCGACGCAGATTCCGGATCGAAGCGGTCGGTTCGACATTGAGCGCGAGAAAGGTGGAGTACGGCGAAACGACCGGTCCGGCGGTCGCGTCCCACTTGAGCGCGATCTGAGGAATCCCGAAGGCCTGGTAATGGTAGTGGCCCTGATCGGTCTTCGCCGCGTAGCCTGACTCGGAGATGCCCCATGGAATGTTGTGCTCTTTGGCGTAGGCGCGCTGGATGGCGACGGCGCCCTGGAGCGAATTCGAGAGGAGCGTGTCGGGATAGCTGCGCATCCAGAGCGCGGGCATCAGATACTCGAACATCGTGCCGGTCCAGGAAAGCAGCACGGTGCAGCCATAAGCGTGGGTGTGCACGCGCGACATCTTGAACCACCCCTGCTGGGAGAGTTCGCCGCGGGCCACGGCGATGTAGGTGGCAATGCGCGCTTCGGAGGCGAGCATGTCGTAGCAGGCCCAGTGAATCTTGCCCGTCGAAAACTCATATCCGATGGAGAGCAGCAGCCGGTCTTTGTTCACGAGGAAGGCGAAATCGGTGTTGTCGGCGAGGCGTCCGGCTTCTGCAGAGACCTTCTGCAGGCTGGCGACGAGCGCGGTCAGCCGAGTGCGCGCGCGGCCGAGATCGAGCAGCAGATTCGCGATGAGAGCGGCGACCTCCGCGGATTCAGGCATGAGACGCGGCAGGGTGAGACGTTGTTCCAGGGCGGCAACAAACGCCGGTGTGTCCTCCAGAGCCGGCAGCGAGGAAGGGGCCGCGGGTTGCTGGATGGGCATGGCGTGCAGCGAACCCTCGGCGGCTGGTTTGTCGAAAAGCATCCCCTCGATCGGCGCATACTCCGGCTTCAGCCAGGGGAGATAGTCATTCACCAGCGTGGCGATTCGTTCGATGCGCGCTTTCGTTTCGTTGGTCCACCACAGCGTCTCGTCCAGCGAGGGTTCGGTGTAGAGCGGCAGACCGGCAAAGGCGGCACGCGTCTGCGCAGAGAGCACCCACCGGAGCCAGGCCGGAGAATCGGTGGAGTCAGCGGGAGCGCGCAGGGACGCGATCGTCTCAGGTAGATTCTTCAGTGCCCCCAGCAGGCGCAGATGGGTGCCGAGACCGGCGAAAAGGCGCGGGTCCAGCAACGGGCGCTTCAGCAGTCCGAGGGTGCCGGTCTTCACCGTGTACAGCGAAGCGACGAAGTTGCCGCTGTCGACGGAGGACACCGTGATGGGACGCAGCGGCTCCAGCGTATCGGTGGTGTACCAGTTGTAGAGATGCCCCTTGTACAGCGGCAGCCGCGCTATGGTGGCGTAGCTGCGGTGCATCAAATCTGCGTATTCCGGCGCGGTGAGGAATCCGAATTCGCAGGCCGCCTGCCGCGCATTGAACAGCAGCCCGAGGTTGGTGGGAGAGACGCGGGCCGCTTCGAACAGCCCGTCTTCCTCGACATTGTCGGGGATGAGGTAATTGTGGCGCGCGCCGCCAAACTCGAAGAAGAAGCGCCAGACACGCAGCGCGTATTCGCGCAGGAAAAGGTCGTCTTCCCGATGGAGTTGCTGGCGCGGCTCGCGCGGCGGCTTGTTCAGCCAGGCCGTGACGTCCCTTTCAAAGCCCCACAGGATGAGGATCGGCGCGGCCGGGATCAGCGCGAAGGGATGAAAGACGGCGAGGACCAGAGCGATGATGGCGGAGACGAGCGGGGTGAGAGTGAGATAGCGGTCGACGGCGGAGGTGCGCCGCTGCGAGGCTTCAGCCTCCGCGGCGGTTTCCCACTCGAGGAGGCGCTGGCCGGTGACCATACGGCGAACCGTTGAACGCACAATGGCGTCGATGGCCATCATGGTCTGGTGCGGCAGGAATGTGAGTGTGAGCAGCGTGGTGACGATGGCCTGATGGAATCCGGTGAGGACATCCTGAACCACGCCTTCCTGCTCGATGAACATGGCTCGCCCCAGCCCAAAGATGAGCTGGATGAAGACCGGCACAAACAGCAGGAAGAGGGTGACCAGCGTCCAGTAGATCGGACCTCCGGGCAGGCCCAGCCAGCCTGCCACCAGCAGGACCATGGTGGCCGGCTCGACCAGGGAGCGGCGGAGGTTGTCAAGAATCTTCCAGCGGGAGATGGTCGAGATGGGGTTGCGGACGAATTTGCCGGACTCGTCGGGCACGCGCCCGAAGAGCCACTGCGCGATCTGCCAGTCGCCGCGGACCCAGCGATGCTTGCGGCGCGTGTAGGCGCTGTAGTGCGATGGATAATCGTCGATGACTTCGACATCGGTGGCCAGCCCGGCGCGCGCATAGGCGCCTTCGATCAGGTCGTGGCTTAGCAGGGAATTGCGCGGGAAGCGCTTCTCCAGGACCGCGTGGAGCGTCGCGACCTCGTAGATGCCCTTGCCGGTGAAGCTGCCTTCGCCGTAGAGGTCCTGGTAGACGTCGGAGATGGCCCGCGTGTAGATGTCGAAGCCGGTCTGTCCGGAGTAGATATTGGCCATGCGGGTGCGCGCCGCCGAAAGCACGCTGACCCCGACGCGCGGCTGCAGGATTCCGTAGCCCGCGGTGACAATGCGCCGCACCGGATCGATGACGGCGCGGTTCAGCGGATGCGTCATCGCGCCGACCAGCGCATGCGCCGTGCCGCGCGGCAACTGCGTGTCGGAGTCGAGCGTGATGATGTAGCGCACGCGCCGCAGCACGGTGGTGTCGCCGGCTTTGACCGGAAAGGCATCGAATTCGCCCGTCAACAGCTTGTTCAAATCGAGCAGCTTACCGCGCTTGCGCTCCCAGCCCATCCAGACGCCCTGGCGGGCGTTGAAGATACGGTGGCGATGAAGAAGCAGGAAATGGCCATATTTGCGCTGGCCCTGATAGCGCGCATTCAGGTCGTTGATGAGGGCTACCGCCAGATCGACGAGCGGATCGCTGTCGTTTTCGCGCGGACGACTGACGGAGTCGGGCAGATCTGTGAGCAGAGCGAAATGCAGATTCGGATCCGGATTGGCCAGGCAGCGGATTTCCAGCTCCTCAACCAGTTCCCGGACCTGGGCCTCGTTCAGCAGCAGCGTGGGCACCACGACCATCGTGGTGGATTCGAGGGGAATTCCATCGGTGAGGTCGAGCCTTGGCAGCGGCAGCGGCCGGAACAGCGAGGAGATGGTGTTGTTCACCAGATCGACGGCGCCCTGAGTAGCAGGAATCAACAGCATCAGGAAGGCGACGGTGAGGCCGCCGATGATCGAGTAATTCGGGATCAGCGGCAGCAGAATGGCGGCGATCAAAAAGACGGTGAGCACCTCGATGCCGCCGATAAAGAAATCGTCGGCGTTGCGGCGCAGGGCCGTGCGGATGCGATCGATGAAGCGGGGGTGATAGCCGATTTGGCCCTTGAGATCCTCGAATCCCTTGTCGATCAGGTAATAGCCCACATGGGAGCGTCGCAGGTACACACGCGGATCGGCGATCGCCTGTTGCTGCGCGGTCTTTGCCATGTTGATCGCGGCGCGCGCGACTTCGGTTTCAGAGCAATCGGCGTAGCGCGCGATCCGCGCTACCTGCTTGCGGTAAACCTCGCGGCTGTCGAAGTCCATCTTCGGAAAGGCGCCGGCCGGATCCTCGCGCAGAACCGCATCGAAGACGACCAGCGGCTCCATAACGAAGAACCAGTCAACGAAGGCAATTTCGCGCAGAGACTGAATGCGTGTGGTGAGGAGCTGGGCGAAGGCCGGCTCGCCCGCTTCGCCGCTGAATCGGGGGGCATCGTTTTCAAACGAGAGCGCCTGCAGACGGTCCGCGGCCTGATCGAGGACCAGCTCGAGGAGCCGGAAGCGGAGCATCACCGGCAGCACCCATAATTCCTCCAGCAGCAGCGGCTCCGGCTTCTGCAATTCGCCCAGATAGATGCGGAGGGCGTCGGCATTCCACACCGAACCGGCGGCGGCCAGATAAACGCTGGCCACCGTGGCTGTGCGCGGCTCGGCCTGATGATCGTCGGTGACGGCGAACGGCAGCCGGCGCAGTTTGCGGCGGACCGTGCGCAGTTCGGCGAGAGCGGAGCGCAGCAGACGCGGGTTCTCGCGGATTTCGAGCAGTGGCTCGGGGCCGGGCCAGCCGCTGGTGGGCAGGCGGTCAAGGGCGGCGGTGAGCGTATCGAGGTGGTGCCGGGCAGCCTCCATGCGGGCCGTGAAGGCGTTCAGATCCTGGGCCTGACGGACGGTCCTCCAGCGATGCCGGTCTTCGCGGGCAGAGGCGCGCAGCTGCTCCGGCACAAGGCCGGCCTCCCGCAGTCGCTGTTCGTTGATCATCGTCACCTGTCCCGTCATGGCCCACCTCGCTAGCGGTAGCTGGCCGCCTGCATTTCGAACATTTCTGCATAGCGGCCGCCCAGCGCCATCAGTTGCTGATGCGTTCCTTCCTCCATCAGATGGCCCTCCGCCAGCACGACGATGCGATCGGCCATCCGCACGGTGGAGAAGCGATGCGAGATGAGCAAGGCCATCTTACCGGCAGTCAGCTCGGCAAAGCGCTCAAAGACTTCCAGCTCACTTTTTGCATCCAGAGCCGCGGTCGGCTCGTCGAGGATGAGCAGCTGGGCATCGCGCAGATAGGCGCGCGCCAGGGCGATGCGCTGCCACTCGCCGCCGGAGAGGTCGACGCCGCTCACAAAGCGCCGCCCCAGCATCTGGTTGTATCCGCCGGCCAGCTTCTTCACCACTTCGGTCGCCAGGCTCTTCTGCGCGGCGGACTCGATTTCCTGCTCGGTGTGCGGCACCTCGACATGGCCCACGCCGATGTTCTCCTTCACCGTCATTTCGTAACGCATGAAGTCCTGAAAGATGACGCCCATCTCGCGATGCAGGTCCTCGATGGAGTACTCGCGGAGATCGACGCCGTCCAGCAGGATCTGGCCCTCGGTCGGGTCGTAGAGGCGGGTGATCAGCTTGACCACCGTGGTTTTGCCCTGCCCGTTTTCGCCGATCAGGGCGATCCGCTGACCTGGCTCAATGGTGAAGTTGAAATCCTTGAGCACGCGGCGCTCGGTGCCCGGATAGGCAAAGGACACGTTGCGGAATTCGAAGCCACGGCGGATGGGCTGGGGCGCCGGCAGGGCGTTCGGCTTACTCTGCACGGTCGGCTTCACGTTGAAGAACTCGATGAGATCCGTAAGGAAGAGCGCCTGATCGGCGATCCCGGAGGCTGTCGAGAAGGCCTGCTGGAAGTTGCTGCTGGCCTGCTGAATGGCCAGTGTGACCAGCGCGAAAGCCGCGACGTTGGGGTACTTGCCGGTGACGGCCTCCCAGATCGCGTAAACGTACGCGCCGTAGTAGCCGAGGGTGCTGATCAGCGAGAGCAGGCCGCCCCACAGCATTTTCCGGTTAGCCAGGGCGACGTTCTCCTCATAAATGCCCTGCGCCAGGTCGCGGAAGCGGTTAGTGAGGTAACCGCTGAGGTTGAAGAGCTTCAGCTCTTTGGCGGACTCCTTGCTGCCGCCCACCTGGCGCAGGTAGTCCATGATGCGTTTGCGCGGAGTCTGGCGGAAGTTCTGTTCGTAGCCGAGAAAGGCGAAGTGGGTTTCCCCCACAAACGAGGGCAACACGCCCATGATCAGGGGCACAATCATCAGCGGCGAGCGGTAGATCAGCACGGCGCTCCAGATCAGCGTCATGATGACCTGCTGGAAGAGCCGGCCCATCTGCTGGATCATGGCCAGCCGGTCGGTCGCCTGAACCCGCGCCCTCTCCAGCCGGTCGTAGAAGGCAGGGTCCTCGTAGGTGGTCAGATCCAGGCGGGCCGCCTGTTCCATCACCTTTACGCTGACGTAATTGGTATAGCGGTCCGAGAGCAGCTGATCGGTGTAGTCCATGGACCGGCTCAGAATGCCATTGACGAGGGCGAGTGCGACTTCGGCGATGACCCACCACCAAAAATGCCGTAGCGGCGGCTGATGGGTGATGGCGTCAGCCACGCCCCCGAGGATGTTGGCGGCGACAAGGCCGATGCCGAAGGAAGCGATCGGCTGCAGGACACGCAGGATCAGCCCCCAGGTGACAACGCTGTGGCCCGAGACCCAAAGCAGCTTCAGGACCGGAGGCGTGTTGCGAAGGGCTCGGATCCGATCCCCCCAAGCGTTTTGAGAACCTGACTGACCGTTGCCGCTCATGGACTCACAGAGGGGGATTGCCCCGGCCATACGCCGGACACGAGACTCGTGCCTGTGCCACGCCAGGGTAGTCGTTTGGATGCGATGGCAGGCGGCGTAAGTTGTTACCTCTTCGTCCGATAGTACCCCGAAGGACCCTCCACGACCGGATCAGAAACACGCGGATACCGGAGACGGCTGGCGGGACAACCGGCGCGGGGTCGTTACGCTGCGTCAGCACGGGCAGCCACCTGCGTCCAAATGGACGGCTCACTCGTCCCTTAGAACATCGCTGCGAGGTCCACAGGTCATCTCCCGGAGCACTGCTATGAGAGGGAAACCGAGGTGCCCGTCTTTTGTGCATGAACGTTGATCCTGAGCAGCGGGCCCGGGTGATAAACTCCGGATTTGACACGATTTTCGCCGTTATTGCTTCCAGCCGAGAAAGCGATATTCCTCCGAGCTTCCACATTGAAATTGAACCAGGTGAACGACAAGACCGCAGATGACTTCTGAACCTTCCGCCTCCATCGCCCCGCCGGATCATCAGCTGCCCCCACCGAACGCGGCGCCTCCTCCGCGCAAACGCCGCCATCGCTGGATCTGGGCGGTTGTTCTGATTGCCTTTGGGCTCCTTTTTTATTGGGTGATTACGCAGCACCAGAAGAGCCAGCAGGCGGCCATGGGCCGCGGCCACCGGGGTCAGGGAACCGTTCCCGTAGTGCCGGCGACCGCGAAGACCGGCAGCCTGGGCATCTATCTCAGCTCCATCGGAACGGTAACTCCGGTGTACACGGACTCGATGACCGCCCAGGTGACGGGTCTGATCACCGAGGTGCATTATCGCGAGGGACAGACGGTTCGCAAGGGCGATCCGCTGGTCGAGATCGATCCCCGACCTTACGCCGCTCAGTTGGTCCAGGCGCAGGGCATCCTGGAACGGGATCAAAGCCTGCTGGCGGAAGCCCGGATGGACCTGGCGCGCTATCAGACCGCCTGGGCGAAGAACGCGATTCCGCGCCAGACCCTCGAAGACCAGGAAAAACTGGTCCTGCAGGATGAGGGCACCGTGAAAAACGACGAGGGCGTCGTGGAGTACGACCAGGTGGTGCTGGGCTACTGCCACATTGTGGCGCCGATTTCGGGGCGCGTCGGTCTTCGCCTGGTCGATCCCGGCAACCTGGTTACGGCGAACTCCGGAACCACGCTGGTGGTTGTCACCCAGATGCAGCCCATCACCATAATCTTTACGATTCCCGAGGACAACCTGGAGCAGGTGCTGGGACCGCTGCGCAAGGGGGTCAAAATGCCGGTGGAAGCGTGGGATCGCTCGAACGCCGCGCAGATCGCCACCGGCCGGCTGCTCACGGTCAATAACCTGATCGATACGACCACGGGAACGGTGAAGCTGCGCGCCGAATTTGCGAATGCCAAAGGCACCCTGTTCCCCAACCAGTTCGTGAATGCGAAGCTGCTGGTGGCCACCCTGCAGAATCAGATTCTGGTGCCGTCGTCGGCCATCCAGCACAACGGCGACACGGCATTTGTGTACGTGATCGAGAAGGGTCCGGGTACTGCGGCGCAGGAGAGCGGTACCGGCCAGGGGGCCAACGCCTCGACAGCGGGCGGCAGCACGGGCGCGGCCGGGCAGGGAGCCGGGCAGAAGAGCGGCAGCGCTCCCGCAGCTTCCAGCAGCGCGAACGGCGGCAAACAGCAGTACCACGTAGTGATGCGCACCGTGAAGCCCGGGGCCAGCGATAACAACCTGACCGCCGTGCAGGGCATTCAGGCCGGCGAAGAGGTGGCCGACAGCAGCTTCGAGAAACTGATCGACGGTTCCTCGGTGAGCATTTCGAAAGTTGGACTGCCGGTGATGCAAACCAGCATCTCCGGTGAGAGCAACGCCCCGTGAGTCCGTCTCGCCCGTTTATTCTGCGGCCGGTAGCGACCTCGCTGCTGATGGCCGCCATCCTGCTGGTGGGCATTGTCGCCTTCACGCAACTGCCGGTTTCGGCGCTGCCGGAGGTGGATTATCCCACCATTCAGGTGCTGACGTTCTATCCCGGCGCCAGTCCGGATGTGACCGCGACCACGATTACCGCCCCACTGGAGCGGGAGTTCGGCGAAATGCAGGGTCTGAGTCAGATGACCTCGACCAGCGGGGGCGGCGTCTCGGTCATCGTGTTGCAGTTCAGCCTGTCGATGTCCATCGATGTGGCTGAAGAGGAGGTCCAGGCCGCCATTAATGGCGGCGGGTCCTTCCTGCCGTCCGATCTGCCGACGCCGCCGGTCTACAACAAGACCAATCCTGCCGACGCTCCGGTCCTGACGCTGGGAATCACCTCCAACGTGCTGCCTCTGTCGCAGGTGGAAGACCTGATCGATACCCGGCTCGCACCGAAGATCTCGCAGATCGGCGGTGTAGGCCTGGTGAGCATCAGCGGCGGCCAGAAACCGGCGGTGCGCATTCAGGCGAACCCGGTGGCGCTCTCCTCTTACGGGCTCAACATGGAGGACCTGCGCACGGCGCTGACCCAGGCGAGTACGAATTCCGCCAAGGGCAATTTCGACGGCCCGCGCCAGGACTATCAGATCGACTCCAACGATCAGATCACCGAGGCCAGCCAGTACAAGGATGTTGTGGTTGCCTACCGCAACGGGGCGCCGATCTTTGTGAAGGACGTCGCCAACGTCGTGAACGGCGTTGAGAACACGAAAGAGGCCGCGTGGATGAACAAGACGCCGGCCATCATTCTCAACATCCAGCGGCAGCCCGGCGCCAACACCATCACCGTCGTCCGCAGCATCGAGAAGATTCTGCCCCAGCTCGAAACCAGCCTGCCGGCGTCGATCCGTATCCAGACCCTGACGGACATGACCACCAGCATTCAGGCCTCCGTCAATGACGTGGAGTTCGAGCTGATGCTGACCATCGGCCTGGTGGTGCTGGTCATCTTCCTGTTCCTGCGCAGTCTCTACGCCACCATCATCCCCAGCGTGGCCGTGCCCCTCTCGCTCGTGGGCACCTTCGGGGCCATGTACCTGCTGGGCTACAGCCTCGATAACCTCTCGCTGATGGCGCTCACCATCTCCACGGGTTTCGTCGTGGACGACGCCATCGTGATGATCGAGAACATTTCGCGTTACCTGGAAGAGGGCATGTCTCCGATGCAGGCGGCGCTGACCGGCGCATCGCAGATCGGCTTCACCATCATTTCGCTGACCGTCTCGCTGATCGCCGTGCTCATCCCCCTGCTCTTCATGGGCGACGTGGTGGGACGCCTGTTCCGGGAGTTCGCCGTCACTCTGGCGGTGACCATCGTGATTTCCGCAGTCGTCTCGCTCACGCTTACACCGATGATGTGCTCGCGCATCCTGCGCCACAATCCGGAAGAGCAGCAGACCCGTCTTTACCGCGCCTCCGAGCACGTCTTCAACAGCATGATCGCTTTCTACGGGCGCACGCTGCGGGTCATTCTGCGCTATCAGGGCATCACGCTGCTGGTCGCATTCGGCACGCTGGTGCTGACCGTCTTCCTCTATATCGTCATCCCGAAAGGGTTCTTCCCGGTGCAGGATACGGGCGTGATCCAGGGCATTTCCCAGGCGCCGCCGGCGACCTCGTTCGAGGCGATGTCGGCCAAACAGCAGCAACTCGACAATGTCATCCTGCAGGATCCCGCAGTGGAGAGTCTTTCTTCCTTCATCGGCGTGGACGGCATCAATACCACCCTGAACAGCGGCCGTATCGACATCAATCTCAAGCCGCTCGACCAGCGCGATCTGAGCGCGTCGGACGTCATCCGCCGGCTCCGGAACAGCCTGAACGAGGTCTCAGGCATTCACCTCTACATGCAGCCGGTGCAGGACATCACCGTTGACGACCGGGTTAGCCGCACCCAGTATCAATACACGCTCGAAGATCCCGATCCCGCCGAGCTGAACACGTGGACGAACCGGTTCGTAGCCCAGCTGGAAAAGTTGCCCGGCCTGGAAGATGTGGCCACTGACCAGCAAAACGGCGGTCGAGCCGTCTCTCTGACGATCGACCGGGCTACCGCCTCGCGTCTCGGCATCGCGCCGACGACCATCGACAACACGTTGTATGACTCCTACGGCCAGCGGGAGATCAGCACGCTGTATACGCAGCTGAACCAGTATCATGTGGTGCTGGAAACCGAGCCGCAGTGGCAGCAGAATCCGGCGAATCTCGATGACCTGTACATCCAGTCCAGCGCTTCGTCGGGTGCCAGCGGGGCCGGGGCGGTGACCAGTTTCTCCACTTCTGCTTCCGCATCGGCCGGTTCGAATGCCCTGACCACGGGCGTGGCCTACACGCCATCGTCGAACGTCCTGACTGCGCCCCCGTCGGTGCTCGCGCCCACCAGCGCGGCGCAGGGCAACTCCTCGATTAACGGCGGCACCATTGCCGGAACCACGCCGAACACCAACACGTCCGCGGTTTCAGCCAATGCCGTTCCGCTTGGCGCCTTCACCCATGCGGCCGAAACGACCGAGGCGCTCTCCATTAATCATCAGGGACAGTTCCCGGCGGTGACCGTGTCATTTAACCTGGCGCCGAATGCCTCCCTGGGAACCGCCATGTCCGAAATCGATAACGCGGTGGCCAAACTCCACTTTCCCGCCAGCCTGCAGGCTGACTTCCAGGGCACCGCGGCCGCCTTCCGCAACTCGCTCTCGAATGAGGCGCTGCTGATTCTGGCCGCTCTGGTCACGGTTTACATCGTTCTGGGCGTGCTGTACGAGAGCTTCATTCACCCCATTACGATTCTTTCCACACTGCCGTCGGCCGGTGTGGGCGCGCTGCTCGCCCTCATGGTCTTTCGTGAGCCGCTCAGCGTCGTCGCCATTATCGGCATCATCCTGCTCATCGGCATTGTCCAGAAGAACGGCATCCTGATCGTGGACTTCGCCCTGGAAGCGGAGCGCGAGCGCGGCAAGGATTCCACCGAGGCCATTTTTGAGGCCAGCATGCTGCGCTTCCGCCCCATCATGATGACCACCATGGCCGCCCTGCTGGCCGGCCTGCCCCTCGCGCTGGGCCGCGGGCTGGGCTCGGAGCTGCGCCGCCCGCTCGGCACCGCCATGGTCGGCGGCCTGCTCCTCAGCCAGCTTCTCACTCTCTACACCACGCCGGTCATCTACATCTTCTTCGACCGCATCGGCCAGAAGATCTCCGGCCGGCGCCCCTCGGATCAGGCCAGCCAGCACGCCGGCGACTCCATGCCCCCTCCCGCGGAGATGCGTCCGTGAGCTTCTCCTGGACCTTCATCCGGCGCCCGGTCGGCACCACGCTGCTGACTATCGCGGTGGCCATTGCCGGCGCGATCGGCTTCATGGTGTTGCCGGTCGCGCCTCTGCCGCAGGTGGATTTCCCGACGATCAACGTGAGCGCCAACCTGCCCGGCGCCAGCGCGCAGATCATGGCCGCATCGGTGGCGACACCGCTCGAACGGCAGCTCGGCCACATCGCCGGCGTGACGGAGATGACTTCGTCGAGCAGCCTGGGCAGCACCCGCATCACAATGCAGTTCGATCTCAGCCGCAATATCGACGCAGCCGCGGGCGACGTGCAGGCGGCCATCAACGCGGCACGCACTTACCTGCCCACAAATCTGCCCTCGAATCCGCATTACTGGAAGTCGAATCCGGCCGACGCGCCGATCATGATCCTCGACCTCACGTCAAAAAAATACGACATTACGAAGGTCTACGATCTTGCATCCACGATCCTGGAGCAGAAGCTGTCGCAGGTCGACGGTGTTGGCCAGGTATTCGTGGGGGGCGGCGCAACGCCGTCGGTCCGCGTTGAGGTGGATCCGACCAAGCTGGAGAGTTTCGGGCTGACGCTCTCCAGCGTCCGCTCGCTGCTCAGCCTCGAGAACTCGCATGAGCCGCGCGGGCAACTGTCCAACGGAGCCGTGACCGCCGACATCATTACCAACGATCAAATCTCCCAGGCGGCGGATTATGCGCCGCTGATCATCGGCTATCACAACGGGCAGGCGGTCCGGCTGTCCGACGTCGCCGGCGTTTACAACTCCACGCAGAATATCCGCACTGCGGGCTATACGGATGGAACGCCCGCCGTCACGGTGATCATTTTCCGGCAGCCCGGCGCCAACATCATCCAGACCGTGGACAGCATTCGCGCGCAGTTGCCGTTCCTGCAGGCGGTGTTGCCCCAGGGAATCAACACCACGATCGTGCTGGATCGCACAACCACGATCCGCGCCTCCGTGCGCAATGTCGAAGAGACGCTGCTGGGCTCCGTTGGCCTGGTCGTGCTGGTGGTCTTCATCTTTCTGCGGCGGCCGCGTGCGACCCTGATTCCCATGGTGGCCGTGCCCGTCTCCCTCATCGGCACGTTTGCCGTGATGTATCTGCTCAACTACAGCATCGATAACCTCTCCCTGATGGCGCTCACCATTGCCACGGGTTTTGTGGTGGACGATGCGATCGTGGTGATGGAGAACATTACGCGCCATCTGGAAAGCGGGATGCCCGCCTTCAACGCCGCGCTGGTGGGCGCGCGGGAGATCGGCTTCACCGTCTTCTCCATCAGCATGTCCCTGATCGCCGTCTTTATCCCGATTCTGATGATGGGCGGCATTATCGGGCGGCTCTTCCGCGAGTTCGCGGTGACGCTGTCCACGGCCATTCTGGTGTCGATGGTCGTTTCGCTGACCACGACACCGGCCATGTGTGCCCACCTGCTGAAGCATTACGATGCCAACGAGAAGCACAACTTGTTTTACCGAGCCAGCGAAAAAGGATTCAACGCGCTGCTGGCCGGCTACCGGCACTCGCTTAGCTGGGCGCTCGATAATCCAGTCCTCATTCTCATCGTGCTGGCTCTGACCATCGCGCTCAATGTGGTGGTCATCGTCCGCATTCCCAAGGGATTCTTCCCCCAGCAGGACACGGGCGCCATCGTGGGCGGCGTGCAGGGCCCGCAGGACGCCTCCTTCCCCTTCATGAAGTACTCCGTCCTGTCTCTGGTGAAAGTCATTAAAGCCGATCCCGCTGTGGCGCATGTGAATGCCTATACCGGTGGCAACGGCTCCAGCAACGGAGGCTTCGTCTATATCGCCCTCAAGCCGCTGGGCCACGGTCCGGGCGATCGCACCACCAGCGCCATGGACGTCATCAACCGCCTCCGACCGAAGATCGATCGTCTTCCTGTCGCCTCCGCCTTTCTCCAGCCCGTGCAGGATCTGCGCATCGGCGGCCGCAGCAGCAGTGCGCTCTATCAGTACACGATTCAGTCGGACAATATCCCCGACCTGGCCAAATGGGGGCCGATTCTGATGGAGCACATGCGCAAGCTGCCGGGCCTGGAGGATGTGAACACAGACCAGCAGAACGGCGGCCTGGAAGAGATGCTCGACTACGATCGTGTGACCGCCGCGCGCCTGGGCCAGACGCCACAGACGCTCGACTCGGCGCTGTACAGCGCCTTCGGCCAGTCGGAAGTCTCCGTGATTTATACCCAGCTCAACCAGTATTACGTGGTCATGGAGGTGGCGCCGCAATACTGGCAGTCGCCCGAGGGGCTGAAGGACATCTGGTTCACCACCAGTGGCGGTGCTTCCAGTGGATCGACTGCGGGCATTAACACGATTTCGCCGCTGTTGAATGTTATGCAGGAGCACGTTGGGACCACGCCGCTCCAGGTTAACCACACGGGACTGTTTCCTTCGGTGACCGTCTCTTTCAACCTGGCCAATGGCATGTCGCTGAGCGACGCCACTCGCGACGTGAGCCAGATGGAATCGGACCTCGGGATGCCGGCGACGGTCCACGGCTTCTTCGCCGGAACGGCGCAGGCCTATCAGGACTCGCTGGCCTCGGAGAAATACCTGGTGATCACGGCTGTTCTTGCCGTCTATATCGTGCTCGGCATTCTCTATGAGAGCCTGGTGCATCCGTTCACCATTCTCTCCACGCTGCCTTCGGCCAGTATCGGAGCGATGCTGGCGCTCATGCTTTTCCACATGGATCTGAACGTCATTTCCATCATCGGGATCATCCTGCTCATCGGCATCGTGAAGAAGAACGCCATTATGATGATCGATTTTGCGCTGATGGCGGAGCGCGAAGAGCAGAAGAGCACCTACGATGCCATCTTCGAGGCCTGCATGCTGCGCTTCCGGCCAATTCTCATGACGACCATGTCGGCCATCTGCGGAGCGCTGCCACTGGCCTTCGGTACCGGCACCGGTTCGGAACTGCGCCGGCCGCTGGGGATTACGATTGTCGGCGGTCTCCTGCTGAGCCAGCTCATTACTCTTTACACGACTCCGGTGGTTTACCTGGCTCTGGATGCTCTGCGCCTGCGGATCCTCGGCAGGTCGCACGACACGTTCCGCCCGGACATGGAAGGAGCCCGGTCGTGAGACGACTGGGATACAAGCTTATGAGGACAACGAACCCGACCGCTCGGGTGGCCGCAGCTGCCGCGACCTGTTTACTTGCGGCTCTTGCCGGCTGCATGGTCGGCCCGAAATATCATGCTCCGGCGCCGGTGCAGGTCACCGCGCCGAATTACAAGGAATCGACGGTCAACTTCCAGAATGAACCGGGATGGAAGGTGGCCAGCCCGCACGATGCGATGTTGCGCGGCAAATGGTGGGAAGTCTTCCACGAGCCGGAACTGAACACGCTCGAGGACCAGCTAAACATCAACAACCAGACGATCAAACAGTACTTCGAGCAGTACATGGCCGCGCGCGCGCTGGTGGCGGAGGCCCGCTCGCAATACTGGCCCTCCATCAGCCTGGGGCCCTCGTGGAGTCGCCAGAAGACCTCCGGCAATCTGCGCTCGTCCACTTACGCCAACACCGGCTCGACCAGCGGCGTCTGGTCGGTGCCGCTGGACGTCTCCTGGGCGCCGGATTTATGGGGCAAGATCCGCAATGAGGTTCGCGTGGAGGAATACGCCGCTCAGATGAGCGCCGCCGATCTGCAGCTGGAAAAGCTGACCGAACAGGCATCGCTGGCCGAGTACTACTTCGAAATTCGCGGTCAGGACATGTTGCAGCAGATCCTGGACCAAACGGTCGTAGCCGATCAGAAGGCGCTCAACGCCACGCAGGGCGCCTACGATGCCGGTGTTGGCGACTATATCTCCGTGGTCGAGGCGCGATCCACGCTGGCCTCGGCACAGTCGGCGCAGATTAACGTCGGACTGCTGCGCGCCCAGTACGAACACGCCATCGCCATGCTGCTGGGCAAGGTGGCCACCGACTTCTCAATCCCGGTACGGCCGATGACCTATAACCCGCCGCCGATTCCAACCGGCGTACCCTCGCAGTTGCTCGAACGGCGCCCGGATGTGGCGGCGGCGGAGCGTACGCTGGCCGGGGCCAACGCAACCATCGGCATCGGCTACGGCGCGTTCTTTCCGCAGATCACCCTGTCGGGTTCCGGTGGCACAGAGGCGTCCAACATCGCCCATATTGCCGACTGGCCAAGCCGCTTCTGGTCCATCGGTGTTTCGGCGTCGCAAATCATCTTCGACGGGGGTCTGTATCGTGCTCAACTCCATCAGTATGAGGCGATCTACAACGCCGATCTGGCCACCTACCGGCAGACGACGCTGACGGCCTTCCAGCAGGTGGAAGATGCTCTGTCCGCTACGCGTATCTACTCGCGGCAGATCCTGCAGCAGCAGGTCGCCATGAAGTCGGCGCAGGAGTTCGTGGATCTGGAGACCCAGCGCTACCAAAGCGGCGTCGATCCATACGTCGATGTGGTGACCGCGCAGACGACGCTGCTGGGCGATCAGCAAACGCTGAACGCGCTCGAAGTGAGCCAGATGATCTCCACCGTGGAACTGGTGCAGGCGCTGGGTGGCGGGTGGGATGTCTCGCAGCTGCCGACGCCGGCGCAGACGGGCGCGAAGGTTCCCAACAACGTGTACACGATGCAGAAGTAGGTGCGTAGAATGCGGGGATTTCAAAAGGAAATCCCCGCCTGGGCTCTTCAGCTTCGCGATCCGAATCGACAAGACGCCAGCACGTGACTTGTGCTCCATCCTCCTGATTAGCGCGGGAGGGGCGGAGCGGCCGAGCCGTCGGACCAGTGGCCGACCACGACCATGAAGATGGTGACGCGCTCTTCCGGGTCGTCGACGGCGATGATGGGCGAGCCGGGCTGATTGGCGCCCCAGGTGGCGGCGACGTCGCCGGCGACGAAGAACATGACATGGGGATGCCAGGCCTTGCCCTGGTCGTTGAGGTATTGCTGCTCCGACATCATGTAGCACATGGCGCCGGTGGCGAGGGCGGGGAGCTGGTGGCTGGCGAAGGCGGAGTCAGTCGCGTGGAGGATTTGGGATGGTGATTCGCCGGCGAGCACGAGCTTTGTCTTCATGAAGTAGATGGGGACAAAGGTTCGGGCAGCGGCGCGATTGAAACAGTTGGGAGAGCGGGCCTTCGGATTCCAGAACTCGGAGGCGTTGGTAGGGTCGGCCCAGGAGCGCTCGACGATGCAGAGGAATCCATTGGTGCCGTGGACGGCAGTGGTATAGCCGTTGCGGCCGAGGACCATGATTTCGGCTGCGTCCGAGACGGAGGGCGGAGCGGCGCTGCGGGCGAGGGCGATCTCGGCCGCCTGAGGCATGAGGTATTGATCGAGAGGCGCCATGGTGGGGTAGGGAGCGGGGTTGGTTTGGGCGCGGGCGGCGGGAAGGACGGCGGCGAGGAGGAGAGCGAGGAGCGTCGTGATGGTGCGCATGGGTATTCTTTCGAGGCTGCGGAGATGGGTCTTGGACGGCGGGACGGGAGCGATGGTAAGCGGAAAGGAAAAAAGAGG
Organism: Acidobacteriaceae bacterium; assembly: GCA_049579805.1. Classification (GTDB taxonomy): domain Bacteria; phylum Acidobacteriota; class Terriglobia; order Terriglobales; family Acidobacteriaceae; genus Palsa-343. Next base: position 63,678 of record JBAUOP010000093.1, read on the forward strand.
TCAAACGGAGGCGACCGAACGCGAAGGGAAAAAGCCGCCTGGGCAGGCGGCTTTCTCGTGGGTTGGGGAGGCATCTTGACCCGGTGCTTTGCGGAATGCTCTGGCGCAAATATCTGCAGGACTACTTATAAGTGCCTTCGCTGAGCAGCAGCTCGTCCCGCTCAGCGCTGGGGTTGGTCATGGAGAGCCAGGCGGGAATGAGAAGAGGCTGGGCCTTAATGGCGTCGGCAATGGCGGCGTTAACCTTATCGATGCCGTCGGGGTTGGGGGAAAGAGTGACGATAGAGAAACTCCCGGCCGCTTCGGTGTGGATGGTGAGCTCGTCGATTTCATATTCGATGATGGTGCCGTCGGCGAGGAGTTTTTCGAGGACCGGCACGACGATGTTCTGACTGAGGGTGTCCAGGGCGTCCATGGGCGCGTCGGGCTTTAACTGATAGGTCGATATGTAAGTGTAGGCGGACTTGTAGGCGCCAGGATGCATGTTGTAGTAGCGGCTGATAAAGACCTGGTCCCAGTGTTTGGTGGCGGAGTCGAGGGCGGGCGAGCTGACGTTACCGGAGGCGTAGAGCTGATTGAGGAGCTTAAGGAGTCCGGCCATGGACGAGGAGGACCACCAGTCGTCATGGGTTTCGCCGTCGGCGGAGTGGACGAGGACTTCATCGTCTCCGTAGCCGATGAGGGTGCCGTCGGCGACGGCCTTGTCCATGATGCCTTTGTCGGCGGCCTCGGACGCGGGCATTTCGGACCAGTGGGCGCGGGGAATTTGCCAGTTGGCGACGTAGGTGTACATCGGGGTTTTGGGCTGGACGGGCGAGGTTTGCGCCTGGGAAGGAAAGGCGGCGAGGGCGAAGGCGAACAGACCGCAAAATCCCATCAAGGTGGGACACCAACGTTGGCTCATAGCTTGCTCCTGTAGTGATTGGGCTGGGAAGACCCGGGGGACCGTGGATTGGGGAGGTGGATTAGAGTCTGACGGGAGGGAGAACAAAGTCAAGGGAGGGTCCACATTGACTTTTGCGGGATGAAAGGGGAAGTGATGGGGCGAATATGGCCAGCTTGCAGGACGGACGACGGGAGCGCTTCACCACAGGAACACAAAGAACACAGAGGCGCAAGGGCTGAGCAGAGGGCGAGTGCCGCATGCTCGACTTGCGGCCTTCGCTGGATTCTGCTGGGGCCTGCCTCTCCCGAAACAAAATCCCAATCCATCATTTGAGGTGCTCGATGAAAGTGATTTCGATGTTTTCGATTCGTCCGGGGTGCATGCCGGAGGCGGTGCAGCGTTTTCTGGGCGGCAAAGCCACGCCGCCAGCGGGGATGAAGGTTCTCGGCCGCTGGCATAAGACGGACGGGAGCGGAGGATACGGGCTGTACGAGACCGACGATCCGGCGAAGCTGTACGAGTATGCCGCCTCGTGGGGGGACGTGCTGGAGATCCACAGCAACGTGGTGATTGAAGACGCGGAAGCGGGGGCGGTGCTGGGGCGGATGTTTGGGAAGTAGGGGAGCGTTCAGCCTTCAGCGTTCCGGAGCCCGGTCACTGGAGGCAGGGTCGTCCCCGATGTTTCCTCCCATGTCTGCCAACGGCAGGCAGACATGGGGCACCCGAAGTCCGTGACAGCCGGGGCGGGGGGCATGCGATACTTCAGGCAGCATGTACAAACGGGTGGTTTTGAAGCTTTCCGGGGAAGCTCTGGCGGCGGGTAAGGGGTTCGGCGTCGATCCGATACGGATTCATGAAATCGGCGCGGAACTGGCGGAGGTCCACCGGATGGGCGTGGAAGTAGCCGTCGTGGTGGGCGGGGGCAATTTCTTTCGCGGGGTGGCGGAGCAGGCGCGGGAGATGGATCGCGTGTCCGCCGACAATATGGGCATGCTGGCGACGGTGATCAATGCGCTGGCCATTCAGGACGCTCTGGAAAAGCAGGACGTGTACTGCCGGGTGATGTCGGCGATCGAGATGAATCAGGTCTGCGAGCCGTATATCCGGCGGCGGGCAATACGGCATCTGGAAAAGGGCCGGGTGGTGATCTTTGCCGCAGGGACGGGGAACCCGTATTTTTCAACAGATACGGCGGCTTCTCTGCGAGCGATGGAAATCAAGGCTGATGTGCTGCTGAAGGCAACCAAGGTTGAAGGCATCTACGATGCCGATCCGGTCATCCGACAGGACGCGGTGAAATTTGAGCAGATTACTTACATGGAAATTCTGCGGCTGGGGTTAAAGGTGATGGATACCACAGCCGTGAGTTTGTGCAAGGACAATAATCTGCCCATGATCATCTTCAACCTGAACCAGCCGGGCAATATCCGCCGCGTGATTTCCGGGGAGAAGGTCGGCAGTCTGGTAACGGCCTGAGCGCACAACTTCAAATCGTACCCGCGATGGGCGGGGCCTCCCCCGAGGTAAGCGAGACGGCCGGGTCGCATGGGCCGGTGGTGGGGAAGGCGAAGAAGGAACACCTGCCGGCGCTGAGCGGCCTGCGGGCGTTCTCGGCGATGAACATCGTCTTCTACCATTTCTGCAATCCGAAGTGGTTCGGGCCGCTTTCGCCGATCGTCGAGAGCGGGTATACGTCGGTCAGCTTCTTCCTGCTGCTCTCAGGGTTCGTGCTGGCGTACAACTACTCCGACCGGGCGCAGAAGGGCCAACTGAAGGCGAAAAACTTCTGGATCGCCCGGATTTCGCGGCTGTATCCGATTTACCTGGTGGCGCTGGTGGTGTCGCTGGGCATGCTCATGGAGGAGTGGCATGCACGCTCGCACGCCCAGTTTGCGTGGGGTGTGATTCTGACGCCGCTGATGCTCCAGGGGTGGAGTCCGTCGCTGTCCACGTTCTGGAACACGCCTGCGTGGACGATGTGTACGGAGGCGTTCTTCTATCTGATCTTCCCACTGGTCATCCTGTGGAAGCGCCCGAAGCATATCGGGCGGCTGTGCGCGATCCTGCTGGGGCTGTGGGGCCTGGGGATGGTGCTGCCGAGCCTGTATATGACGTTTCATCCGGACGGCGTGCTGCATGCGGGGCGCTACACGGACGGGTTCTGGATCCGGGCTCTGAAATTTACACCGCCGCCGCACATTCCTTCGTTTTTGTTTGGGATTGTGCTGGCGGATATCGATTCGCTGATCCCCCGCGGAGCGCGGAAGCGGTTTGTGCTGGGCGCACTGGGGATGAGCGGCACCCTGGCAGTGCTGTACTTCGGAAATTATCTCCCCTTTCCGATGATGCACGACGGACTGATGATGCCGCTGTTCGGCATGGCGGTGCTGGGGCTGGCAGGGCACAACCTCATTGCGCGGTTCTTTGGTTTCGTCCCATTTGTCGCGGTTGGACAGGCCAGTTATTGTATTTATATTCTGCATTTTAACTTGTGGAACCTCATCCATGAGCATCACTTTGTGGCCCGCCTGGGATTGGCGAGGTTCGATCCCTGGCTGAGCTACGGATTGCTGGTGACGGCGGCGATTCTGGCGATGAAGTTCATCGAGCGTCCGGCGCAGCGGTGGATCAAGGGGCGGTTTTTGGAGAGCCGGCGGCCGGCAGTGGCCACAGAGGCAGTTGGTAGCCAGTAGCCTGCAGGGATTCAACCACAGCCGGTACCGGAGGAGCTGCCACGTCAGCAGCTGCCCACACAGGATCAGCCGGTATTTGTCAGACCGCGCCAGCGCCCTTCGCTTTTCCAGAAAACACAAGGTCCTTTCGGGAGGACGGTTTGATGGCTGCGCTTCAGGATGACAGGGGCGCGTTCATGCCGGCCAACACGCCGCGCATGTAAGCGAAGCTCCTGGTGACGCCGGGCATGGGGTCGTCCGGGTGGACTTCGTATTCGAGGTCGACGAAACCTGGATAGCGGATGGCCTGGAGCGCCTCGAAGATGCCGCGGATGGGCATTTTGCCGTCGCCGACGGCCACCTGGCTGCCCTTGTCGTGGAAGTCGGTGAGGTCTTTCATGTGCATGTTGAAGAGGCGGGGGCCGACAGCGTGGATAGCTTCGACGACGTCGGTGCCGGTGCGGACGGTGTGGCCGACGTCGATGCAGCATCCGATGCGCGGATCCATGCCGCGAATGTCCTTCAGCACGTCGAGGGGCGAAGGCCAGAGCTTGTCCTCCGGGCCGTGGTTGTGGATGGCGAGGCGGATGTCGTACTGCTTCACGAACTGCTCGATGCGGGGCAGCGTCTGGGGCGAGGGGTCGCCGGCGACCATGACGGGGATGGAGGCGCGCTTCAGGTACTCGAACTGGGCGCGAATGTCGTCGTCGGTGGCCTTCTGGAAGTAGATGGCGCCCGCAGCGTGGAGGCGAATGCCGGCCGCGTGATAGTCGGCAACGGCCTGGGCCTCGGCGGCGGGGTCCATGGGAAGATGGTCTTTCGCGTTCTTGGCGTTGAGGTCGAAGACCTGGAGCTGCTGCATGAAGCCGATGAGCTGCGCGCGGGTGAAGTTGCGGAAGGTATAGCTGGCGAGGCCCAGGCGGATGGCTTCCTGCTCGGCGGGTTGGGCGAAGACACGCGTGGAGAGCAGCGGCGTGGCGGCGGCGGTGAGGGCGGCGGAGCGGAGGAGGGTGCGGCGCGAGAGAGTGTTCATAGCTTCGGCTCCCAGCCCGGTTGGTATTCGCGGGTCCAGCCTTTCATCGCTTCGGGGTCGTGCTGGATTTTGCCATTGGCGGTGTCGAGATTGAGGAGGCGCTGTACCTCCCAGGCGATATTGGAGAGCTGCAGCATGGTCACGGCAACGTTGCCCACTTCAATCGGGGCGTGAAGTTTCTCCCCTTTGGTGATGCCGGCGATGAAGTTGGCGAAGTGCGCGTCGGTCATGGAGTCGGCGCCGATGACGTCGGCGGAGGAGTTGGCGTTGTTCTTCGGCACGCGGTATTCGCCGGTTTTGTGACCGTCGAGGTCGTAGATCTCGTAGCCGTCACGATCGACGAGAACCGAACCGGTGGTGCCGAGGATCGTCGAGCCTCGGTCGCGGTTATATATCTTCATGCCGGAGCAGCTGCGGCCTTCCCAGGAGAGGAGCTTGTCGTCGTATTCGAAGCTGGTGACGAGGGTGTCGTAGAACTGCCAGTCGTCTTTGAACTGGTAGCGTCCACCGGAGGCGGAGACACGGTTGGGGTAGTCGACGCCGAGAGCCCAGCGACAGACGTCGACTTCGTGCGTGCCGTTGTTGAGGGTTTCGCCGGTGCCCCAGATGCGGAACCAGTGCCAGTTGTAAGGCTGGACGTTGTTGCGGTATCTCTGGCGCGGCGCCGGCCCCTGCCAGAGATTCCAGTCGAGCGTGGCGGGGACCGGAACCTCGTGGCCCGTTCCGATGGACTTGCGGGTGTTGGCATACCAGGCCATGCCGTAGTAAGCGCGTCCGATCAAGCCTTCGTGAATGCGCTGCACAATTTCGATCGTGTGCGGCGAGGAGCGCTGCTGAGTGCCCATCTGGACGAGCTTGCGGTATTTCTTCTGCGCGGCGATCAGCAGAGCGCCTTCGGCGGGGTTGTGACTGCAGGGCTTTTCGACATAGACGTGCTTGCCGGCCTGGAGCGCGTCGATGGCCATGGGCGTGTGCCAGTGGTCGGGCGTCGCGATGGAGACGGCGTCGATGTCTTTGCGTTCGAGGAGACGGCGGAAATCGCCCGCGGAGTCCGGCCGATAGCCGAGGGTCTGGCTGGCGGCAGCGACGAATTTTGCGAGGATGTTGCTCTCGACGTCGCAAACGGCGGCGAGGCGGGCGGTGGCGCGGTTGGCCTGAAGGGCGGAGAGATGGGCGTAGGCGCGGCCGTGGAGTCCGATGGTGGCGAAGGTGAGGCGGTCGTTGGCGCCGAGGATCTGGGCGTAGCTTTTGGCAGTGCTGGCCACGGCAAGTCCGGCAGCGCCGGTGGCGAGTTTATCGAGGAAGTCGCGTCGGGTGATCATCAAAAGCTCCTAAAAACAGCCGGTAGCCGGTAGCTGGTGCGCTCCGCCTGGGATGACAAGGCTAAAGAAGAGAGCATCAGCATTCCGCTCCGGAAGCGGCGAGGGCTTTTTTCAGGTCGGCCATGCTGATGCGCGAGGAGGCTTCGGGGGAGCCGGCGCCGCGCCAGTGGGTTTCGAGGCTCACAGCGTAGTGGTAGCCGTCCTGACGGAGGGCGCGAAGCTGGCCGGGCCAGTCGACCACGCCGATGCCGACCGGCTCCCACTCGAATTTGCCGCCGGGCTCGCGCTTCACGTTCTTGGCGTGGCAGTGGCCGATGCGATGTTTGGGCAGCAGGTCGTAGCCATGTGGGAAGGGCACGGCGCCGGGAAAGGTGCCGGCGTTGCCCGGATCCCAGTTCAGCATGAAGTTGTGGTTGGGGATGGCGCCGAGGGTAGCGGCAGCCTCCGCACCTGTGCCGGTGTTGCAGGACATTTCGTTTTCGAGCAGAAGGATGAGGTTGTGCTTCGCGCATTTTTCCGCGGCTTCAGCGAGCTTGCGGTTGATGGCGTCTCGGTAGGGCTTTGGGTCCTCGATGCGCCAGAAGTCGAAGCAGCGGATGCGGTCGGTGGAGAAAGTGTGGGCGAGATCGATGCAGTGATCGAGCAGAGCGTCCTGCTGATGGAAGGTGAAGTCCGCGTGGAACTGATCGCGCTCTTTGGTTTTGGAGGGGGCGCCGGGCCAGTCGGTCTTGAAGAGAGGGCTGGCGATGTCGGTGACGCGGAGGTCGTACTTCTTCAGGATGCGGCGGGACTCGGCGAGCTGGTTGGCGTCGAGGTCGGTGATGTTCTTGTTCCACATGCCGCGGAGCTCGATCCAGCGGAGGCCGAAGTCGTTGGCGGCGACGGAGGCAGAGTGGTCGAAGTCCTGAGAGATTTCGTCGTTGATGACGGAGAGGCGAAAGGGACACGTGGTGGCGATGCGGGGGATGGCGAAAGAGGGTGCGGGGAGGGCCGAGACAGCGCCGGCGGCGCCGAGCCCGCTGAGGAACACGCGACGAGAAACGGGCATGAAGACTCCTGACAGGTACTGCGAGGTATTACGGCGGCAGTGGCCAGTATAGATGCGCCATGGGGGAAGAGGCGCCGCGGAAGGGCGAAGCGCGGATTTTCCTGAGTCAGTCAGGATGACGTCTCCCGCGCTCGAGGAAGGCGCCGCTGCGTTTAGCGATGATGTTCTTCGATGAACAGAGGCTGACTCACCGGAAAGTACTTCACGGGTCCGGACCGCAGTCACACGGGATTGGTACCCCATGTACCGTGAACGCGGCTCCGTGCTGCAGAACAGCAGCAGGCCAGGCGAAAGCCAATGGTCATGCGCCTACCATTACTTATGATCTGCGCCAATGGCGAATAAGTGTGTCAACCTAACTTGCAGGTGACGGAGTTATCTCCGAGGTGGGACGCAGCGGTTGAGGCGACCTGCAGACAAGGCTGAAGTGGAAGGCTGCGGCGTGATGGGAATCGACGGCCAGAGATGAAGGAGAACGGCTATGGCGAATCGGAGCGAGTGGGGTACAGGGTTGCGGAATTCAGTGTGGAACCGAGCGGCCGGGCTGCGGCCGATGGCACGCAACGGGCTGGCGCTGGAGGGAGCCCGGATGGCGAACGGGCCTCGCAGGCGTGAGGAGAGCGGAGAGGGTTCGGAGTCGGCGCTGCGGTTCTTCGCCGCGCCGTGGATCGCACCGGTGCGGCATCGCTACAGGAGCGGCAGCCAGTGGCTGATGCGGGCGTTGGAGTGGGTGACGGCGAAGACATGGCCACTGGCGGTGCTGGACGAGATGTGTGAGTGGTTCGAGGAAGGGTCGGCGGCGAGCCGGATGTTTGTGGGGTGCGCGGCGGCGGCGACGATGGCGGCTTTGCTGACGGTGCATGCGGCGGCGCTGGTCGGGCTGCAGGCGCTGACGCTGCTGCCGGTCTTCGGTGGGCACGGAGTGATGGCTCTGGTGGCGGCGAGCTTTCTGGTGGGCGTCACGATTCTGCCGACGGTGCTGGGGCATGCACTGGGCGTATTGCTGCGGTTCTACGTGCTGGTGAATTTGTGCACGGTGGCGGCGCTGCTCGGGTACGGGTGCTGGCTGTTGTATTCGTATTCGAAATTCTGAAGACAGCCGGTAGCGGGAGCCGGGAGCCGGGAGCCAGGAGCCAGGTGCCAGGGCAATCAGGGTTCTTTGGGCGCCGGGAATTCACCACAGAGCGCCCAGAGAGGCGGCGCGCCAGCAGCTCGAAACGCATGCCATGAAGCACAAAGCGCCTGCCGTTTAGCAGGCGCTTCGTCGACCCGACTGTATTGCTGGCTACTGCGGGTGAAACCGCGGTGCAGCGTGTGCGGTGCCTGGGTTCTGCCGGGATTGCGGCGACAGCGAGAAGAACCAGGGCAGATGGGGCACGAACTGCAAGGAGGATGACGCGGATCGCTGTTCCAGGAGGAGTATCTGGCTGCGAATCCTGTAGCGAGTGTAGGGAGCGGCGTGCAAAGGGGCCATCCCACTTTTCGGGGCGGCGAATGAACCATTCCGGGTACACGTGACGCGAAAGTTTAGCGGCCGTCGCGGAGGCGGGCGGCGAGTCGATCGGGGAGGCCGGCGCTGAGAATGCGTTCCTGGGCCTCGCGGAGGTCGTAGGGGACGCGATACCAGGTGAGGACGCGGCGCGCGTCGTCATAGAGGGCAAAAGCGGCGCGCCAGTCGCCGTCGCGAGGCTGGCCGACAGATCCGGGATTCAGCAGATAGCGGGCGCCATCGCGAAGCTTAAGCTCGAACTGCTCGGGCTCGGCGGGGGCGGCGGCTCGGCGCGGGGCGCGCCGGTGGCCGAAGTCCGGTGTGAGCCGGAACCAGTCGTCGCCGTTGGTGGCGAAGCCGCCCTGCACGTGGGTGTGGCCGAAGAAGGTGAGGCGCACGTCGGTGTCATGGAGAGCGGGCCACGCGTCGCGCACGGTGAGGAGGTAATCGTCCTCGTCGAGGGGCGAGCCGTGGACGCAGCGAACCGTGGGACCGTCCGGGGCGACAGGTCCGGGGGCGAGGTGGCGGAGCCAGTCGCGGTGCTCAGGGGTGAGAATGCATTCGGTCCAGTGGGCGGCGCGCTGGGCGATGGGGTTGAACTCTTCGACGCCGCCGAGGCCGCAGCAGGCTCGATCGTGATTGCCGCGGACGAAGGTGCTGCCCATGCGGCGGGATTCGTCGATGACTTCGTTGGGATTGGCGCCGTACCCGACGATGTCGCCAAGGTTCCAGACGACATCGTGGGCCGGAGCTGCGGCCAGGACGGCCTGCAGGGCCTCAAGGTTGGCGTGGAGATCGGAGATGACGAGCGCGCGCATGGCAGACGGGGCCGCTTACCAATGTATTGGATGGGGGGCGCGGTTGTCGCGGCTATTCGGGGGATTTAGTCGACGCGGGCCCAGTGGCTGGGGGCGATTTCGCGGAGGGGCGGAGGCGTGCCGGAATCGGACGAGGGAGCGCCGGGTGCGGCCGGGGCGAGCGTGGCGAGCGGCTCGGAGAGCGCGGTCTGCATGGTGGGGACGGCGCCGAGCAGGCTGCGGGTGTAGGGCTGCCGGGGATCGCGGAAGAGGAGTTGTCGCGGCGCTTCTTCGAGGAGGAGCCCGTGGCGCATGACAGCGACGCGATCGGCAACCTGGGAGACGACGGCGAGATCGTGCGAGATAAACAGCATCGACAGCCCGTAGCGCTGGCGGAGATCGGCGAGGAGATCGAGGATCTGCGCCTGCACGGTGACGTCGAGGGCGGTAGTAGGCTCATCGGCGATGAGCAGGCGCGGGCGATTGACGACAGCCATGGCGATGAGGATGCGCTGACGTTGTCCGCCGGAGAACTGGTGGGGATAGTCGTTGTAACGGGCAGCGGGATTGGGGAGGGCGACCGCGGTCATGGCTTCAAGGACGCGGTCGCGGACGTCGCGACGGGAGAGATGGCGGTGGTGAGCGCGGACCGCTTCGGCGACCTGCTCGCCGATGGGGAGGACCGGGTTGAGGGCGGTCATGGGCTCCTGAAAAACCATGGCGATGTCGCGGCCGCGCAGGCGGCGGATGGCGTTGGGTGAGAGGGTGAGGAGATTCTGGCCGTCGAATTCGATGGAGCCCGTGACGGAGGCGGCGGGGTCGAGCAGTCGGAGGATGGCGAGGGCCGTGACGGATTTGCCCGAGCCGGATTCACCGACGAGGCCGAGAGATTCGCCGGGATCGATGGAGAGGGAGAGGCCGCGGACGGCGTCTACGGAGCGAAAGCGGATGGAGAGGTTGTGGATGCGGAGTAGCGGCGGCACAGGGGAATGGTACAGGAGCCGGTAGCTGGTAGCCGGGAGCCGGGGAGCGCTTAGGCCGGATCCTTCGCTGTGCTCAGGAGGCGTTCGGTCATGGTTTGGAAGTGGTAGCCCATGACGGCCATGGTCATGGCGGCTCCAAACTCGCGGGGGTGGCGAATGGCGGCGGTGAGGACGAACTTCCAATAGCTGACGCGCGATTTGTGAAGGATGCCCTGACGCAGCATGGAGAGGAACAGCGCACGGACATTCGCAAGGCTGAGTTTGGCACGGTAACGCGGACGACAGATGCGGAGGTACTGGCGGACGCGCTGATAGTAACAGTCACTGGAATAAATGCGACGGAGGACAGAGCGGTAGCCTTCGAGGAGACGGTCGGCGTTCATCCGTGGACGGAAGTTGAGGTGGCAGGCGGTGTTGTTGCCGCCGCCGGCGCTGAGGATGCGGTCTTCGCGAGTGAGGCGGCGAAAAAGCTGGGTGCCGGGGAGGGCCTGGAGGAGGCCGACCATGGCGATGGGGATGCCGCTGTTCTGAATGAAATCGACGAGACGGTCGAAGATGTCGTCGCGATCGGTGTCGAAGCCGAGGATGAAGCCGCCCATGACCTCGATGCCGTAGCTCTGGATGCAGGCAATGCTTTCGAGCAGGTCGCGCCGGGTGTTCTGCAGCTTGTTGGTGGCGGCGAGGCTGGACTCGTCGGGGGTCTCGATGCCGAGAAAGACGGAGGCGAAGCCGGCGTCCTTCATGGCCTGCATCAGCGCAGCGTCGTCGGAGAGGTTGAGCGAGGCTTCGGTGATGAAGCGAAAGGGGCGGCCGTGGGCCTGCTGCCAGAGGCAGAGAGCATCGAGGAGGACGCGGGCGCGGGGTTTATTGCCGATGAAGTTGTCGTCGACGATGAAGACGGGGCCGCGCCAACCGGCGGCGTGGAGCTGATCGAGTTCGGCGAGGACATGATCGACGGGTTTGGTGCGAGGGCGTCGGCCGTAGATTTCGATGATGTCGCAGAACTCGCAGGAGAAGGGGCAGCCGCGGGAGTACTGGACGGTCATGGTGCTGTAGTGGCGCATGCGGACGAGGCTGAGATCGGGGAGCGGGCTGCGCTCGAGGCCGGGGCGCTCGCCGCACCGGTAAACAGGGAGGGCGGTGCCGGCTTCGAGATCGCGGGCGAGATCGGCGATGAGGTCTTCAGCCTCGCCGACGACGACGTGGTCGCAGGCAAGCTCGGAGGCGGGGACGCTGCTGGTGATCGGTCCGCCGATGACGGTGCGCAGGCCGCGGGCGCGGCAGCGGCGGACGATGGAGAGGAGATCGCGCTGCTGCACGTGCATGCCGCCGATGAAGGCGACGTCGGCCCAGGCGAGATCGCGGTCGCGGAGGCGCTCGACGTTGGTGTCGATGAGGCGCTTGTTCCAGGCGGCCGGCAGCAGGGCCGCGACGGTCATCAGGCCGAGGGGTGGCTGGGCGGCGCGCTTTCCCTGGAAAGAGAGCGCGTAGCGGAAACTCCAGTAGGTATCGGGGAAACCGGGATAGATGAGAAGGACGTTCATCGTATGCGTCTCCGCAGGCCGCGCGCGAGCGGGAGCAGAGAGAAGAGCGTCGCAAACGCGTGGCCTTCTCTATCAGTGTGAGCAGGGGTGGGAGCGGCGCAAGGGGTGCGACGAAAAGATTACAGAAGCGGGGTCACCAAAGTGCGGCCGGAAAAGCAAAAGGGAAGCGGCCGGAACCGCTTCCCTTTGTCGATGAGGAATGAGACTACTTTTTGGGCGGGGCAATGGTGTCCTTGGCGGACTTGGCCACGCGGAATTTGACGACCGTTTTCGCCTTGATCTTGATCTGTTCGCCGGTCTGCGGATTCCGGCCCATGCGGGCTTTGCGCTCCGCCTTCACAAGGCGTCCGAGGCCGGGAATGACGAATACGCCGTTCTTCTTCGTTTCCTTGATCGCGGTTTCGGCGAGCAGATCGAGAAAAGCGGCGGACTGCTTATTCGTGAGTTCCAGCTTCTCGGCCATCTGACGGACGAGTGCTGTTTTGGTCATGGTAGCTGCCATTGAAATCTATCCTCCTTGTTTTTCTTTCAGGTCGCCGGAGCGGCGCGCTGCGCGTTTCCGGAGTTCTTCGAATCAGCGTCAGAATGGCAGAAACTCCAGTAATGACGCGGGTCCGAAAGAACGTGCCGCCCTTTACCGTGCGGCTTTGCGGAGCGTTTGTCAATGCCAAAACGCGCGTTTCCACAGGTTTTTTGCGGTTTTCCCTGGCATTTCTCTGGAAAAGCCGGCTTTTCCCGGTATTTCGGGCGTCTGGGGCCTCGCGGAGAGGCGTCTTTCGCGGGTCTGCGCATCGGTCGAGGGCGGGCGCGCCGCTGCCGTGGAGTGTATTCCCGCAGCTGGCGGCGCGCAATCCGGGCTGTTCAAAAGAGCGCGTTCAGTTTGGCGGCGCGCCGGGGCTCGGCACGGGTGAGTGGAGCGTTGAGGAAATCGACGAGAGGAGCGGCGAGACGAAAGCGCTTCTCGATCTGGCGGAGGAGATCGGGGCGGAGGGCCTGTTCAGTGGGAAGATGCGCGGTGACGCCCCACTGGCGCCACTTGATCCACTCGATGGCGGGGTGATCGGGAGGGAAGCCCCTGGGCGGGCGCACGAGAGCCATGGGATCGTGCACGGAGAAGGAGCGGAGCAGGGCGCGGCCCGTGATGAGGCGCTTCCACTCGGCATAGTGTTCGAGGAGGTGGCGGCGGATGGCGACGAGCTGATCCTTCTCCGGCATATACACGCCGGCGGCAATCACGAACTCCGTATCGCTGACGTGCAGGTAGTAGCCGGCGCCGGAGGTTTTGGCAAGCGCGCTGTGCGCCCACCAGGCACCCTGATGGGTTTTGTACGGCTTCTTGTCGGTGGAGAAGCGCGTGTCGCGGTAGATGCGGAAGAGGGATTTGGCGGCGGGGCGGACATGGTTCGGCGCGTAATCGAGCATGCCGTTGTTGAGCTGCTCGATGAGGGCGAGCATGGGGATTTTGACAGACTGCTCGTAGATGGAGCGACGCTCTTCGAACCACTCGCGGCGGTTGTTGCGTTTGAGGCCGCGCAGAAAGCGGAGAGTTTCCGGGGTGAAGCGCGTTGGGGCGGTCACGGGGCCATTGTAGACGGAGGTGGAACACGGATTCACCGCGGAGAACACAGAGGGGATGCACTTTGATTTCTCTGAGGGGCGTTTCAGGGATGTAGCTGCGGGAAGCACATGCGCTCTATACTTGAGACAAGGAACCCCTGATTTGAAGCGTATTCGGATTCTTCTTTGTCTGCTGCTTTGCGGCGTGACAGTCGCCGCGATGGCGGCGGTTGGCCCCGCGGGTGGACCTGGCCTGACTCTCCGGCAAGCGCGCCAGATTGCCGTGCTGGTGGCCGATCACGACCGCATCGACCTGACTGACACGCACGTGGAGCTGAACAGCATGGACCTGAGCGCGGCCTTCGTGCCCGGGTTTTACAGCTTCATCATTATTCGGGAGAGCAGCACGCCGGGTCCCGATGAGACGCTGCGGCGGTACGCGATCAGCCGGCGGACGGGCGACGTGTGGGAGATGACGCTGTGCACGCACTACGATTTTCCGGCGCTGAAGAGGATGCGGCGGGCATTGGGGCGTCCGGGCGGGCCCGCGGCCGAAGTGGCTGAGCAGGGCCGGCAACTGGGATGCTCGGAGCACGAGGCGAAGCCGGCGTCGTAATTGGGACGGCCGCGTGGTCCAAGGATGAACTCACCACAGAGAACACAGAGGCTTTCCTCGCTGCGGTCAATGCGCAGTCGTTTAGCCGGTCACGCCGGGGGAACCGATCTGGCGGACGACGCGCCACGCGTATTGGAATCCGGAAAAGACGGTGAGAACGACCACGATGGTGAGCGACCATTGGCGGACGAAGAGGACCCAGGGCGGAGCGAAGAATTGGCTGAGCATGACCGCCGCGAGAGCCAGAATCTGCGCGAAGGTGTTGGCTTTGCCGAAGGGACTGGGTTTGAAGTTGCGGATGGAGGTGGTGGCGTAGAGGATGGCGGCCACGACCAGGATCCCGAGATCGCGGGCGAAAACGAGAACGGTGACACGGCGCGAGATGAGGGCCTCGTGATGGAGAACCAGGAAAAGAGTGCTGAGCAGAAGCTTGTCCGCGACCGGGTCGAGATACTGCCCCAGCAGGGTGCGCTGGTGGAGCAGGCGGGCGAGCAGACCGTCGAGGGCATCCGTGCAGCCTGCGAGAACGAAGAGACCAAAGGCGAGCGGGAAGCGCTGATCGAGAACCGCAAGGACGAGAAAGGGTACGATGCAGAGCCGCAGGAAGGTGAGCAGATTGGGCGTTGCCTGTAAGTCGTTCATCGAAAGGATCGCCGTTCCCAGGCGCAGCGGCCGCCGGGTTCGACGGGTGCACGACGCACCCATACTATCGCAGAGGGCGGCGAAATCCCAGGCGAACTTACTGGGCGGGCGAGGGTTTTGGGTGTCTCGCCGTGGAGTCGGTGAGCGATTGGGGCCCCGGTGCGCCTGTTATGATGAGAGGCAGTTGGTCTCTGGTGTAGGCGCGTAGCTCAGTTGGTTAGAGCGCTACCTTGACACGGTAGAGGTCAGGAGTTCGAGTCTCCTCGTGCCTACCATAATCCCCACAAAACAGAGCCTGTTGCGCCGGTGGGTCTCGACCCGCTGATGCGGGAAGCCCCGGATGTTGACCTTTTCATCCGTTCGACGTTGCGGCAGTTGGGAGCCCGATTGAACGGGAAAGACTGGCTCGACGGGGGCTGGGGGCTCTCCGGCCTGCTTGCCCGTCTGGAGGCTTGCGGATGCCAGGTGGTGCTTGACAACCCACGTCAGGCGCTGCAATGACTACGACGCGTGCGCCAGACACACTGCAGCGGACATTATCACTCCCAGAGAGAGTTGAAAATCAATGCGGCTGCGTTGACTCATAGTCCATGCGATAGGTTGTATTCTGCGGATCAAGTTCGTACGCTTGACGAAAGTGCTCAGATGCCGCAACGGCATCGTGTGCTTTAACAAGTGCCTCGGCCAGGTTGTGCTCCGACTTCGCGGTATTCAGTTTTCCATCTGCTCTGAACGCGTCTTGGACGCGGCGATTGCACTCGGCAGCCTTGCCAAGGGTGCAATCGGCGAATCCCAAAGTGATCAGGTCCATTGGCTTAAGAGTCCCGCCTGACGCGTGAGGTTCTAGGAAATTGACCACCTCGGATGCGGAGTCCTCATCGTCTCCGTCGTTGGCCATGAACAGGACTTGCGGATAAGCCATATCACCGGCCATTCCTCTGCTTCCTGGTTCCTTCTTCATTTCCGCCTGCACTTCGGCACTTGCTCCGAGTCGGGTGGCTGCGGCCTTTGCGGCCTGGCCGACTCGATCATAGATCGCAGCGCGGAGATATTCATAAGGAATGTTGTCGTCAGGATTTGCATTGGCGGCGACGTCAGTTTGTGCAAGCGCCTTACCGAAGTTCTGCTCTGCTATGTACAGATGAGCCAATTCGGCATGCAGGTCCGCCAGAGCAGGTTCGTCGCGCGTTGCCTGTTGAATGTTCTTCATCATCAGGTGGAACGTGTCCGTCGGTACCCCATGATATTGAGCGTTGTATACCGAAATGGCTGCCTTTAGCTGGGTTTCGCAATCGGAATATCGACCTAGTTTGAATAGAGCTTTGGCCAGGCCTTCGTACGGGAACTCTTGGGTCGGGTCGAGATCGATTGATTTTCTGTATGCTGGCAACGCCTTTTCTGCCTGTCCGATCCGGACCTGAGCATCCGCAAGGTTTTCCCATGCCCCGGGATCGTTGGGTGTTTGGACTGTTGCGCGAGTCAGCAAATCCAAGGCCTCTGCGTCATGATTTCGATCAATGAGGATGAATGCCAGCCTGCTGCTTATGAAGTCATAGTCTTTCGGATCGTCGGTGCGGATTGCATGCGCCAGAATGAAGCGATCAATCGATATTGCGTACTCCGGATCGTCTACCGCAATAGTGGCAAGTGAGTGCATCTCGATTTCGGTATCGTAGTCTTCTGGGTTGTTCTTGAGCCAAGTCCCGTCCTCTTCCATTTCAGGGCGGAAAGCATACTTTACGCTCAGAAGTTTGATTAGCTCTTCGTGTGCATCCTTGTCGTGAGGATTGAATTGCAGGCGGATTCGCAGTTGCATCTGCCGGGAACTGGCGTCGGGCTTTGAATGCGGCTCCCCGGGGGTTCGCTGCGCGGATATCGATAGCGGCACCATCAGGACAAGCACTACACTAAAGCAGTTTTTCATAGGGTTTCCTCTCTCGCACCACCCAGGGTGAACGTTGCGCGCAGTTCGATGTCTCTCACCCCGCAATCGCGCGGCACTGCACATTTCGGCATCGGTTAGCATAAGTGAAGTCGCTGCGAAGGGCGATCCCAACGATGGCGATTTTCGTCTGCAACCTTCAGGGGATTTTGCTGTCGCGCCAACTAGGAACAAAAGGGATAGGTTCTGTTTCGTATATCCGTACGCATCCACCACGGCAAACTGATCCTCGCTGGGAAAAGGGACGGGATTACCCCGGGGATAAGGTAGGGAGATGCTGCCGATCCCCTCCACGAAAGTCGCAGACACGTCCCGCGCCGCAGGGATGGGCTAGGGGTGCCGGGTTCCCTTAAAGTGGCAGGGAAGGAACTGAAACGTGCATTCGAGCCAGACGCGCGTCTCGGGCAACGGAAACAATGAAAAAATCGCTTGCTCTCGGATTTCTGCTTTTCTCCACCAGCGTGGTGGGTGCCTTTGGGCAGGTGATGGACGTCACAATCATCCAGAGGCAATCCTCGGAGACCACCTACGACTACCTGGTCGCAGGGCACGTCGCGACAACTACCAATTCGCGGGCGAGCTGCGCGGGATCTGGAAGCGCGATAACGTCCGGAAATCTCGTGACGGCAACGGGCTCGGCGAATTGCGACAGTTCCAGTTCAACGAACGGTTGGGTCACTCCGGCCCGGGAAGTCTCGTTTAACGTAGAGGGAGCGACATACTCGGTTTTGTTGCCGGACGGGCGAATAGCAGTGGTGAATTGCGTGAGCAAATTTGCCGAGCACATGGCTGGCGGCTGGAACGGAAGGTCGGTTTTCCCGGGCGCCGGAAACCGTCGAAGTTGCCGCATGCCGCTCGTGGATCACATTCAGGCTGACTTCAAGGGAGATAAGGCGAAACTGTCGTGGGTCGTCAGTCTCGACGGCAAAAAGAAGGAGTCAGAAACCTACAAAGTCCTGGCGGTTCTGGCGAAGCAGTAAGGGTCAAAAAACGAAAATTTTTGCGCGCGGGGGTAGCGCCATCGTTCCCCCCGTACAAAGTTCAGGGGACCGGGGAGTCCCCGGCCGGGCTGGAGCGCCTATTCCGCGAAAATCCAGCGGGTACCGCAGGCTTCACACCTGTGGCTCGGACCGGATACCACCAGCAGGCCGCCGCACTCGCATCTGCGCTCCGTCAACCGATTCGGCTGCGGCCCGTTCCTCAAGTGAAAATCTTCGGCGCCTCTACCGTATCCCCACTCAGGAGTATCCTGGAAATCCGGGATTAGTGGCTTTGCCGCGGTGCGCTGTTCGAGCACTCGCTTATTCTTCGCAAAAGCGCACGGTTTCCAGCGCTCGAGGATAATAGCCGTGCGCGAAACCCCCCGGTCGCTGGCCTCAGTATCAATTGCTTCGAGGATCGCCAAAGGAATGCGAAGCGGGATGACGGCTGAGTAACGCCTCGGGCGGGGTCGGGAAACAGAGGCCATGGAACGCGCCTGCAGTTTACACCGAGCCGCAAGACACAGCGAACCGTTAGCCCTTTAAAACCTTCAGGGGCAGTGCACGATGCACCTGCGATGAGGAAGCGGCGAGGCTTGGACGGGGAAGGTCAGGGGTAGCCTAGTTTGTGTCTCTCCTTGTGTCGTAACGCTGCCATCCTTATCCGTGTCGGACCGGCTCGCGTCGTATCAGTCCGCCCCGCAAAACGGGTCGTCACCATCGGGAAACCAGCATGAATACTGGTGCTGCACATCACTCTGGCTTCTTCAGTATTGCGTTGTCTGACGCAGGGGAAAGAATTGACACGGTAGAGGTCAGGAGTTCGAGTCTCCTCGTGCCTACCATAATCCCCACAAAACAGAGCCTGTTGCGCCGGTGGGTCTCGACCCGCTGATGCGGGAAGCCCCGCTGCGGCTGCCTCGATGTCGTGGCGCCAGGAACGGCGCAACCAATTCGGAAGACTCACCCCGGATGCCGAAGCAAAGCACGAGGTGCCCTTCGACTGCGCGCTCAGGCCCGGCCCTTCGCTGCGCTCAGATGACAGCCTTAGGTGACGGTGTGAGTGGCGAGCGTGACGGTGACGACGTCGTCGGGGGTTTTGGTGGTGCCGCCGTCGTGCTGGGGGTGGAATTCGATGCGCAGAGTCGTCGCGGTAATGATGATGCGGAGATAGCCGTAGTCAGTGTCGTCGTAGCTTTCGAGGGTGAGGGTGTCGTCGATCTTGTAGGGCGTGCGGTACGTGCCGCGCATGGAAGAGAGCGGGGAGTGGCCGCCGCAGCCGGCGACGAGGAAGGGAATCGAGAGACCGTTGATGGCGCGGGTGTAGCGCTGGTAGTTGTGCGCATGTCCGGCGAGGACGGCGTGGGGCCAGACACCGGCGGCCTGACACGCGGTGTCGATGTCGGCGAGCATTTGCGGGCTGCCACCGTGGATGGTGCCGCCGGTGAAGGGTGGGTGGTGGACGGCGATGAGGACGGCGCCCGAGAATTTGTCGGACTGGACGCGCTTGAGGGCGGCGGTGAGGAAGGCGATCTGGCGTTGATCGAGGGTGGAGTAAGTTCCGTTCTGATCGGAGATGACGCCGGGATCTTCGAGAACGTTGGAGTAGAGGCCGAGGATGCGGACGTATGGTGCTTCGAGAGTGAAGTAGACGCCGGGCTGGATCATCGTGGTGCGGAGGAGGCCTCCAGCGTCAGGCGATTGCGTGGGTGCGGTGGCGCAGAAATTGCGGAGAAAGGCCTGGAGAGTGGGCGCGGGATCGCCGGACCAGACCACGCCATCGTGATTGCCTGGGATGGCGATGATGGGGGCCGGGTAGTTGCGGAAGGAATCGTAAAACTGGTCGTAGTAGTAGGCGGCTTCGCCGAAGTAGTAGACGACATCGCCGAGGTGGAAGAAGAACGAGGGGACGTCGGCCGGGTTGGCCTCGCTGAAGTCGGTGATGAGCTTGTCGGTGACGAGGTCTTCGGTGGTGGGACCTTTGACGCTGCCGGTGTCGCCGGCGCAGTGGAAGACGATCTGGCCGGAGGCGGTGATGGCCTGCGTCTTTGCGGCGCCCTGGCTGCCGTAGACCTGCTGGAGGGTCAGAACGGGTTCGACCGCATTGCCGCGGGGCTGGGGGACGGGCTCGACGGCAGCGATTTCTTTATCGTTCTGGTCGGTGACGGGAGTTTTGAAGCCGGTGGGATCGGGCGAGGGCTGAGGCTGCGCGAAGACGGGGTCGTTAGCGGCGGCGGGTTGGGCGTGCTTCGCTTTGAGCGGCGTTTTGCCAGGAGCGGGGGAGGGTTGCTTGGGCATAGCAGATTCTCCAGGAAGAGACAGCGGGCGAGCGAGATAAGTAGTTGTATCACCGCAGCGTGACGCCGCAGTAACAGCGCCCAGCGTTCGCAATGGGGACAGGCGATTGCCAGGAAATTCGCGCCAGGTACCACGTTTGCGTCTTGTATGGCGCAACAAATGCCGTAAAGTAACGATCCATATAACCATCAAGCTTCTTCAGCCGGGAGCGGGAGAAGCCACTTCGGAAAGCCCTCTGCTGCCGGCGCGAGCGAAGGAGCGCGGAGGGACGACAATGATTTCCGAACGCCATCCATTGCGCCAGTTGTTCCATGAAGTGGTTGCCGGTTGCTACTCGCGTTACAGCGGGATCAGCGATCCGGAGCTGACGTCGTATGTCGGCGATCTGCTGACGGAGTTCACGGTGTCGGAGAATCTGTACCGGATCAGGGACGCCGAGGGGCGGCCGCTAACGGCAGTGCAGGCGATGGTGGAGGCGTCCGACCCGGTGTTTGGCGGTGCCGCGTCGTTTGACGAGGAGCGCAAGGTGCGGCGGCACATCGGAGATTACGCGCTGTTTGCGACGGGGATGTATCCGGAGACGGCGCAGCTGTGGCGGCACACGGGCGAGGCGGGCGTGGCGGAGCTGGTGCGGGCGGGCAAAGAGAGCTACTACATCGTCTCCACGTTCGATTTGTTCGAGTATCGGGACGAAGCGGCGCTGTTTGCGCGGCTGTCGGAGGAGTTCGAGCGCTGCATGCACGGGCTGACGAAGGTGCGCGAGGAACTGGACAGGATGGGCGGGACGGCGACAATCCAGTAGCTGGAAAAAGAAACAGGAGGGGAATCTTCGAAGAGCGAACGAGGGATGGGGATTACGGCTTTGCCAGGAGACCGATCGCCGAGAGCAGGGTGAAGATCCCGGGACATCGGCTGCCCGGCTACGTGAGGGCGCGGTCGAGGTGGGTGTATCCGCCATCGACGACGATGTGCTGGCCGGTGGTGTGTGCGCTCTGCGTGGGCGAGAGCAGGAAGACCGCCATGGCGGCGATCTCAGAGGCTTCGGTGAAGCGGTGACCGAGGGGAATGCGGCGGCGGATTTCGTCGAGGGCAGCCTGGGGGTCGGGGCGGGTGGAGATCCAGCGTTCATAGAGGGGCGTCATGACCTCGGCAGGGAGGATGGCGTTGGCGCGCACGCCATAGGGCGCGAGCTCGGCGGCCCACTCACGGGTGAGGGCAAGCTGGGCGCCCTTGGCGGCAGCATAGGCGGAGGTGCCGCCCTGGCCGGTGACCGCGACCTTGGAGCTGATATTGAGGATCGACCCGCGGGAGGCCTTGAGCATAGGCAGAGCGTAGTGGGCGAGGGCGTAGTAGTGGACGAGGTTCTGGCGAAGGCTTTCGATGAAGCGCTCGGGTGAGCCGGATTCAAGGCCGACACCGTCGTTGGCGCCGGCATTGTTGACGAGTCCGACGAGGCGTCCGTACTTGTCCTCGACGGTGTCGATGGCGCGGCGGCACTGAGCGAGATCGTCGAGGTGGGTTTCGACGAAGTCGCAGGGGCGCTGAGCGTCGCGCATCTCAGCGAGGAACGCCTTGACGTTATCGGAGGCGCGGCTGACGACGACGACGGTGGCGCCCTCTTCAAGACAGGCGCGGCTGATGGCCTGACCGATGCCGGCGCCGCCGCCGGTGACGAGAATGATGGAGTTGCGGAGGCCGAGATCCATGAGGGAAGGATACCCGGACCAGGGCCAATGATGTCTGGAGGCTAGTCCTCCGACGGACCTGTGACGGTGGTCACATCCTTGAGGGAGCTGCCGGGGAAATCCTCAGAAGAGCGGTTGGTTCGAGGTTCTATGGCCACTGAGCCGATGTGTGCGCTGGCGCATGAGCTGCTCAACAAATTGACAACGGTCATCGCGGAGTGCGAAATGCTGTTGCTGGAAGACCATGGTTGCCCGGGAGCTCACCGCGTGCAGGTCATTAAGGAGATGTCGGTGGAAATGGCCGCACATTTGAGTCGGCATCAGTGCCAGATCACCGAACTTCTGCGGGCCTTGCCAGTATCCCCTGCACCGCCAGGCGAGTGACGCCGCAGCGCGTTGTTCTGCGCCTGTAATGGTCGGGGCGGAGGGATTCGAACCCCCGACCCTCTGCTCCCAAAGCAGATGCGCTACCAGACTGCGCTACGCCCCGTGTTCCGATTTTAGCCCAGGGGCGTTGAGACCGGGGCTTAGCGTTCAGCCGTCAGAAAACCAGGCCTGCGGCCTTTCCAAACCGCTCACATCCAGTGGACGAGCCAGAGCACGATGAGCGCGAGGACGATGAGGGGCGCGGCGAGGATCGCGAGCCCAGCAGCGAGGAGCGAGGCGAGGAAGGCGTAGTCCTTCCAGGTGTGACGGTGGGGCTGGCGCAGGTGGCGGGTGAGGAGACGATAGTTGCGGCGGTTCGCTTTATAGGCGATGTCGAAGATGTCGCCGAAGAACGGAATGGCGCCAATGAGAACGTCGAGGCCGAGGTTGACCATCATGCGGACCAGGGTGACGTACGGGACGCCGCGCACCCACGCCGCGAAGACGAGGGTGAACGAGGCGATGCCGGCCAGCGCATCGCCGAGGCCGGGGATCAGTCCGATGAGGCCGTCCAGTCCGAGGCGGATGGGCGTGCCGGGAATGCGGAAGATGTCGTCAAGGAGATGCGCGAGGAAGTCGAGATTCTGGTCGGAGAACAGGCGCTCGGCGCGGGCGCGCAGGCCGGTTCGCAGGGGTGGAAGAATCTCGGGTTGGGGACGGTTCGCCATGGCTTTGCGGGCCTGAGCGGGGCGCGCGATTCGCGCCGGAGGCTGTGGCGCCAATGCTACAATCATGAGTGTTGTGGCGGATATAGTTCAGCGGCAGAACGCCTGACTGTGGCTCAGGATGTCGTGGGTTCGATCCCCACTATCCGCCCCAAAATCGATGCCCCCGAGCCGGACCCCGCTCGAAATTTCCGTGACGAATCCTGCCGAACAGAACGCGGGGAGCCGTATCTACATTGGCTGCTCGGGGTGGGCTTATCCCACCTGGAAGCCGGTGTTTTATCCGGAGAAATTGCCCTCGAAAAAATTCCTCGAATACTACGCGACGCGGCTAAATTCCGTGGAGGTGAACTACACCTTTCGGAGCTTTCCCCGGCGGACGAGCATCGACGCGTGGCTCGCGCAGACGGGCGAGGGGTTCCGTTTCTCCTTCAAGGCGCCGCAGCGGATCACGCATTTCCAGCGGCTGCAGGATTGCCGGCCGACGATCGAGGCCTTTGCCGGAGCGATCGCTCCAGTTGCGGAGGCGGGAAGGCTGGGGCCGGTGCTGTTTCAGCTGCCGCCGAACTTCAAAGCGGATGAGGGCAAGCTGGCGCAGTTTCTGGCCGACGCGCACGGACTGCGGCTGCGGATGGCGTTCGAGTTTCGGCACCCGTCATGGTTTGAGGCGGGGGTCTATCGGATTCTCGAGCGTCACGGCGCGGCACTGTGCGTGGCAGAGAGCGACGAGCTGGCAACGCCGGATGTGGTGACGGCGCCGTTCAGCTGCTATCGGCGCCGGAAGACGGAATACTCGGATGCGGAGCTGACCGCGATTGCGGGCCAGCTGCGGGAGCGCGCGGCGACGGGCGACGTCTTTGCCTACTTCAAGCACGAGGAAGAGCCCACGGGCGCGCTGTGGGCAGCGAAGGTGCTGGCGCTGGTGCGGGGCGAGGCGTCGTGACGGACAGGGCGACCGCCGGGGCACCAACGCAGACAGGCAAGCCGGAGTGGTGGACGGATTTCGTTCCGCAGCGATGGCTGCGCAGCGGGCATGCGCAGACGCTGGCAGGGAATTATCTGCCGCGGCGCCTGACACTGCCGGAGCCGGAAGATCTGGTGGTGGAAGTGGAGGGCCCGGTGGCGGGGTACGAGCCGAGCCGAGTGCTGTGCCACTGCCACTGGCAGGCGGAGGCGGTGCGTCGCGAGCGGCTGACGGTGGTGCTGATCCATGGGCTGGAGGGTTCCGCGAACTCGAAGTACATTGTGGGGAACGCGGCGCGGGCCCTGGCGGCGGGGCTCAACGTGGTGCGGATGAACATGCGCACCTGCGGCGGAACCGATGCGCTGTCGCCAACGATTTACCACTCAGGGCGGACGGGCGATGTGGGGCGAGTGGTGGAGGCGATCATTCGGGAGCAGGAGATCGAGGCGGTCGCGCTGGTGGGCTACTCAATGGGCGGGAATCTGGTGCTGGGCTGGGCGGGGGCGCTCGGTGCGCGGATTCCGCCGGTGGTGAAGGCGGTGGTCGGGATTTCGCCGCTGATGGATCTGGCGGTTTCGTCGGCTGCGCTGCACCGGCCGCAGAATCGTATCTATGAGTGGCACTTTTTGAAGTCGATGCTGGCGCGGGTGCGCCGGCGGATGGCGATGTATCCCAGGATTTACGGGGATGCGCCGGTGGAGCAGATTCGCACGATGCGGGACTTCGACCAGGAGATTGTGGCGCGGTACGGGGGGTTCCGCGACGCGGACGATTACTACTACTCGGTGGCGAGTTCGCAGTATGCCAGCCAACTGGAGGTGCCGACGCTGATCGTGCATTCGGCGGACGATCCATTTATTCGCATGCTGCCGGAGACCCGTGCGGCGCTGCTGTCGAATCCGTGGGTGACGCTGCTGGAGACGCAGCACGGCGGGCATTGCGCGTTTCTCGCAGCGGAGAAGAACGGCGACGGCCGCTGGGCAGAGCGGATGCTGCTGGGTTTTCTGCTGGAAACGGATGCGGCGCGGCAACGGATTGAGAGAAGCGGCACGCGTGGAAGCTGACTGGGCGGTGGAGGTGGGCGGCGACGCGGCGCGGATTGAGGTGGATTGGGCGGGGTTCCTCGACCTGCGGAGGGACGCAGGGCTTGTGGACAGGATTCCGGAAACGCGCAATCATCCGGCGCTTTCGGCAGTGCTCCTGGAATTGAACAGCCCGGAGTCGCCGATGTTCACGAGCAAATGCGATGTGTGGAAACTGGCCGCGGGGGAGATCGATCCTCTGGAATTTGATTGTGAGGCGGGTGAGGCGCAGGAGGGGTTGGCTGGCTACATCGACGTGATCGCGCGGAACTCGGGATCTTTGAGGTCATTCGCGGAACATGAGGCGTGGGTGCGGCGGGCGGCGCTGGCACTGCGCCGCGAGACAGTGCGGCGAGGACGCGTGGATCTGGTGGTGCGCGCGGCAACCGCGGGCGGAGTCAATGGTTTTGGCGTGACCCTGTACGCGGCGGGTTGCGGAATGGATTCCTCGGCGGCGGAGACTGCGTGGGGAGAGATTTTGCGGCGGGCGGTCATGGCTACAATGAGAGAGGCACGGGCGAGTAGCTCAATCGGATAGAGCACCGGCCTTCTAAGCCGGGGGTTGTGGGTTCGATTCCCGCCTCGCCTACCATCCCATAAAATCAATGACTTACACGGATTCCTTCCGTGATGGAAATACTACAGGCCGGGGGTATTTCAGCGCAAGGATTTCCTAGTCATTTTCTTCGCAGCTTCCACCTTCTTTCTGCCTCTCCGCACCAAAGCAAGATGCCCACATTTCTCACTACAGTATTCCCCCGTTCGCTTATCTCTTATCGGAAATGGCTTCAGGCAATCCTTTCGTTTGCATATTCTGAATCGGACGCCACGCGCTACATCAGCCAATACGCTGGCAAAAAGCATCTGACGCGCATTCGTGAGGGTCACTACGCCCGCAACGACACCGGACAGCTCAAATCGCAAATGAAAATCGTTGACCGGGTGCTGTGAAAAGAGATCAATCCACGCTTTCGGTTTTGGCGATACAGGCGTAACACTCGCTTTGAACCATTTCCGACTGCGGTCAAGGACAGCGTCTCTCAAATCGTCGCGGAATGCCCACACAGCGCCCGGTTGCACAATCACCGGGAACCTGAAACCGTGGCCGGGGGAATCCTGAGCCGGATCATCCGAGGATGGCCATGCGCCCACTTTGTCGAGAAAGTCCGCGAGCTTGTTGATGTCGTTTTCGGGCAGTCCAAAGAATTCAGCTCTCAGGCTCTCTATGTCCGCAATCTCGGACAGAACCTCCGAATCCACCGCCTGAAGCTCCCTTAAATGACCGCGTAGCAGCGGAACCGCTGGAAACTGCCGCTCGAATTTGGCCAACCCATCCGAGGTTAGTTTTCCGCCGCGCTTCGCCGCGTATGCAGCGTAGCCCCGGAGCCTTGCCGCCCTGAAGTACTCCCACCGCGCCCCGTCAAGCACCTCCCAAACAACCGGCAACTTGACGAATCTAAAGCGGAAAGAGAATTCTTGCTGTGACGGTATTTGTGATCTTTTTCTCATCACAAGGAAATCCTATCATGCCCTTGTATGAGAAACACCGCAAAGGACGCGAATGACTTCTTAACGGTGGATGAGGCCGCGCTGCTTGTGGGCCTTTCGCACTGGACTATCAGAAAGTACATCCGAGACGGTGCGCTACAGCATTACCGCTCGTGCGGGCGCGTCCTTGTGCGCCGTGATGAGTTGTGCGAGTTGGTGCGCCCCAAGAAAGTTGAGGACCAAACCCAATGATCCAGTCACCACGGCTTGACCGCTACCCGGCAAACACGCTTGAGGGCCTGATTGCACGGTCTTGGATTGAGATGATTACCGGCTGTGAAGATTTTGAAATCAATCCGGAGCCAATCCAGGACGTGATTGACAAGACCCACGCCCTGATGTGTGAGGCAGGATGGCCTAAAGCCTATCAGCACTGCTTCCTAACGCAGCTCCGTGATGACATCACCGAACTGACGCATGGCCATCCAGTCACCCGGCAGTTCTACCGTTTCCTTGAAATTGAATTGGAGTTCTAGCCATGCCAGCCACTACTTTCCGCTCTCCCTTCTTTGCGTTGCTTGAGGCATACGCGCCGCAACTCTTAGCTGGACCTGAAGCCCGGCCACAGTCACAGAAAGCCGCTCGGACCTTGGCTGCCGGGCAAGTGGGCGTGTTCGGCGTCCTTGGCCCGCAGAGCGATTGGTACTCAGACACGGATTACAGTGCCATCCGCGCCGGAGTCAAACGCGCCCTTGCAGACCCGAGCATCCGTACCGTGGACCTTGTGATTGATTCGCCGGGCGGGTCCGTGCTTGGACTTCCCGAGACGGCGGATGTGATCCATGCGGCCAACCGCATTAAGCCCGTGCGGGCCTTTGTGACCGGCATTGCTGCAAGCGCCGCGTATTGGCTGGCAAGTCAAGCCAGTTCCATCACGCTCACACCATCGGGCGAAGTTGGCTCCGTGGGAGTCCTGGACTTGCACGCGGACATCAGCAAGGCGCTCGAAATGCAGGGCGTGAAACTCACGGCTGTGACAGCCGGTGAGCACAAGACTGAGCGTGCCCCGTTCACACCGCTGAGCGATGACGCAAAGGCGCACATGCAATCCGGTGTGAATGCGTGGTACGGGGACTTTCTCTCAACCATTCGGCGCGGGCGTGGAGCGCGTGTGTCTGCCAGTGGCAACTACGGCGGAGGCCGGATGCTCAGCGCACGTGAAGCCCTTGCCTCTGGAATGGTGGACTTCATTTCAAGTTTGTAAATGGGGCGCGGCTTTGGGGAGAGCCGTGTCCCAACCTCAAAAGGATGGCTTATGAACACGCTATTGGAACTGAATTTTCAGCGCCGCAAGGTGAAGGCGGAAGCTGCCGGGCTGTTGGACAAGGCCGTGACCGAATCAAGGACGCTCAGCATTGCTGACCAGGTACGTTTTGACACGCTGACCGCACGCATTCATGAGCTGGATGCTGCGATTGCTGAGCGTGAATCCCTCAGAAAGCTGGTGGACTGACATGGGCCTCATCTCTCTCAATCTCCCCGCCCAAACCAAGAGGGCTGAGCTGCCCTTGGGCGCTCCGTACAATCTCGGGACGCTTGCGTCCCTGCTCACGGGCGTGCGGACCAACAGCGGGCAATTTGTGACTCCCGAGCGTGCAATGCGCTCAGCGGCAGTCCTGGCGTGCATTCATATCCTGTGCTCAGACCTTGCCTCCCTGCCGCTGAATCTCTTTCGGCGCACGCCACAGGGAGCAACGCTGGCCGTGGACCACCCGCTCTATCGCTTGCTCCATGACTCGCCAAACCAATGGCAGACCTCCATGGAGCTGCGGGAAAGCATGATCCTGGACGTGCTGTGCTTTGGGCAGTCCTTCACAGAGAAAATCATCGGGCCGGATGGGATTCAACGCCTATACCCGCTCAGCTCGGGCCGCATGACCTACGTGGACCCGCTCAGCATGTACCTCCCGCCGGACCCGCCGCTGTTGTGGCGCTATGCAGACCCGCACATCGGGCAGCGCATCTTCCTGTCCGATGACCTCTGGACTGTGCGGATGCTGGCACCGGGCGGCACTATCAACGGGCAATCCCTCATCCTGCTTGCGCGTGAGGCCATCGGCCTGGCGCTTGCCGCTGAAGAGCAGGGCGCAAACCTCTTCCGGCAAGGCATCCAGACGGACTTTGCACTTTCCACGGATGAGACGCTTGACGATGATACGAAAAAACAACTGAGCGATGCATTCCAAAAGAAGTACGCGGGGTCCGCAAATGCATGGATGCCGCTTTTGCTTGAGGGTAGCCTGAAGGCGGCACGGTTGGGACTGACGGCGCAAGAGTCACAGTACATCGAAGCCCGTTCATTCCAGCTCCAGGACATTGCCCGCATCTTTCGCATCCCGGATGTGCTGCTTGGAATCTCCCAGGGTAAGTCATCCACCTATGCGAGCGCGGAGCAATTCTTCCTCAGCTATGTGAAGTACAGCTTGGGTCCCTGGTGCCAACGCATTGAGCAGAGTATCCACCGTGACCTTCTTGCCACGAGCGAAGCGAATGACTACTTTGCCAAGCATGACCTGGACTCACTGACACGGGCAGACCTCCAGACGCGCTATGCCTCACACGCGGCGGGCATCACAGCCCGATTTTTAACCCGCAACGAAGCCCGGCAGATGGAAAACCTGCCAACGCTGCCGGGACTGGATGAGCCGTTGCACCCGCTGAATATGGGTGGTACTGACACACTCAGACCCGCTCAGGGCGCGGGTGCGCGGCTTGCTCATCAGCTTGCCCGGAACACCGTGGCGCACGAAAGGAAGCTGCTCGCTGATGGCAAGAGCCGTGCGGATGTTTATACCAAGCTGTTGCCCGGCTACCTGGCCGCCAAGACGGGATTATCCGCCGCTCTCTGTGCCGAGTATTGCCATACGCGGTTACAGACTGAGGCCGGAGAGCTGGACGGCATTGAGTTACTTGCCAGCTTACTCACCAAGTTTTGATTGCGGGCGGGTCCCGCGTTTCGCCTAATCAACCGGCTGGACCGGCACACGGGCGGAAACCAATCGGCGCACTGCGCCTAATCAACGGAGTCACAAATGACGCTTGCAGAAATCCGCGCAATGCGGCAGACCTGCCGGGCCAAACTGGAAGACCTGCTTGGCCGCACGTCCAGCCGTGAGATGTCCACTGAAGAAACCCAGATGTTCAATGACCTGAAGGCAGAGGGCGAGCGCCTTGCCAGCGTGGAATCCCGCTACGCTGTGCTGGAATCCTTTGACAAAGGCACAACCACAACCGCTCCTGTGATCCATCGGCCCATTGCACCCACGGGGACTGACCGCGCCTCCGCGTTTGCCAAGGCCCTGGACGGTTTCCTGCGTACCGGCACGATGGCCACGGACGTGCCGCTCCAGATTCAGCAGTCCCCGGTTTCCGGGGTTGCCGCTGCCGTTCCCACAGACGTGATCCCGAGCATCATTCAGGGCATCAATGACTTTGACATTCCGGGCCGTCTGGGCGTCCTGGACTTTCCGCGTGACACCACGAATCCCTTGGTGGTGACCATGCAGACTGCCGCGCCCGCTGCCACAACCTACACGGAAGGCAGCGCACCCACGCAGAGCACGCCCCCCACGTATGCAACCGTGACCTTGCAGGGCAGCCGTTACGGGAATCTGACCAAATACTCCATTGAGTCCCGCATGAATCTGGGCGTGCCCATCGTGGCGTCCGTTCTGAAAGCTCTTGCGCTTGGTCAGATTCAGAGCCAGAACGCGGCTTTCATGACAGCTTTCCTTGCGGCCATGCAAGCCAACAGCGCGGCGCTTGTAAACAGCTCGGGCGACACACCGGCTGATGCCTACTCATTCCTGTCCCGGCTGAAGTACGGCCAGGGCTACTTCTGGCAGAACAGCCCCAACAACAAATTCCTGCTCTCTCCGTCCGATTTGCAGACGTGCAAAAACGCCCGCGATTCCTACGGACGCCCGCTGTTTGACGATCAGCAGGACACCCTGTTGGGCAAGCCCTACGTTGTCCACCCGGATTGCACCCGCGTCTTCTACGGGGATTTCAGCATCTCCGTGTGCCGTTCGCGGACCCCGCTCTACATTCAGACTCTTCTGGAGCTGTATTCCCAGGAGGGACTGATTGGCGTCCAGTCTTATCAGTTTGCGGACTGGAAATTCTTTGTGCCGCCCGTGTACCAGCCGATTGTATTTGGCAACCTGGACGCCGCCGGAGACTAACCCAGAATGGGGCGGGCATTCCTTTCCCTAGCTGGCGGGGTCCCGCACATGGCCGCCCCACCCTTCTGCTGAGGGTGTTCAACCATGTGCGGGAAGGGGTCAGAGCGGTCACCGGCACCGTATTGAAAACGCCGGAATGGAATGGGGCCGTTGTCTCTGGGGAGATGACAGCGGTCCCATTTTCATCCTGGAGGGCAAGATGAAAGACGCGATTGCAGAGTTAGTAGCACGTTCCAAGAGACACCGTGAATTGCGGACGTTTCACAGGCTCCACAAGCAGCACCCGGAAGTACTGGACTTCCTTGTGCAAGAGATTCAGCTCCGCATTGACCATGGCTTTGAGGCGTTTTCGTATCACAGCTTGTGGCAATATGCGCGGTGGAAACTCGAAATGCAGAAGGGGCCGGGCGATACGTTCATGATGAATGACCACGCTGCTCCGTTCTACGCACGGGCCATCACCATCCTGCATCCCGAGTTCAACGGACGCGCTGAGTTTCGGAAGTCCAAGGCAGATGTGGTCTTTGGCACCCGGCTTGAGCCTGTCCCTGAGAGACGGCCCAAGAACTATGCACGGCGCTTGCAATGGGCGGATGGCACAGCGATTGAGAACGGATGGCGGCCCATGTTGCCGCACGTCATCAACCATGCGGCCAGTCTCAGGCCGGACATCCACTGGAAATAGGAGCTGAAGCCCTGAAGCGTATTATTGCCGGGAAATCAATCGAGGAGACAACCATGCGTAGCCAGCCAATAACGATAGGTGAAAAGTCCTTTGAGTCACAGAAGGCCGCCAATGCTTTCATTCAGGAACTGCTAAACAGCCAACCTCTGAAGACGCCCATTCCAGAGCCGCATCATTCGTTCCTCCGCGCTCTCATTGCCCGGCACCCAAACGCTGACAAGAAAATCGGCGTGGGCATTCGTCACTTTACCGTTGAATCCGCCGCGCATGGGACTATCTGCTTTTATCTGACCCGCACCGATGGCACCCGAGATGACTTTGCAACTCTCAAATGCGTGCGGGGCCGGGACTGACTTTCCTGGAGGATCGCATTGGGATTACGCCTCAGGCGAAGGGAATTGAGGGTTAGATATGACGTACACAACACTGTTGGCACTTGATGTGCCGGTGGAATTGATGAGCCGGTTGGACGAAATGGCCCGCGCTCGAAACATCACACGGGCCGAGTTGGTGCGGGCCGCTCTTGCACCATTCGCGGGGGTGGTGCTTGCTGACCGGAGCAACCCACACAGCAACCGTGACGGCAAAGAAGCTGATGCAATCGCCATCATCCGTGAATGGCGGGGAGATCCCGTCCGGCAGTTGCAGGACCGTCTCGCTGATGCGGGCATCAAGCGCGGGCGTAGTTGGGTGTGGGAGAAGCGCCACCAACTCCAGCGTGAGGCATAACCGTGTCGGACCATAGCACGCTCACATACGATCAGCCGGACGGACACGGACGCCCCCGTGTCCGCAGAATCAATCACGTTGTCAATATGCAGGACTTCAAGGCAACGCCGGGATACGCTTGGTTGGTCATTGCTGCCAATCCGCATCTTTCCGCTGCTGACATCCAGACATTCCTGACGCTCGCGGGTTCACGACACTGGCGTTCAACAAGCTGGATAAGCCGTCACAGATGGCTGTTTAGACAGCCGGGTGACAATGCCGCAAGTGGTCCGAAAGTGAATAGAGACGGACGGGATGCTGATGCACTGGCATTCATTGCCGAAAACACAGTTTGTTCATCCCGTCAGTTGTCAGCCATGCTGAAAGAGGTTGGCATCAAGCGCAGTGCCGAATGGGTCCGCAGACACCGCGTTCCGTGACAACTAACCGCCCATATAATAGCGGAAAGCATCGCGGAAAGCACCCAACGCACCCATCCGCCCGACGCCGCCCGCTCCCCTGCGGGGGCGTGCGTCGTCAGGCATCGGGTTTTGGCATTTGATGACGGACAAGAATATCTATATGGTGCGGAACAGCCGGACAGCGGAACACCGTAACGCATTGATTGTATGTGTGTTGCACCACATCATATGGTGCCGTGCTGTTTGTGGTGCAAGTGTTGTGTTATCAATCACATCTATCCCGAGTCTCAATCAATATCACCGTGTAAGTACAACAAAGCACAGGGGGCAGGGTAAATCTTGCCGATGTCCCTCGTAAAGAGCGCCGCAATCCTCAAATTTACACAGACAAACAAATACGAAAAATTGTAGAGTTTGATTGTTTCTACAGTATTTCATATGTTTTATCGGAATCCCGTTAGGCCGTCCCGTTAGCGCGTCCCGTTTAAATATCACGTTGACAAGCACTTACGGCCCTGGCATAGTGGCTTTCAGGCCATCGGAGGGCCGATTATGACAGTCATGCACTTCAAATCGCAGACGGGCAGCCGCTGGACGGCAATCTCCCACGCAAAAGCCATCGCCAAGCCCATCGCAACCGTGACGCGCCGGAACGGGCGATGCCGGGCAAAGATCACCACGGACCGCGCTCTCAGCGTTGGCGAAATGGCCTGTCTTTCACTCTTCATGCAAGAGCGTGAATCCGCGTAGGGCGTGGGGACGCCCGGCGTGGACTTGCCCGCACTACTATGTTTTGTCCGACAATAGGAACCATGTACATGAAGAACAAGCGGCATCTAGGGTCCTGCACGGCGGTGCGAATCACGCGGGGCCTACGTCCAGAGGCAGGACACCATCACCCCGCGCTCACAGGGCTCAAAGGCGAGGGCCGTAGCATTCACATGACGGGCATCCTCAGTTATCCGAACGGCGTTGCCGACTTTGACGCACGTTTGACTGAAGAGGAAGAGAAAGAGCTGCTCTGCCTCTTTGCGCGTGTGGCAGACCGCGTTCACGCGCTGCTCTTGGATAACAACGAAAGGCGCAGACATTTACGCGCCTGAAGCGTGGCACTATCGCGCCGCGAAGCACCGCAGAACTTCGGAGCGTCTGGCGAGCGCCTATTTCCGATAGCGGAGCCGGCGGCCCGCGCTGCGAAACGGTCTGAGTAGCTTAATGTTTAGGCGATTGGACGCAAACAACCCGCCCGTTTCTGTTCTGGCAACAGCTACGAAAATCCAGTTCATGATTCGCTTGTCGAGTCCCTTGGCCTTAATCTGCGTCCATTCCTTCTCGCTCGCATAAACCACAATTCGCGCGTGGCTCGCAATTTCGGCCGGCCATTCGGCATCACGGTGCTCAGTGCGGTCGAAGGCAAAAGCGTGTTTTCTATTCAACCGGATTCCAAGCCCGATGATTCTCACCGGAAACAGAGATAAATTCGTGACCACGATTCCGAAACCGCAAAGAGTGGCGTCTGTTTGGCTCCCGTCCATTGTCTCCCAATGCATGGGCGATTTTTGGACGACAATTCGTTCTTGATCGCGCCGCCAAGTCCACCACGCAACCCACCCGGTAAACAGGGCCGTGGGCACTGCGCTAATGGCCGCTGCCCACAGCACAATCTTCTGGTCTGGAGTCATTGACGACACTCTATCATCGCTGAGCCAGCAGACTGACACGCTCATGCACGGCCTGAAGGTCTGCCGTGACAAGGTTCGCATAGCGCCGCGTCATCTCAAGCGAGCTGTGGCCCAAAACCTTCTGGAGATGGAACACGCTGCCTCCGCGCCGGAGATAGTTCACCGCGAAAGTGTGACGGAATGCGTGGAGGGTACGGCCCGGCGCTGTGAATCCGAAGTCATCACAGAGCCGTTTTACGTCCCGCAAGATGTTTCTCCGGTTCCAGGTCCCTCCCGTGCGACTGGCGAATAACAGACCTTCCGGCTTGCGCTCTGCTTCCGTGCAAAACCGAAAAAGCGCCTTGCGTAGCTCAAAGCTGATGGGCACAACGCGCTGTTTCCGCCCCTTGCCGTCCAGGGTGACAAGCAGGTTGTCCAAGTCAACATCGGAGACGCGCAACCCGAGCGCCTCAGAGATGCGGCAGCCTGTGTCCAGCAGAAAGAGAATGAGCACATGCAACCGCCGCTGGTATTTGCTTCTGGGCTTCCACTTGATGAGCCGCTTCACTTGCTGCTCTGTGAATGTGGGCAGCACAAAACGCGGTTCTTTGAGCTGGGCGATACGCGGATGGTTGCAGCCCGCACCACATTTGCGCTCCGTCCCGCTGTTCCAATGCAGGTAGGCGTTGACGCAACGGAGCACGGTGTTGACGCCAGTTTCCTTGAGGCCCTTCAGCCTCATTCGCAACACAAGGTCCTTGAGGTCCGCCTGTGTAGGCGACTCGGAAGACAGCCAGTTCAAGCAACGCCGATACCATTCGATAGTGGCCGGTGTAACGTTGGCGAGGTACTGCCGTTCACGGATAAACTGCTCAAAACGCGCTTGCATGATTTCCTCCAAGCCGGGGGTATTCTTGGAAGGAAATCCATGTAAACTGTTGATTCTACGGGCGAGTAGCTCAATCGGATAGAGCACCGGCCTTCTAAGCCGGGGGTTGTGGGTTCGATTCCCGCCTCGCCTACCACCAAAACAAAAGGGGTTGTCGGATCGGCAACCCATCCGATGAGAGTCCGACCAGGCAACCGCCTTTCCGACGAATCAGTCGCTCCTCCTGCGTAACGGAGGTCATGTGACTTGCGCGTTGCCGCGAATCCATTCCCGGAGCGGCACCGGGTTCTCCGGGCCGCCTGACTGAGTATTTCAACGGCCACATTCTGAACGAAATAGCGCCCTGGTGAGACGACCCTCTTGCCGCGCTCCATAGGCATATTGTTTCGGCAGGAGCGCCTGCTGCGGACCCTGGAACTCACGAATGTGACACGAGTCACATACAGTCGTGGCGATGTCTTCCATATAACCGAGGAACCGCAACAATCAGGCCGCCGGCAAAGGCGCCCTTCCGGGATACAACATGAAGAACGCGTTCAGGGGTGCGGAACTTCCCGCCCCAATCGTCATCGCGGAGGGGCTCAGCTCCCCGATGTGCAATTTTCCGAGAAGCTTCAGCGAACCCGGGAGGGACTTATGACGACGATGGGCGCGGAACCTTCCACGCGTGTGCTGAATGCCGGCCTGGCGGATCGGATCATGAGCGCGCAGGAAGCAGCCGCGCTCATTCACTCCGGCGATCAGATTGGCATGAGCGGATTCACCGGATCCGGGTATCCCAAAGCGGTTCCCATCGAACTGGCGCGACGGATTGCCGATGCCAACCTCCGCGGGCAGAAGTTTCAGGTGAGCGTTTTCACGGGGGCATCCACGGGCCCCGAACTCGACGGCGCGCTGGCCATGGCCGGAGGCATTCATCTGCGCCTCCCGTATCAATCCGACCCCGAAACCCGGAAACGCATCAACGCCGGCGAGATGGATTACATGGACATCCACCTCAGTCATGTCGCCCAGTTTGTCGAGTATGGATTTCTCGGCAAGCTGGATGTCGCACTGATTGAGGCCAGCGCGATCCTGGAGGATGGGCGGGTGGTCCCCAGCTCGTCGATTGGCAACAACAAGACCTGGATCGACCGGGCGGAGCGGGTGATCCTCGAAGTGAACTCCTCGCAGCCCGCGGCGCTGGAGGGAATGCACGACATCTACTACGATCTGCAGGCGCCGCCCAACCGTGGGCCGATCCCGCTGGTGCGGCCGGACCAGCGCATCGGAACGCCCTATCTCAGAGTTCCTGCGGAGAAGGTTGCGGCGGTGGTGCTGACGAACTCCTGCGACCGCAATAGTGCCTTTAAGGCCCCGGATGAAAACTCCAGGCGAATCGCCGCTCACATCCTGGAGTTTTTGATGTGGGAAGTGAAGAAGGGCCGCATGCCGGCCAACCTGCTTCCCTTACAATCCGGTGTCGGCAATATCGCCAACGCGGTTCTGATCGGGCTGGACGAGGGTCCGTTCGAAGGGCTGACTTCTTATACCGAGGTGATTCAGGACGGCATGCTTCGGCTGCTGAAGTCGGGAAAATTGCTGTCGGCCTCGGCTACGGCCTTTTCCCTCAGCCCTGAAGGACAGGCCGAAGTGAATGCCGAGATGGCTAACTACCATGACCGCATCATCCTCCGTCCCCAGGAAATCTCGAATCATCCGGAGATCATTCGCCGCCTCGGCGTCATCGCGATGAATGGCATGATTGAGGCGGATATGTACGGTAACGTTAACTCGACTCATGTCATGGGGTCATATATCCAGAACGGCATTGGCGGATCCGGCGACTTTGCCCGCAACGGGTACCTCTCTGTTTTCATGGCGCCATCGACTGCGCAGCGCGGCGATATCTCAACGATCGTGCCGATGGTTTCTCATGTCGACCATACCGAACACGATGTGCAGGTGATTGTCACCGAGCAGGGACTGGCCGACCTCCGCGGACTGTCTCCGCGGCAGCGAGCAAAACTCATCATCGAGAATTGCTCCAACCCCGACTACAAATCCTCGCTGCTCGATTACTTCAACCGGGCGGAACGGCTCTCCTACGGGAAACATACGCCGCATCTGCTGACGGAATCGCTGGGCTGGCATAACCATTACCTGCGGACCGGAAAGATGCGGCCCTGACCCGATAGCCAACCTGAGTAAAAGGGCCTGAATTTAGCCGGTGGCTCGAAAGAAAATAATCACACGATATGCATGTGTGACAAACAAAGTACTTACGTCGGGGCATATTGCTATGTGTGGCAAGTAAAGCACTTACTGAGGGCCTGACGTGCATGTGTGGTAAACAAAGGGGATAACTGGGATCGGAGCCGGGAGCCGGGAGCTGGGAGCCGGGAGCCGGGAGCCGGGAGCTGGGAGCCGGGAGCCAGGAGCCGGGAGCTGGGAGCCTGGAGCCAGGAGCCGGGAGGTGGGGAACGGCGCCTGTGTGGCTGGGTTTGGGCTGAAGCACGTCTTTACCTCCTGCGGAAAAGGAAAAGCCCGCGCGCGGCGGGCTTGGGATGGGGAAAATTCTGTTTTCTCCCCCTATTGTTAGTATGGCAGATTGGCGCGGTTTTTCTGCCAGGAAGGCGTGCCTGGAAGTCATGTGGAATCAGGGAGAACACTTTGGTTTTTGGCCAAAGGGGCTTGACAAGATTTCCACAGGACGATGAAAAACTGCATAATTTTGAGCCGGGGATTGGATTCGGGCTTCCCACCCTGTCGCGCCAACAACGCGCGACAAGGATGGGGCACCCGGTATCTCGGGCTGGCAGGGGAGAAATGCAGGTCCATTCGACTCGCGCCTGAATCTCCTGTTGCGCCAAAAGCAGGCGCAACAAATTTCGAAAGCTCGCTCGGGATAACAGAACCTGGTTGAACTTAGAGGTCTTCCCGCAGTTCGGGGGGATTTGAGACCGGGGCCTTAGGGCGGATCAATGGGGAGATTCGGGCTTCCCACATCTGCCAAAGGCTGGCAGAGCCGTTCGACTCGCATCGCTCGCTCAGGCCAGGTTATGGGGCACCCGGGTTTGTCACCACGCGGGGAGATCTGGGTCGGCCGCTTTGCGACCGAATCCCTCCGCGCTGAGAGCTTTTGTGGTGCGTGCTGCTCGTTTCGCTACGGGGGTCCGCTCGGCTCCGCGCCGGGAGGCGTTATTCACCGCGGGCTAGATTGTACCCGGCGCTGCGCTCGGGATGACTCTTTGGCCTGGGCGCGGCGCTCGGGAGGACGATTGTGTTCGCTTACGCGGTTGCGTGGGCGGCGGTTTTGCTGCGGACGCGGAAGGTGCGCGGCTTGATGGCGAGCTTGCGCTCGATTTTGTGCAGCTCGTGCGTCTCGTCAGGGGCGGCGAAGGTGGAGGCCATGCCGCGGGCGGAGGCGCGTCCGGTGCGGCCGACGCGGTGGACGTAGTCCTCGGCTTCTTTGGGCATGTCGTAGTTGACCACGTGGGCGACGTCGGCGACATCGATGCCGCGGGCAGCGACGTCGGTGGCGACGAGGACGCGGTGATGTCCCTGAGCGAAGCTGCGCAGGGCCGCGTTGCGCTGGGACTGGGAGCGGTCGCCGTGGATCTGGATGGCGTCGTGTCCGGCGCGCTTGAGGCGGCGGGCGACACGGTCGGCTCCATGCTTGGTGCGGACGAAGACGAGGAAGCTGCCTTCGCTGGTGCCGAGGAGGTGCTCGAGAAGCTCCTGCTTCTTGTCGGTGGCCACTTCGAAGGTTTGCAGCTCGACGTTGGGCGAGGGCTTGAGGACCGAGCCGATCTCAATCCGGACCGGATTGCGGAGGTAGTCGCGGGAGACTTCGCGGATCTCATTGCTGAGGGTGGCGGAGTAGCAGAGGGTCTGGCGCTCGGCGGGAATGGCGGCGACGATGCGGCGGATGGACGGCTTGAAGCCCATGTCGAGCATGCGATCCACTTCGTCGAGGACCAGCATGCGGATGCCACTGAGGTTGACCAGCTTGCGCTGGAGGTAATCCTCGAGGCGGCCGGGCGTGGCGACGATGAGGCGCGCGCCACGGCGGATGGCGTCGAGCTGCGGGCCTTCATTCAGGCCGCCGCAGACCAGAGCCGCGGTGCCGCGACTGCCGGTGAGGTGACGGTAGGCTTCGAGAACCTGCATGGCCAGCTCACGCGTGGGCAGGAGGACGAGGGCGCAGGCGCCTTTCGTGGTCTTTAACCCCGGAGGAGGCATGCGCTCGATGAGCGGGATCAGGAAGCTGAGGGTTTTGCC
This sequence comes from Acidobacteriaceae bacterium, assembly GCA_049579805.1. Lineage (GTDB taxonomy): Bacteria > Acidobacteriota > Terriglobia > Terriglobales > Acidobacteriaceae > Palsa-343. The sequence continues at coordinate 102,669 of JBAUOP010000093.1, forward strand.
GGTGCCGGTTTGCGCGGTGGCGAGGACATCGTGGCCATCGAGCGCGGGCGGAATGGCCTGGGCCTGGACCGGGGTGGGCGTGACAAAGTTGGCGGCGGCAATCTGCTGCTGCAGCGCGGCCGAAAGGGGGATTTCAGAAAAGGTGTTCAATGTGTTCCTGTGCTCGGGCTCGCCGGGGATCCCTCTGGGAGCGATCGCATCGATCGCTGTATTCATCCAGGGATCCAGCGCCGGGTTAAAGGGCGCGGGCGGCCGGAGATGCTTTCTTCCCGGAGCGTCTGGCACATGAGGCCAAAGGCGCGGGGAAATTTGAAATTTATGCAGGGAGATCCGGGGGGCGCATACGAAGCGCCGATCACGATTCGACCCACACTCTACGTTTTCGGCTGAGATGCGCGTCTGCATGAGTTGCGGAGCGCTGCAGCCTGGCCCGGTCACACACTGTGACATCAAACTGGGGCCATCACGCTGAGAGGGCTGGAAGGATTACGGGAGGACGGTCTTGCGGATGAAGGCGAGAACGGCTCACGACCAAACAACTGAGCGTGAACACAGTATAGCAGAGGTAGTCAGGAGCCAGGAGCCGGGAGCCGGTAGCCAGTAGCCGGGAGCCAGGAGCCGGGAGCCAGGAGCCGGTAGCCCGTGCCAGGAGCCAGGAGCCGGTAGCCGGTAGCCAGGACCCGGTAGCCAGGAGTCGGTAGCCCGTGGTGCAGGGCTACGGGTGCGCCGAGGTTGGGGAGGCAGCGTCACGGGCGGCGAGGCGCGCGACTTTGGCGCGGTGTTTGCGGATGTAGTGGGCGGCGATGTCGGGGTAGAACTCGCGGATGGAGGAGAACATGACGTCGCGCATGACGGAGTAGCCGAACTTGCTGGCGAGCACGCCGAAGGTGGCGGCGCTGGGCGGGTAGTAATAGCGGGAGACGTATTGGGTGATGGCTTTGCCGCCAAGTCCGGCAATGTTGGGGGTTTGCCGGCCGCCATAGGTGCGGGCGATGGCCTGGCGATCGATGACGTAGAGGCCGCGCGCGAGGAGGCTGTGGCCGGCGCCCAGGGCGTAGTAGCGGGTGTCCTCGTGGAGGATGCTGGGCAGCAGCCAGGCGGAGAGGTAGGTGCCGTCACTCTTGTCGAGGAAGCCGCGCCAGGTGTAGCCGTAGAATCCCTCGACACCTTTGCCGAGGACCGGGTGCTCATTGATTCCTTCGGCGTAGAGCGAGGTGAGGCCGAGGAAGATGAAGGTGGAGTAGTCGGTGGCCTGATGGGTGGCGACGGTGAAGTTGTAACGAAAGCCGGGAGGATGCGGCGTGGAGCCGCCAGAGACGCTGCGGAAGTTGGGCATGAAGCCGAGGATGCGGTGGGGCTGCAGGCGCTCGAGAGGGATGGGTTTGCCGGCGGCGTCGGTCGGTTCGGGGTGCGGGGCGGGCTTCGGGCCGGATTGGGGCGGGATCGCCGTTGAGGATGGCGACGAGGAAGACTGCACGGCGGGCGAAGTCGCCTCGCTCTGCTGGGCGTGAGCCGCGGGGAAGAGGACCAGGAGGAAAAACAGGGCTACGAAACGCAAGCCAACCGTCCTTGCATTCAGGAGTCGAACGAAGAGGGGGCGGCGACTCAGGAACTGCGGTACTGGAGATTTCTTTTTGATTAAAACAGGAAAAGAAAGAAAAAGGCGCTGAAGAGCGTGAAAATTGATGACCCAGGTGACGGCGTGGGTTCGCGGAGCCGGGAAAGAGCATGCATCCAACAGGGTTGCGGAAGGGGGAACGATGAGGAAGCGCTGGGTTCGGGTTCTGTTGGCGGTGGTGGTGCTGCTGGCGGCGGCGGTGCTGATTGTGCCGCTGTTTGTGAATGCGGATGCGTTTCGGCCGGCGCTGGAGAACCAGTTGTCGAGCGCGCTGGGACGCAAGGTGACACTGGGACACCTGAGCTTCTCGTTGTGGTCGGGGAGCCTGGTGGCGGACAACGTGGCGGTGGCGGACGATCCCGCATTCGGCAGCAGCCCGTTTTTCGAGGCGAAGTCACTGCGGATTGGCGTGGGGGTGGGAGCGTTTCTGTTTCATCATCAGGTGCACGTGACGAAGTTTGTAGCGAAGGCTCCGGAGGTGCACCTGATCTCGGGAAATAACGGCAGGTGGAATTTTTCCAGTTTGGCGAGTGCGACAGCGGGCGGGTCGGGCGGCGGGCCGGGCGGGAGCAGCGCGCCGCCGGTGACGGTTGGTAAGTTTGAAATCAGCAACGGAAGCGTGATGGTGTCGTCGGTGCCGGCGACGGGGAAGCCGTTCACGTACAGCGACGTGAATGTGACCGTGCAGAACGTGGGCCTGACGCGAGCGATGCCGTTCTCCTTGTCAGCAAAGATGCCGGGGAACGGATCGGTGGCGCTGAAGGGAACGGCGGGACCGGTGAACCAGCACGACGCCGAGGCGACGCCGTTGCAGGCCAGCCTCACGGTGGAGAATTTCGATCCGGTGGCGGCGGGCGTGCTGCCGGCGAGCGAGGGGATCGGCATGGTGGCCGATGTGACGGCGCAGGTGCAGTCGGATGGGCGGACGGTGACGAGCACGGGGAAGATCACGGCGACGCATCTGCTGCTCTCGCGCGGCGGGACTCCCGCGGCGCAGCCGGTGGATGTGGACTATGCGGTGAATTATGAGCTTCAGGCGCAGACGGGGACGGTGAAGGACGTCGCGGTGCATGCGGGTCCGGCAGACGCGCACGTGACGGGAACGTTCCGGACGGCGGGCGAGGAGACTGTATTGAACCTGCAGGTGTCGGCTCCGAACATGCCCGTGGATGCAGTGGAGAATCTGCTGCCGGCGGTGGGGATTCGGCTGCCGAACGGGTCGCAGCTGAAGGGCGGTACTCTGACGGCACAGCTGGCGATCACGGGAACGGCGCAGGCTCCGGAGATCAAGGGGCCGGTGGATGTGGAGAGCACGGAGCTGCAGGGCTTTGACCTGGCACAGAAGGTCGAGGGGCTGAAGATTCCCGGGACATCGAGCAATGCAACGGAGATTCAGACACTGAAGGCGGATGTGGATTCGACGGTGCCGCAGACAACGCTGACGAACATCGATGCAGACGTGCCGTCGATGGGGACGGCGACGGGCCAGGGAACGGTGACGGCCGCGGGCGCGCTGAATTTTCAGCTGATGGCGACGCTGAAAGGCGGTGTGGCGACGCTGGCAAACACGGCGGCGACGGCACTGGGCGGGATCGCCGGCGGGCTGCTGCACTCGGCCGTGAGTAACGGTGTGCCGCTGACCATTACGGGGACGACGGCTAGTCCGGTGATTCACGCCGATTTGACGAAAATGCTGAAGGGCGGTCTGCCGGGGAAGAACTCGTCTGGACAGAAGAAGAGCATGGGCGGCGTGCTCAAGGGGCTGCTGGGGCCGCACTAAAGCAGGGAACAGGTTATAGGTTGCAGGTTACAGGGTGCCGGCGATCAGCTTTCAGCTGTCAGCGCCGGTGCTTTGCCAGAGAGGACACGGAGAGCAGGAGGGGGATAACCAGGGCTTCTCCGCCTTTCTGACCGGATCGGCGAGTCTCATGTTCGCCGATCCGGTCCTCTCGAAGTCGCCGGTGTTTTCTCCTACTCCACGGTGATGGTAAAGGCCTGGGTGCTTTGTCCTCCCGAGGCATTGGTGTAAGTGGCCGTGTAGGTGTTGGTGCCTGAAGGCAGCGGGACCGAGTAGAGGACCCGGGAGGTGGAGGAGAAGCTGTTCGGTCCGGTCCAGCTCCAGGTGCCGCCGCTGACCGGGTGGGGACCGATATTGACCGTGGCCCCTGGAGCCACCGTCACACTGGAGACCTCCTGCCACGCACCGCTGTTTACCTGGATCCAGGGATCGATGGGTGTGCTGACGGTGATGGTGAAGACCTGGGTGCTGTGCCCGCCGGCGGCATTGGTGTAGGTG
>JBAUOP010000094.1:0-7296 GCA_049579805.1 Acidobacteriaceae bacterium
CTGCCCAACCCTCTGACCAGTCAAATACGGTCGCAAATGCGCCCGTCACGGCTGCGCGCGCTGGCGGTCCTGCGTCCGTCTCTACGCAGCAGACCGCCCCGCAGCCATCTGCTGGTGCCAGTGTCACCGTGACACAACCGACGCAATCTCAGAATCCAAGTGTCCGGCGCGCCGGTTGGGTCCGGGAAATCGCCCAAACCCTATCGGGCGGTCCCCGTTATCAGTTGACCATCGATCCGCAGACCGGAGCATCCAAGCCGGTTCCCGTCTCTGTCAGTAACCGTTCGTTGGGTCTGGCCATTGCGATGGAAGCCCTCAGCGGCGGATTGACAGGTCTTGGTCAGCACGGTCCCGACGCAGCCGGGAAAGCTGCGGCTGCTGGCGTTCAGCAAGGCATGGCACTCCAGGCGCAGCAACAGGCCCGCCAAGAGCAGGCAGCGCAACAGCAGTATGAGGATCAGTCACAGGCCCTCGTTCGCAAGGCTCAAGCGTTCGAGAGCAACTCGCGTGCGATCCTGAACACTCAGCAAAGCGAGCGTTTGGGACTGGAGTCGCTCAAAGATGCAGTATCTCAGAATGCTGACCTCCTCGATAGCTATCGCGATAACGGCGCTGTTAGCCAGGAGCATGTCCTGCAAGACGACCTCATGGCTGGGTTGCAGTCAGGAAAGCTCAACATGCATTCGATGATTGCGATCCCAGACGGCTTCACGAACGTTCCAGGCCACGGATACGAGCAGACTTTCAGCATCGTAAGTCAGCCATCAACGAAGGCGTTGCTCACTCAGCAAATGGTCGATAACCTCGCGGCTGCGCATGTGCCGGGCTTTCCTTCAGGTATGAAGGTGCCAACAAACGGCTATCCGGTTCCAGGAGTCATTCTCGCGAACGCGAACCAGAGAGCAACCGGGAACCGGCAAATGCTGGACGAAGCATCAGACGTATCGAAGACCTTGGCGAGGTCCAGCGATCCTGCTACGAAGGCAATGGCGCAACAGGTTCCAGATATCGGCAAGCTGCTGGACGATCCACAGAACGGCCTGGCCCTCCAGAGCGCATTGCCGAAGCTCCAAAAATACCTTCACCACGACGGCTCCGGGGACACGTTCTATCAGGGCCTGGTTGCGATGGCTCAACCGCAGCGACCCAGCCCGACCAACCCAAAGCAGATGATTAACAATTCGACGGATGCCAATGCTGCCCAGGTGATCGCTGGTGCATTCGGCAATGGCGATCCCACAAGGGGTTGGCAAGTGCTGAAGGCGTACCACGATGAGATAACGCCCGCGCCGATCAAATCAGAATCGGAAGCCGAAGGCATCCTTGCGGATCAGGCGAGTACCCCGCGTCAGAAAGTCGCAGCCAATACGTTCCTCCGGATTGCCGCACAGCAGAAACAGGCTGAAGAGCAGCGGAAGGGAGCGGAAGGTGGTAACGGAACACTTGGCGTTGCCAGTCTCACGCCGAAGGAATACCAGGCCATCGTTGACGGCATCGGGACCAACACCCTGGACGCATCGCAGATGCTTCGCTACGGGAAGGCCGATCAGCTCAAGATTCTGGCCGATGTGAAGGCGAAGTATCCAGGCTTCGATTCCACTCAATACCAAGCAAATCTCGGACTCGCTAAGTGGGCAACGTCCGGCAAGGGCGGGGATCAGATTCAAGCCCTGAACACCCTGCACCAGCACGCGGATGACTTCACCGCGAACATGAACCAGCTTGGCAACCTTGACACGGCGTTTCTGAACACGCCAATTAACCGCCTGAAGAACATGACCGGCAACCCGAACATCACAGCGACGATTGCGCGAATGCTGGCCGTGAGAACGGAATACCTGAACGCGTTGAACAACAATCACGCGCTCACGGTGGAAGACAAGGCCGATGCTTCCCGGCTCCTGAACGAAAACCAAAGCCCACAACAGTGGCGAGCGGTCATCGATCAGATTCAGCACACGGCGGACTTGCGCGGCGCGGAAACCAACGCGCGGTATCGGGCAACGTTCGGGAAGGATATGCCGAATTACCGTCCTCCGCAGTCGCACGGTAGCGTGATCCCCGCCGGTGGACAGCCGGTTCAGGTGAACGGCAAGACGACTGGATACGTCATGAATGGACGTTACACCGCGTTCGGAGTTCAGTAAGATGAGCACCCCCAACATCCCCGGCCTTCCAGCCGGAGCAACACTCGGAGCACCGGTTCAGCAGGCCACGACTATCGCAAACCAGCCTCAGTCCACTCCTGCGGGACTTCCTCCCGGCGCTACGGTTGGCGCACCAGTCCAGGCCGACACGCCTGTTACGGATCAGCCATCGCAGTCTCGGCAGCCCGCGCCGAACGTCGCAACGATGCAAGCTATCCAGCAGCCTACGGGAACGCTGGATCACATTCAGCAGTGGGCCAACAACGTAGCAGACGATCTGCGCCAGGGGACCAACAAAACCGGTATAGGGACCTTGCTCAAGTACATCGGCGCGCAGCCGCTCGAATCTGGAGAGAGCAGCGGAGTTGCGGATTTCATGGGTTCGATTCCGCTTGGTGCGCTCCGAATGATTAAGGGTGCTGCGGAGCTTCCTCAGCCCGGCAAACGCTGGCAAGGCACAAAGGATGTCGCGGGCGGAGCGTGGCAGGCTAGCCAGGAACCAGGATTCTTTGCTGCCCCCGAAGTCGGAGAAATAGCGCCGGAGATGTTGAGCAAGGCTGGCGATGCCGTAGCGAGTGCAGCCGGTGCTGCGAAGGATGCGGCAGGAACCGGCGCGAACGCGGTCAGGAACCAATTCAGCCTGAAAGCCGTGCAGGAAGCTCTCCAGAACGCGAAGGCTTCGACTCAGCAAGAATTGCAGGATGCCCTAGCCGGAATCCAGAACAATTGGCACGGTTCCGTGCGCGACCTTCTCGATTCGGTAGGACGGGAAGCGGGAGTAAAACCAAACCCCGCGCAGTCTCTGAATGACGTTGCCGCTAACCTTTCCGCAGCTATTAAGGCCAAAGCATCCGGCCTGTACAAGGAACTTGATAACGCCATCGGTGGGACTAGATTCCAGACTTACGATGAGCAGCTAGGAAACGTGAAACGGGCGTTGCGCAACAGTGCCGGTATTGATCCTGACACAGACGGGCGACTCGTGGAACGAATCAATCAGCTTGAGGACGCCAAGGCTGCGGCTATGGACCAGGCCAAAAGCGCGGGCGTCAATCCCGACCTGATCCACCAGGCCAACACCACACACAGGCAAGCGATGGCCCTTGAGGATTTGTCGAAGCATCTCCGCGCGTCGATGGAAGGCTTGAGAGCCGATGTGGGAACTGCCGCAACCAAGGCAGCCCCGGAAGCCCTCAATCCTACGAAGCTCTCTCCGCGTCTGAATCGGATGTACAACACGGGGAGATTGCAACAGGCCGTCGGTAACGATCACGCCGATGAGCTTTTGGAAGCAGCAGAGACCGCAAAACAGCGGGCTAAAGATGCTGCCTCCGAAGCCGCACAGAAGGCGGAAGCAGCCCAGAGCACGGCTGATCGGCAAGCCTCAAACGTCAAGCTGAAACGGTATGTAGCCGCTACGGCTCTGGGCAGTATTCCCGGCTTTGAACTGTTGCGGCACTTGCTGGGCGAGTAGGGATATCCGATCCCGAAGCAATAGGACGTGAAGGAATTGGAGCAGGCTACAGCGGCGGCAAAAATAGGGTGGAACGCGTAAATGGCGCTCTATTGGGAATTGTGCCCCGATCCTTGATCGCCTCACAAAGACGGCGGTTTCGCCCATTGATACCCACAGGCCTTACATCTGAGAACCAACCATGTTCTGATCGGTATCGTGAGCAGGCCGATCCTCTTCGTTTCCTCGCGCGGCATCAAAGCGATGTCTTTCGAACCGCAATGCGGGCATGAAAGCTGCTTAGCCATCGCAATGAGAGGGACACAAAGGGAGCATAAACGCTAATTCTATGACAAAATTGTCATCTCAAACATATGGCAAAAAAGGATGCCGCCCCGGAACTCACGGAGGGCCTCTATCCGCTCCCGTTCGATCCCGACGGCAAAAGGGTCCTCACGTTCCGTGAGAGTGTCGCAATCGCGCGCGCGCTTGAGAAGGCGCTGATCGATCTCATCGGGGCCGAATGGCGATGGACCGACCTCCATCTCGCGGTGCTCGCCCAGGTGAAAGGCATCGTGACCTACGAGGTCGTGTGGAACGGAAACCGCGTCGGGACCGTGACGGTCGAATCCAAGCCAGCGCGAAATCTCTTCTGAGAATCATCTATGCACCTGCGGGTCAAATGCGTCGAGAAACAGTGTCCCGACTTCGATGCAGAGGATTTCGCTCGTTCCAATCCAACGAGTCTCGCAGGTGTAGAACCACCGCTGTCGAAATTGCGCGGCGGAGCAGTCTGTGCCAAGTTGGGCCAGAAAGGATCGCCTAGGAGGCTTGCCATCCCCGGCAGGCCCCTTTGCCCTTCCACAGCCCTCCCGCATACCCTCCTCTGATCCCCACCACCGCGCCCGCCGTACCGATCCCCGCGCCCCCTCATCACATTCTTGAGATACGGATATAACGCGCAATATCCTTGACGTTCAGCAAAGCCCCGATGAGGGCAACACCCAGAACGACATAGCCGATGATCGCTAGTTTTCCCATAGTTCCTCTCTTCGACCAGCACCGAAGCAGTCTCCGGGTTTGTTGCTTCTCGCCGTTGAGGGGTTGCATACCTTGGAAAGAGACAGATCACCCTAAATACGGTCCCGTTGTCTGCTGCGGAACTAGGTGGGGTTACACTGATCCGTATGAACACGTCCGATCTTCTCTCCTCCATCGATTCCGAGATTGCCCGTCTTAGGCAAGCCCGCGCACTGCTGGCCGGTCGGGACGGACACCGCGCCCCGAAACCACCCAGAAGACACCCCATGAGCGCCGCTGCCCGCGCACGCATCGGAGCCGCAACCAAAGCGCGCTGGGCTGCTGGCAAAATGGGCGAGCAGAGCCGGAACCGGGCGAAGAAACTGGCAGCGAAGAAGGCAGCCTGACACCTCGCGTCTCCTCTGGTACAACCTGGCCCTTCGATGCCCGCGCAGAATCCGCCCGCATAACCGGGCGTAGAATTGAGCACCAAATGCACGTCCGCGCAAAATGCGGCAACCCTGGCTGTGTTGGGTACAGCATTGAGAAGGTCATCGTTGTCGGTCAGCTTGGGAAGCTGACCACGTTAGAAAACGAGTTGATCTGTCGCCTTTGCCGCGAGCCGATGAAGATTGCAAAAAAGGATGTGGACGATGGGAAGAGGCCTGGTTAGGCTAAACTGATCCTCATGAACCTAGACGCTCTTCTTTCCTCCATCGATGGCGAAATAGCTCGTCTCAAAGAAGCCCGTGCCCTCCTAGCCGGTCAGGCCGGACACCGCTCCGAACCTGGACCTAAAGGGGGAGGGGCACGCTTTATGAGCGCCGCTGGCCGTGAGCGTATCGCAGCCGCACAGCGGAAGCGTTGGGCGAAACTGAAGGCCGCGAAGAAGGCAGCCTGAGACACAGCACGCACGATGGCTCTCAGTCCGAAATCGAACAGGAGCCGTCTACCACCGGAAGCGAACATTGCAAATCCAGCAGCGCCAGGGCCGCAGCCCGAATAGGCGAAAAAGTACATCATAAAGGTGGACGCGCGACGGATGAACATCGTTGGGCAGTCGGCAGCTCGGGCACGGTGGCGTCGTTCCCATACCCATTGGATGCAGCCCTGCAAGAAAGCATGTAAGGCGCACTGCGTCACGGGCCGCTCGGCCCCTGACCCCATCGGATTTCGTTGATTCGGCTCTGCGGCGGAAGCGTGGGCAAAGCGCGGAAGATAGCTAAGAAGGCAGGGTGAGGAATGCTATACCCACATACCCCGCGAGAGGCGGTACTTGTGGAGTGCGCCGTAGACGCAGAGTGCGGCGATCACCCCAATCACGGCTTTCCAGAGCCGCGCCTCCGTAAAACTGATAGGCTTCCCCTGTGCAGAGAACTCTTCAGGATCACATCTCCCATCTGGAACAGAAAATCGAATCCCTCAAGGCACAATTGGAAGAATCGGACCGCTCACCTGAATTCCAGAAGGGCCTGAGACTCAATCTCGAACTAGCAGAAACTTCGCTTGTCCTTTTCCGGAAGGCCTACGATCTTGAACGCAAGATTTCGAATTGACCCACGACCGGGGTACCAGGCGCAGCGCACAGTGTCACCGCCCTGGCTTGTTGACTCTTCCAACGAATCCGTTCCATTTATTTTGGTGTACAGATGCCCAGCGGAACAGTTCAGATGCCGGACCCGACTGACCGTTTCCACCACAGTGGCGGTTCGTGTGGAAGGGCGACTGCTCATCAAGTCGGTTTGCGCATCCTGCGGAGAATCGAAGGTGCTGTCGGAACCGGTGGCAGCCTGACAGCGTGGGAAGAACAGCACGACTGCTCAAAGAAGGATTCCGTCACGGTATTCCCTGGATCGCCTGACCAAAGGCGGTCACGCCTAAATACCCGTCACACTCCCTGGATTCACTCCGCCAGGCGCAACTTGCTTTCCGGAATGCTACCGGCCAGGGACCGCATCCTGGCGACTTCCTGACCCAGCAACCTCACTGCCGCCTGCATCAGGGACGGATTGCATTCCAGCATGGCCAGAACCCGGTCGGAAGGCACGAAGCCCAATTCCGAATCTTCGACGGCTTTCGCGGTCGCGCTGTACGTACCATTAAACGCCGCTGGCAGTCCCAGGATACGGCCCGGTCCGTGCAGGTCCATCGGGACCACATCGTTCGCATCGGTCCACACGAGCGCGATTCTTCCCCACCGGATCAGGTATACCGCCGATCCCGGATCGCCGTTCTGGAAAACCACTGATCCCTTGGGCATCGATGCGGCAATGGCCACAGCGTTCAATTCGGTGAAAAGGTCTGTCATCGGGCGCTCCTTCTCGGTCGGTTCTGATAAGGTGCCTCGATTATCGTCCCATTCGATGTGATGTGGATCGCAGCCCTCGAACGTAGTCGTAGGCGATCCTGCCTTAACCGCTTCCGCCCGCTTTGCACCTCTGGTGCAGCGGGCGACATCTGCCCCTTCATCCGGTTCTTCAGGCCCAGCTTCTCCTGTGCCTCCGGGATGCTCAGGGTACCCGCCGCTATCTCCTCGAATACTCCCTCGTCAGCCTCTTTGATCTTCTGGGCCGCATGAACGTATCCCTGGCTGACCTCGAACTGCTTGGCAACCTGATCGCGGACTCTTCCTTGTCTAGGAACTTGTTGAAATTCGCTTCGGCTCAGCGGATTTAC
>JBAUOP010000095.1:0-1634 GCA_049579805.1 Acidobacteriaceae bacterium
CCCGGAGAGACGGCTCTTCGATCTCTGGTTCCTGCCAGGGCTGGGTGCTCTAGCCTGACTTTCGCAGTTCAGGCCGAAGAGTGGTAATTTTTCGAGGCGGCTGAGAGATAAGCCATTTGCTTGGAAGGAGGATGCGAGGAAAGTGATTGTGGTGAAGACCTACCCTCTAGTTTTTGTGGCTGAGATTCTGTCATTCTGCGGCTGGGATGTTTTTGCGGAGCACAAGTCGGAAGAAGGACGGCAAGGAGCACCGCTACTTCAGCGTAGTGGAGAATCGGCGTCTGAGCACGGGCAAGACGGCGCAGCGCACAGTGCTGTATTTGGGGGAGGTGAACGATGGACAAGAGCGGGCATGGCGCAAGACGCTGGAGGTTTTCGATGAAGCCGGTCAGAGCCAGCGGCTGAGTTTATTTCCTGAGGATCGGGCGCTGCCGGAGGATGCCGGCGACAGTTTGCAGGTAAGGTTAAGCGGTCTGGAGTTGCGACGGCCGCGGAGCTATGGGGACTGCTGGTTGGCCTGTGAGTTGTGGCGGCAACTGGGGCTGGATGAGTTTTGGCAGCAGAGATTGCCGGATGGCCGGGAAGCGGTGAGTTGGGAGAAGGTGCTGCGTTTGCTGGTGGTCAACCGTCTGATTGATCCAGGCAGTGAGTTTCGGGTACACCGGCAGTGGTTTCTGTCCAGTGCGATGGACGAGTTGCTGGGAGTCGATTATCGAGTGGCGGAGAAGGATCGTCTGTATCGCTGCCTGGACCGGTTGTTGGAACACAAGCAGGATTTATTTGTGTGGCTGAAGCGGCGCTGGGCGGATCTGTTTCAAGCCGATTTTGAGGTGCTGCTCTACGATCTGACCAGCACCTATTTTGAAGGGGAGATGGAGCAGAACGGGAAGGCCAAGCGGGGTTACAGCCGGGATGGCAGGCCGGATTGTTTGCAGCTGGTGATCGCGCTGGTGATTACCCCGGACGGCTTTCCATTGGCCTACGAGGTGATGGACGGCAATACCGCCGATTGCACCACGTTGCACGGTTTTCTGGACCAGATCGAAAAGACCCATGGCAAAGCGAAGCGGATGTGGGTGATGGATCGCGGCATTCCCACAGAAGCGGTTCTGGCCGAGATGCGCGATCCGACCCGTCAGATCTCTTATCTAGTAGGCACGCCTAAAAGCAAGATCCAGCAGCATGAAAAGAAATGGCTGGAGCTGCCCTGGCATCAGGTGCGCGATTCGGTGGAAGTGAAGTTATTGGAGCAAGACAGTGAACTCTATGTGCTGGCCAAGAGTGCCGGGCGCCGCTCTAAGGAGAGGGCGATGCGCAGAAAACGGCTCGCCCGTTTGTTGTGGAAGCTGCGCGCCATGCGCCGCACTCTGCCGGCGCGCGATCAGCTACTGATGCGTATCGGTGCGGCCAAGAGCGAGGCGGGTCGGGCCTTCGGCTTGGTGCTCATTCAGATCCCGGATGCAGGCTTGCCGGTGACTCGCCAATCCTTCCATTTCCGGCTGGATAAAAGCAGGCTCCAAGACGCTGAGCGGCGCGACGGCCATTACTTGCTACGCTCCAACCTTATCGGCAGTGACCCTGAGTTGCTCTGGGCGCGTTACATCCAACTAACGCAGATCGAAGCGGTATTCCGC
>JBAUOP010000096.1:0-3317 GCA_049579805.1 Acidobacteriaceae bacterium
TGCTCCACTCCGATATAGCTGAATACCGCTCCCTGCTGCTCGTCGTCGCCGCGCATACTTATCTGTCTACCAGGTTCGCCTGTGCACTTCCAGTGCCTGCTGCGATACTTTTTCCGCAAGCTGTGAAGTCGTGCCCTGATACAAAACCAAAGAGCGCTTCTTTGGCGAGCTTCGGGGAGCAGGATACTAGGCGGTTTCTTCTTCTTCTTCTTCTTCGTCCGGCATGTCCTCGATGGCCATATCGCGGAACTCGTTGGAGTCGAAGACTTCGCCACAGTCGAGGCATTCGACGAATTCGACGTCTTCCTCGCGGGCGACGACGCGGACCTTGGGGTGCTTGCAGACCGTGTTCATGGGGTAAATACCTGCGTGCGAGAACAGGTATGGGGCAGATTGTATCCGGGCCGATGCGTCTGTCAACAGGCATGTTGCGGGGAGGCGGGAAATGGCCTGGTACACTGGGACCATGGCCGAGAAGGAACGGGTTTCCGCAGAGGAAGTGCGGCGTGTGGCCGAGCTGGCGAACATGGAGCTGACCGCGGACGAAGAAGCGCAGATGCGCCGGGATCTGAACGCGATCCTCGATTACGTGGCGCAGCTGGGGGAGCTGGATACGGCGCAGGTCGAGGAGATGGCCCGTGTATCAGAGATCATGGGCTTTCCGAGCGAGCCGCCGTTTGATGGGGAATCGGTGCTGCGCGCGGACGAGCCGCGGCCGTGCCTGGAGCGGGCGGCGGTGATGGCGAGGGCTCCGGAGACGGATGGGACCTACTTCAAGGTGCCGAAGGTGATCGAGCGATGAAGACGGTTGCAGGAATTCCGGGGATTGAGGCGATTCGCTCGGCGCTGGTGAGGAAAGAGACGACGGCGGCGGAGCTGGCGGAGGCGAGCCTGCGGCGGATTGCGGAGGCGGATGGGACGATCCACGCGTTTTTGCAGGTGGATCGCGCCGCGGCGCTGGCACAGGCGGGCAGAATCGACGAACGAGTGGCGAAGGGCGGGGAATTGCCGCCGCTGGCCGGGGTGCCGTTCGGCATTAAGGATGTGTTAACGGTGGAGGGGTTTGCGGCGACGGCAGGGTCGAAGATCCTGGAGGGATATCGGCCGCCGTATACGGCGACGGCAGTGAAGAAGCTGGCGGACGCGGGTGCGGTGTTCCTGGGCAAGCTGAACTGCGATGAGTTTGCGATGGGGTCGTCGAACGAGAACTCGGCGTACGGGCCGGTACGGAATCCGCATGACGTGGAGCGAGTGCCGGGCGGGTCGAGCGGCGGGTCGGCGGCGGCGGTGGCGGCGGGGATGGTGACGGCGACGCTGGGAACGGACACGGGAGGGTCGATCCGGCAGCCGGCGTCGTTTTGCGGCGTGGTGGGCGTGCTGCCTACGTACGGGCGCGTGTCGCGGTACGGGCTGATCGCGTTTGCGTCGTCACTGGACCGGATTGGTCCGTTTGCGGCGAATGTGCGGGATGCGGCGACGGTGCTGGGAGTGATTGCCGGGCACGACGTCATGGACGCGACTTCGTCACCGCGGACGGTGCCGGACTATACGGAAGGGATCGATCAGGGTGTCGCGGGGATGAAGCTGGGCGTGCCGGCAGAGTATTTTGGCGAGGGTCTGGACCCTGAGGTACGGGCGGCCATCGAAGACGGGATTGAGAAGCTGCGCGCGGCGGGGGCGGAAATCAAAAAGATTTCGCTGCCGCGCACGAAGTATGCGATTCCGACGTATTACGTGATTGCGACGGCAGAGGCGAGTGCGAATCTGGCGCGCTTCGACGGGGTGCGATACGGGCTGCGCGCGCCGAAGCCGGACACGCTGGCCGATATGTACCGGCGGACGCGGGATATGGGGTTTGGCGCGGAGGTGAAGCGGCGGATCCTGCTGGGGACCTACGTGCTGAGCCACGGCTACTACGACGCGTATTACAAGAAGGCGCAGCAGGTGCGGCGGCTGCTGACGGAGGATTTCCTGACGGCGTTCCGGGAGGTGGATGCGATTGTGACGCCGACGGCGCCGACGCCGGCGTTCAAGCTGGGCGAGAAGTCGGACGATCCGGTGGCGATGTATCTGGCGGACATTTACACGGTGACGGCGAACCTGGCGGGGATCTGCGGCGTATCGGTGCCGTGCGGGATGAGCCGGGCGGGGCTGCCGATCGGGATGCAGATCCTGGGAAGGCACTTTGGCGAGGCGACGATCTTCCGCGTGGGGCAGGCAGTGGAGCGGCTGGCGGGCGGTCAGTCTGAGCCCTGAGAACTGAAGAGCAACCCACTGCGTATTCACTCACGAAGTACAACCCAAAGACCCATGAGCCGGCGGACGGCGACCGAGGCACGGGGGAAGCGCGTGATCGAACCGACGGAGTCGCAGCAGTCCGGGCAGGAGCCAATTCGGCCGCATGGGAACCGGGGGGGCGACCCTCGAGTTGAGAGCCGCATTGCCCCCGCATCGCCGGACCGTCACATGTTTTGGGTCTTCCTTGGCCCGCAGGGTCTGCGCGCGGGTTGGGCGATTCTGCTGTTCAGCGCGATTTTCTATGTGCTCCTGGCGATCACCAGGCCCATCCTCATGGATTTTCTGGGCCCGAGGCCTGTGGGGCCGCTGCCGCCCCTGCGAGGTGTGATTGGCGAAACCTTGCTGTTTGGGCTGGTTGTGGCGACGACCGGGCTCCTGTCGATCCCTGAGCGAAAGTCGCTGCTGTATTACGGCTACCAGGGACGGGCGCGGGGGCTGCGCCTGGTGTCCGGGATGCTTTGGGGATTCGTCGCGATTTCGGCGCTGGTTCTCCTCCTTTGGAAGCTGGGATATCTGGCCCTGGATGGCCGCGCCGCCGGCGGCCGAGCGGCTCTGGAGGACGCGGTGTTGTGGGGAGCGATGTTTCTGCTCACAGGGTTCTTCGAGGAGTCGCTGTTTCGCGGATATGTGCAGTTCACTCTGACCCGCGGTATCGGGTTTTGGTGGGGTGCACTGCTGTTTGCCCTGGTTTTTGGGTTCGTTCATGCAGGCAATCCGGGAGAATCGCCGGTCGGGCTGCTTTCCGTTGGGGCGGTGGGGCTGGTGTTCTGCCTGAGCCTCTGGTACACGGGATCGCTGTGGTGGGCG
Source organism: Acidobacteriaceae bacterium (assembly GCA_049579805.1). Classification (GTDB taxonomy): domain Bacteria; phylum Acidobacteriota; class Terriglobia; order Terriglobales; family Acidobacteriaceae; genus Palsa-343. The sequence continues at coordinate 3,106 of JBAUOP010000096.1, forward strand.
GTGGGTTTTCACGCTGCGTGGGACTGGGGCGAGTCGTATTTTTATGGGACGGCGGACAGCGGGATGGTGGCGCAGGGGCATTTGCTGCGGGAGCATCCGGTGGGCGCGGCGCTGTGGAGCGGCGGGACGACGGGGCCAGAGGGGAGCGTGCTGGTGTTGGCTCTGCTGGCGGCGATCGTGGTGCTGATGTGGTTGTGGTGGGGGCGGCGGGG
>JBAUOP010000097.1:0-144607 GCA_049579805.1 Acidobacteriaceae bacterium
GCGGCCTTCCTCGATCTCATCGTCAGCCGCCCCTTCAGCGACTAACTCAACCTACCAGCCCCGCCCCGCTTAAATCATGCACCCTTGCCGAAAGGACACGATCCACTGGCAGGGTCGGAACCTTGCAGTTCCGCTCTCCCAACTGACTGCCATCAACCCCGATGAATCAACCCGACAGGCTACCGAAGACTGGCATTACTGGGTGGCGCAGGGATACCGCTTCTGATCTGTGCACGCCTGCCGAAAGCTCACGTTGAATTGGGAGAGTGGCAGCTTCCTGAACCGCGCCGCAGTGGCGTCCGCACCAAGGAGGAGGGTGCTCGGTTTGGGGAGATCGGACGCGATGGTCTCGACCTCGGTCTTGCCCCTCCGGGAGCGGTTTGAGGCCCGCTGCGCTGAATCCAGAGAAGAGGCGAAAGACGGGGCCCTCGACTTTTGCCTCTTTGGTCCATGCGGCCACGCCCAGGTAGGGCAACGGAGGATCGGCCTCCACCGCCCGCTTATTCTCCAGAATCGAAAAGACAGTGGCCGAGGGGCAAGTGGCGAGCATATGGGTCTCGATGAGCGGAACCCCTTTGTCAGTAACCGCGCCGAACGGGAGGAGGTCCAGCTCTCCGTCTGGCACCAGGATCAGGGTAGAGTGATTCCGGTATTCCGAAATGGGGCCGAGGAGTTCATTAAAGAGGGCAGCGCCAAGGGCTGAATTTGTATGCTGTCCCCGAATACTCGCGCGATATTCGTTGGCGTCGGTCTCGATCCTGATCCTTCCCGCGAGTTCGTAGGCTCGTGCGGAGGTATGTGTCACGGCGAGCGAATAGGAATGGGGATCAGCAAGAACGTACTCCACAAATAATTCGTTCTTGGCGAGATCGGATTCGAGGCGCCCGAGACTGACCGGATGTTCGATGGTGGACGATGCCAGAGACCGCTGATCGATCGCTGACTCGGAACTTTGGACCTGTTCCGACAGTTCCTGCCGCGTAGCTAGATTGTCGGTGTCCAGAAGTGCCACATTCAGCATGCTCAGATGCCGCTCAGCAGGCGTGGGTGTGTGTGGCGCCGGATAGTCGTGGTGTTCCAGAGCCTGTGCCTCGATCCGCCCGCGTGCTTCTTCCAGTATCCGAAGAGCTTGGTCGTAGTCATGTTCACGGCACTTCAGGACAAAATAGCCGGCGTAAACCTCACCCGTTTCTGTAAGCAGCAACCGCTCGACAAAGGGAGTCGGGACGTTCTCGAGCAGGGAATCGATCAGAAGTGCGCTTTTGCGGTAAAGTTCGCCAGCCTGATCCTGATGCCCCAGCAGCGCGAGAATTCGAGCTTTAATCGCCAGGTCTCGGGGAACGAAATAAAGCTCGTCTGCGATCCGCTTGTTGGCATCGATCGCTTGGTCAATCGAGGCAAGCGCGGCATTGAGATTCTTCTGGTGAACGTATGCATCGGCAAGTTCACCCGCTACCTGCGTGACGCCACGCCAATAGTCGAGTTGGGTCGCGAGAGAAAGCGCCTGTTTGAAATCGGCGATCGCATTGTCCCACTGCCCTATGTCCTCGTAGACGCTCGCTCTCGACGTGAGGATTTGATAGTAGTGCCCTTTGAGAGATGGACTCGGGATCTCGGCAAGGGCCTGATTGGCCAGGGTCAGTGCTTCCTGATAGCGGCGGAGACCGCGGAGAGCATCGATCTTGGAAGAAATCGCAACGGCGGGGTAGGCCACGGCCGGATGGGCTCGGGCTATGGCAATGGCCTCATCGAGAGGTTTCAGTCCTTGCTGGTAACGGTGCATTTCGACCAGACCTGCGCCATAAAGGCTTGCGTACCGCACCTGTGCCGGAATATCGTGAGCGACCTTCGCTACCCCCCAGGCTGTGAGAACTTCCCTCTTCGCGGTCGCCGTGTCGCCGAGGAGGAATGCCGAGATCCCCTCTTCGCCAAGCGCGCGAGAAGCCAGAAGTAAATGGCCGCGGTCTCGCGCAAGAACGGCAACCTGCCCCCAGGTTTGGCGCGCGAGGCTCGCATCGTAGTTGTTTTCGATCATGCCCCGGACCTGAAAAATCCGCAGCTTGGTCTTGGGATCCGCGGCAGCGGGCTTCTTCAGGTCTTGAGTGAGGACGTAGATTGTGTCCGCAAGGCTGGCAGACTCAGCGTAAGTTGGGATCTGGCTCACCTGAGCGTAGAGGGCTTTGGCTTTGTTCCGTTCGGCCGTGAACTTTATCTCTGCTTGATGGAAGACGGGCGCTGCGGCAAACCACTGGCCATTCCATGCCAGATCGTCGGCACGGCGCAGGAGCGCGTCGGCACTATCTGAGTCGATCCGCCGCCGAATGCGGTAACGAACAAACGCAACGACCAGAATGATCGCGACCGTACACGTGACAAGGACGGCAACGGATTGGGTGCGCTTGGGGGAAAACCGCATCGCAATCCTCGCTGGGCCGGTCGAACAGGCTGACACCAATATAGCCGGATACTCGTTGCCCGCTCAACTTGTGCATGGTCGGTTTTGGCCGCAATCTCGGCCGAACTGGTTTTCTGCTTTTCAAGCTTCTGATATGTCCACGGCACAAGGAGGAAGTACCGCGCCCGCGTCATGATTGTGCTTGTGCCCGGAAAGAGCATATCGGCGAAGGCGTCGCGCACCGAACCGATGCCCAGCTCGTCGCGCGTGTCGTGTTCTTTGAAAAGATCGACGACGTCGAGCATCTTGCGACGCTCACGTTCTGAGTAATCCAGCCAGACAAAAGTCGACATCGGAAGGGCCTGTCCCGCGGCGTACCAACGCTATTCCAGAGTTCCTCAAACCAGCAGAGTAGAAGGCTTTTGCGCCCGCGTCGACACCACGAAAGTGGGAAATCCCGATTTGGTGCAAAAGAATAGTCTTTACGCTCGGCCGGTTTGGCGAGTCATCTCACTTTCCGCTGCGCTTTTTTCAGATCATCATGCTCGAAGGCGGAGGCCATACGGTCGATTTCGGTTTTGCCGATACCGTGCCGCGCCGCTTCGTTCCGCCAGGTTGAGACGGCTTTCCCGACCTGCGCGGCTATCGTTTTCGCCTTCTCGTCCTCCAGTTCGAAATACTCCGCAACGCTGAGCGCCAGGTCGAGCGAGGCTGTGTTGTCGTCCTCGTTGATCGCCAACGTGAGTATGCGCGGCCTGATGTCGACGGGCATGGGATTCAGGTCGTAGGCGGGCGACAGCCGCCATCCTTCCTGTCCCGCATAAAGGAAGCCATGATTGCGCAGGTGGTCGTCCGTATTCGAAATCAGGATGTTGAATACGATCCGGCGCCACAGTTCCTCCATGTCTGCCTTCGGCGCGGCGCCATGCTGGCGCAGCGCGTCCACGATCTCCATGTAACTCCTCGCCTCGTTATCCCGCGCGCCGAGCATGCTCATGGCGGAGAGAAAGGGGATGCGCCGTGCACCCTCGCGGTCGAAGCGGCGCAGCAGGATCACGGGCTTGTTCGCGACCGTCTCGACACGCGATTGTGGCACCGGAATGCCGGCGTTCGCCGCCAGGGCCAGAGCGATCGATTCCCATACGACAGTGTTGAATTCATCGTCGCGCCGCGGGAACTTCGCGATCGCGAGGTGACCGTCTTTATCGATAACCGAGGCCTTCGGTCTTGCGCCGCCGAGCGACGACCCCGGCGCGATGAGCAGCCGCAGATCATCCTCCGTATCGGTGTCCTCGACCACGTGCTCTGCTGCGGAGAGCAGTTCGGGCAATTCGACGAGCGGAGGAATGCGCTTGACCCCCTCCTCCCGCAGAAACGGTCCGCCTTCCTTTTCAGCGAAACGAAGCGCACCCTGGCGCGCTTCGTCATCTACGAGTAGAAGGAAGTCGATTTCCTGCAGCGTGCGCGGCGTCGCGCCGGCGCTCTCCGCGCGTCGCCTCTCGGCACGGCGCATAAGCGCCCGTCCCCACCGGTCCGGCGCGGAATCGCCGATGGCGCCGAACATCGGCGTGTCGGCCGGCGTATAAAAGGCGCCCGGTCCGGCCTGCAGCGCCGGTTCGAGAGAGAAGTGCACCGGATTGTCCAGCCACGATTTGTCGTATTCGAAGCTCGCGCTTTCCCTGTTCTTGCGGACGCGGGCCCACAGCCGCCCCACGAGGTGGGGCTTGCCGTCCAGATCTACGTAAACAACGGTTTCCCGGTCCATTTACTCTTCCTTGGGCGCTTTCTGCTTTCGCGCTGCGCGAACCCGCTTCGGCAGGCTTTCTTCTTCAAGCTGCAGGCCAACGGGGTCATTCTTGGCGTCGACAAGATCAGCCAGGCGGTCGACCATACCGATCACAAAGAGCACCGTTGCGTAGCTGGCAATCGAGACACCGGGATCGCCCCGCTCGATCTTGATAAGCGTTGGTTTGCTGATCGAGGCACGCTGCATAACGATCGCCATGGGAAGCCGCCGCCGCCGCCGGGCGTCCCTGATATCGTGGCCGAGCTTGCGCAGCGCGCGCGTCACGGGTAGCGGATGATTCAGCATTCCAGCCTCTCTAGCTCTCGCATAAGGTAAACTGCAATTTACCGTATCTGGTTTATGGTAAATGATTATTTACCTTACGTAAAGTTGAGATTGAGCAAATGGACGGCGAAAACGTGAGGTCTGTGGGCGCCTCACAGATCCTGCGCCTTCGCCGCCCTTCCGCGCCATCTCCTGCCGATCCTGCTGCTGATCATCATCATGATGCTGGTCATCCTGTCGGTCCTCATGGTGCTGCTGCTCCTCCTCGTCATCATCATCATCGTCATCGTCTTCGTTCTTCTGATCGTTGCAGTCCTGTTCTCCTGTGTGCTTTCGGTGTGCCCCAGGATGGGCCGCGCGGTCAAACGGCCCCCCACTCGATTGAGAACTGGGCAATCTTCGAAGACTGGACCATGTCAGAACGTTTCCCTATACATCAGCCAAACTCGCGGAAAGTCGCTGAAGACGATCCGGACTTGATGGAAGCTCTGAGAGTGCTGGGGTTGATTTTTTCCGACTAACGTGATCACTACCGCACGGAGAAGTCCATCATCTTGGAGATCGCAATGAAAACGGTCTTAATCCGGAAACGGATGATGCTGGACGCCGTCGCGGTGGCTTCGATGGTAGTAATCTTGCTCCTCTGCGGGAACGTTGCCCAGCTTGACTTTGGAAGATGTCCGTTGGCGGGCATCATGAATCCAGTCAAACCTGGCCTGCTTCCGGAGGGATACGAGAACTTTGTCGAGGAGGTGAATAGCCGTATCCGCTCGGCTCAGGTTCGCGCTGCCCTTTCCGTGAACGGAGAACTTGTCCTCCTTTACTGGAATCTCGGGAGGGAGATCCTGAACCGTCAGAAGCAGAAGGGCTGGGGAGCAAAGATCATCGACCGGTTATCCGTGTATCTGGCCAAATCATTCCCCGGCATCCGGGGATTTGGGGCCCGGAATTTGAAGTACATGCGGGCATTTGCTGAAGCCTACCCGGACGAGGAATTTGTGCAACAGGTTGTTGCACAATTGCCCTGGGGCCACCAGGTCAGGATTCTCGATGCGGTTAAGGATCCGAGCCAGAGAAAATGGTACATCCGACAGTCGTTCGAAAACGGCTGGAGCCGCAATGTCCTGGTGCATCAGATCGAGAGCAGGCTCTTTGAGCGCCATGGTTCGGCGCTGACCAATTTCGACCGCATTCTCCCTGTCTTCTTGTGCACGCAGCGCAAAATTCGGGCTTCGACTGACGCGTTGGCCGGTCAAACCGCCGATTGTAGACTGCGACTCGCAGAGAGCGGGATAACGGCGCGACCAACGTCGCAGGGATGAAGATGCTGGCGGCGGCTGTAGTGTCGTCGATTTCGGCGGCTGGCGCGGACACAATACGGACACATTTTGGACACGAAATCATACCTTTGTGTGCCACAAGGTACTACAAGAGCCATTTCCGAAACCCTTTAATTTCAGCCGATTAGTTGATTCTGAGCCGCTTAAATCGATTGGAAGGCGGCCCTGAAAAGGCCGGCGTCGGCGGTTCGATCCCGTCCCTGGCCACCATTTTAGAATCAATAGTTTACGGAAGCGGCAACACAGCCGGTGGAACAAAGCCTTGCTCGCACCTTCGCATCTTTTCCAACATAAGTCATTGAAAATAAAGATGAAGTGCTCGAAGGTTGCCCATGGCCGCAAAACTACCGGCGTCGCTGGTTAGCTAAGGTAAATACTTGGTTTTGAGCAAGATAGACTTGAGCCGCCAACCGCGCGAACCATGCGCGAACATCCCGGACCACGACGGTGATGGCTGTAGAGTATTGCGGGAAGCTGCGAAAGCATTCTTTGAATCGATTCGCGTCGAAAATGGCGTGGTCTGCTATTTGCGATTAGGATAAAGATCGAAAATAGTGCGGCGCGCTGTTTTCATACTGCTGCGATGAGTAAAGACGCCGATATCCGCGGCAAACTCGTTCCGCAAGGCGCTTATTCCGCCTTCGTGCCTGCCCCATTGCCGCCGGCGCTCGCCTGGACGCCGCGATTGGTCGGGGTACTGTCCGAAGCCGACCGGCTGATTGGCAGACTTGCGGGTGAAGGCGGACGCCTCCCCAATCCTCACGTCCTGATGCGCTCGTTCGTGCGCCGTGAGGCGGTCCTGTCGAGCAAGATCGAGGGCACGCAGGCTACGCTCGGCGAATTGCTGGCTGCCGAAGCTGGCGCCGTAGTCGAGCGAAGCCCCGAGGATCTGCGCGAGGTCGGCAACTATGTGGTCGCGCTGGAGTACGGCATTTCTCGCCTCAACAAGCTCCCCCTTTCCGTCCGGCTGATTCGCGAACTGCACGAGAAGCTGATGGAGGGAGTGCGAGGGCAACACGCAACTCCGGGGTCATTCCGAACAACCCAGAACTGGATCGGCAGGCCCGGAAGCACGCCGGCAACGGCAACCTTTATTCCTCCTCCTCCTGGCGAGGTGGAACCCTGCCTTGCCGCCTGGGAGAAGTTCCTGCACGAATCGGGCCTGCCCCCGCTGGTGACGATTTCGCTTGCACATTACCAGTTCGAGGCCATCCATCCCTTTCTCGACGGCAATGGGCGGGTTGGACGACTGCTCATCACTTTATTCCTGATCGAGCGGAAGATTCTGCCGACACCGCTGCTCTACCTGTCCGCATTTTTTGAAGCGTCACGACGCGACTACTACGAGGGACTGCGCCGGGTGAGCGAGCGTGGCGCATGGTGCGATTGGCTGGAGTATTTTCTTCAGGGCATCTCGCGCATGTCCGAAGATGCATTGAACCGGGCGACGCGCATCAACGATCTGCTCACAGCGTGGCGAACGAAACTCGCCGGCCACTCGACCAATACATCGCTGCGCATCGTCGATCTCCTGGCCGCGAACCCTTTCCTCACCATCACCGGCGCCGCAAAGCAGCTGGATCTCGCTTTCACCACGGCCCAGCGGGCGATTGATCGACTTGAGCAGGGCGGCATCCTACAACAGGCTTCAGATGCGAAGCGTGACAGGGTTTACTGTGCGCGAGCTCTACTCGATATTCTTGAGGAGCCAGCACATCTCATCCGGTCCAATCCGAATTAGCGAGATCAGCAAGAGGAGAGCTCTACGACGGTTAGGCAAGCTCTTTCGGGAACAGATGTATTCGGTCTTGTTTAACTCAATCTGGACACTTTCGGCTTATTCACATGAGAGGATGTTGCTCCGCGAGGACATCTTGTCGATTCGCGGGTACGAGCGAGAATGTCGCTCCCGAGGTGTTGTGGGGAATGCGTTCGGTCGCATCCCGAGGCCTGGATGACCGCGGTCCATCCCGAGGATCGGGAAAGAGCATCGAAGGCCTTTTGGGATGTTTCTCGATGCGAGAATCTCCGGGAGCCCTGATTCAGGATGAGCCCCTAATTACAGGACATTCCCCAGCAACCGAATCCCCTCCCGAATCTCCCGCTCGGTCAGGGTTGCGTATCCCAGCACAAATCCCACCCGCCGCTCTGCCTTCCCCCCTTCCAGATAGCAGTGTCCGATGCTGTAAATTCCCACCCCCAGTCGCGCGGCTTTTTGGATCACCGCCGCCTCGTTCACCCGCGCCTTGGGCCACAGCATCACCTGCGCCCCCGCGCCATCCCCCGTCACTTCCACGTGGTCCTTCAAATGTCTCCGCACCGCGTCGAGCAGCGCCGCGCGCCGTGCCGTGTTCCTCCGCCGCAGCCGCCGCAGATGCCGCTCGTACCATCCGCTCTCGATAAACTCCGCCAGAGTCTCCTGCTCCAGCGTCGACGAGTGCAGATCGCTGAGCCACTTCGCCGCCGCCAGCGCCGGCATCAGCGAGGGCGGCGCCACCAGGTAGCCGATCCGCAACGATGGAAACACCGTCCGCGAAAACGTCCCCAGATACGCGATGCGCCCATCCGTATCCAGCCCCTGCAGCGACTCCAGCGGCCGCCCGTCGTAGCGAAACTCCCCGTCGTAATCGTCTTCCAGAATCACCGCGTTTCGCCGCCGCGCCCACGCGAGCAGCGCCAGCCGCCGCTCCAGCGGCAGAATCGCCCCGGTCGGGAACTGATGCGACGGCGTCACGAACGCCATCCGGGCGTCGTCCGGCAGCAGCGCCGGATTGAGCCCGTCGCGATCCACCGGAACCCCGCACAGCCGCGCCCCCGCAGCGCGAAACGCCTCCCGCGCCCCGTTGTAATGCGGATCCTCGATGGCCACGCGCTCGCCCGGCTCCACCAGCACCCGGATCACCAGGTCGAGTGCCTGCTGCGCGCCGTTCACGATGATCACATCCTCCGGCTCGCACACCACCGCCCGCGCTCGCCGCAGATGCCCGCAGATTGCCCGGCGCAGCGCCATCGACCCCAGCGCCGAGCCGTAATCGAACTGCCGCACGCTCGCTTCCCGCGCCTGTCGCAGGAGCAGCCGCCGCCACACCGCAAAGGGAAACGTCTCCAGATCGCTCCTCCCGTTCGCGAAGTCGTAACGCGGAACCGGATCCTGCCGCCGCGGCGTGTCCACCGAGCTCACCGCGCCCCGCGCCGCGTTGCCGTACCGCGAGAGCCGCAGCGCCGCCTTCCTCGTGCTGGTCGCGCCGCGCCTCCCCCGCGAGGTCTGGAGCTCGTGCGCCACGTAGGTCCCCGATCCTGTCCGCCCCGTCGCGTAGCCCTCCGCCAGCAGTTGCTCATACGCCGCCACCACCACAGTCCGGCTTATCCCCAGCTGTTCCGCCAGATCCCGCGTCGAGGGCAGCCGCTCGCCGCCGCGCAGCGTCCCCGCCAGAACCCCCTGCCGGATCGCTCCGTACACCTGCCGGAAAAGGGGCTCGCCCGTCCGCCGAATTGGTATCGCCAGTTGCATAAGAAGTGGTCCTGTCAAAGTACCACGTGCTGCCTCACTCTGGACACAGGCGGGTCGCGTCCCCAGGCGCCCATCCCGCCCGAGAATTCCCATGAAACTCACATCGCGTCTCTTCCTTTCTCTCCTGCTTTCTGCTTCCTGCGCGAAACTCCCGGCAATCGCGCAGTCAGACCCGCCCGCCGTCCCCGCGCCGCCCCCGCTCCACGACGGCGCCCACGACTTCGACCCCCTCCTCGGCAACTTCACCTTTCACCTGCACCACATGCTTCACCCGCTCACCAGCTCCCCCGACTGGACAGACATGAGCGGCATCGACGACTGCTACAGGGTCTGGAACGGCCGTGCCCAGCTCGACACCATCGAGCTCGACGGCGCGAACGGCAGTCACATGGAAGGACTCACCCTGCGTCTCTACGATCGCGATGCGCGCCAGTGGCGTCTCTACTGGGCCAACAGCCGCGTCGGCCGCCTCGATCCGCCCCAGGTCGGCGCCTTCCTCAACAGCCGCGGCGACTTCTACACCGCCGACACCATCAACAACAAAACCATCCTCATCCGGTTTGACTGGTCCCGCCTCGCCGGCACCCCGCATTTCGAGCAGGCCTTCTCTCCCGACGGCGGCCAAACCTGGGAAGTCAACTGGATCACCAACCAGACCCGCACCGGCAACTCCGTGTGGGGACAGCCTGAGCCCGGCCGTCGCAGCACCCAGCCGCCCGGCTCCGCTCCCCCTCCTGCCGCCGCCACCCGCGACGGCCAGCACGACTTCGACTTCGACACCGGCACGTGGAAGATGCACATCCGCCGCCTCGTCCATCCCCTCACCGGTTCCACCCAGTGGACCGAGATGGCAGGCACCACCGTCATACACCCCATCTGGAACGGCCGCGCCAACCTTGCCGAAGTCGAAGCAGACGGCCCCGGAGCGAACCCCCGCGCCCACCTCGAGCTTCTCGCGCTCCGCCTCTACGATCCCGTCGCGCACCAGTGGAACATCCACTTCGCCACCAGCGACACCGGCATCCTCAGCGTACCCGCCGTCGGCGAATTCCACGACGGCCAGGGCACCTTCTACGACTCCGAGCTCTTCCACGGCCGCAACATCCTCGTCCGCTTCCGCATCGGCCCCGTCTCCCCGACCGAAGTCCACTCCGACCAGGCCTTCTCCGCTGACGGCGGCCGCACCTGGGAAATCAACTGGATCAACACCTGCACCCGCATCAGCGAAAAGGACGGTGAGTGATGGCCGCCATCCCCGCGCACGAGCCTTCACCCCGCCGCTCCCGCGAACTCCCCATCGCCGACGGCTTCGGCTCGCTCACCCTCGCGCCCGCAGCCAACCACCGCCGCCCCGCCTCACGTTTCTTCTGCCTCGAAGCTCCGCTCTCCTGGCGGCCAGCCCGCCCCGCTCGCAGGCTCACCACTCCTCCCACTTCATCCGCAACCAGCGGAGTGCGGCCCGCCGCCCCCGCCATCACGATCGTCCGATGAACCACCGCACCCTCCCACGGATCATTCCTCGGCACGCGCTGGTCCTCGCCTTTCTCTTCGCCCCCGTCGCGCTCCGCGCGGCAAACCTCCAGGCCACCTGCGAAGTCAGCCACTCCATGAACGACGCCTGGTTCACCGGACCCATGCTCGCGAACACCGCCGCCAGCGCACCCCGCGGCCACGCCCTCCTCGAGCCTTACCTCTACGACGTCACCACCCAGGGCCGCTTCACCCGCACCGGATCCCGCCAGCCCGTCCCCCACCAGAACAGCTACGGCTCCCTCACCTATCTGATTTATGCCCTCACCGACACCGTCGGCCTCGGGTTCATCCCCACCGCCGGTTACGCCATCCCCAGCGGGGCGCCCTCCAGCGCCGGACCTGGTCTCGGCGACCTCACCCTCCAGGTTCAGCGCCGCTTCACCCAGACCCTCCCCTGTCACCGCATCCCCACTCTCTCTCTGGCCGTGCAGGAAACGTTCCCCACCGGCCGCTACGACAACCTCGGCGCGCGCTCCGCCAACGCCTTCGGCGCCGGCGCCCTCACCACAACCCCCGAGCTCCTCACTCAGTCCTGGTTCTGGCTCCCCAACCATCGCATCGTTCGCATGCGCCTCAATTTCGCCGACGCGTTCTCCTCCGCCGTCCCCGTGGTCGGCTCGAGCGTCTACGGCACCGCCAACGGCTTCCGCGGAACCGCCCACTCCGCCTCCGTCCTCACCATCGACAATTCCTGGGAGTACTCGGCCACCCGCCGCTTCGTCCTCGCTACCGACATCTACTTCCGCAACACGGGCAGCACCCGCGTCGCCGGCGCTTACCCCGCCACCCCCACCGCGCCTGCCTCCTCCGTCGCCCTCACCTCCGGCTGGAGCAACACCTGGTACCTCGCCCCTGCCGTTGAATACTCCTGGAAGCCCACCATCGGCCTTCTCCTCGGCGTTCGCATCACCCCCTCCGGCCGCAACACCACTGACACCCTCACGCCCGCCATCGCCATCAACATCATCCGCTGAGTCCACAGGCTGGATTCAGCGCGCAGAAGATCACACCTTGCGAAGCCTCGAGGCTCAGACCCCTGGCCCAGACCACAACGCAGCGAAACGGCCGAATGCCGTTGCGAGTCAGTTGTCATGGGACGAGTCGGTCCCCCGCCAGGCGGACACTAAAAGCAGAGAGTATCCTCGAAAAACCGGATGCTCCGGTCATGGAGTCTGCGTGAAGGTCAGAACCGCGGTAGGTCTGCTGATCGGGCTCTCCTGTCTGCCTCTGCTCGCCGCTGCTCAGGCCCCGCCCCTCTGGCGGGTCGGCCGCTTCGACGGGTCTTCTGCCGAATTCAACCAGCAGCAGCCTCATGCCGCAGTGGTCTACGATACCGTCCGGAGTCAGCCGGGCCAGGACTGGTATGCATTTTCCCCCGCGGCCTTTCCGGGAAAGCCCCTCACCCCGGAAGCCGCTCCCCGCAGCATCGCCTTTTCCCTCGACGCCGAACCTCAACCGGCGTACCGCCTTACTGTCTCCGTCATTATTGAGCACTCCAGTGTCCCCGCTCTCACCATCACGATCAACGGACGCGAGGGCCGTTTCGTTCTGCATCCGAAGCTCGACGACTCGATGGGCGACACAATGGACGCCTTCTTCCCCGCATACTCGCGCGCGGAGGTCCAATGCAATTTCCCCGGCTCCTGGCTGCACAAGGGCGGAAACGAGATTGCACTGCAGCCGGTCTCGCCCAGCGATCAGGGCGTTTCCGATGCCGGACTCAATTACGACGCCATCGAGCTGGAGCCGCTCTCCCGCCTCCCCGCCGCAACAGCCCACGCTGAGCCCACGATCTTCTATCGGAACCACGGCGGCGCCCTCGAAGAACAGGTGGACGTCTTCGTCAGCTACGCCCAGCATCTCCGCTCGAGCCAGGTCGTGCTGCATCTCGCCGGCCACACCTTCTACGGCCATCTTGACGCAGCGGAAGACTTCGGCGAACAGCGCGTGCGTTTTCTCGTCCCGGCGTTTTCTCCGGACACCTCCGCGCAAATCCAGGTGGACCTGAATGGTCGGAAACGACGATTCACTGAAATCCTGCAACCCCGAAAGAAATGGACCTTGTACCTTGTCCCCCACGTGCACCTCGATATCGGTTATACGGATTACCAGGCGAAGGTGGCTGCGATCCACGCCAGAATTCTCGATGAGGCGATGGATCTGGCGGACAAGCATCCCGGCTTCCGTTTCAGCACCGATGGCGAGTGGAACCTGGAGCAGTTCCAGCAGTCGCGCACCCCGCAAGAGCGGCAGCGCATCCTGCGGGCCATTCGCGACCGGGAGATCTATATCCCCGCGCAGTCCAGCAACCTGCTCACCGGCTTCCCCACAGCAGAGACGCTGATTCGCTCGCTCTATCCGAGCGCTGATTTCAGCAGGCAATACGGCACCCCGTTCGACTACGCGAATATCACGGACGTCCCGTCTTACTCGTGGTCGTACGCGTCGATTCTGGCGGCTGCCGGCATTCCGTACTTTGCGGCAGGCAGTAACAACGATCGCGCCCCGGTCCTGCTGCTGGGTCATCTCAATCAGCGTTCGCCCTTCTGGTGGGAAGGGCCGGATGGCGGCAAGGTGCTGTTCTGGTATTCGCGACACTACGAGCAAATGCAGTTTCTCTTTGGCCTGCCTCCGCTCACCGAAACTGGCGAAGAGATCCTGCCGCTCTTCCTGCAGATGTACGAGCATCCTGGGTACAGGGCGAGCGCGGCTATCATCTTCGGCACCCAGGTGGAAAACACCGATCTCTACCCGCAACAGGCGGAACTGGCCGGCCAATGGAACGCTGTCTTCGCGTATCCGCACATCGAGTACTCCGGATTTCGGGACGCGATGGCGGCTATCGCTCGGCAGTTCGGCTACAGTCTGCCGACGATCCGCGGCGACGGTGGCCCCTACTGGGAGGACGGGATTGGTTCGGATGCCCGCTTCGCCACGCTGGAGCGCCAGAACGAGAGCCGCGCTCCCACGGCGGAGAAGCTGGCGACCATCAGCACGCTTGTGAACCCGCGCCTGGCCGTCAATCAAGACGATCTAAAAGCGATGTGGGCCAACATGGTCATGATGGACGAACACACGTGGACCTCCTGGAACAGCGTCTCCGACCCCTCCAGCGACGAAGCTGTTCAGCAACTGCGGGTCAAGGATTCCCGTGCGACGACTGCATCTGCGCTGCGTGACAAGCTTCTGCGCAGCAGCATGGCCAGCCTCGCCGATTCCATCGACGCCGGCGTCAACAGCCTCATCGTCTTCAATGGCCTCAACTGGAAGCGGGACGGCGACGTAACGATCGACCTCGATCGCGGCTGGGAGATCGTCGATCCCGCCGCCGGCCAGACTGTGCCTTATGTGACCCTCGGGGAAGGACCCAATTACCGCAAGGTGGAATTTCGCGCGAAAAACGTTCCGCCCATGGGATACAAGGTCTACTCCCTGCGCGAGAGCGTCACCCCGGCTCCCGCTCCGCAGACTGCCATGGCGACCACTCTCGATACTCCCTTCTACCGCGTCGAGCTGGATCCCGCCACGGGCAGCATTCGCAGCCTCTACGATAAGCAGCTCGGCCGAGAACTGGTGGACTCCACCAGCCCGTGGCGTTTCGGCCAGTACCTGTATGTGAGCGGAGGCGATCGGGAGCCGAACAGCATTCTGCAGTATCGCGCCGTCTCCCCAAAGCCGGTGCTGGACGTGCATCCCGCAGAGCACGGGCACCTGATATCCGAAGAGCGCACACCGTGGGGATGGCGCGTCCAGATGGAATCCTCCGCGGATAACACACCAGCCATTCGGACCGAGCTTCGATTCTTTAACGACGAGAAAAAGATCGAGTTGATCGAAAACATCGATAAAAAACCAGAGCTGAAAAAGGAAGCTGTTTACTTCGCCTTTCCCTTCGCCATGAGCCATCCCCGGTTCAGATACGAGATTCAGAATGGCGTCGTGGATCCGGCAAAGGATATGTACCCGGGCGCGGGCCGCGAATGGTTCTCCGTCCAGCACTGGGTCTCCGTCGATGAGGACGGCGTTTCTGCGACGGTGATGCCACTGGACGCCTCGCTGGTGACCCTCGGCGACATCAATCGCGGCGCCTGGCCGACGACCTTCGGAGAGCGGCCCGGCACCATCTTCTCCTACGTGATGAACAACTACTGGCACACCAATTACCGGGCTGAGCAGGGTGGCGCTTTTCATTTCCGCTACATCGTCACCAGCGCCGTGCAGACCGATGCGCCTGCGCTGAGCCGCCTCGGCTGGGAGGAGGTTACTCCGCTCGAACACGACCAGATTCGCTCCCAGGACAAAGCCCTCAACTTGCCCGAGCCGCTCCCGGCCACAGAATCCAGCTTCCTCTCCATCGACGATCCGGATGTGCTCGCAGATACATGGAAGCCTGCCGAAGACGGTCGTGGCACCATCCTCCGCCTCATCGATCTGGGAGGTGCCTCACGCACCATCACTATCGACACGCCACTGCTGGCGCTGAGGCAGATCGTTCGTACCGACGCTGTTGAGCGGGATGGCACCTCCCTTGCGCCCGAAACCCCTCACACCTTCCAGGTTGAGATCCGCCCGCACCAGATCGTCACTCTGCGCCTGCTGGGCCAGCCGCAGTGACCGAGTGCAACACGCCCTTGCGTCAGACCGACCGGCGTCGGACGCAAGGGCGCCGGCGCTCCGTGGAAGAGAGTCGTCCAAAGTCCGTTGCTCAGGATGACGACTTTGGGTGCATTCGGGCCCTCTTCGGAGGCCCGGATGACAAGTCTCGATTACAAATCGTTCCACGTGAAAAGTGATGATGTCCGAAAAGCGCGAGTGCTCACATTGGGTGAGTGAGAGAATTCGCCTATGGAAGTGCCGAAGAGCCTGGGCATCCTAAGTCCCGGCAGAGTGAAGGAGGAAGCGTGACGAACAAAGTCAACCTCGCCGATAAGTTGTCTCAGATCAGGGAGTATTGGAAGCCGCGGATTATTGGCGAGTTGAACGGCCAGGAAGTGAAGCTTGCCAGGCTGCAGGGAACCCTTGTCTGGCATCATCACGAAAACCGGGACGAATTGCTTTTGTGCCTGTCAGGCCGACTAAGAATCGAGTTTCAGGATGGGTCGGTGGAACTCGGAGTGGGGGCGTTCACCATTGTCCCCAGAGGAACCGAACATCGCACTTCGGCTGACGAGGAGGTCCACGTTCTGGTTTTTGAGCCGGCCGGAACCCGCAACACCGGCAATGTCAAAGACCCAATGTTCACAACCGCCGATGTTCCGCTCCAAAGGGAATAAGCAATGGACGGCACCTGCACTGCGCATTACGTCTGTTTGCCACACGACCGTGACTGTCCTGCATGGGCGTGTTGAAGTCCGGAACTACCATTCCGACCGGTTGCTGTCGCTGCCACTGTCAGCCAATGCTGTGGGTATACGAAGGATTGACCGAGTTGCTGGGGTTACAAATCGCGCCGGCTCCGACGCCCGCGTGCTTCGCGATGTCGTCCAGGCTGGCATCCACCCCATGACGAGTAAAGGCTCTCTTCGCCATTTCGAGAATCCGCTCGCGGTTACGCAGAGCATCTGTTCTCGGCTTTCGCTGGACGGGTTGGGATCGCTTCGCGGCCACTTGCGAAATTTCCTGCAACCGGAGACTTCCTCCGATTATCTACTAATTGGGAGAACATCTCCGTGTTACTCGCAAAGTCAGCCTGTCTTTACCGGTTGAGCCTGGAAAACGGCTCAGGGGGAGCGCGGTATCACGCGATCGCAGAAGAGGGGGCGCCGTTGAAGGACATTGCCACGGCCATCGGCCACGGGCTGAACGTTCCGGTCATTTCTATCTCACCGGACCAGGCTCAGGAGCATTTCGGCTTCCTCGGAGTTTTTGCGGGGTGGGACGCCGAGACTTCGAACGCGCAGACCCGCGCCAGGCTCGGATGGAACGCCACCGGCCCTGACCTCCTGACCGATTCTGGAAATATGCGTTATGCGCAGTATTGAATCAAGGCAGAAGGACACTGCGCGGGAGCCAAACCCAACCCAGCCGATTGGAGAGGAATCAATATGGAAAAGACATGGTTCATCACGGGTGCTTCTCGCGGCTTCGGCCGCATCTGGGCCGAAGCTGCGCTCAAGCGCGGAGATAAGGTCACGGCCACGGCGCGCAGGCTGAAAGACGTCGCGGACCTCAAAGAGCGTTTCGGAGACGCTGTCCTGCCACTGGCTCTCGACGTGACCAATTCGGAGCAGGTGCCCCAGGTCGTTCAGCAGGCGTACAAACATTTTGGCAGGCTGGATGTTCTTGTGAACAACGCTGGCACCAGCCTTTTCGCGGCTACCGAGGAGGCGAGCGACGAACAGATCCGCGACTTGTTCGACGCGAACTATGTCGGAATGGTTCGGGTGCTGCGATCGGCCCTGCCTCTGCTGCGGAAGCAACGGAGCGGACACATCCTCGGGGTTTCGAGCGGACTTGGGATTACAGCATTGCCGCTCATCGGCTTCTACTGTGCCACGAAATGGGCGGTGGAAGCTCTGCACGAATCACTGGCGCAGGAGGTGAAAGCTTTCGGCATCAAGGTGACGCTGGTTGAGCCTGGAGCTTACGCAACCGACTTTGGCAAATCCGCGGAGATAGCGGATGCTTTGGAACCTTACGCGGAGTTCCGGAAGCAGTTTTTGACGCGACTGGCCAACCTGGAACGGGGCGACCCGGAGGCGACTGCGGACGCCGTCCTCAAGCTCGTGGACACGAACGATCCACCGCTACGACTCGGACTGGGCAACTCGATTCTGCCGAGAGCGCGCGACGCGTATCGGGAGCGCCTGGCGACGTGGGAAGCGTGGGAGGACGTATCGAATGCGGCCATGGGCGAGCCGAAGGAGACGATGGCGGCGTGGATCGAGCAGCTGGCTCAAGGAACTCCAGATCAAGCGTGACGCTGGATATGAGCCGTTCTTCGTGGCAGGCAGACAGGATGATCAGAGTTCGTCAGAGATGATGGAATACGAACACCGAAAGTGAAGCAAGCGCCATGGGAGGTTTTATGGCAGATACGAAGAATGTCATTGAGCAGGCTTACTCCGCATTTAATAGTCGGGACATCGACGGTGCGTTAGCACGGATGACTGAAGACGTGAGCTGGCCCAGGGCTTCGGAGGGTGGCAGGGTTGTCGGAAAGGAAGAGATCCGCGCCTATTGGACTCGACAGTGGCGCGAGTTCGATCCCCATGTCGAACCGCTGGCGATCGCCGAGGGAGACGGAGGCAAGGTTCGCGTCAGGGTCCACCAGGTCGTCAGGAGCCTTCAGGGGGACGTTTTGTCGGACAGCGAGGTTCTCCACATATTGACTGTGAGCGCCGGTCTTATCGCAGCGATGGACCTCGGGGATGACGCCGATGCAGCTGCCGGACCTTCCGCCGCTTTCGCACATCAATCCTGACAGGTACGCGCTATGGAGCGCACCCTAGTGAAGCCGGTGCTTCTGAAAGGCCGGCGAGAATCCACGACAACCCGCGGGATGACGGGCCAATCGTAACTCGTCCCTGCGCGGTGATGACAGAGAGCGCGACTGCGCTCGACTGCGTGCCACAGCCTGTCCTGTGGGGACCACTTGTAAAAGGAGTTGCAGGGCTCACGATTATGTTCATACGCCAATCAGTCCGGACAAAGATAAGGCGCAATCCAACAGAAGATCTTTCAGCGCCTCGAAACGC
The DNA here is from genome assembly GCA_049579805.1 of Acidobacteriaceae bacterium. Lineage (GTDB taxonomy): Bacteria > Acidobacteriota > Terriglobia > Terriglobales > Acidobacteriaceae > Palsa-343. The sequence continues at coordinate 18,548 of JBAUOP010000097.1, forward strand.
GCGTCATATCCTGATTGTCGCGGTTCCACCCATGCGAACCCTCAACGTGTTCGGTCCCGCAGAGGTATCCGGCGACGCGAATTGGCATCGAAAGCGTGTACGGGTTTGTGCCGGCGAGACCGCCACCAACATCCTTTCAGGAGAATGATTGATGAATAACCTTGACCTCATGTTGAAGCGCAACAAGGAGATCGCTTCCCCTATGCCATCGCTTCCTCAATCCCTGCAAACTTTGAAAGCAGTCATCATCGGTTGCGCCGATATGCGCGTTGATCCTGCTCAGGTACTTGGAATCAAACCCGGTGAGGCCGTCGTGATGAGAAACATCGGCGGTCGAGTCACGCCCGGTCTGCTGGAGGAGTTCGGTCTCCTCGGACGAATCGGAGAGGTTGCCGGAACCGTTCCGGGAGGCGGCGGAGAGTTTCATCTGATCGTGCTTCACCATACGGATTGCGGCAGCACGCGTCTGGTGGGAGATCCGGCCCTGCTGGCGCACTATTTTCATATACCGGAGAGCGACGTTGCGACCAGGTCAGTCCCCGATCCACGCAAGTCAGTAGCTGTGGATGTTGCTGCACTCAGGGCAATTCCGGCATTGCCGGGCGAGTGGCTCATCTCCGGCCTTGTTTACGACGTCGCAACCGGACTTGTCGAAGTCGTCGTACCTGCAGCGCCCATTCGTACCGCGAAAGCAGCCTGATCATCGAGCTCATGTAAGGGCGACGACTACACGGGGAACGCATGTTTTTGACGGATGTTGGGGGGAGATCGGCATCATGAGTGTTCCTTTGATTGTCAGTGAGAGATCCAAGCCAGCGCTGTCTGTGCGACCGCTTTCCGTGGGCTGCCTCATCTTCGAGCGGATGGATCAGATTGACTTTACGGGTCCGTTTGAAGTTCTTTCACGCATGCCGGACACAACAATCCAGATTATCGGGAAAGAAATTGCTCCGGTGCGCGATGTACAGGGGCTTCGGCTTTCGCCGGATGTGAGCACTGCGGAAGCGGGAATCTTCGATGTTCTGCTCGTGCCCGGCGGCCACGGGCAGCAGGCGCTGATGCACGATGAAGAAGTGCTTGCGCTCATCCGCAGGCACGTTCAGGGCGAAAGGCTCCTTTATTCGGTCTGCACCGGGGCTCTGCTCTGCGGTGCGGCGGGCGTGCTTGAGGGAAGACAGGTAACCACTCATTGGAGTACCCGGCATCTGATGCGGTACTACGGAGCGGTTCCTGTGGATGCAAGGGTCGTGGTCGATGGCAACCTCATCAGCGCCGCCGGCGTAACGGCTGGACTCGATGGGGCGCTGGTGCTGGTTTCTCTGCTGCGAGGAGATGCGGCGGCTCAGGAGATTCAGCTTGCTATTGAGTATGCGCCGAACCCCATCTTCACAAGCGGAACTCCCGAGAGCGCGCCAGCCGAGGTGCTGGGGAGTTTTCAGAAGAAGTACGAGCCGATCGGAACCGCAAGGGAGACGGAGGCAATACGTTATGCCTCAGGCAGCACGCGCTCGTCTTCGCGCTGATCGCCGCTGCCCGTCACTCTTACCCGCACAGACTTTTTCGGTCAGTCCATGTTCTCGAGGCGCTACGCGCCTGGCAAAGCTTATCTTTCAACGCCGAGATGTCTAAGCGCGACCTCCGCCGTGCGCTTCAGTTCCGCTCTCGGATCGAGAGCGAAAAGAATTAATTCAGCGGGAAAGCATGCGGGGGCGGGAGTTGTACGCTGGCGGCATCTCACGGAATGTCCGGCGTCTGCCTGGTCAGAAAGCGAACGTCGGTATCTGGTCGGCACGCGACGCCGATTAGCTTAGGGATGCATTGCAGAGCCTGCCAATCTGGCTGTTGATTATGCTTGAGGTAACCCCTCTGGCGACTCATCCGCTCTTTGCCGAGACAAGGCGCTTCGCCCAGCAGTGCGCACCCGTGTTCCACCCCATCAGCACGGCAGACACGACCATGATGGCATCGAGACGCACTCTTTGAGCCTCACCCATCCTCTGCTCTTCCGGCATGACCGTGGTCTCCAAGACCACGTTTGAGGTATTCGCCAGGACTGGCCCCGACAACTCGCTTGAACGCCTTACTGAACGCAGCGTCGGACTCATAACCTACCAACCGAGCAACGTCTATGAGCTTTTTGTCACGCCGTTGGAGTAACTGCATCGCCTTCTGCATCCGCCACTCGGTTACATATTCCAGCGGTGTTTGCTCGAGCAGCTCTTTGAAACGTACCGCGAATGCGGAGCGAGACATGCCCGCCGCTTCGGCCATGGATTCGACCGTCCAGGGTGTCTTTACACTGTCGTGAATGGCACTCAGAGCGGTGCCCATTTTGGGATCGAAAATCGCACGAAGCCATCCTTTGTTGCGCCATCCCACTCCCGACGCGATATGCGCCCGGAGTATTTGGATGAACAGAACCTCGGCTAGCCTGGTCGCGACTACTTCAGATCCCGGCGCCTGTTCTGTCATTTCTGACGCCAGCGCCTGCATTGTGTTGTGAAGAGCAAGCGTGCGTGCCTGATCGGCCTTAATCAGAATGAAGCTCGGCAATAACTGAGTGATGGGCTTCAGGCTGGCGCGATCGAAACTCAAAGACCCACAGACGATTGTCGTCGGTGCGCCACCACCTCCATAATGGGCGACATTGCTGTTGGCCCTGGCCCCGATTTCGCGGAAACTCCACCTCGGACGTGTTCGCGGGCTGTCGCGCAAAACAATCGAAGTCCCCCGGGCCAGCAAAATGCAATCACCCCCGGTGAGGGGAATCGGCTCCGGAATCCCTTCCACACTCAACCAGCAGTTGCCGCGCGAAAGCATGGCGAAGTGCGCCAAATCTGTGGGTGAAATCTTTTTGCCGGAAGGCGTGACTTTTTCTTCGGTCTGCTTCTCCGTTATTACGCCCCACGGGGCTGTGGCTTCGAGCCTGTGCTGACCGAAAGCGGTTACGTGCATCGTTCTGAAGATGTCTGTTATCGGGTCCAACTTAGCCCACCTCGTTTGGACGAATAGACAATAGATTAGGACTCCCGAGCAGTTCTCGTCCACCGCTAAGGAAATCTACTCTTCAGTACTGAATGCTACACATCTACCGAAGGGAGCAATTATGGGAAAGCTAGAGGGTAAGGTCGCAGTAGTCACGGGGGGATCGAGCGGCATGGCGCTGGCGAGCGCCAGGCGCTTCGTTGAAGAAGGCGCCTACGTTTTCATCACGGGCCGAAGGCAGGAGGCGCTCGATGAGGCCGTCAAGCTGATTGGCCGGAACGTGACAGGGGTGCGCGGCGACGCGTCCAATCTCGACGACCTTGACCGCCTGTTCGATACAGTCAAGCGGGAAAAGGGCAGGATCGACGTCCTGTTCGCGAGCGCCGGCACGGGCAAAGCCGTCAAACTGGGCGAGATTACCGAGCAGCACTTCGATGGGGAGTTCGGCCTGAATGCGCGCGGCACGTTGTTTGCGGTTCAGAAGGCGTTGCCGCTGTTCAACGATGGCGGATCGATCATCATGACCGGGTCGGTTGCTTCGGTGAAAGGTTTTCCTGGTTTCGGCGGGTATGCGGCGAGTAAGGCGGCGTTGCGCTCATTCGCACGCACGTGGCTCAACGAACTGAAGGGCAGGAATATCCGGGTGAACGTGCTGAGCCCGGGGCCGATCGCCACACCGATGCAGGATCAGGTTCTCACCGAGGAGGCGAAGCGGATGTTCGAATCCGTGATCCCGCGAGGAAAGATGGGTCGTCCTGAGGAAATTGCGGCGGTCGCGGTGTTTCTTGCTTCAGACGATTCGAGCTTCGTGAATGGGGTGGAGTTGCCCGTCGACGGCGGCATGTCGGCCATCTGAAATTGGCGATCTCGGTGAGTGCATGATCGGCAAATCACTCACCGAGTTCGGATCTGGAACAGAAAGTCGACTTGCCGCCAGTCTTCCGGTTTCGTAAGCAAGCGTCCAGTGTTCGGACCCGTGGGCGCGGGTAGTTCAAACTGCGACAGCAGAATAGTGCAGCGCGAACGGCGTACGCAGAGGAGAGATTCAATGCCGACATCTCTTGAAAATCGGCACCTCACCCCACGGAGCACAACCGCGGTCCATCCCATCAGCGCTGCCGACAAGACCGCGGGTCGCACGGCTTCCGCTGGTTTCGGATACATGGAAGCCGAGAAGCTGGAGTGCGGTGCTGCGCCTGGGCATTATGGCCCTGCGGCCTTAGCGCAGGGTGATCTGCATCGGGCGGGTTTGATTGCCAAAGATTCTGCAACCGGAGAGCATCTCCGATTATCTGATTACGCGGAGGGCAACCTGGAATTAACCGGCCGGCAATGTTTCCCGCATTGCGACAGGAATCCGGCCACATCGCAGCGGTTCGATGCCTTTGCCGAGGGTGGGAACGATGCCCTCTCAAGGCTCGGACCCGGACGCTTTTCTTTCCCTCTCACTTTCTGTCTCATCAGGAGGACGAACGATGCTGAAACTTATTGGTCTTGCTCTCTTTGTGCTTACCCTTCTGCCCATGGCGGGTATCGCTGAGACGCCGAGTGCTTCCACGGCCCAGGCCGAGATTGACAACGAACACCATGAACAAGTGGCTGCGATCGAACAAGTGATGAAGCAATATCATGAGGCGGTTGTCAGTCACAATGGGGCCGCGCTCTCCGCGCTGTTCCTGCCCGACGCCAATCTCTGGCTGAGCGTGCTGACAGACAGGGCATACGAAGGGGCGCAGGCGAAGGGGGCGAAGGACCCGAAGGTAAAAGTTGGCAGCTATCGCGATTTCGCGAAGGTTGTCTCGTCGACACCAAAGACTTTCGACCCGGAACACAGCAACGTCGTCATCCATACAGATGGGACGATCGCGGCGGTCTATTTTGATTTTGTTTTCAATATCGATGGGAAAGTCGAGAACCGCGGCAGCGAGACCTGGCAACTGGTGAATACCGCCAATGGCTGGCGGATCGCGGCGATCACATATTCATCCGATCCAGCAGCGCTGCAATAACATTGGGACTTCAGAGTGAATGCCCGGGCGTTCCTTGAAGGGCTTGTGAGAGCGTCACTCACTGCATCAGGATGTCGGCCATGATCGCGATTATTGGAATCTGCTCATAGTTCCGGATGCCGCTCGCCAGCTTTCGAGCGGAGGGAATATTACGAAATGAAGAAGTATGCAGAGGGGACGATGATCCACGCAGTTAACCTTCAGGCGGCGCTCGAGAGCGTGACAGAATACCGGTCGCGTAAGGTCGTGGAACGTGTGAACGATCAATATGTCAAGGTCGCCAAACTCAAAGGAAGTCTTGCCTGGCATAAGCACGACCACGAAGACGAGCTCTTGCAGGTGATCTACGGCAGTTTACGCATAGAGTTCACCCATGACGCCGAGGTGATTCTGAATCCTGGCGAATTCTGCATTATTCCGAAGGGCGTCCTTCACAATCCAGTTGCCGACGAGGAATGCGGAATTGTTCTAATCGAAACAATCTCCACGAAGCATACGGGCGATGCAGTTACGCCTCACACCAGGTCAATCGCAGAGCAGCTGACATAATTATCGGCATACGAAGCGTGAAGCCATCGTGATGTTGCGCGATATCCAGAGGCAGTCCATGCATACTACCCGCCCCACGTCGCCGATCGATCCCAAGAACTCGCTTTTGGTTCCGCCAGTGATTGAAATTCGGTCTCTTGCGCCCGGCGATGATACCACCGCATTCCGGACGTTGAATGAGGAGTGGATTACCCAGTATTTCACCCATGAAGCCAAAGACCGGGAGACCTTGAACGATCCGGTCCACTCCATTCTTCTGAAGGGCGGTCATATCTTCATGGCCTACACCGCCTCTGAAGCCGCAGGCTGCGTCGCGCTGATCCCCATGCAGGATGGCGTCTACGAGCTTTCCAAGATGGCGGTTTCTCCGCATCTGCGTGGCAGAGGCCTCGGCCGCCGTTTGCTTCAGCACGCCATCGCGCAGGCCCGGAGCATCGGCGCCAAATCGCTGTTCCTCGGGAGCAATACGCGCCTTAAGAATGCCGTTCACTTGTACGAATCAGTTGGGTTTCGCCACGTGAAGCCCGAGAGCCTTCCCCCCATGCCCTATAGCCGTGCCGATGTCTTCATGGAGATGCCGCTGGGGTGAGCTGCGCACGGCCATTGCCACCGAAAAGCTTCCGATTGTGGCGCGGAATCGAAAATTATGCGGCGCACAGGCGGTCGCCGCGGCAGACCTCGACGCCGGGAACGGCAATCTGGTTTTGAACAGCGTTCTCGATTGCCTCGTTACTCGGTACAGCCTCTTGAATCGAAGTCACAAGGGGGCTTGAGATCCTCTGGGATGCTCTCGATCACCCGCTCCCACAATGGACCGTCGACGCGCGCCGCAACTATTCGATACCGCATCGGCACCTGTTTCTCGTCGATGTGAGTTCGGGGAATTAAGACAAGCTCAGGAGGGAGCGAACCAGAGTGTCGGCCAGCCAGTCCTGGTACTTCTGGGAACTCCACCCGCGCTCGCGCACCAGCATCCGGTACACGTCACTGCTTGTCAGCGTCCAGAGAATGTCCCGAGCGGCCGGGTAACTCAGTCCGGGGCGAAGCCTCTTCGCGTCGCGCAAAGAAACGATCATTGTTTCCTCCCGTTCGTAGCGAATGCGCTCTCGCTCCTGCTCCAGCCGCGCCAGTTCCGGCGCAACTACCCCCGCGCCGCGGAGCAGGTCGAAGCCTTCCCGCTGCGCATCGTGAATCTGCCGCGCGATCCGGGCCGCTCCCCGGAGGCGCGCTTCCGGCTGTCTTTCCTCCAGTGTTTCCCGGACTGTGTCCTCATAATCGGGCCCAAACGTTGTCTGGTTGAGGAGTTCAGCGAGGATGCCCGTCTTCGACCCGAATACGGCATAAACCGTCTGCACGGCGACCTCAGCCCGCCTTGCAACGGCCTCAACGGTCATTCCGGCATAGCCCTCGGCTTGGAGAAGCTGCCGCGCGGCCTCGACAATCCGCCCGCGGGTCTCGTGAGCCTGGCGCTGGCGGGTCAGCGATTTATAAGCGCGCCTGGGTGATTTCGGCATTCCTGAAAAAGTTTAGCAACTCTTATTCATTAGAGTCATCTCTATCTGATATACGAAATGTGGAGGGCTCAAGGGAGATCAACGGCATGACAAGCACCAGGACATCGATGCGTCTCTTCATTCTCGGCGCCACCGGCGGCATTGGGAGGGAACTCCTGGATCAGGCTCTTGAACGGCACCACCGCGTTACCGCGTTCGTCCGCTCACCGCAAAAACTCGGCGCTGCACGTGACGGATTGTCCTTGATTCAAGGTGATGTGCGCAAAGCGGATGCGATGAGCGAGGCCCTTGCAGGCCACGACGCGGTGCTTTCGGCGCTCGGGCCGCCGGGACCCTCACGAAACACCATCACCAGCGACAGTGCACGGGCCATCGTGATGGCCATGCAAAGCGCGGGCGTACGCCGCCTCCTCATCGTCGGAGTCGCCGCGCTCTTCCCCGACATTGGAACGTTTGGCCGAATGCTGCGCAGCACACTCCTGCGCAACATCGCTGACGATTCGTCGGAAATGGAACGCATCGTGAAGGCTACCCTTCTCGACTGGACAATCATCCGGCCACCGCGCCTGACGAATGGCCCGCGCACGGAGAATTACGGTGTCGCCGTCGACCACCTACCGAAGGGAGCAGGCGGGAACGCGACCATAAGCCGGGCGGACGTCGCTCATTTCATGCTCGATGAGGTCGAGCAGTCCGGACACATGCGGCGGATCGCAGGCATCGCGTACACGAAGAGGGCGAAGCTATGACCATGCTTCCGGAACATCCCTCCCGAAGTGCTTACAGCTAACTTCAACACCGCTGCGCAGCGACCTGGCAGCGGTCTCGCCACGCTTTGACTCAATCCTTCAATCCAACCAGGAGAAAACGCATGAACCCCGTAACGCAGATCAATATCATTTCGATTAAGCCCGACAAAATCGACGACTTCTTCGAGGCTGATCGCAGCTTCGTGGCATCGGCCAGCCTGCCGAAAGGTCTTATGGGCAGCCGCCTGTACAGGAGTCCGGATGGTAAGTCAGCGATCCGGGTGACCCAGTACGAATCAGCCGAGGCCCACAAGGAGTATCACCAGAGCGAGGCTCTACAACAGCAGATCGCCCTGCTGCGCACCTTTGTTGAGTCGTCCACAGCGGGCATTTATGAGGAGGTTCGCACCGCGGGTGACTTCAAATAGCCGTTTTTCTCTTGCCGTCGACCCCAAGTGCGCTCGTCTGTCAGCTGGTACGTCTTGCCCGCAGGCAGGCCTGCGAAACGTGGAGCCGAGGGCCATGCGCGAATTTACCAGGACAACCCCTGTGAAGGAGGAGCGAATGAATCTCTATACCGCGGTTCTCTTTGTCCATGCGGTCGCGGTCCTTGTCCTCACCGCTGCGTTGACCCTGGAAGCATGGATACTGCTTCAGCTGCGGCGAACTATGCGCCCGTCTCATGTTCAACCCTGGATAGGGACCATGCAGCCCGTTGCGATTGCCGCCATCACTTCGCTGGTCATTATCTGTGTCACAGGCGCCTACCTAACAGAGAGCCTGCATTCCTGGGCCTTCGCCTGGCCGCGCGCTGCCGTGCTGGAAATCGTGCTCTTCGCTCTCCTCGGCGCAATTTCTGGCCGCCGCACGCGCGCAATTCGCCGAAACGCCGCGAGCGAACTGTTGAATCCGTCTGAATGGAATGCCCAGACACACAGTCCGTTCCTCAAAGCCTCGCTGAGTACAAGAATCTGGATTGTGATGGGAACCATCCTGCTCACGGCGGCAAAACCTGATTTAAGAGAGTCAGTCCTTATCGTTGCCTGTTCTTTGATTCTCGGTCTGTTGTTCTCGTTCATTTCCTTTGGGGAACGATCGGCAGTTTCGACGGCTCAGGCTGATCATCGCTGAGCGCACTCATTGGAACGGACACCACCTCCCATCATCCAAAACGCGTACCCCGGAGGTCTTCTTATAGCCTTTGCTGCTGGAAGACTCAAAGACGAGGTTGCATCGCTGCCGGGGATTTCCGTATATCGCCATCGGTTCGCTGCACGGGAATACCGCTTCGGACAGGCGGAAGTCGGTCACGTCCACTTCTGACCGATACCAAGGTATTCGCGACACCAAAGTCTTATGGCGTCGCTTTCACGATTCAGGGTCTACTCACAGCCAGGGGCGGATCCCAATTGATCGGGATGCGGAACGAGCTTTTTTGCCAGGAGAGTCGCCATGATCGCACGTGAAGCGCACGCACAGTCTGCCGTGTCGTTTTCCCATACTCCGCACAGGTTTCTTTGCGCGCTATGAGTCGCTGGCACTCCCGGCCGCTTCGGATCTCAATACGTTGCCCTCATGACGAGATACGACTTATAAAGCAATTCAGCAAATACGAAGAGGAGAGGTACAGCATGACTTCAGCTGTCGCGACGACGAATCCCATCACTTCAACTACCACTCGCAGTACCTGGAACCTCGATCCTTCCCACTCGGTGGTCGAATTCAAGGTAAAACATATGATGATCTCCTACGTGAGGGGCGAGTTCACGGGACTCTCCGGAGTGCTTACGCTCGACGAAACCGACTCTACTCATTCCACGGTTGCGGTGTCGATCCCCGTCGCCAGCGTAAGAACCAGCGATGAGAAGCTCGATGCCCACCTGAAGAACGAGGACTTCTTCGACGTCGAGAAGTTCCCCACAATGACGTTCAAGTCCACGAACATACAATCGGTGGGCGACCAGGACTACGAAGTTACTGGCGATCTGACGATCCACGGGCTTACCAAATCCGTAACCCTCAATGTGGACGATGTGAGTGAGCCTGTCACGGACCCCTGGGGAAATCGGCGGATTGGCCTTTCCGGCTCGACCCGAGTCAATCGCAAGGACTTCGGGATCATATGGAATACGGCGTTGGACTCTGGCGGTGTGCTGGTCGGCAACGAAGTGACAATCTCACTGGATGTGCAGTTCATCAAGGGATAGAGTCCCGTTCCTAACTACAATATCCGACCAATACTTTGGTATGGATTGATACGTTCGTCCAATAGATTCGTCGTCGCGCTTCTGCCAGTCTTCGCCTGGGGAGTTACCGGCTCCGAAATCGAAAGGAGTAGCCAATGGACGGCATAAATGGACTGAAAGAGACCTCGGCGTGACCGCGCCTGTCGCGTCGAACACGCTGAGTGTGAACGTTTTTACCGCTCCGGGCAAGACTATGGTGGGGGAGCGGCCACGGCCCTTCGGCGAAGCGCTCGGCTTTGACCCGATCACGTCGACTTTAATCTTCGGCGAGTACGATGCGGTGCTGGTCGATGCAATGATGACGGTAGCGGAGGCCGAGGCTCTCGCAGATTGGGTTGCTCTGCACAACCGCAACCTGGAGACCATCTATATAACGCACGCCCATTTCGACCATTTCTACGGTCTGAGCATTCTGCTCGACCGTTTCCCGGGCGCTCGGGCGATAGCAACGCCCAGGGCGCTGAAGGCCATGGAGATGTCTTTCTCTCCCATCGTGGAGCGGTTAGCCCGCCGGTTGTTTCCTGGGCAAGTGCCCACTAAGTTGGTTGCACCCGAACCCTATGAGCACGATACGTTCACTCTCGAAGGCCACGAGTTGCGCATTATCGAGCAGGGCCGCACCGATAGTCCCGATTCGACGTCGCTCCACGTTCCATCGATCGGGCTGATCGTCGCCGGCGACGTAGTGTACAACCAATGCCGCATGTACGTCGGCGACACTACCCCCGAGAGCCGAAAGAACTGGATCGCGGCGCTGGACCGGTTAGCGGCGCTGAACCCGGCGATGGTTGTCGCCGGTCACAAGAAGCCTGGAGCGCCCGACTCTCCCGCGGCGATCCAGGATACCAAACGTTACCTGCAGGACTTCGATCGGGTGCAGAAGACCGCGACGTCCGACGAGGAGCTGTTCGATCAGATGACGGAGCTATACCCGCATTGGGTCGCCAATCAGTCGTGGTTGATGTTCGGATTCCCGCAGCCATAACCTACATCAACCGCTTGCCGGTCGCGACGTCGAGGGCAAACGGGTCGGAACAGTGTGGCCAGGGGTTGTCAGCGAAGGAACACCAGGTGCTGGCCGGGTATACTCGAATTCTTCAGCTGTGGCAGGCGGAGACGCGCAGCCATAGTTACCAGCTCCGGGAGCGACTGGGCTTTCATCTTGCGCATCACGCATCCACGATGCGCCTTCACCGTGATTTCACTGATGCCGAGCTCGCGGATCATGCGTGATGCTTATTTGTCCGGGCCGAACATCGACAACGCGGCTGAGTATTTATCCGTAATGTCACTCCCCTGCGAGCAATTGAAGCAAACATATCATTACGAATACTCTGCGCGACCGCCCTCAATACCTTGGTATTGGTATTTTTGCCGGTGCATTCCCGTCGCCACATACTTTTTTGCGCCGGAAGAAAATGGCAAAGGCGAAACCTGGCCCCTCACCCTCATTCGCGGGGAGTGCCAGGCATTTGGATCCCGAGGAGAATTGCCGGTCGAGCAAAAAGTGACGGATGCGCAGATCCACATCATCGGCAGGGCTCATGGCGCAGGCTTGCTGCCGGTGGCAGGCGGAGGCGGCGCGCTCGATTCGACAGCCTGCCGGGCGGCGTCGAATGCCGCGGGCTCCCCCTTCGGGTGGAGGGTTTCGAGGAAGCTGACGAGCGATTCGATTTCGGGTGGCGTGAGGTTCTTGCCGTAAGCCGGCATGTTGCCGCCGCCGGTGACCACTTTGAAGCGTAGCTGGTTCGGGGTCATGCGCGTAGCTACATCGTCGAGGGCGGGTCCGCGCTGGCCTCCGTGGCCGCCAACCGAGTGGCAGTTGCGGCACTGCTTGGCCTGGAAGATAACAGCCCCTTGCCGGACCAGGGGAGTCGCATCTTCGAGATAGCGGACGGGCAGCGTGTCGGCGCTCCAGGCGCTCATGTGCGGGCTCCAGGGAGTATAGGTGGCCAGATGAGTAAAAACTCCCCAGGCAACAGCGACGGAGGTGAGGGCGAGGATGGCGACGGGGCGGCGGTGCCAGCTCTTCTCGCCTTCGCCCGCGACAAAGGGCACGGCGAGCAGGCCGGCGATCATCAGAATGGGCGCAATCAGGATGAAAGGTGTCTCCATAGCCGGCGGCAGATAGGAGAGGACGGCGTAAATCCACAGAAAGGGGAAGTCAGGTTTGGGAACGGTCTGAATGATGGAAGGATCGGGCTGACCGCCCGGCCCGTAGGGTCCGAAGACGGCGGCGCAGACGGCGACGGCGGCGAGCACGGCGCCGGCGAAGATGAGGTCCTTCCAGAAAGCGCCGGGGATGAAGGGCATGCCGTCGTCGTGGGCGAGCTTTTGGTATTCGGCGACGTAGGTGGAACGGCGGACGAGGCGGCCGGGCATGGGCCAGTCGTTGATGCCGAGCTTGAGGACCATCCATGAGTGTATGAGCGCCAGGCCGAGCAGCGTGCCGGGGATCACGAAGACGTGCAGCGTAAAGAAGCGCGAGAGTGTGGCCCCGGCGATGACCGGCCCGCCGAGGAGGAGATGGACGAGCTGGCCACCGACGATGGGGACGCGAGCGAGAATAAAGACGCCGATGCCGAGCCCCCAGTACGCGTCCTGATCGAAACGCAGCACCTGGCCGGTGAAGGCCATGCCGAGGGTGGTGAGCAGCAGGAAGACGCCGACGGTCCACGTAAGCTCGCGCGGGTACTTATACGCGCCGAAGATAAATACCTGGGCCATGTGGATGAAGACCACAGCCACCATGAAATCCGATCCCCAGCCGTGCAGCGCGCGGATGTACCAGCCGAGGGGGATCTGATGGTTGAGGATATTGAGGCTGTTCCAGGCTTCGGCGCCGGAAGGGACGTAGACGAGCGCGAGCAGAATGCCGGTGACGATCTGGAACAGAAGCAGCGTGAAGGCAGCGCTGCCGAAGACGTACCACCAGCTGGCGCTGCTGCGCGGAACCGGGTGCAGGACAGCGTCCTTCACCGGGCCTTCCAACTGCAGGCGGTGCTCGAACCAGTCGTAGATCTGCTTCAGCCGTGGCATGAGGAGTCTCCTGCGGGGTTGCCGGGAGTGGAGATCTGAACGAGTTCGGCTGTGTTGGACAAGGTGGGCATCTGGCCGGCGTCAATTTGTAACTGTCCCGCGGTAATTTTCCAGTCATAGGTGAAAAGACCGCGTTCGGGTGGACCCGAGGCGCGCGAGCCGTCAGCATAATAGACGCCGCCGTGGCACGGGCACATGAAGAGCTGCGACTGCGGGAACCAGCGCACCGGGCAGCCCAGGTGGGCGCAGTTGATGGCGAAGACTTTGAACTGGCTGGAGCCCTCGCGGCGGACGTAGCAGGCCACGTCGTCTGTCTGGCCGTCCCAGGGATGGGTCCATGGCGTTTTGTAGGTGGTGAGGCGGGTCTGGCCGACGGGGAACCCTTCAGGGGAGCCGAGCGAAACCCAGGATTTGTACGCGGAATCCCTGCGGACCGGCGCGAAAAGATAGCGGATGACGGGCACAGCGAGGGCAAGACCGACAACACCGTTGAGCGCGGCTCCGGCGGAGAGCAGGAGCCAGCGGCGCGAGACGACGGCGCGGCTGTCAGCGGCAGGGTGCTGCGCGGGCGAATCAGCTGTGGGGCCGGGCTCGGGACCGGATTCAGGATCGGGGCCGTGCGGATTGGGGCTGTCGCTCTGACTCACAGGATTATCTCCTCGGCGTAACGGGTGTGGGGGCAGCGGAAACTGCGGTGGGGTTCCGCAGAGAGTGCAGGTACGCAACGATGTCGGTTACATCCTGAGAGGAAAGCGGTTTCGCGGACGCGGCCGGCATGTCGAGCGCGACAAGCTGCCCCGGCTCTTCCGGATGGACCATAAGACGCCAGTCCGGCTGATGGATGTCCGGCCTGCCGGCGACGATGATCGAGCGCAGCGCCTGGTCGCTCACCAGCGAAAGATAGACAGGACTGGTTAGCTGCTGGCGGCCAGGCTTCTGATGGCAGGACGCGCAGAGCGCCCGATACACCTGCTCACCGTGCTGTGCGCTGCCTCCGCCGGGCTGCGCGTAGGGCGGCGGCGTCGCGCTGCCGAAGGCATTGGGTTTCGCCCACTCCCGGCGCATGCCAGCGACGATCGCGTCGATTTGCCGATCTGTCAGCATGCCGCCCGCCGACTGCGCCCACGCAGGCATTTCCGTGCCGGGCATGCCGGTTGAGATGACTTTGCGCAGCGTGGCATCGTCGACGAGCGCCTGGTATTCGGGATTCGCAAGGTCGATGGCGGGGCCGCTTTCACCGTTGGCGCCGTGGCAGGCCTGGCAGTTGGAGTTGTAGAGCGTGTGAAAGTCGACGACCTGATCCGGCGGAATCGGCGGACCGTTTTTCGGGTACCCGGGCATCTGGCTGCAACCCAGGGCCAGAACCATGGGGAGCGCCGTGGCGGCGAGGAGGACACGCCGCCGCATCAGTGCTTCTCCTTGCCGGAGGCGCGTGGAGGCGGAGGCGGCCCGGCATCGGGGTTCGATTCCATGAGGCCCGGCGCCTCGATGCCGAGGCGCGCGAAAAACGGAATGCGTCCGCTGGTGGGGATGCGCTCCTCGCGGGAGACGACCAGTCCAGCGACCATCCCAAAGGTCACCTGGGAGACGACGAACCACCCCCAGTGAATGCGGGCGTCCAGGGTTGGATTGATGACGCCCATGGTGGAGTGGAGCAGGCCGGTCCACAGGACGGGCGCGAGCAGGCCGCCGAGGAGGACCGGACGGCGCGGCAGCATGGGGAGCATCGCGCCGTAGAGCAGCCCGACAAGCAGACACGTGATGGAGTGGATGACGATGGCGACGAGCAGCCAGCTCCAGTGGAAGGTCGCGATCTCGGCGGTGGTGATGCTGGCGCGGGTTGCGCCCGCACCGCCGAGCAGGTTCACCGGATACCAGATGCTGTGCTCGGCGATGAGCCCGTAGAGCAGAGCGGGAAAAATCATCGCGATGCCACCGGCAATACCGCCCTTGATGCCGCTGGCGATGGGATAGGTCTCAAGCGGCAGGTGAGCGCGGTGCTCGGACCCGATTACGAGGCGGCGAACGGTCCGGCGCGTGGTGGCGATGGTCACTGGCCGGTCCACGACCGGCACATACTCGTGCGCCTCGTGCGGCAGCACGGCGCGGAACCAGCCGATCGATCCCGACACCATAAGAACGGCGCCAAAGGCACTGACCCACAGGGTGGTGACCAGGCCCGCTGCCACCATGGTGCAGCCGAAGGCAAGAATGATGGGCCACTGTGTGGGCGCGGGCAAATCAATTCTGTCGCCGTGCGCGGATTGCGGATTGTGCTGAACCGTGTCGGTCATTTCGCTCACTTCCAGTCAGCGCCCCACGATGTACACCACGGTGAAAACCACGACCCACACCGCATCGACAAAATGCCAGTAGAGGGCCAGAACCTGAATACGCTCGCGGTGGCGCTCGCTCACGCGGCCTGCGAGGGTGAACACCAGCACCAGGCTGAGCATCAGCAGTCCAATGACGACGTGGGTGGCGTGCAGACCCACGAGCGAATAAAACGTGGTGCCGAAGAGATTGGTATGAATCGTGAGCCCGTCGAGGTAGATCAGCTTGTGCCACTCGAGGCCGGTACCGACGATGAACACGACGCCGAGCGCAATGGTGAGCGCCCAAAGAGCGGCGAAGCTTTTGATCCTTCCCCGATCGATCTCTCGTTCCGCCAGCCAGATGGTGACGCTGCTCGACAGCAGACAAATGGTATTGAAAATGGGAACGTCGAGGACCTGCTGGGGCGTCGGCCCGCTGAGGCTTTTCCCGATGTAAAAAATGTAGGCGATGACGAAGATGATGAAGATCGCTGACTCGCCGATGATGAGCGAGAGCATAGCGACGCGTCCCCGCGAGGGCAGAGTCCAGGGTTCGGCAACCGGAGAAAAAGGAATGGCGCTCATTGCTCGTACTTCCAGTCCGGATCTTCGGGATGCTTGAGATCCCACAGCGGGCGGCGGCTGTGGACTTCAGGATCGACGGCGAAGTTATAAACGGGTGGGGGCGAGGGCGTGGACCATTCCAGCGTCCATGCATCCCAGGGATCGTTGCCGGCCTCTTTGCCGCGGGAGTACGAGCGCACCAGGTTGTACGCGAAGACGAGGACCGCGATGCCCTGGATCAGCCCGCCGATGGAGATGATGAGGTTCAGATGGCCCCAGCCGCGGTCAGGTTCGTAGGTGTAGATGGAACGCGGCATGCCCAGGAACCCGACAAAGTGCATCGTGTCGAAGGTAATGTGGAAGCCAATGAGGAAGAGCCAGAAGTGCCATTTGCCGAGGGTTT
This sequence comes from Acidobacteriaceae bacterium, assembly GCA_049579805.1. Taxonomy (GTDB): domain Bacteria; phylum Acidobacteriota; class Terriglobia; order Terriglobales; family Acidobacteriaceae; genus Palsa-343. Next base: position 34,921 of record JBAUOP010000097.1, read on the forward strand.
CGCTGAGCATGCGGCCGGTGACCTTGGGATACCAGTAATAAATGCCCGCAAAGATGTTGAAGACGATGGCACCGACCAGGATGTAGTGGAAGTGTGCGATGACGAAGTAAGAATTGTGCAGTTGCCAGTCCCATGGAGCGACCGCCAGCATGATGCCGGTGAGGCCGGCGATGAGGAACTGGAAAAGAAAGGCGAGGCAGAAGAGCATGGGCACGCGAAAGCGGATTTTGCCGCCCCAGAGGGTCGCCACCCAGTTGAAAATTTTGATGCCGGTGGGGATGCCGACAATCATGGTGGAAAGGACGAAGAAAGTGTTGCCCACCGAGGTCATGCCGACGGTGAACATGTGGTGTGCCCAGACGCCGAGGCTGACAAACGCGATCCCCACGGAAGCTGCGACCATGGCGGGATAGCCGAAGATAGCCTTACGCGAGAAGACCGGAATGATCTCGCTGGCGATGCCGAACGTTGGCAACACCAGCACATAAACCTCGGGATGGCCGAAGATCCAGAAGAAGTGCATCCAGACGACGGCCGAGCCGCCGGCCTGGGTGTCGAAGAAATGGCCTCCGAGATAGCGGTCGATGGTCAGCATGATCTGCGCAGCTGTGAGCGGCGTAATGGTGATGAGGGTGAGACCGCTGGTGACCAGCATGAGCCAGGCAAAGAGCGGCATGTGCATGAGCGTCATTCCCTTGCAGCGCAGGGAGAGTGTGGTGGCGATGACATTGATGGCGGAACCGAGGGTGCCGAATCCCATGACAATGAGCGCCAGCGCCCAATAGTCTGTGGCGTGGCCGGGAGAGAAGGCTTTGGCAGTGAGGGGGGCGTAGGCCCACCAGGTCACGTCCGGCGCGCCGCCCATGCCGTAGAGGCCGAACCCCCCGATGAAGCTGTAATAGAGCAGCAGCCCGCCGAATGCCGACATCCAGAAACTGAAGGCGTTCAAACGCGGGAAGGCCATATCGCGGGCGCCGATCATCAGCGGCACCAGATAATTGCCGAAGCCGAAGATATACATCATGCCCACCAGGAACACCATGGTGGTGCCGTGCATGGTGAACATCTCGTTGTACAACTCGGGCGAGAGAAAATGATTGTTGGGCCACGCAAGCTGGATACGGATGGCGATCGCCTCCGCGCCGCCGACCAGGAGAAAAGTGATGGCGTACACCATGTACATGAGGCCGAGGCGCTTGTGGTCCACCGTAACCACCCAGCTGTGCAGATATTCGAGCACCGAGACGCGGTCCCAGCGCGGCGGGGCGGCTTCGAGCGATCCGGGAATCGGCAAACTCTGGTCGGCCATTGCAGTTTCCTAGCGCAGGGTTGTGAGGTAAGCCACCAACTGGTCGACCTGCGCGTCGCTCAGCTGCATGGCGGGCATTAGAGCGCCCGGCTTCAGGTGGTTGGGGTCCTGGATCCAGTCATCGAGGTTCTGCGGGGTGTTGCCTGCGATGCCGGAAGCGATCGTATCGCGGCTCATCAGATGCGTGAGGTCCGGGCCAAATGTGCCCCGCGCGGGGGTGCCGGCGATCGTGTGGCAATTCGCGCAGGCTTCGGTCTCGAATATGTGCCGACCGGCAGCGACAGCAGGATCCTGCATGCCGGGCTGCTGCTGGTTCCTCACCCATGCGGCAAACTGCTCGGGGGTGTCGACATAGACGCGCAGGAGCATCTTGGCATGTTCCACTCCGCAGAACTGCGCACACTGGCCGAGATACAGACCGGTATGCTCGGGCTGAATCCATGTCTCGTTGGGATGGTTGGGGATGAGATCGGTCTTGCCGGCGAGCTGGGGCACCCAGAAGCTGTGATCCACGTCGGCGGAGAGGAGATGCAGGAATGTGGCTGTTCCGACCGGAACGTGCAGCTCATTGGCGGTGACGATGCCGAGTTTCGGATAGCGAAACTCCCACCAGAACTGATGACCGACGACGGTGACATCGAGCGCGTCCTGGGGTTCGTGGGCATCCTGGATCGCAAAGATGACGCGCGCCGTGGTGAGGAAGAGAACGACGACGATGAGAACAGGGATGACGGTCCATGCGAGTTCTACCTGGGTGCTGCCGTAGATTTGGGGCGGTTCGCTGAGGTCGTCGCCCGCGCGCGCACGGTACTTAATCATGACAAAAACGATCAGCCCACCGACTACTGCGAAGATCGATCCGGTAATCGAAAGCACAAAGAGCGAGAGGCCATAGATCTCATGCGCCGGAGTGGAAGCGGGGTCCCATATGCTGGGTGTTGCCTGTCCGCCCTGTGCCAAGGCCGGCACCACTCCGGCGCAAACCAGTACGAGCAGGGAGAGCCGGCATCGAGTTGAAAAAAGACCCCCCATAGCGTGTAAACCCTTCCCGATTTCTTTCCGGCTCCCGGGCGCCAGCAGGCCCTGCCAGGTCAGCCAAGCCAGCGAGCTATCCCGCTACGGGAGACCTGAACTCTCAAGCACACACGATTCCCCCGCAACCTCGGCGGCTTCGGACCGCTCGAGTTTCGCTCCAGCGCGATTACGCCAGAACTGACAGCAGATAACAATCGGACGATGGTATCGGTTATACGTTGGTATCGGTCCAGCAATTGCATTGCCGGATTTGCGCATTCACCGTGCCCTGGTCACACCTGAACAACACCAGTATCAAGCTGCGGCCAATACTATCGTCCAATTGCGTTGTGCCGTTGTTTTTGGCTCAATCGAAGTGTTTCGATGCTTGCTTATCGCAAAGCTCCGGAGAAAGAGTCAGCGATCGCGGGGTTACTCAGGAAAGCTCATGTGCAAGAACACGTCAGAGAGTTCTCAGCAGCGAAATACGCTGCAGGTTTGGACTTAATTCTTAAAAAGAGGGCGACTTATGGAACTCGGAATAATAGGACTTGGCCGCATGGGCGCCAACATGGTACGGCGTCTCATCGCAAGAGGGCATAGCTGCGTTGTTTTCGACAGATCTCCACAACCGGTGCGGGAACTGGTCAAAGAACATGCCGCTGGAGCGGATTCTGCGGTCGATCTCGTGAGGAAGCTCAAGAAGCCGCGCGCGGTTTGGCTAATGGTTCCTGCGGCAGTTGTTGACGAGACCATAGCCGAACTCCTGCCCCACCTCGAACCAGGGGACATTCTTATTGACGGCGGGAATTCCTATTATGTCGATGACATCAGGCGCGCAAAAGACCTCGCGTCACGCGAGATTCACTACGTTGACGTAGGCACCAGCGGCGGTGTGTGGGGCCTTGAGCGCGGCTATTGCATGATGATTGGCGGCGAGAAAGAAGTGGTCGAACATCTCGATCCTGTTTTCTCGGCGCTCGCCCCTGGCATTGGCAATGTGTCGCGCAGCCCAGGCCGCGAGCAGCCAGATGGCACCGCCGAGCAGGGCTACCTGCACTGCGGCCCTAACGGGGCCGGCCACTTTGTCAAGATGGTCCACAACGGAATTGAATACGGAATCATGGCGGCCTATGCAGAAGGTTTGGCGGTGCTGCGTTCGGCAAACGCCGGGAAACGGCGGGAAGAGGTTGATGCGGAGACAACGCCCCTTCGCGATCCCCAGCACTACCAATACGACCTGGATCTGAAGAATATCGCCGAAGTCTGGCGGCGCGGGAGTGTGATCGCCTCGTGGCTATTAGATCTCACGGCCATCGCGCTGGTTGGGGACCCGGGTCTCTCGAAGTTCGCCGGGCGCGTATCCGATTCCGGTGAAGGCCGCTGGACCATCAAGGCTGCGATTGATGAAGCGGTGCCGACCCCGGTGCTTACCGCCTCACTTTACGAGCGATTCAGTTCGCGTGGCAAGGCCGATTATGCCGACAAACTGCTGTCCGCAATGCGCTTTGAATTCGGCGGCCACCTGGAAAAGGCCGCGGAAACGTCTGAGGCTGCCTGATGGAGACGCCATTGATGAACGATTCTCGTTCGGACGCGCTCGTTTTCTTTGGCGCCACCGGCGATCTCGCGTACAAGAAGATTTTTCCGTCCCTGCAGGCGATGGTCAAGCGGGGCCATCTGGATGTCCCTGTTGTCGGCGTCGCGAAGGCTGGATGGAATCTTGATCAACTTCGTGCGCGCGCAAGGGACAGCGTGGAAAAACACGGTGGCCTCGATGCTGCCGCCTTCAAACAACTCATGAGCCAGCTGCGCTATGTGGACGGCGATTACCAGGATCGCGCGACGTTCACCGCCCTTCGCGAGCAACTCAAGGACGCACGACGTCCAGCGCATTACCTGGCGATTCCGCCGGTTTTATTTGAAACTGTCGTGCAACACCTGAAGGAATCGAATTGTGATCGCGGAGCACGCGTCATCGTGGAGAAACCTTTCGGACATGATCTGGCATCTGCGCGGGAACTAAACAAAGTCCTGCTCAGCGTTTTCGATGAAGCCGACATCTTTCGTATCGACCACTATCTGGGAAAACGGGCTTTGAACAACGTGCTGGCATTCCGCTTCGCCAACACATTCGTTGAGTCCTTCTGGAATCGGAACTATATCGAGAGCGTCGAGATCACGATGGCAGAGGACTTTGGCGTTCAGGGGCGTGGAGGGTTTTACGACCAGACCGGTACGATCCGCGATGTCGTCCAGAACCATCTGTTTCAGGTGTTATCCAACCTGGCTATGGAGCCGCCGGTCGCGATTGACAGCGACTCGGTTCGCGACGAGAAAGTGAAGGTGCTGAGGGCGATTCAGCCGATCGACAACAGGAACGTGGTTCGCGGACAGTTTCGAGGCTATCGCGATGAACATGGGGTCGCTAAGGACTCGCAGACGGAAACGTTCGTCGCGCTGAAGCTGGAAGTCAATTCCTGGCGCTGGAGGGGAGTGCCTTTCTACATTCGGGCCGGCAAGTGCTTGCCGACGACATGTACTGAAATCGTCGGTAAGTTTCGCAAACCTCCTACACTGATTCCGGACAGCCAGTTGGTGGAAAACCATCTCCGGCTGCGCCTGAGCCCCGAAGTGACAATTGCTATGGGGATGAACACGCTGTCTCCGGCAGCAGAAGGGATCTCTCTTCAAGCCGGCGAAATGCTGGCCAGCCATTCCCCGCGCGCGGACGAAATGGACGCGTATGAACGTGTTCTCGGAGGCGCGATGGCAGGAGATAGTACATTGTTTGCACGCGAAGACTATGTTGAAGAAGCATGGCGGATTGTCGAACCCGTGTTGAAAAATAACAGCGCGGTTTATCAATACGCGCCGCGCAGCTGGGGTCCGGAGCAAATCGAGCGCCTGACTCCGCCAGGAGGCTGGCTGAATTCGGTCGAAATGAAAGCGCTCGCCGAGGCAAAAGAGGCAGCGTAGCAGAGATCGATGAGTTAGGGGATTTGCTGAACCCATCGGCTCCGCCAGGCGGGCGCTTCGAAAGGATCTGCGAAATACTGTGTTTCGTGCACGACTTTTCCGTTGCGGAACTCCATAATGCTCACCGTGTATGCTGATCGCCCCTGGTAGTCGATTGTGTATTCGGTGATCCAAAGGTTCCCGGTTCCGAGAATCCTTTTGACCTCGAAGCCAGATGGCTTGCCCGGATGATGACTTCGCAAGGCCTGCAAATTGCTTCGCCCGAGGATTCGCTCGCCTGACTGCGGGTAGTCACAAATAGAATTATCATCGTAAATGTCGTGTTCCGCATTTGTATCGCCGGCTGCCGACGCGTGCCAGTGCTTGTTCAGCGCTTCACGTATTTGTTCCTCCGGCGAGGAGCGCTCCAGCTCCGATTTCGTGTTCATACTTATCTCCTTGTGGAATGAAACCCGGGATGCCTGTTCTCACAAGTTCAGCCGCTGTATGGTCCGAAGTCAACTGACCTTCACTTCCGGAGTCAGATCGCTCTTAGCCCTCGGCGTTGTACGCTCGCGCCCTTGTCCCTCGTGGCACTCATGCCGACATTGAAAGAATTGGTATCGAGAATCTATTGGGCGGGGGTCTGAGCCACATTCCTCTTATCGTTGAACAACCTCAAGCGTGAAGCGGCAACCTGTTTTACTGCGTCCACAACGGGCGGAAGCAGTTTGTAGGGGACCACGTCGTCCGGTTGCCGGGCGAGGGCCTGTACCATACCATCGCGCCAGGCGACGCGAAGCTCCGTATTGATGTGGACAATGTTGATGCCCGCACCGATGGCTTTGCGGAAATCCTCGTCATCGGTACCGGAGCCGCCATGGAGCGTGAGGAAGACACCAGCGGCTTGCTTGATGGCGGCGATTCTATCGATCTGCAGGTGCTTCTTCGTCTCGCCGTCGATCATGCTCCTGAGCATGCCGTGCATATTTCCGACGGCGGGAGCGAGGATGTCCACACCGGTAGCTTCGACGAACTGTATCGCCTGCGCCGGAGTTGAGAGACCCTTCGAGAGGTCGGGTGCTGTTTCGTGTATTTCGGAGCCAGTGCCGATGTCGCCGATCTCGCCTTCGACGAGCATCGAGGGATTTATGCTCTTCAGCTCCTCGACGGCTTGTTTGGTTTGGCGGATGTTTTCTTCGAAGGGCAACGCGGAGAGGTCGAAGACGATGGAATCAAAGCCGGCTTTTGCGGCTTCCAGACCCTTTGCAAGCGAATGCGTGTGGTCTGCATTCAGGAAAATGGGAAACTCGAACTCGTCGCGTAAGCTCCGCACGAGAGCGGCGATCTGAAGAGTTCCCACAAACTCGCGCTCTCCCTCGGACACGCCGACAATGACCGGAACTGTGAGTTCCTGGGCAGCCGCGAAGACGGCCTTTAATGCCACGAGGTCCGAAATATTAAAATGGCCTATCGCCTGATGGCTTTGCTGCGCATGCTGCAAGCTGTCGCGTAGGGAATTCATCTGAGTCGTCTCCTCTTTATCGCGTGCCCAATATCGCGACGGCGCGGCGCTATTTCGACCCCGCTGCCGAACCCCTGCCCGAGAAGGTCCCGTAGTGACCTCGACCCCGCGGGGTTTGACCGCGCTGGGGATGCCGCGGCGCCGCCACCCCACTTTCTGAAACGTTCTATTTCCTCAAGTGGCAGCTCGTAACCAGTCAGGTCGAGCGAACTATACAATAGCGTCGCCCACCTATGAATCGTGTCTGCGATGGGGTTTGCCGGCAGTGCCCATTTCCCATCACATTTCCTATCACGATTAAGCCAGAACCGTGGGGGGAAGTGTATTGGACAAAGGTATCGGCGACACCTTGATATCAGCCGACACGTGAGGCGCCACCGCGCTGGCTCCTATAACCATTGGTAGCTCACGTCGTCAGCACAACGCGAAGCTCCGCGTTGCCGCTGATCATCCGGGCATAAGCTTCGGCTGCGCTCGATCAATACCTGAGTAGTGGCCGGAGCGCGCCTCGATTTCATGAAGTCGATTGTTTACTTTGCCTTTTGCAGTCAGTATTGCGCCAGGCCCGTGAGACTCCTCGAAGCCTATTGACAGATGCGTCGAGAGTTGTTCGGAGCGGCCGCGGTCCGAGCAGCCCTGGCGACAAAGAAGTAAGGGCAACACATCACCTCTTTCGCCTGGGGTCGGCTTCAATACCGCGAAGCTCAATGCGGGGAGGTTCCATCAGACGAAGGTATCGATCGGTACCTTCGTCCAATTGGTGCAATTCTGTTCCTCTGGCTTAATAGCGAAGAAGGCTCGCGATCAAGGGAGCGTGAGGCGCCGGGGGTAACGCCGTAACGCCGATTGGAGCCGAGTCGTGACCCTCCGATCTCGAGCCCGTCGGAACCGGAAGGACGCCGGATGCGACCGGACAGGAGATTAGTGATCCTGAGCCTTCATCTTGCCCGGAGCATGTACAGCAGGAGTCCGTGCGAGATGTCTGGATCCGCATAAATCACATCAAACCACGCGTTGTCGCAAACTGAATACCGGGAGTTGCAACGCGATTCAGGAGATTCCAAATGAGCTTGATCGAACGCGCGATTGCAGCAAATCGCAGGAACGCAGTGCACCATGATCCCTCTCTGGCCAACAAACCAGCTCCCAAGGTTGCAATCCTGACGTGTATGGATCCCCGCCTGAACGACCTGCTCCAGTGGCTGGATATCAAAGCCGCCGATGCGGATGTGATTCGAAACGTCGGAACGGCGGCAACGGAAGATGTTGTACGGTCTCTCATGTTTTCAATCCACGTTCTTAACGTGCGGGAGGTCATGATTATTGGCCACACGGGCTGTGGAATGGAGATGTTTTCGGAAGAAGATTTCGAGAAGCACCTCCACAAGCAATGCGGCGTGTGGGCGGTAGCGCCGGATCGATTCCACTGCTATACCGACGTAACTGAGACGACGCAAAAGCAGGTACTAAAACTCAGGTCGCACCCATGGATTCCTTCGAGCGTGGTGATTCGTGGATTTGTCTTTGATCTGTCAACGGGCGAACTCAAAGAAGTAACGCCAAAGGACGCGAATAATCGCCTGGCCGCCTGAGAACTCGCCCATTGGCGCGCAAATGCGCACCGCGGACATGAATGCATGGCTGCGGTTGCGTCGCGTGGCGCGTGCTCGACGCGGTAGCGACGCGCGGTGACGTTATTGCAATCGCGACGAATGCCGAGTCCCTTGAACGGGACGCGACACCGCGAGAGCGCTTGCGCCTGCAGAATATGCGCGTTGTCCGCGACTATAGGACGTGCGATCCCCGCGAGGCACCGCAATTATATTGCGGAGGAGCATTCTGAGGTGTGACGCGAAGTCATCGCGCTCGGAAGCCGACCGCAAACTCTGTTGGTCTGCGGGAAGACGGCCTGACAGCTACCCGGGACTGAGCGATCTCGGCCTTTAACGCGCAGACTCCTCGTTCCCCGATCGGCCGCCTGGGGGTTAGTCGGAAATCCTGAATAAAACGACCACGGAATGAGCTCCTGCACGATATTGGGACTGAAGGACCAGCGCGGCCTCCGGCCAGTCGAGGATGTCCGTCGGCGAATCGAGGCTGGTATCGATCCAGCGCCGCCATTTTTGCCCGTCATCTGAGGCAGGCGGAAGTTCGAACTCCAGCTCTTCCCAGTACGCATTGAGGATCAGGTAGAAAGTCACGCGGTCATCCGGGCATGAAATGTGGAGTGCAAGGGAATGAGAGGGGGAGCTCCAGTCGGGCTCTCCCAGTCGAACACCGTGCCAGGAACGAATGCCACGCTGGAGGAGTTCACTGAGACTGAGGCGAGAATCGGCCGCAACGTCGGTCCGCGCGAGGCGATGGCGATTGAGCAGGCGGACGAAGCGATGCAGGCCGGCGTGTTTGTCCAGCAGTCTCCAGTCAAGCCAGTTGACCTCATTGTCGTGACACCAGGCATTGTTGTTGCCGCACTGCGTGCGGCGCATCTCGTCACCCATGAGCAGCATGGGAAGGCCCAGGGAGATCATCGTGACGGCCAGGAAGTTTTTGATCTGGCGGGCGCGAATGGACTCGATCCCTGGATCATCTGTTGGTCCTTCCGACCCCCAGTTAGAGCTGCGGTTGTCGTCGCTGCCGTCTCGTCCGTTATCGCCATTGCCCTGGTTGTGCTTTTCACTGTAGGAGACGAGGTCGTTGAGGGTGAAGCCGTCGTGGCACGTGACGAAGTTGACGCTTTGTTCGGCTTCGCGGACTTTGTGTGCGTAAATCTGAGGGCTACCCATGAGGCGATCGGCAATGCGGCTAACCATGTTGTCATCGCCGCGGAAGAAGCCACGAAGGTCATCGCGGAAGCGGCCGTTCCATTCGCGCCAGCTGTGGCCCGGAAAGCTACCGACCTGATACAGGCCGGCGGCGTCCCAGGCTTCGGCGATGAGCTTGGTACTGGCGAGGACAGGATCGGAGTCGATATCCCAGAGCACTGGAGGGCTCGGCATCAACTTCCCGAACTGATCCCGGCTGAGAATGGAGGCGAGGTCGAAGCGGAAGCCGTCGACATGCATTTCCTCGACCCAATAGTGGAGGCTGTCGATGATCATGCGGCGAACGATCGGATGGTTGGCGTTCAGCGTATTGCCGGTGCCGCTGTAGTTCTCATACAGGGAACGGTTGTCTTGAAGAGCGTAGTAAACGCTGTTATCGAAACCACGGAAATTCAGTGTCGGGCCTGTGTGATCCCCCTCGGCCGTGTGATTGAAAACCACGTCGAGGATGACCTCGATGCCGGCGCGGTGCAAAGCCTTCACCATGTCACGGAACTCGCTCGTGGGACCGCCGGGATCGCGATGCGAACTGTAAGCGCAATGGGGCGCGAAGAAGGAGATTGGCTGGTAGCCCCAATAGTTCGTCAGACCAATGGGGGCGGTCTGCGGGTCGAACTGGAAAACGGGCATTAACTCGACGGCTGTTATTCCCAGGTCGAGCAGATACGATATTTTCTCAATGATGCCGGCGTAGGTTCCGGCTTTGTTTTCCGAGACGCCGGAACTCGGGTGCTGCGTGAACCCCCGTACATGCATTTCATAAATGATGGAGCGAGAAGCCGGCCGGTGGAGGGGGGTGTCACCCTCCCAATCGTAAGCGTCCGGATCGAGAACGACGCTTTTCATCGCTGTCCCCGCGTTGTCTCCGGGGCCGGACGCGAGAGCACGACTGTAGTTCGGCGGGACGGCGATCCCACGCCCGTAGGGATCAAGCAGGAGCTTCGCTGGATCGAAACGCATGCCACTCGGCGGATCAAACGGACCGTGTGCGCGATAGCCATACATCTGGCCCGCGGCGATGTCCGGCACGAAACTGTGCCAATAGTCGAGCGTGCGATAGAGCTCGACGACACGCGATGGGGCTCCGTCTTCGACGCGGTCGAACAGGAGGAGCTCTACATGAGAGGCGTGACGGGAAAAGACACTAAAGTTGACTCCGTCCGGAACCACGGCAGCGCCAAGAGGCGCACTTCTGCCAGCGAGGGAAGCGGCGTACGCTGACGAGCTCGCCATGAGTCGTGGCGAACATGCCAAAGTCGTGGCGCTCATCGCTGGTACCTCATACGGGGATTGCCAGTTTTATATTCGCTAATCCGATTCCGGATATTCACAGCCCGCCTTCGCCCGATAAGACGCATGTTCCGCTCCGCTGGGATTTGTTGACCTCTCATCGCCATTCGGATCCAGTGCTTAACACCATCAATCATCGGTGTCCGTCCTGAGGTTGAAGGGTGGTCGCTGGCGGTTGATTCCTGAGCAGGTTCCCTGTAGCAAATTCAAGATTGACCGCCTCAAGAAACAGTTCCGACCGTGCGGAGACACTGGATAGTCGCGCCTCCGCCAGTTGCTTCTGCGCGGTAACGACATCGACGAGATTCTTGACTCCATACTTGTACGCTTCGAGCGATGCCGAGTAAGACGCGTTGGCGGACTCGAGAAGCGCCACAGCAGCATCGTGCTTTCGCAGTGCCGTCCGGAAGGCTATGTAAGCGGTCCAGACCTCACGCGTCGTCTGGTCCTGTCTGGTCGTAAGTTCGTCCTCTGCCTCGCGGCGTTTCGATTCGGCGATCAACAGCTCGTTCTTGCGGGTACCTCCATCAAAGATGCGCCAATGGATGCCGAGTGCGACGGACCAGGTAGGCTCGCTAGCGGGACCGAGTTGACCATAATCTGACGTGGGCCACACGGAGGTCTGCGCAACCGATCCCGAGAGAGCGATCTGCGGTTTGTACTCTGCCCGGGCTACACGAATGCGGGCCTCGGCGGAGCGAATTCGCAGAACTTGCGCGATAAGTTCGGGACGATTCTTCATCGCGCGATCGATCAGCGCCTCGATCGACATTGTGAGTCTCTCCGGCAACGGAGCACTTCTCTGGCTGTCAATCACTATGTTCGGAGACGGATCAGCTCCCACCGATTCAGTCAGCGCGACGCGCGCAATCTTTTCGTCTCCGTCGGCGGACTCCTCGTCGAATACTGCCTGTGCCGTTTCGGCTCGGGCGTTGAGAACATCGGGAAGAGTTGCAAGGCCGTTGTTCAGTCTGCTTTCAGCCGCGTCCTGCGTGGTTTGTGCAGTTCGCAATGTGTCCTGAGCGGCCTGCAATCTCTCCTGGGCGGTTACCAGCTGGTAATACGCACTGGCGACGTGAAACGCCACCGCTTGATTTATCTGGATGGCGTCTGCACCCGCGGCGAGCATCTCCGCCTTCGCGGAGCCCACGCTCGCCTCGCGTTTACCAAAGTCAAAGATGAGATATTGGAGAGTGACTTCAGGCCGAACGGTGGGCACCTCGACCATGACGTAGCCGCGAGGAGCCAGCGGCTTCGGGAATGGGTTTATCAATCGCTCATCGCCCAGCACAGCCAAACCATCCAGTTGCGGGTAATAGGCGGCTTTCGCCAGACCGAGTTCCCGTGCCTTCTGCTTTGCGCGCTCCCAGATCGTGCGGGTGCTGGGATTGTGATCTTCGGCAACGTCGATCAGTTCAGGCAAGGTGTAGGGGTGAAGCGGATCGAGAATCGCTCTACCCCCGCCAGGCGTTTGGCGCGCGGCGCAGTCGGCGGCAGCCTCTGGAGAAGATACTTCGCCGGCACATTGTCCCAGAGTTCGCGCTGCGGAACAGCCGAGAAGCAGCAACAAGAACAGAGCATTCAAGGATGCATTTCGTCCGGTCAATCGAAGCTTCTTCCGGTTCATTGCCGGCAACACGCCTGCAATCGCTGACCACGCCTTTGTCGTGTGGGCGTCCGCTTGCACAATCATTCCCCTGCATTGGTGAGCCGTGACGGGTATAACCAACATTACTCGAGCGCGGCGCCGCTACAGGCATGTCCGCCCCCTCGAGTCCTTACGACTCCGCAGATGAGCCGAGCGCCCGGCTGTGGGGTGAACGATGTTTCCGCGTTGACAAACGCACCCATTCCGCGTGTCGCTATGCACATAGTCTCCGCGTGCACCGAACTCGAAAACACTTCTTTCGCCCCCACCAACGATTAAGGCAGAAGCGCGGAAGTGAATCTATTGGACGAACGTATCGGTCGACACCAAAGAACGTTCAGACATCGTCCCACCACCGGTTTGGCAGCCAGAGGTCAAGGTTTCAGCCACCCGAGGGAAGTCGGCGGGTCCCCGTCGCGAAGGACCGTGTGCGGTGCAATTCAGGAGACTCGGCCTCCCTTTGCCGGCCGCGAGCACGCCCGTCATCGCACGCGCCAGCGCGATCAGTCGATGCAAAGGTATTGATCGATACCTTCGTCCAATACATCAAGCCATCAGGTCTATGCCTTAATTGAGAGGCAGAAGCGGGTCTCCCGATCAGGACCCAACGAATATGAGGTCCACTAAGAATGACGAATGAATCAATGGAACGCGATCGCCGATGGAGAGGCTCATATCGTCAGCTCGGAGCTCTATCTCTTGCGGCGCCGTTATCCCTGGTCGGTTGCTCGCACGCGCCGGAATACAGCATCTTTGGCTCGTTTTTCCCGGCCTGGATCTTCTGCTCCGCCTGTGGACTGTTATTGGCGATGGGCGCACGCGCCGTGATTGCCCGCGATGCAATCGCTGAACATATCGCCGCACCGGTACTTTTCTATCTCGGCATGGCAACCTTTTTCGCCTGTGTGTTGTGGCTTCTCTTCTACAGCTAGGTACACGCCATGTCAACCCGGGGCACTGACCAACCCGAGCAGGACAATCGCCTCGCGAGACTTCACTGGTACGGTCGCGTTGTCACCGCAGCCGTGGTTATGCTGGCAATCGTCGGCCTGATTTCTGTCTACTGGGTCTCGACTCGGCATCCCGAGACCGATGATGCAGAGGTCTTTGCGAACTACATCGGGATCGCTCCCGTTGTCGAAGGGCCGATACTGCACCTGAACGTTGCCGACAACGAGCGCGTTAAACGGGGCGACCTACTTTTCGAAATCGACGATCGCCCCTATGAATATGCACTTGAGCACGCAGTGTCGGACCAGGCCAACCTCGAAGGCGAGATAGTGGACGAACAGCGGCGCATCGGGGCCGAGGAGCACGCCGTTACTGCCTCCGGGGCGGCAACCCGCAGCGCCACCGCCAACGTCGACCGAGCGCAAGCCTCGATCCGCGAGGCGGAGGCCGACGTCGCCCACTCTGAGGCTGCGCTGGATCGAGCCAGGGACGAGTGGGCATACTCTCAAAATAACCTGCACCGCCTCGAACCTCTGCTCGCCAGACAGTTCGTAACCGTCGACCAGGTGGACCAGGCGCGTACGACAGAGCAAGCCAGCGCGCAATCCGTGCACGAAGCTGAGTCGCAATTGGCTCTCAACCGAGCGCACCTCATCTCCATGCTTGCCGCTCTGGCGGAGGCGAGGGCCTCGGCAGAGCAGAGTACGGCACAGCTTCAGCAATCGCGGTCGAGCGTACTTACCCTTGATCCACTCGTGGCCCGACGGCAGGGACGGGCCGCCGCAATCGCCAACGCCCAATACAACTACAACGAGTGCCGCGTCTACGCTCCCTTCAATGCACGTGTAACTGACCTTGTCATTTCCGAGGGTGCTTATGCCCACATAGGGCAGCAGATTTTCACGCTGATCGACACTCGCGTGTGGTGGGTGCTGGCGAATTTCCGCGAGACGCAGCTGAAGCATATCCAACCGGGTATGACTGCGGACATCTACCTTATGGCCGAACCGGGCCTGCGCTTGACGGGCGTGGTCGAGAGCACCGGATACGGTGTGACACCCGATCCTTCCATTCTCGGCCGATTTACGTCCGGCCTGCCCGACGTAGAACGCACTCTGAGTTGGGTACGTCTGGCCAGCCGGTATTCCGTCCGCATCCGGATTCAGTCACCGCCCTCTGACATTCGTCTGGCGGAATCTGCAGTAGTAGTGATCCGCGGATACAAGCGGAAGCCTTAATATGGCCACGGAAGCCACGCAACTCCATCACCAGCCAGGCGGCAGAAGTGCCTCCTGGCTGTGGTTTCGGGAATTCATCCGGTGGGAAGTTGCTCCGTATCCGGGACGCGTCAACACGGTTGTTCGCATGACGGTCACGGCTACGCTGGTCATGCTCATCGTAGTGACCTTCCGCATTCCTAACGCGTTCCTGGCTGCTCTGTATGCGATTCTCCTGGCTCGCGAAAATCTCGCCGCTACCTGGCGCGGTGGGCGAATCCTGGTCCTTGCATTTGTCGGCGCGAGTCTCTATACCCTGCTCGGGATGATGCTGTTCCGCGGCTACCCCATTACTCATTTCTTCTGGGTAATCGGGAGCCTGTATCTGATCTTTTTCGTCATGCGCACGACGACTAACTATGCAGCCGCGCTGGCCTTCGCCATTCCGATTGGCATCGTCCAGCCGATATGGGACCGCTCCTTGCCGAGCCAGGTGCAGGTGGAGGGAACGCTCTGGCCAATCGTGATCATCGCCGTCGGTGCCGGCGTCACTTTGGGAACCGAGGCGCTCTACCGCATCTTCGATCGCTCCGATCCGCTCATCACTTCCGTTGATGATCTGTTGCTCGCGGTGCAGGAGACAGCGGAGAGCATTGCCGGTCTGCGCCGCCCACCGAAGTCGACCCTCGCCAAAGTTCTTCAATACAATATGACCGGCACCGGGCGACTTAGAATGGCGTTACAGCGCCAGGGCCTGGACCCGACACGGCGGGCGCAGCGCGCCGCACTGATTGCGCTGGCGGGTCGGCTCATTGGTCTTGCTGCGAGTCTTGGAGAAACTCGCCCTAAAGCCGGCGACGATGACGCGATCCGCCTGCGCGCACTTTCCGGGAGGCTCGGACTAATCCGAACGGAGCTCCGCGTGTCAGGGGGTATTTCTGGATATCCTGCTGTGCTCGAAGGGCAGCCTTCCTCTGGCTTCCCCATGCTTCAGGAGATGGAACGAACCGTCGCTCTCATCACCGAAGTGTTTCAACGCGACGAGACTGTTAAAGGTGACCATAACGCGCCAGAGCGCGAGTGGTGGCGCACTCTGTTTCTCCCTGATGCATTCCAAAACCCGGAATATGTGCGCTTCGCTCTTGCCGGATGCCTGGCGGCCACCGCTTGTTATGTGTTCTACAATGCGGTCGACTGGCCGGGCATCGGCCAGACCTCTGTGATTACCTGCATCGTCACTGCGCTGACCACCATTGGCACTTCGGTCCAGGCGCAATCTCTCCGCCTCGCCGGATTTGTTTTTGGAGGGCTGGTCCTGGGGATTTCGGCGCAGATTCTGATCCTGCCGGGGATCGACAGCGTCTTTGGGTTTGCTCTCTTCTTTGCCGCGGGGACCGCGATCGCCGCGTGGTTCGCCACCTCCAGCCCGCGGCTCTCCTTTTTTGGCGTACAGGTGGCGCTCGCCTTTTACTTCGTGAACCTGCAGGACTCCCGGGTCCAGACCGACCTCACGATCGCGCGAGATAAGGTAGCCGGCGTGTTATTGGGTATTCTCGCGATGGGTTTTATCTTCGATCGATTCGGAACGAAGAGTGACGCGGAGCAACTGCAGAAACTGCTGGTACGGAACGTTCGGATGCTGGCACAACTCGGCGTTTCTCCCGTGGTACGCGGGAGCGCGATTGCTGCTTCACAGATCGGCCGCCTCCGCAGTCAGATCAACGAAAACTTTGCCAGTCTGGAATCGGAGACGGACGCTGCGCGGTTCGAATTTGAGTTTCGGCATCGACGCGAGAAGGACGTTGGCGAATGTGAGCGGATCCAGAGAGCTCAGCCGGCGTTGCGCTCGATCTACCTGCTCGAACTCACTCTTCTCTCCCGTCGTGGGCGGCGAGAGATCTACTCCGGATTGACCCAGCAGCAAAATCAGGGTGTCAACCAGTTTCTAACCGAATACAGCGATGAACTGATGCACATTGCCGCATGGATCGCAAACGAGGAGCAGGCGCCCGCGCGCATCAGCGATGATTCCATCCGGCGATTACAGCAAGCTTTCGACGACTACAGCTCTCCGAATTCGCAGGCTATCGCTGACATCTGTAAGAAGATGGTGTCCTCTCTCCTCATGCTGCGGAGCGAGTGCTGACTCGCATTGTCACTGGGTTTGTGTCTACAATCGGGTTCTGACCATCCTATTGACGTGGATATTTGCAACGCTGAAATCATTTCGATACCGGGCAAGAGTGTTGCGGCTGGCATCGTTCGACCGCCGAAGCGGGCTGGCAAATCCGAGAGCCCGGCTTCCGCAGTGCTCCGTGTGCCTCCTCCAAACGGCGTGAAACCAGCCGCGGACCTCGGATCCCGATCTTTTGCCGACGCTGGGCCGGAGGAGATCGGGCATGACGTAAACCAGAATGCCTGCAAACCATGAGGCTTCCAGAGGGAATCGCGGTGACCACTTTTCCTGTCATCGTCATCGACAGTTTGGGCTGGCGAATCGCCTATCCTCAATTACCGTGGGTACTTTGCCTGAGCGCAGGAGCAACCCTGGGGAGACGTTGGATCGTCGCGGCATCGGCAAAACGATAATCGTTGTACTCGATGGTAAGAACAGCCGTGCCGCGGGACCGACTCTTGTTTCGCTGCGATCGTTCCGGGGCAGCCAGAAGCCGCCGGCTTTCTTATATTCGCGGTCTATTTGCGTATTGCGTATCCAGAAAGACGGATTCCTGGCGGGCTGGGCGTCGAGCTTGCCATTCGAGAGCTGATAGGCCTTGCAGAGGATCTCGCCGTCCGTGCCCAGCAGTACAGCCTTGGTCGAGGTGGAACCGCCGGGAAGGGTCTGGTCGGAACTGCTCCAGTTCCTCATGGCTGGCGACGGACGTTTTTTCTTGCGTCCCGTTTCCGCATGGTTCTTGAAGACGATGATCTTCGCGTCCTGGCCTCCCAGCTCGATGACGGAATAGACCTCAGGGTGCAGGTTCTCGACCGCCAGCGCCACAGCATGCACTTCCTGGACAAATTTGGCGCCGATCATTTCGGCCAGCGTGCCGCCGCGGACCCCGTGACGAAGATTCGCGTGTTTTCCCGCGCCACGCCGGCTTCAGTCTCCATGCGCCCCAGAGACTCAAGTACCATTTCCGGCTGACGCGTTTCGTGTCGCTGATAATCCTGCGAGGATGGCATCCGTTCCCGAGTCAACCACGACGGCCTTGACGGTCGTGGAGCCTACGTCGAGGCCCACCAGAAGCTGCTGCATGACAGTTTTCTCCCCGTTCGCGGAACGGTTCCAATCGTACGCCGTCAGTTATCGGAGGGAATGTCTTCCCCGGACGGAAGGACCGCCGGGGAAGGTCGCGGAGCAAGGTATCTCACAGTTCTGCGGATCGCCAAACCGAGCGCGACGACCAGGAGTAATTGCAGTACCGCGCAGACCGCGTCCGCCAGCATTTCGTCCAACGTTCTCATCCGCCCACCTCCATTACGGCTACCGAGCGCCGCCGGCCGCTCGGGGCGTCGTCGCGATCGATCAGGTCGCTGACATGCCAGGCAAACTGTGCAGCGGTTCCCGCTACGCCGGCGCGATGAGGCACTTTGTAGAGCGCGCGTCTCAATTCCGGATGAATCGCCACATACTCGCGCAGATCGTCCAGAGACTTACCCGTTCTCCCAAGCACGCTGTCAAACTCGGCATTCGGCTTACCGAGCCGGACGAATTTCGGGAAGCATTTGCAACTGGCCGTGTACCCCCTGGAACCCGTATGCCAGCTGTTTGAAAAAATACTTAATAACCCACTGATCGTTGTAGCACCAGCCAAGGATATGGTTGAGAGTGGAGAAGCAGTGCGTCTGACAGCTTTCCTTTTGGTGGTCGAGCTGCTTGGTGTCGAACTTGTGAGCGACGACAACGCCCCAGTCATAATTAGCCATGTACACGGGGAAACACGGTGCCGGGGTCCCGTCAACCCTGATGGTCATGGAGTTTTGTCCGGCGCGGCAGTTCCACGGAAAATGATTTCCCCTCATAAAGCCGACCATCTGCCAGAGCCGCGTATTGGAGTTAACCATCTTGTAGCCGGAGTCCTTCTTTTCAGTCAGCCACTGGATCGTTTCTTCAACCGCCGGCCAGTCGTCCGTGGTGATGTAGGTGACATTGTTTTCCCCGTGTTTGAAGTGCTCGTCCTGCCGGATCGGCGGCGATTCGTTGATGTGGTAATCGGTCGCGATGCCGAGGTTATGAGCGAACTCGGTCAGTTGACGAACATCGTCGAGGTTATTCCGGCAGATGTTGATGTTGAGGAAGATGGAATATCCGTAGTCATACTGTTTCCGGATCAGGTAATCGAACTGCTTGCGAATCGGCGCCAACGCTTTGGGCAGCCCTGGCTTGATGTCCACCGCATCGACGGCAATGTTGAATGTCGCCAGTCCCGCGTCTGCCAGTTTGTCGATCACATTAGGAACTCCCTTTCAGAAAAAGAGAAGCCTCTTCGCTGGGGCAAAGGGTCGCACGTCTAATCCGGCCCGTCTCCTATTACGATTAAACAAACGGTTCGACGGTCGCATGTTTTACAGCGGCCGTTGGTAACGGCGACGGCGAGCGAGGGAGAATGCGTAGACAACCCTCTTACTTGACCTCCGACTGCGGCCAGCCGACGATGACGCACGTGAGGGGCCATCGATCGAACAGCGGTTCGGATTGACCTGCTCCGATGAACCCGCCGCATTCCCGCGCGCTCTCCGGCGTGCACGATCTCAATCTCCAACAAAGCGTTCGGTTATGACGCGATCATCACATCGGACTCTTGCAGGCCAGGGAGATCGCTGGTGCCAGCACTTAACCTGGATCGACACGTAGGTATCGATCAACACATTCGTCCAATAGACCGTCCGTAGTTCTTCGCACACGATTAGAGAGGCGGGTGTTTTGGTGAAGCGGGGCTGCTTTTTTGCGCGGCCGTCACCGTGCAGGTGGAGGGAATGTGCGCCAGTTGGGAGGGAGTAACAACAATGATTCTGTATCGGTTTCCTGGAATGATCATTTTTCTGTTCGTGGCAGGAGTATTCGTTCACGCGTTCGGCGCCGGGCAAGAGATTTCTGCGCTTGCACCGCAGCCTGCGACCGTTATCGGCACGGTGCTTGATGTCAATGGAGGCGTGGTTCCGGGCGCCAGCGTGGTGTTGGGTAGTTCCAATCCAGAGCATCACCTGACAACGACGAGCGACAGCAACGGTTTCTTTCAGTTCGCGGGGGTACCTCCGGGATCGGACTGGCACGTGACTGTCCGCATGCGGGATTTTGCGAGTTGGATATCAAAGCCGTTTGTTCTCATCCCCGGCCAGTACTTTCTGACAACCGGCGTTCAGCTGCGTCCCGCCATAGTCGAGGTTTCGGTCACCGCTCTCACTCCGGAGCAGGTAGCAACCGACGAGGTACAGGCTGAAGAAAAGCAGCGCGTTCTTGGAGTCATTCCGAACTTTTACGTTGCCTATGACCGGAATCCTATGCCATTAACCGTAAAGCTAAAATTCCAGCTGGCATGGAAAGCTCTCACAGATCCGGTAACGATTGCAGGCTTTGCTTTGAATGCCACAATCTATCAGGCAGCGCATTATCCCGACTATCGCGAGGGGGTGGAGGGGTATGGCCAACGGCTGGGATCCACATTCGCCGGCGGTTACACGAATGTTCTTATTGGAGACGCTCTGCTGCCTTCGATTCTGCACCAGGACCCGCGGTATTTCTATCAGGGCACAGGGACAACGTGGTCCCGCCTGCTGCATGCTCTTTCCAGTCCGCTTCTAACCTACGGCGACAATGGCCGCCGCCAGATCAACGTTTCGGGAATCGGAGGCGACCTGGCTTCCGGAGCGATCGCGAATGCGTATTACCCATCCCAGGAGCGCGGCGGTAGTCTCGTTTTTAAAAGTGCTCTGATCGGAGCCGGCGGACGAGTCGCCAACGGTTTGCTGCAGGAATTTGTCTTGAGACGCCTTGGATCGCGCGGTAGCAGGAAATAGACGCGACGTTCCCTAACGCAGTGTGCAACTGGCCGGGATTGCTGTTCCGAAGGAGGTTTATGTCGTCACTCCGGGAGTTTCGCTGTGAGATCTGTGGCGTTGTGACTACGAATCCGCTCCACTGGTTTGTCATTGAATGTGGTGAGTCCCGGCTCACGGTTTTGCGATGGGAACCTGAATCAGCCAGTGTCCCCGGCACGCGGCACGTGTGTGGAGAGGCAGATGCTCAGGCCTACATCAGCCGCCGGTGTGAGGCCCTGTGCTCGCCACCCCGGCCCGATTACTCGACGATGCCCAGTGGATAGAAGTCAGCTTGCGGGAAAGCCCGGAGTTGATGTCGACGTATGTAATCGTCGCAGCTGATTTGTTCTGCACGTTCCCCCTCGACCACCGATGTGTGGCCGTGCAAGACGAAGAGCGCCCGGTTGATGTTCAGGACCGGTGATTGCATGTTAGGGTGGTAGCCAATCACCCGAGCCGGTCCAGTGCAGTCACTTGTTCTGGTTATTCTCCGCTCAAGACGTGGCTCATTACCACAGAGGCTAACTCTTCCTGCAGCGGCTATGTCTTAAGCCCATCCCTTATGGCCGACTTTAACCCGATCACCTACCGCCGCCTTTCGGTGTTCTCCGAGGGGGGGGGAAACACCGTCCTGTGATAAAAGGATGCGGCTCTGACCATTCGTTATTGTTCGTCTTTCTGACGTGGATCAGGAACGGTAAGGAGCGAGTGCCCTGCGGAGGGCTGCCCGTCCTCGGCTCCTGCGCGATTTGACAGCCGAAACGGTTATACCCAGCAATAAAGCCGTTGCCGTAGTCGACTCTTCCTGCAGATCGCAAATCTCCATTGCACTGCGCAGAGCCGGGTTCAACCGGGTCACCCTCCCGAATAGGACGATACGTCGTTCCTTTTCCGAGTAGCTGGATTCCGGGTCCGGTGTCGAGTCTGCGATCTCCAGGGGTTGCGCTACATCCTCTTCGCCACCGACGCCAGGATGCAGAACTTCACGGAGTCTGGATTTCTTCCTTCTCCACATGCGTGCTTCGTTGATCGCGATGCTGGTCAGCCACGTGGAAAAGGAGCATTTTCTCTGAAACCTGGGAAGTCCGAGAAACGCCTTCATGAAGGTCTGCTGGGCGATGTCCTCGGCATCGCTGAAACTACCCGTCATTCTGCAGCCCACTGCCAGAATCCGTCGCTGATACCGCCGAACGAGAACCTCAAACGAACAGGAATCTCCACCGATAGCCTCGGCCACGAGGATTTCATCGGGTTGATTGCACGACATTGCGGAAGTGGTGTGTGTGTCGATCCCCTGTGCCGACGCGCTCATTGTCGTTTCTCCCTTTCGAGTACCGGAATTCGGGCCCGTCTCTGCATGGATTAAGCCACAGCGACACAGAGAAGACCATTGAGCAAAGGTATTGATCGGTACCTTGGTATCAGCGGGCAGTGTCCCGAAAGAAGAGCGGAAGGGAATTGGAGTTCGATACCAAAGTATCGCTATACCATCGTCCAATTGTTTTTCGCCTTCCCTCTTTGATCACATGAACATGGCGGGGGACTGGGCGAGTCGGCTCCTTAGTCGGGGATGCTTGTCACTCGCACAGGAAATGCCGTGGAGTCAGGCGTCGCAATGGAAGGCGGTATATCAACGGCCTTTAGTACCGCAAGCGTCTAATTGCTTGCGCGCTGTTAACTGGCCATGACAGCCATCATCCCTGGCTTCGCAGTCGCGGGGCTTGTCGGCAGCAGGTCAGGGGCCGAGGAAGAGGGAAGTGCGCCATCCAGGACGAGGTGATGGTACTGGAGCGGCGGGAGAGGAGTTGCAATGCGGTTTCGAACCTGTGCGAAAGCCATGCTGCTTACTGCTCCGCTGTACGGAGGGTTGATGGTATTGGCGCAGAACAGCACGCCAGCCACGCCTGCTCCGTACAACCCCATTGCTCTGGCCCAAATAACGGGAACGCCGCGAACAGCCGTCCAGGCCGGGCAGGTGAACGATCGCACCCTTTCCCGGGATCCGTATCTGGGAGGCGTTCCGTCGGGAAAAGTCAGCGCAGTACCGGTGGAGTTATCTCTCGACGACGCAGTCAACCTGGGGCTAAGGCACAACCTCGGCGGAGTATTCGCCACAGATGCTGTCACCGGCGCGCGGGGACTGCGCTGGCAGGCGCTCAGCGAACTGCTTCCCAATGTGGTGACCGAAACCGGCTTTGGAGTCCATCAAATCGATCTGAAGTCCGCTTTCGGTCTCTCGATTCCGGGAGTACCTCCGATTATTGGACCATTTGGCGTTTTTGACTCGCGGGCGTACCTCACGCAGTCGGTTTTCGATTGGGGATCGATCGAGCGGATGCGATCTTCGCAGGCGCAGCTGGAGTCGGCAGATCTCAACGCTAAGGATGCGCGCGAAATTGTCGTGCTTGTGATCGTCTCCAATTATCTGCTGGTTATCGCCGACGAGTCGGAGGTTAAGTCAGTCACCTCACAGCGGGACACCGCCAGAACATTGTTTCAGCAGGCATCCGATCAGAAGACGTCGGGCCTTGCTTCAGCCGTGGACGTTCTGCGATCTCAGGTACAACTGCAGTCACGCGAGCAGAAGGTCATCAGTGCACAAAATGATCTGGCAAAGGAGAAGCTCGTTCTGGCGCGGGCGATCGGCCTGCCTCTGGGGCAGCCGTTTGAGATCACCACCCGCGTTCCGTACCACGAGCTGACGCCTTCGAGTCTCGATGAGGCGATCGAGGGCGCCTACAGGGCGCGCCCGGATTTTCGGAGCCAGCAGAATCGTGTCCGGTCGGCAGAGCTGGCAAAACAAGCCGCTTCTGCCGAGCGGTATCCATCGATCGGGGCAGAAGTGAACTATGGCCTGGCGGGTGTCAACCCCGGTTCGTCGCACGGCACGGTGGATGCGGCTGTTACGCTCCGCATCCCCATTTTTCAAGGGGGGAGAGTGCACGGGGACGTTCTCCGGGCCGATGCGGCGCTCACACAGGAAGAACAGCGACTGGAAGACATGCGAGCCGAGATCGATCAGGAGGTTCGCGACGCCTATCTCGATCTGACGTCGGCGGCGCAGGAAGTCTCCGTCGAGAAGAGCGCTGTAACGCTCGCCACTGAGAATCTGGAACAATCTCGCGATCGATTCAGTTCGGGTGTTACCGACAACGTTGAAGTGGTTCAGGCCCAGGATGCGCTGGCAATCGCCAACGATGCCTACATTGCCAGCCTTTACAGCTATAACCTGGCCAAAATTTCTTTGGCGAGAGCGACAGGAGTCGCAGAATCCCAGTACGCAGAGTATCTGGGGGGAGATTGACCATGTCTGAGCAAAATCACACACCCGGCCCAGCGGGAGCGAGCACGCCAGCCGCCAGCGCCACGGGAGATGACGTCCTTGTCTCAGCCTATCCACAGAGACGTTCCCGCAGGCGCTGGATCCTGCTGGCGTCGGTTCTTGTGCTCGCTGTGGCGGGCGTCTTCTTCTGGCATTATCTCTCCGGCTTCGAATCCACTGACGATGCACAGGTAGACGTCCATCTCTACCCTGTAAGCGCCCGCATTCCCGGATATATCAAGAAAGTCGACGTCGGCGACAACCAATGGGTTGAAAAAGGTTCCACGCTTGTTGAGATCGATCCCGAAGACTATGAAGTAGCTCTGGAACGAGCACAAGCAACACTCGAGGCAGCCGAAGCTACCGCGATGGGTCTGAACATCGACGTGCCGGTTTCCTCCGTCGATACAGTGAGTCGTCTGAAGTTTGCCTCCTCGGATATCGCGGACGCGGCAGCGGCCATTCAGGCAGCGGAGAAGGAAGCCGCCGCCGCTCATGCACGCGTCCTGGAGGCGCTGGCAGAGAATGTCAAGGCCCAGGATGACGTCACCCGGTATCGTCTGCTGCTTGTGAAGCAGGAGGTGCCGAAACAGGTCTACGACCATGCCTATGCCGCCGCGGCGGCTGATGTCGCCGCCATAGCCGCGGCAGAAGCAGACGAAGCCGCTGCCCAACAGGCCGTACAGGAAGCGCACAGCCGCCTGACCGGGGCGGAGGCGCGCTACCAGGATGCCGAGGCCGGCCCACAGCGCGTTGCCTCAACGCGCGCCAGAGCGCGGGCGGCAGTGGCGGATGTGAACCAGAAGCAAGCGGCGGCGGAGCAGGCGCAGTTGAATCTGGGATACACCAAAATCATTGCTCCTGTGACGGGCGAGGTGACCAAAAAGGTTGTCGTCGGATTGAATGTCGACCCGGGAGAACAGCTGCTCACTGTGGTTCCCCTTGATCAGGTATGGATAACAGCGAACTTTAAGGAGACACAGCTGAAGCACATGCGGGTCGGCCAGAAGGCGCGGATTGAGCTCGATTCAACCGGCCACACGTATAGCGGTCATGTCGACAGTATCGCGGGGGGAACCGGCCCCATCTTCAGTTTGTTGCCGCCGGAAAACGCGACCGGCAATTATGTCAAGATCGTTCAGCGAGTTCCCGTAAAGATCGTTCTCGACCCAGGCGAAACCCGTGATCATCACCTCCGGCCCGGCATGAACGTGGACGTGAAGGTCTACCTGCGATGAGCGCCGCTGCGGCGAGTGTGCCTGCAGACCGGGGCTTCTCTCTCCCGCGGGTGAATCCGTGGGTCATCGGCATTACCGTGTCGATGGCCGCGTTCCTGGAAGTGCTGGACACCAGCGTCGCAAATGTTGCGTTGCCGTACATCGCTGGGAACCTCGGCGCCAGCTACGATGACAGCACATGGGTGCTTACTTCCTACCTTGCGGCCAATGCGATTGTGCTTCCGGTGAGCGGGTGGCTCGCGGAAGTTATCGGTCGCAAACGATATTTCATACTGTCACTGATCGTGTTCACGGTAAGCTCCCTGCTCTGCGGGCTCGCGCCCACTCTTCCGCTCTTGCTGCTCTTTCGCGCGATCCAGGGAATTGGAGGGGGTGGACTCCAGCCGATGGCGCAGGCAATCCTGAATGATACGTTCCCCCCTGAGCAGCGCGGCCTTGCATTTGCCCTCTACGGCATTACGGCGGTTCTCGCCCCCACAATCGGGCCCATGCTGGGAGGCTGGATTACCGATAACTATTCCTGGCGCTGGATTTTTTTCATCAAGCTGCCGATTGCTCTCCTTGCCCTATACATGACCTATACCCTGGTGCACGACCCACCCCATGCCCGCCGCGCGAAAAAGGGCGGTATCCGAGTAGACTACATCGGTATTGCGTTTTTGACGCTCGGAGTGGCGTCTCTCCAGATCGTTTTGGACAAGGGCCAGGAGGATGACTGGTTCGGATCCCATTTCATTCTCACGCTCGCCATTACGGCGGCAGTCTGCCTGTCGGCGCTGGTGATCTGGGAGTGGTACCGCAAGGACCCCATCATCGATATCCGCATGTTCAGAAGCTTCAACTTTGCTGCGGCTAATCTGATGATGTTCATGATGGGCGTCATGCTTTTCAGCACGCTGGTGCTGATCCCGGAATTTTTGCAGACGCTGCTGGGCTACACCGCTGAACTTGCGGGTCTGGTATTGTCCGCGAGTGGATTCGTCCTGTTGCTGATGATGCCGGTCGTGGGGCGCCTCACCTCGAAGGTTCAGGCACGTTTTCTGATTGCAGCAGGCTGGTTATGCCTGGCGATCGGTTTGATCTATTCCGCATATCACATCGACCTAAATATCAGCTTCGACTTTGCCATGTGGCTGCGCTGCGCGCAGGTAGTGGGCATTGGGTTTCTGTTTGTTCCGATAACGGCGGCCGGCTATATCGGGGTCCCGGCAGAGAAGGGCAACAGTGTCTCGGGTATGGTCAATTTCATGCGCAACATTGGCAGCAGCATCGGCACTTCCATCGTAACGACGATGATCGCCCGGCGTTCGCAGTATCACCAGCAAATCCTGGTCGGTCATATTGTGCCTGACGCACCGGCGTATCGCGCGGCGCTCCAGGGTCTGACAAACAGCATCAGGCACCAGTCCGGACTCGGCGTCGTAGACGCACACAACCAGGCGATTGCGCGGTTTTACGGTCTGGTCAATCAACAGGCTCATGTTCTCTCCTTCATGGACACATTCTGGGTGCTGGGCGTGCTTTGCGCCGTTATGTTCGTGCTCGCGTTTTTCCTGAAGAAGAATGATCCCGGAGCGGGCGGGGATGTTGCGGTGGGCTGAGGAGCCATGATGATTCAAGCCATCACAATTGAGCGCGAGTTTGGATGCGGTGCATCCGAAATTGCGATTTCGGTCGCCAGTCTCCTTGGATGGAGTTTGTGGGACGGACGGTTGACAGAGGAAATCGCGCGACTGACCGATAGCACGCCACAGGCAGTGGAGCGGAGGGAATGGCGAACCGATCCTGTCGTATACAGGATTTTCAAAGACTTTCTTCGGGGTGCGTTTGAGGGAGGCCTGCCCCCCACCCACCGGCTGCACATGCTGGATGCGCGGCGGATCGCAACAGTCTCGGAGATTGCAGTCAAGACTGCCCTTTCCAGCGGCCCTGCGGTGATTGTCGGCCGAGGTTCACAGTATTTCCTGCGTAATCGCAGGGACGTCCTCCGGGTATTTCTGTATGCGTCTCGCGACCATAAGATCCGCAGGCTGATCGCGGGAGGAGCAACCGAGAAGAAGGCAATCGAACAGATCGACACAACAGATCAGGCGCGAGCCGCGTTCGTCCGGCAATATCTCGATCTGAAATGGCCGGATCCCCCCCTGTATCACGCGATGCTTAACACCGAGATGGGGGAACCGCACACTGCGGCGATACTTGTTCAGTGCGTGAAGCAGTTGGAGAACGACGAATGAGGCTTCTGGCTCCCGGTGATTGATTAGCGCCGGCCTGAAGCCTCCGCGAAGGTGGATTCTCACGGGTAGCCTGCGCCTTCGCGGTATAGAGCGCTTTTTCGATCGAGCCTGCCCCTGGTGCCGGGCCAGAGCGTTTGGCTCGGCCTCGCCTGCCGATGTATCGAGCGGCCGCTACTGCCTGCCTGTTCGAGCCGACAAGTGACACAACGCCAGTAGCGGCTCTCGGTCCGTTTCCCTGCCTCGTTGAGCGATCGAAGTTGAGGTGTCTGCTTATGCTGATTTGGCCTGACCAGGGGGAACCAAACTCATGACGGAGCTGAGGAATCCATGCAACTCGCGCTCGGCAGACCAGCCGCCTTCGCCATCGTGCCGGAACATGGGCATTCCGAGACCCGTGGCTACGCCCAATTTCCCCGCCATTCTTACCAAACCTGCAAGGGAATCGGCCCGCATCTTGCGCATTACCTGACCCCGATGTGCCTTCACAGTTATCTCACTGATGCCAAGCTCGCCGCCGACCTGCTTGTTTAACAACCCGGAAGATACCAATGCCATGACCTGTCGTTGGCGGCGTGTGAGCGATGCATAGCATTTCCGCAGCGCTCGATTCTCG
Organism: Acidobacteriaceae bacterium; assembly: GCA_049579805.1. Taxonomy (GTDB): domain Bacteria; phylum Acidobacteriota; class Terriglobia; order Terriglobales; family Acidobacteriaceae; genus Palsa-343. Next base: position 63,107 of record JBAUOP010000097.1, read on the forward strand.
ACGGCGTGAGCGACAGCGACGCGGCTTTGTGTCAACGCCCCTCGCATGGCGCTCAGCAGTTCTTCTTCACGGAATGGTTTCGTGAAGAATTCCGCGGCCCCGGCTTTCATTGCCTGGACCGTCACGGCCAGGTCGCATTGGGCAGTGAGAAAAATGATTGGGATGCCAGGACGTTCTGCGGCCAGATGCTTCTGTAAGTCGAGACCGCTGAGGCCCGGAAGAGAGACTTCAAGGATCAGGCAACTCGCAACAAGTTCCAGTCGGCGGCGGAGAAAGTCTTCGGCCGATTTGAAGGTCTCCGGCCGCCAGCCTTCACGAGCGATCAGCGGTGCCAGTGATTCACGGAAGGATTCGTCCCCGTCAACGATGAAGACGATGGGTGCGCCCTGCGAGCTCGTCGAAGACTCGAGTTGATGGCCAACCGTGGACGTTGAACCTGTGCCATTCCTGAGAGGAGATTCCGTCTGAAAGAGACCCATTTCGCCCTCCAACTGTGTTCTCTCGATGGGCCCACATGTGCTGCTCCGGGTATCCATGCTTTTCAGCGCCGTCTGATGGGGACTGGTCCGGGGAGAAGGAGCGCCGATTACGAGAATCACTATGCAATCGGAAAAGGTGCGCAGACAAGACGCGATGGAACGATTCTCAACCGTACTATGGTTTATCTTCAGGTCCGACTTTTGGAGGAAGGGCGAAGCCGAATCGGCACATATTGTCAACCGGCAATATGCTTTCTTCCGAACAAGCGGGCATCGATCGACCATGCGCCGGGGCCGATCATTGCCAAAGTGCCGCCCAGGATGGCAAGGATGATCGGGATCCAGGCGTCACCCGCTCTTGACAACGCGACCCACACCTCGACAACTGCGACGAGCGCGCCCGCAAGCGGGGTCCATAGGCCAGTCAGAATGAATAGCCCCAGGACAGCCCCGGTTATTTCGGGGACTATCAGGCCGGCCGTCGGAGTTTTCAGTTGCGCCATCCCGCTGTAGAACAGAGCGATCCCCGTGACGAGTCGTTGAATGAGAAGGCCGAAGCCCGGCCAGCCATTCGCAAAGGTTGAGAACAGTCGCTGCAAGAGTCCTCCCTCAGGGAGGGTACGGCAGTCGCAACGGCTAAGGAAGCACTGAAAGTCGGAGCAGAGGTCATACTTCTGGATGATCAGAGCTCAATAATGCCGCGCCTGAGGGCAATGGTGACAGCATGTGCTCGATCACTGGCGCCGAGCTTAGACAGGATGTTGGTGATGCGGCTTTTGATGGTTGCCTCGGCGACGAACAGGAGATCGGCGATCTGCTTGTTGGAATTCCCAGCTGCAATCAGTTGCAGAACCTCAATTTCGCGGGCGCTCAGTTCATCATCCGTGGCGTGGTCGGCAAGCTCCGCGGCAATCTCCGGCGGGATCTTCCTGCGTCCCTCAACGACCGCATGAATCGTCTCGATAAGTTCCCGATCGTGTCCTTTCAGTATGTAAGAGCGGGCGCCGGCCCGAAGGGCGCGCAGCACCTGAGCATCGCCGTGATAGGTCGTCAGCACAATAATCCGCGCATTCGGATATTCACTCATAATCCGATTGGTCGTCTCAATCCCGTTGAGTCCGGGCATTTGAAGATCCATCAGGGTGATATCCGGACGATGCGCCCGGAATTTTTCGATAGCCTCCTCTCCATTGGAGGCTTCCGCAACCAGCTTCATGTCAGGCTCCGCATTGACCACGGCCGCAAGGCCCTTGCGGAGGAGCGCATGATCGTCCACCACGAGGATTCGAATCATACCGGGAGCGCTAGTCATCTCGACCTGTCCTGCGGAAGAAGCGGAATCGATGGCCATCACGGTGCTTTTCATATGCTATGTTTCCGGGGACCATTAGCTGCACTTCGGTGCCCGCGCCCATCTCGCTCCAGAAATCCAGGCGCGCCCCAATTCGCTGTGCCCGCTCACGGATCCCCTGTATGCCCCAGTGTCCGGGATGTCCACCGGCTTCGAGGAATCGGGGCTCAATCCCTTTGCCGTCGTCGCGGATGCGCAACCGAAGCTGATCGTGATCGTAACGGATCTCCACTTCGATGTGGCTGGCAGCGGCGTGCGTGAAGGCATTCCGGATCACCTCACGGGAGATCCGGTAGACCTCATCCTGAAACATCGGCGACAAATCCTGTTGCTTCCCTTCAACAATCACCTCATAGTTCAGAATGTTCTCCTTCAGTTCGTGAGCCTCGGCCAACTCACGGCCTGTGGCTTTCAGCAATTCCGCAAGGTTGCGCTGCGCGGCTGGTTCGGGACGCAAGTCCTGAATCGCATTCCGGCCCTCCGTAATGCCTTCCACCGCGGCTTGAATCGCCTCGTCCACGACCTGCATTGCGTTGTCCGCATTGCGGAGCAGCAACTTCCGTGCGGCCTGGAATTGAAAAACCGCGCCCTGAAAACTCTGCAGCAGGGTGTCGTGCAGTTCTCGGGCGATGCGCAGCCGCTCGCCTAAACGGGCTTCCAGCCCAGCGGCGAACTGCTGTCGTAATTGGCGAAGACGCAGCTGATAAACCGCCCAGAGTAATCCGATTAGAGCGACCACGCAGAGAGCACGGAACCAGCTTGTCTGGTTCCAGGCCGGCAAGATGGTGAAATCCAGGTTTGCGACCTTGCCTGACCACGCGCCATCGGTATTCGAGGCCTCGACGCCGAAATGATAGTGGCCAGGTGGGAGATTGCGATAGGTCACCGGCTGTCCCGTGGTCACCTCATGCCAGGTGTCATCCGTTTCCTGCAGCTTCACTCGCGAGCGAATCGCTTCCGGATCGGACAGACTGACGGCTGAATAACTGATTCCCACGCTTGAGGTGCGCGCCGGAAAGGTTAGTCGGGAGTCCGCCTCGTAGTTCTTATCGTCCGCTGAAACCGATTGAATGGCTACGGGAGGTACGGTGGCCTGGTGTTGCGCACGATTGGGATCCAGCCACACCAGGCCGGATGTCAGGGAAAACCACAGCCGTCCGTCGCTGCCCTCGATCGCCGTCTTTAGCGGCCGGATCTGATCCGCAATACCCGGCAGTCCTTCCCGGGCTCCAAGGTGCTCCCCTCTGACGCGATAGGAGGGATCCTTGAGAGCTTTAGCGATCTCGGTCTGACTGATGTAAAAGATTCCAGAAATGCCGTTCAGCCACAAATCGCCATTGGCTCTTTCCACGATTCCGGTGATTCCAAGGAGCCAGTCGTCATCCACAGCGTGGATGGCGTGGAATCGCTTGCCGTCGAATTTCTCCAGCCCGAATTCACCTCCAGCCCAGACGTCGGGCCCGCGCCCGGAGATTGCAGTGACATTACCCGCCGGCGCGCCATCGCCGGGACCAAAGAGCCGGACCTGGCCTCGATCCCACATGGCGAGCCGGTTCTTTTTTGCGCTCGAGTAACCGAACCAGACGCGCCCGAGGCTATCAGTGAACTCAGCGAAAGGTCCTCCCGCGGGTAAGCCCTTGTTCTGGCCGCAGCGGGTCCAGATACCGTCCTCGTATCGATACAGGCCAAACCGTAAGAACGAGATCCAAAGTCCGCCGGCGTGGTCCTCCGTGATCGCCTGCAGGTAGAAAGCCTGTTCCGCAAGCTCCTTAGGGAGCGCAACCTGAAGAGGCTTGCCGCGGACGATGTGCCAGAGCCCATCCGTCCCTCCAAACCAGAACGTCTTGTCCCTGCCACGATAGGCCGCTCCCCATTTGATCCCATTGCGGAAGACAAGAGTCTCAATTTGTCCCGCTGTCACTCGATAGAGCTTGTTGGATGTCAGGTTTGACCAAAAACCAACCCACACCGCTCCATCATCATCCGCCGTGATCGCCGCTGGGGTTCTGAGGGGGAGCCTCTGCTCAACGAAGGGGACATAGAAGAATCGATGAAGTCCTGTGCTGTCGGCGAACCAGACGTTTTCCTCGCGATCGACCAGAGTTCTCCGCAGATCCCCGCGAGGGTCAGCCACATCATAGGTTGCACGACTTGGTGTGTCTGCCTCCGTCACCACATCGTTGACCGGGAGAGCAGATCCAATACGCGTCAATCCGCCGCTGTCGTTGAACGTCCATACAGCGTTCGTTCGGTCAACAAGCTGTGCGCGGTTCTTTCCAAAAATAGGGTATCTATGCAGCTCATCCCGCGGGATGCTCTGCCGGTCCGGCGCTTTTTGCGCCGCAAGCGAACTCGTTAAAACCTTCTGATCGGCATCCAGCGTAAACCCGGAAACATCCAGGTTTGGATTCGCGACCTGAAATCGCTTGCTGCCGGGGAGCAGACAGAGCAGCTTCTGATGATTCGAGAAACCGGCGATGACCCAGACCGCGTCCGTTCGATCAATCCCCACGTTGCTGATGACCGTAGGGGCATTCCATTGGGGTCCGAGTTTCAGCCACTTCGACCCATCGAATCTCCAAACCCCGCTGCCGGTCCCCGCCCACACCGTCCCTTTGGAATCCTGAGCCAGCGTATACACCGTTCCGATGGGGGAGCCGGCGGCCGTATTGCTGTAGTTCGTCACCCGCCCGTTCTTCACGAAGCCGAAGCCGCCACTTAGATACCCCACCCAGAGTCCGCCAGCCGGAGGTGCGAACAGGGTGTACACATCTGTGTGAAGCAGTCGATCGCCCGCGGGCGGGCGAAAGCGGGCGAAACGGGTGCCATCAAAGCGAAACAGTCCGCCGGGACCGGCGAGCCAAAGGAAACCGTCTGCCGTCTGAGCGATGCTTGCGGTGCCCTCCGGTGCACCCTGCTGAACGCTCCAGGACTGCTCCATGACCTGTTGGCTGCTCGATGGTGAGTTCTTCTGCGCCCCTTGAGCGATTGAGAGATGGTTATCGAGCGCAAACGCAAACGGGCCGACGAGCGTCACGCAGGCGACCACCCACAGAGTGACACATGCTTCCGATGGAATTCTGAAGCCTCGCCGAACCAGGCTGTGTGCCAAATTTGCAGATCCCTCCTCTCTGTAATGATCAGAATTTAGAGTTTCCCCGTATATTCAGCGAACGGAAAGCCATTCGCTCCACAATCGCCACGCCTGTGAGGGTCGGGGAATCACCGTGCGGCAATAGTATACGAACAGTTTGGAGCAGAAGAACCGGCGCACGTACCGCCTTAGTTCGACGTGTCGAATCGGCGACCCACGCTCGATTCAGCTGGCGGCGAAGCCGCCATTCTAAATCTCCGAAGGGGTCGAACAGAAGAACGCCGTCAGCATCTCGTGCCGTTCCTGGCCGCGGACCAGAGGAACAGCACAACACACAAGGCTGAGCGCCTTGTCCCGTGAAAGGCTTACGCGGCAGCTGCAGCTACGGCAAAATACTTCAGCAGCGCCTCGGCAGCAGAGGTTGATGAGGCTGGATTCTGGCCGGTGATCAGGCGGCCATCGACGACGGCAAAGGGCTCCCAGTTACGTTTCTTCTCATAGATCGCGCCGAGGCGAAGAAGCTCATCCTCGACCAGAAAGGGCACAATCCTGGTAAGCTGTACCTGCTCTTCCTCCCCATTGGTAAAGCCGGTCACGTGTTTGCCTTTCACGAGCGGCTCACCCTTGTATTTGACCTTGTGGAGCACGCCGGGAGCATGGCATACCAGAGCGATCGGCTTTCCCGAATTGTAAAAAGACTCGATAAGGGCGATCGACTCAGGGCTCTCGGCCAGATCCCACATCGGGCCATGTCCTCCCGAATAAAAAACGGTATCGTAGTCTTCCGCTTTTATATTGGCCAGCTTCACTGTGTTGGCCAATGCCTTTTGCGCGGCCGCGTCCTTCTTGAATCGCGCCATTGCCGGGGTTTGGTTCTCGGGCAGGTCGCTCTTGGGGTCGATGGGGGGCTGCCCGCCTTTGGGTGACGCAAGCGTCAGCTCGACGCCCGCATCTCGAAAGACAAAATAGGGCGCCGCAAACTCCTCAAGCCAGAAACCAGTCTTGCGGCCGGTGTTACCGAGTTGATCGTGCGATGTAAGCACCATCAGGATCTTCATTCGCTGTCTCCTTCTTCATGGCGATGTAAATTCCGATCGAGTCGGACGCATATGGCATCACAGCAAATCGGCTCGGCCAAAACAATAGGACGAAAGTATCGGGCATGCTTCCTGTCCATCTCAGAGCTCTCTCGTCGCCTCCCGCGTCGGTCAATACCAAGGTATTGCCCAATACCAATGGCCACTTGCGTTGATCGTGGGGTCTTGGCTCAATGACTATGACGGTATGGTTTCCTCCCGCAGCAGGCGGCAGGAGTACGGGTGCCTGAACGCGCGGGGAAAGCAAGGGGCACGGGCAGCGTCGCGGCGTCACCCCTCAGGCAAACCTATGTTCAGGAGCGGCCTGAGAATTCCACAAGGCGCCGCGACAACGGCTCCTGCTCGAAGGCGAGTCCACAATGATCGACGAGTGCTCTACGACGAGCGGATGGGCGCTGATCCGCATCCGGCCACAGTGCGCGAAGCGGAAATAGGGCTCATGGCATAACTCCGCGCCGACAGGGTCGGTTCGGTGAAACTGTCGATCACTCAGCTGCCCAGGAGAAGTTCTATGACGTCCACGGAAAGGCTCAGTACTCACGAGAAAGCGCTCCGCATCAATCTCGATCCGGCCAGCTACGGCTCCTTCGCTGAAATTGGGGCTGGCCAGGAAGTCGCAAGATGGTTTCTGGTCGTCGGCGGAGCGTCCGGGACGGTTGCCAAGTCGATCTCAGCGTATGACAAGGAAGTCAGCGACGACTTGTACGGCTCTGGTGCGCGCTATGTTTCAGGAGAACGTCTCCAGGCCATGCTGGACAGTGAGTGGGACCAACTCATTAAGCAGCTAAACAAAAGTCGTGGATCATCCAGCCGTTTCTTTTCATTTGTTGATACCATTTCCGCCCGCAACTACTCCGGAACCAACGTACCGCACGGCTGGATCGGACTGCGGTTCCAGCTTCAACCCGGCGGCGAACCCAACGAGATCATTCTCCATATCAACATGCGAGATTCTTCGAACGCCCTTGAGCAGGAGGCGATCGGCATTCTGGGAGTGAACCTGATTTATGCTGTCTTCTACCAATTACAGACGATGGAGTCTTTCCTCGAACATGTCGCTCAGGATGTTGAGAAACGCATTGAAATTGACCATTTGGAACTGCGTGGGGCCGCCTTCAAAGGATGGGACCAGGACGCGACTCTGGCTCAGCTGGTGTGCACAGGTTTCGCGGAGGCCGTCTTTTTCCCATCGAGTGGACCGGCTGTTCCTCCTGTCGAAGTGCTCCACAAAAGGGCTGTCGTGCTCGCGCCGGGATCGTTCAAGCGCTCAGAATCCACACAGGCGGCAATTCAACTGCTGGCCTCCGGGGTGCAGCAACTCCGGGGAGAACTGGAGGAAAGCGAGCCTGCTATCAGTGGTTTCTTCTGCCTTTCTGCGATGCCGCTCTGGGACGCCGATACACCTCCAGCGATCGCTGACCTGCTGGAACGTGTCGATGCTCTGCGCACGCGGGGCGGCGATGTTTTGCTGTTTCGCGAGCGAGAACTCTACAGCATGACCGCTCTCGTCAACCGCTACACAGAGGAACGCGTCCGCTTTGTCGTGGGCCTGTCGCTTCTGATTCGCACATGGGACTACCGCTACACTAAACTCGACGGCAGCTTCCTCGAGGCTTTGTCTCGCCTGCTGGCACAGAACATCCGCATCTACGGTTATCCAATGACTTCTTCGGATCTCCGGCAAGCGATCGAAAGCATCTCAGCGACAGGCTGGGAATGGAACGAGGGGAACGGATGGGTCTCTGCCCTCGATCTTCATCCTCCATCTCCGCTCAATCACTTGTATAACTATGTTCTGGCCAGCAATTTTCTTGTTCCGATGCAGATTCCTGCGGCCGGGGCAATCCACGACTGATGACGTGCCCGAGGCAGACACGACTTCGTGCGGCAAGCCCGGCGGCCAGCAAGGCAAGGTTCGACCAGATGTCACTCTTGCAGGGGTAGAGTTTCGTGGCGGCCTTCGCCGTTCTTGCCAAGGGGTCGATCTATGTCCTGGTTCAATGGATCCAGGCTGCGGTTCCGTCTGAGATGCGGTTGTAAGATAGGCCGCCTTCGCCGTCGTACCTTGAGGAGGCATACCTCGCTTCTGATTCGGGCACCGCCGTTGTGTCGTCCGGATTCCGTGTACGATGTGCTTCAGTTACGCGGAACGTCGAATGCAAAAACAAGGAAAAACTTCCGGTTTGCGCCGCGGTCACTCGTGTGGCTTTCGCAGGGGTGAAAAACCATGAAAAAAGTTGCAGATGAAATCTCCGGGTACAGCTACGGAACCGCAGCAGTCGCCCGATCCCGGGTTTCGCTTGAGGATTTGGAGAAACTGAAAGTTACGGTAGGATTCACCTCAGAGGACGAGCGATTCCTGCGGATGGCAGGAGAAGTGCTCGCCGACCAGACGAGGCGGATTGTTGAGCACTGGCGCAGCGGGATTATCGCTGGTATCCCGAATCTTGCACGGCACTCGCGCACCCCCGAGGGAGACCCGATCCCGCAGTATCTTGCGCAAAGCAATCTTCGCTTCGAACGATGGATACTCGACACGTGTCTTCGTCCTTATGATCAGGATTGGCTCAATTATCAGCAGGAGATCGCCCTGAGACACACCAGTCTCAAGAAAAATCAAGCCGATGGGGTTCGGTCAACGACGCATATTCCCTTCCGTGACATCGTCGCGTTTGTCGCTGTGGTGAATGACACCATCAGGCCATATCTGGCCAGCAAAGGGAATCCTGCGGATGACGTGGAAGGGATGCATCGTGCGTGGTGCAGGTCGATTCAGTTGCAGCTTGCGCTGTGGGCACGACCCTATTTAGACCTCGCGAGGACGTCCGGCGAATGGTAGGTCCATCCAGCGGAACACCACCGTTACAAGCTGTGGCTCAATCACAACGGCGGGTCGATTGGAGCAATCGGGGCAGGTCAGCCAGCACACAGTATTCATAAGCGGGGGGCTTCCTCCGGGCGTCCAGCGGCAGTCTCTGGCAGCCAGGTGCATGGAACAGAGAATGCGAAAGTGGCTCCCGGACCATTGTTGGCCATTGCCCACAGTCGGCCATTGTGCGCTTCGATGATGGAACGGCTCACCGAGAGTCCGATGCCCATCCCATCCTGTTTTGTCGTGTAGAACGACTCAAAAAGCCGTTCCATTGCCGCCGGATCAATCCCGATGCCGGTATCCCGGACTTTGACCTGCACCTCCTCGCCCGCCGGCTCCGTGCTGACCGATAACTCTCGCGGCCGGTCATCCACCGCGCTCATGGCATCGGCAGCGTTGCGGAGCAGATTCAGAGTGACCTGCTGGAGTTGTATGCGGTCCCCCTGGACGCGCGGCAGACCCTCGGCAAAATCCTGCCGCAGGATTACGCTGTTCTGCTGCAACTCAGTCACAGACAATGCGATCACCTCACGGACTATTTCGTTGAGATCGACTGGCTCAGTCTTTACTTCCTTCCTGCTGAAGAGGGTTCGCAAATGGGTGATCACATCGGAGGCGCGGTTACCGTCACGAAGCGCGCGCCTGACGGTTTCGCGCGCTCCATTCAGGTTCGGAGGAGTGGCATCCAGCATCCGCAGGCATGTGCTGGCATTGGTAACGATGCCCGAAAGCGGCTGATTGATCTCATGGGCGATGGAGGCGGTGAAAGCGCTCAGGGACGAAACCCGCGATACATGGGCAAGTTCTGCTCTCGCCCTGGCGAGCGCTTCCTCGGCCTGTTTCCGATCATCGATGTCAGTCAGGAGAACATACCAGCGGAGGGCGCGACCTTCAGCGTCGCGCAGCGGAAGGCCGCGCGCGTGGAACCATCGGTATTCGCCATCAGCACGCAACAGACGGTGATCGACGTCGTAGTCAGATCCTGTTCCAAACGAGTGCGTCCAGGCGGCGACCACTGCAGGCAAATCTTCGGGGTGCACAGCGTCACTCGTCGACCACCCTTTCAGTTCTTCCACGGTTCTCCCGAAATAGGTGAGGCATTGCCGGTTAACCACTTCGACCTCGCCTCCTGGCGACATGATCGCCACCAGCCCGGCGATGCCGTCAACGATCAAGCGGAAGCGCTGCTCGCTTTCTCGCAACGCTTCCTCACTCCGCTTGCGATCTTCAATGTCGATGTTCGTACCATACCAACGGATAATGGCGCCCGCCTCGTCGCGCAACGGACTTGCGCGAAACAAGAACCATCGATAGTCGCCGTCAGAGCGGCGAAGACGCGCTTCGGTTTCTCCCGGTTGTCCCGCGATGATAACCGAACGCCAATAGCCGGATATCCGATCGAGATCGTCCGGGTGAAGAGCTTTGGACCACCCCCAGCCCAGCGCTTCGACTGCAGACAACCCTGTGTAATCCAGCCAGCGTTGATTGAAAAAGTTGACGCTTCCATCCTGCTCAGCAGACCATGTGAGGACCGGCATGGTATCTACTGTGAGCCGGAGATCTCGCCGGCTTGCGAGGACAGCCTCCTCGGCGCGTTTCCTTTTGGATATGTCCCGGATGAAACCTGTAAATATCTTTTGTCCATCCGCACTCATCTCTCCGAACGAGACCCCTGCCGGGAACTCCTCCCCACTCGCCCGCAGCGCCGTCAACTCCGTGCCCTGCCAGTTGAGGTGCCGCACACCGGTTTCCAGATACCGTTTGTAACCCGCCTCATGGAGTTCCTGCGCGCCGTCCGGCATCAGCATTGTGAGAGGTTTTCCGATCAGCTCGTCCGGATTGTATCCAAATACCTGTTTCGTTGCGGGATTCGCAAGAGTGATTATGCCGCGTTCGTCCATGCTGATTACCGCATCGCTAGCGGTTTCAACGACCACACGGTATCTTGCCTCACTGCGCCTGAGGTCGTCCTCGGCGCGCTTTCTATCTTCGATGTCAGTGCTGGTGCCGTACCACCGGATAATTGTGCCGGTCTCGTCGAGAAATGGCGCGGCCCGGATCAGAAACCAACGGTACACTCCGTCATAACGGCGAAGGCGCGCCTCGATTTCTCCAGGTTCTCCCGAGGCCAACATCTCCTGCCAGCGCTTCATCAATGGCGGCAGATCGTCCGGATGGAAAGCCGCAGACCAGCCCCAACCGTGAGCCTCCTCAGGAGAGAGACCCGTGTATTCATGCCAGCCCTTGCTGAGGAATTCGTTTGCACCGTCCGGCAGATTGCACCAGGACAGAGTGGGAATCGTATCAATCACTCGCCGCAGGTTAGCCTCACTCGTCCGCAGCCCTTCATCGGCACGCTTCTGGTCGTCAATGTCGGTGGTCGTACCGACGAATTTGAGGACTTTCCCTTCTGTGTCGCGCAAGGCCACGGCTTGATTGAGATGCCAGCGCCAGGACCGGTCCTTAGCGCGCAGAGACCGGGTTTCCATCGCAAAACCCTGTCCCGAGCGTATTCCGTTCCAAAAGGCCCTCGATGCTGCTTCGCGATCGTCAGGGTGGACCGCGGTCATCCAGGCTTCGGGATGCGAACAGACGAAATCGAGGGTCTGACCGGAGTATTCAAGCCAAACTTGATTCACGAAATCCGGTGTCCCATCGGGCTTGAGTGTCCAGGCGGATACAGGAAGATGCTGCAGAAGACCAACCTGGAGGTGCAATTCTTTGTTGGTTTCGGCAAGCTCCGCTGTTCGTTCCGCGACTCGCCGATCAAGTTCACCTGCTACTCGCTTCTGTTCACCCAGAAGCAGTGCCTGCTGCAATCCGATGGCTGCCTGATTCGCGGCCACGTTCAGGATCAGCCGCTCCGTCTGCTCCGGAAAGCTCGCTCTCCGCGTGCCCGCGACAAGAAAACCGAGATTGCCCCCAATGCCAAGGGGCAGCGGACAGATTGCAATCTCCCGATCGCCGATAGGTCGGCGCGTTTGCCGGGGCCACTGATGAGGCTCCTGTCCAAACCACTGATGGAGAGCCTGGCGGATCCCTTCGGGGCCAAGGCTGATCGCGGAGGGCTGAGCGACCCTCAGCACTTCTATGGGCGCATCGCCCGAATCGAGTGTTATCGAGCCATAGAAGAAGTCGAGATCGAGCATCTCGAGCAAGGCATCGAGAAACGTCTCCAGAATTCGCTTCGGTTCACCGCTGCTCCAGACCGCAGGCAGGGCAAGAATGCTGACCAGATCGTTGATGCAGCGTTGAAGCCGCCCGATCTCCCCGAGATTTTCCTGCTGCTCTTCCATCTCAGGCCGCCGGGACGGGTTGCATGGCTCGCTCCGCGCGCCGTGCGCGAACCTCCCGTAAGAATTCGGACGGCGGCACAAAAAAGGGATTCTGCTGCAGAGTGCCGCCGATGATCACGAACGGGTGTGTCCGCATGATGTCGACCACCGCTGCCGCACCAAACTTCTCGAGGTTGTACGTGCAGATTACGGCGTCGTTGTGGCGTTGCCACACTTCGTTGACGCGAGATTCGAACTCAATCAGATCGTCGAGGTATGGGCTTCCCTCTCCCCCCCATTCCATATGACAGATAATGCGGCTCAAAGGGAAGCCGGCACGAACATTTTCGCTGACCATTTGCTCAAATGCCCCGAGCATACGGTCCTGATCGAACCGTCCATCGATCAGATAGGTGTCCTGGTTCGTTCGTAGTTCGAACTGTCCGCTACTTCGCGCCGCCTCTACGTCAATTCCCGCTGTGGCCAGCCGTAGCAAGTGGTCGTCGTGCTGGTGCGGGTTGACGACATGCACTGCTTTATCCCCGCACGCAAACCCATCCCGGATAAAGGGGAGAAGCACGCGATATTGCTCATCATCGTCGTTGAAGAAGGCACAGACATGACGCGGGTCGCCGAGTGGGCACCCGGCCAAAGAAAGAGGAGACACGGCTTTGTTCACGGGGAACCCCTCCCGCACGGAATCTCCCGGGAGCAAACGGGTCTCGTTGCTGACCATTCGCTAGGCGCATCCCTCCCTGAGCTGTTCCAGCACAGGTGAGCTTTGCTCGCGAGCCTGTCCGTGGGTGGACGTCTCGTGAATTCAGGATGACCGAGGCCCGGGGGAGAGCCAGTCTATCCGAATCGACGTCCTAAATCAATTCACCCTGCCCAGCCTTCCCAGACGGGAAGCCAGGTCGTGGTGTGGGGTGGGGGTACTCAGCGGTTGGGAAACGCGCCTGCATCGCCACTTGTCATCCCGCCTATCTCGAAGATGAGTTCCAGTTCAATGGGCATGCCGAGAGGCAGGCTCGCCACGCCCATGACGAGGCGAACAGCGAGACCTTCGGGTCCGAAAACATCACGCAGCAGATCCGAGGCACCGTCCGCGACACGCGGCTGATCAAAGAAGTCCCCGTAAGTCGCCATGAAGACTCCGAGGCGAACAATGCGAGCGATTCTGTTGAGCGAGCCGAGATGCTCTCGGGCAGCCGCAAGGCCGCTCAGAACCGCGGTGCGGGCCGCGTCTCGTCCGGCTTCCGTATCCAGTTCTTTGCCTAGTCGGCCGAGGTACTTTGGCTCGTGACCCACGACCGGCAACATTCCAGTGAGGAACAGCAGGTTCCCGCTTTGCAGCGTCTCCACGTAGTTACCGAATGGCGTGGGAGCAGCCGGCAGCTCGATACCCAGTTCCGCGAGCCGCCTCTCGGCGCCTTCCGGCCGCTGAGCCTTCGCGCTTACCATCGGCCTGCGTGCGCACCGCCGTCCACGTGCAGCACCTCCCCGGTTACGTAACGAGCTTCCGTGAGATAGACCACCGCCTCGGCAATGTCTTTTGCCTCGGCAATTGCGCCCATCGGCGTAAGGCTCTGCATTACATCCCGCGGTGTCTCCTGGTGCATAGGCGTGTTTACCACGCCGGGCGCGACCGCGTTGAAGCGGATATTCTGTTTGGCATATTCGTTAGCCAGGCTGAGAGTCACCGCGTTCAGGCCGCCCTTGGTGATCATCGCAATCGAAGCCGGAACTCCGGCAATCGGGTTGTCGGCCAGTGCCGCGGTAATGGTCGTTACACTCCCGCCCGATCCCTGCGTGAGCATATGCTTCACTGCCTGCTGCGTCATAAAGATGAAGCCCTCGAGGTTGATGGAGGCCAGGCGGCGGAACTCGTCGATGGTGTAGTCCGTAAAGGGCCGTGCGATAAAGATCCCGGCGTTATTCACCACGTGGTCGATCGAGCCGAACCTGCTTACCGCTGCCTCTGCGGCTCGGTATGCCGTCTCCGGCTTGCCGATATCGCCGTCGACGAGGGCCAAAGTGGCAGAGGGACGAAGGTCACTTTCGGAAAAAGTCAACGAGTTTGCCACAACGTTATAAGTGCGATCGAGGAAAGCCTTCACCACGGCCGCTCCGATTCCTTTTCCGGCGCCGGTGACAATCACTGTTCCTTTTCCTGCCACAATCTTCCTCCAACTTCGCGATGATTCCGGGAACCCTTCGACCTTCAGCTGGGATTAGGCCAGAGCGGGGACGGAAAAACAATTAGCCGATGGTACCGGCTGATACTTTAGTATGAGCCGAGCCCGGTGCGGCTTCAGGTTCAAATGAGGAGTCGCAGCGGAAAATGCACCGCTCATTCGATGTGGTCCTCGCGGACCGCTAAGGAGACAGACCCTGAAATCTCCTGCTGGCTGGCGTCCTGCCTGATAAATCCCGATGTGCGACAGGGCGGCCTAACACCGAAGTGGAATAGTTGTGCGACGGGTAGCGGCGGATGATATTTGCTGATGGTGCGATGGAGCGGAGCCTGGAGTAAAATCAGCGTTGCCTTCGATGTGCCATCTTCGTTATTTCGGCCCGCGCCACTTCACGCAACTGCCTAACTTCAATTCTTCATGCCGACGCGGCGCTCCTGGTGGTTTGTAGAAACGCGTTCGTTTTACAGGTACGACATGAGGAATCCATGACCCCTCGGCGGGCCCTTGTAGCTGTGGTCGACGACGACCGGTCTATACGCGAATCACTCCCCGATCTTCTCGCCGTGTTCGGATTTGCGGCTCAGACCTTTTCGTCGGCAGAGCAATTCCTGGCCTCGCCCGACCTGTCTGCGACAGACTGCGCAATCCTTGACGTTGCGATGCCGGGGATGTCCGGTCCTGACCTTAGGCGGGAATTGAAGACCCTCCGACCCCGGCTTCCAGTCATCTTCATGACGGCCCAAAGCGATGAGAGGCTGCGATCACGGCTTCTCGAACTTGGAGCCGTCGCGTGCTTGTTCAAGCCGTTCAGCGATACGGATCTGCTCGATGCGCTTCGTGCAGCGTTGCCGGACTGCTGAACGGACCGCATTTCCCTCCGTTGTGGGCCGCGGATTACAATCGGCTCTGCAGATCAGAAGGAGGGGTGCCTCATGCTGTCGGCCTCATCGTTGGTGTTCGTTGTCGATGACGACGTGTCCGTCCGCGAATCGCTGGAATTTATGATTCGCCAGGCAGGTTGGCAGCCGGAAACCTTTTCCACCGCACAGGGGTTTCTCGATCGACCGGCGGTGTCCGTTCCAAGCTGCCTCGTTCTGGATGTCTCCTTGCCCGGCCTGAGTGGTCTGGATCTCCAAAAGAGAATCGTTGCCGAGCGTTCCGGTATGCCCATTATCTTCATCACCGGATATGGCGATGTTCCCACGACGGTTCGTGCTATGAAAGCCGGAGCCATTGAATTCCTGACCAAGCCATTCAGCGACGATGTGCTGCTGGGCGCGATTGAACAAGCTTTGGAGCGGAGCCGCATCGCTCTTAATCACGATGCTGAGATTCGAGCCCTCCGAGAATCCTACATGTCCCTGACCCACCGCGAGCGGCAGGTAATGGCTCTGGTCGTTTCGGGAATGTTGAACAAACAGATTGGTGGAGAACTCGGCATCAGCGAGATTACGGTGAAAGCGCACCGCGGACGGGTGATGGAGAAGATGAAGGCAGGCTCCCTCGCCGAACTCGTGAAGATGGCTGCACGGCTGCGCATCGGGTCGTCTCTCAAGGCAAAAAGTCCGGCGGCGTAAAAGGGGCTAATCCGGGGGTCCACGAAGCCCAGCCATTTTTGACACAAGTCTCCTTAGCTCTGGAGCGGGGCCCATTGTTTCTTGTTATCACCGTTCGGGTTCCCTCAGAAATGGCCGATACCAAAGTACAATAGGCACTCCTGGAAGCGGAGAGGTATTCTGACGATGCTCGGGCAGTTGTGAGTAAGTCCCGCCATTGTTAGAGCGAAATCGATTACCACATTGGCGGACAACTTCTGTTATGAGGGGCCGACCTGAATGCCCGTTCGGCGCCTTCGTTCTGCGCAGAGATACAAATTTGAGCGGCTGGTGCGCGGAACGGATTTCTCAACAGGCCGGTCGATGATCAACCAGGTGACTCGGTTCATGACAGCGCAATATGGTACGAAGACCGTCGAGCGTCCACTGGTCTCAATCGTCGACGATGACGAGTCTGTGCGCGAGTCGCTTCCCGATTTGGTTAGAGAGCTGGGATTTGCAGCTCAGGCATTTTCGTCGGCGGGGGAGTTCCTTGCTTCCGAATGCGCATCCGAAACCGGATGTCTGATCCTCGACATCAAGATGCCGGGCATGAGCGGACCGGAGCTGCAGGAAGAGCTGAAGCGTCGCAACCGACATATGCCTATCGTATTTATTACCGCTCAGACGAGCGAGACTCTTCGCGCAGAGATGCTCGCACAGGGTGCGGTCGGGTGCTTGACAAAGCCATTCAGTGACACGGCTCTGCTTGACGCACTCAACTCGGCACTTCGCGCGAACTGAAATTCCTGCTGTGGAGAAAACAATGAGTCTATCGTGCGCTTTGGGTCCTCGAAGTGATTCACAGTTGTCGCTCGCCAGGCCGATTGTCTTCATTGTTGACGACGACATCTCCGTACGCGAATCTTTGGCTCTGCAGATGCATTACGAAGGCTGGCAATCCGAGACATTTGCGTCTGCACAGGAATATCTGGCTCGGCCCCGGGCGACGGTTCCGAGCTGCCTCCTGCTCGACATGGTTCTCCCGGGAATCAACGGACTCGAGGTGCAGAGGCTTGTCGCCGACGAATGGACCGTCACGCCGATTATTTTCATCACAGGCCACGGCGACGTGTCCAAAACAGTCCAGGCCATGAAGGCTGGTGCCATCGAATTTCTAACAAAGCCGTTAAATGATGAGATCTTGCTGACGGCCGTTGGCCATGCCCTCATGCGAAGTCGGACTGCTCTCATTCATAAAGCTGAGTTCGAAAAACTTAGGCTCAGCTACGCGTCGCTTACGAGTCGCGAGAAGCAGGTGATGCAGTTGGTGGTTTTGGGACGACCGAACAAACACGTCGCCGACGAACTCCGCATCAGCGAGATCACCGTCAAGGCGCATCGTGGGCGCATGATGCAAAAGATGCGGGCAGACTCTTTGGCGGAGCTGGTGAAGATGGCTGGCAAGCTTCAGCTTGGCCCGGGCGGACGCGCCGCAAAAGCCATTCCTGTTCAGGTTGTGCCTCTGCAGCAGCACATCGTGGCGTAGTGAAAGTGGCTTACTCCACCATTTTCTGAGGGTTTGACAAACGCCTTTGGGCGCGCTCACGTCGGCACCGATCGTGGACAGCGAGACTCGCCGCCTCGGATCGAAATATCGATATGAAGGTATCAGCCGATACCTTCGCCCAATAGATATAAATGAAGTCCGTGTGGCTGAATCGGCCTGGCTGTAGGGCACGAGTGTGGAGCATGAGGCTCGGCTATCTTGAGGAGTGATCGCAGAGAATCCGATGCAACCGTTGAAGCGCGGGTCAGTCGCAGGCCGATGGGTAGAGCTTTCTTCGACCGCTCTCCGGAGGTGGTGGCGCGTGACCTGTTAGGAAAAGTACTGAGACATCGTTACAAGGGTGAATGGCTGGGTGGCCGAATCGTTGAGGTTGAGGCTTACCTGGGTCTGGATGATCCCGCCTCCCACGCCTTCATTGGCCCGACGAAGCGGAACAGAGTTCTGTTCGGACCTCCCGGCGTTGCCTATGTCTACCTGGTGTACGGCGTGCATTACTGCCTGAATGTTTCATGTCTGCCGGCGGGCGAGCCCGGCGGCATACTTTTTCGCGCGATCGAGCCTCTGGAAGGGGTGAAGACGATGGCCAGACTGAGACGTGTACCCGAAGCGTCCGGCGCATCTCGAATCAGCGGTGGTCCAGGGAGGCTTTGTCAGGCGTTGGGGATCGCGCGTGAACTTCACAACGGAATGGACGTGACCAGGCGGGACTCGACACTACTGGTGACAGATGACGGCTACCGCGTATCGTGCGTCGAGGTGACGCCAAGAATTGGAATTCAGAAAGCCGCAGATCTTCCATTACGATTTCTGATCAACAGCAATCATCGAGTTGCAGATCGCAGGGCCGCGAGGGGACGAACACGGGTCACGTGAAAGAGATATGAAGACGATTAATACTGACCGGGAAAGCAGAGAATGCGGGAGGATTGCGTCAAAAGACGTATTCGTTGAAGCGACCCTTCGATACAAGCCCGCAACGATCCGGGTGCTGTTCATCGCAGAGGCCCCGCCGGCGTTCCGATTCAACCGCCTCTTCTATTTCGAGGAATTAAGGGACGGTGACACTCTATTCCTTGAGATGATGAAGACCCTCTACGGTTGCGCGGTGGGATTCACAGGGAATGGCTTCTCGTCCGTGAGTTCTGCCGCGGAAATCCGGAACCGCAAGTCCGAGCTTCTTGCGCGTTTCATGCGCGAAGGGTACTTCCTCATTGATGCCAGCGAGGAACCAATGCCCGACCAGGCATCTTCATCCCGGAAGCTTGCCCGGTTGCGGGCCTCTCTACCCCGTCTGATGGTTAGATTGGAGAAGTTCGGAGTCGGTAAGAACACTCCCATCGTGTTAATCGGCGGGGTGACCTATGCCGCCTGCGCACAACCTCTATGGAATCTGGGATTCAATTTAATTAACACGGAAATGATCGACCATCCGGCCCGCGGTGGCCAATTGCGCTTTCGCGAAAAACTTCGTCACACGTTGCAGAGAATTTCGCCTGACCAGATACTTGCTGGGATGGGCCAGATTCCAGCGAGCCGGACTATTCGAACAGCCCCACCCACAGGGGAACATTTTCCATCGGTGTCCCGCTCCCTGGAAGCGCTCCCGGTCATCCGATCGGACTTTGCTGAAGCATCGTGGCCCATTACAGAAGATGCACCGAGTGGCATCGATGCAGCATCTACACAGCAGGCTCGCACCCCCGGGTCCTCCCCAGTTCGGTGAACTCGACCTGTTGCGAGACCATGAACCCAGCTAAAAAGCCGTTGCTGACAGTTGGAGTTTTTCGTGGCATGGCGTGGATCCATTGTGGAGAAACTCAAATGAGAAGCGATCCCGACGATGAACCTGTTATTTATCTCGTTTATGCGCTCATGATGTTTGTGGCCATTATCGCGGCAGGTGTCATTGCAGCCGGGATTCTGGTACACGTGAATCTCTAGATGTCCGGGAGATGCGACATTGAAAACGCGGCTTGGCTTTCCCTCGCACGGGCGGGTCTGCTGCAGCAGGCGCCGCATCGAAGAAACCCGGCAGCGATTCGCAGCCTGAAGCGAGCCCTGCGGCGATTCGAACGCTGGGCAGGCGCATCTCGCTGGCCAACTTCAGCGCCCGGGCCCTGGTGCTGCGCGGCGCCTGCTATGCCGCGATGGCAAACCGCGACGCTGCACTGGCGGCATGGGACGAAGCGGCCCAGGCGGCGGCCGAGCATCGGCAGCCCCATCTCGCTGGACTGGCCCATCGGCTGGCGGCCGAAGAACTGGGGCGGGGCGGGCAGTCTGCGCGCCACAGAGAAAAGATTTTCCAGGCCGCGGAGCAGTACCGGCGCTGGGGTGCGCATGGTTTGCTGTACGCCTTGAGGATGAATTCGAACGTTCCACCTGGAGCCTCTCCGCGTGAGTTATATGGATTTCCCGCACCCGGATCATTGCGCGCTGACAAAGCTCGCGGCTCGTCCGCATCGCCCTCGGGGTTCAGACGCCGGCAAGCACTAAAGTTCCCGGGGGAACGCTCTGGCGCGCAGTTGCGGCGCAGGCTATAGTTAAAGCTGAATGGGCTTCGTGGGAGCCAAGCGCGGGCAACGGCTGTCCTGGGTATCGATCCTGGGCGTCGTCTGCATTGCGCTGGTGCTCTTTGCGGGCGTGGTTCACGTCGCTCATTTCCATGCCAACGGCCAGATCGATCATGACTGCGCGCTCTGCGTAACGGCCCACCAGGCGGTACAGGTGGTGGCTGTGGTCGCGGTGATTCTGTGCTGGCAGCCAGTGGTGCAGCGGATCGCGGAGAGGCGCTCGCCGACTCCGCGTCAACGATTCGTTCTGAAACTCGCCAACCGGCCTCCGCCTGTCCCTGTCTTCGCCTGAAGACGGTTGTAACCCCAGGGACAATCCACATTCGAATGGAGGTTGTGTATGCGCACGTGTCTGCGTGGCGCGGTTCTTTTTCTCTCTTTCTGTGCGTGTGCTGTTTTGCTGAGCCTTCCTGCGGCAGCGCAGGGCGGAGCCACATCGGGAACGATCACCGGGACGGTGACGGATCCGACGGGCGCGGTGCTGCCCGGAGCCACGGTCACGATCGAGAACCCGGTGAGCCAGTACGAGCAATCGGCGAAGACGGACAGCGGGGGGCGCTTTCAGTTCACCAACGTGCCGTACAACTCCTACCACATGACGGTGAGAATGAAGGGGTTCAGTTCGCAGGCGAAGGACGTTGCGGTGCGATCGGCGACGCCGGCTTCGGTTCCGGTGACGCTGACGGTAGGGGCGGCGGCCACCACGGTGCAGGTGACGGCGCAGGATCTGATCAATAACGCGGCGAACATGGATACCGCCATCGACCGGAAGTCGTTCGGGGAGATTCCGCTGGAGAGCCAGTCGTCGGGGCTGAGCTCGCTGGTGACGCTGACCACGCCGGGGGTGTCGGCCGATTCGAACGGTCTGTTCCATGGGCTGGGCGACCATGCGGAAAACTCCTTCTCCGTGGACGGGCAGCCGATTACGGATCAGCAGAGCAAGGTATTTTCGAACGAGCTGCCGGACAACGCGGTGCAGTCGATGAATGTGATCGAGGGGGCCCCGCCGGCGGAATACGGGGACAAGACGAGCCTGGTGATCCAGGTGACGACGCGCTCGGGGCAGGGGGATACGAAGCCCACCGGCTCAGTTTACACATCGTATGGCAGCTTCGGTTCGACGACCGAGGGGTTCACGCTGGGCTATGGCAAGCAGAACTGGGGAAACTTTCTCACCGGGGATGGACTGAACACGAGCCGATTCCTGGATGCACCGGAGTTCGCGACGCTTCATGACAAGGGCAACGAGGAGAATTTCTTCGATCGCATCGATTACTCGATCGACGCGGCGAACTCGCTGCATGTGAACCTGAACTACTCGCGGTCGTGGTTCCAGACGCCGAACACGTACGACAACCTGAACCTGGGGGGCATGAATATCGCAGGTCAGGCTGTGCCGGGACAGACGGATCAGCGGTCGAAGATCGGGACGATCGACGTGGCGCCGAGTTATACGCATGTCCTGTCGCCGTCTGCGGTCTGGAATCTGGGCTTCTATTATCGTCGCGACGGGTACAACTACTATCCAAGCGGGAATCCGTTCGAAGATCTGGGCCCGATTCAGGAGGAGACGATCGGACAGGATCGCAGTCTGGCCAATACGGGAGTGCACACGGATTTCACGTGGCAGAAGGGGCATAACAACGTCAAGGCCGGCGGTATGTACGAGCAGACGTTCCTGAACGAGAGCGACACTCTGGGGGTCGTGGCTCCGGGGTATCTGGATTCCCTGAGAGATGCCAATGGAAATCCGTGCATGTCAGGGGGAACGCCGGATGTGCCCCTCGACTATCCGTGCACGGCGCTGTATCCGCACGATCTGACACGCGGCGGGACCGAGTATGACTTCATCGGGCACACCGACGTCAAGGAGCTGGCGCTCTATGTGGAAGACCGAATTACGCTGGGCAACTGGCTGTTCAATCTCGGAATTCGGGGAGACGTGTATGACGGGCTGTCGGACGCGACGCAGGCAGAGCCGCGGCTGGCCGGTTCGTACAGCATTAAGCGGACGAACACGGTGCTGCGGGCCTCGTATGCGCGCACGCTGGAGACGCCGTTCAATGAGAACCTGGTACTGGCGAGCCGTGGGTGTCTCGATCCGGTGGTGAATCCGCTGCTGCTCTGTTCCGCTGGTGACTCGGGAGCGCTGACTCCGGGCTATCGAAACGAATATCACGTGGGCATGCAGCAGGTGGCGGGGCGGCACTTTGTGGTGAGCGGCGAGTACATCTGGAAGTACACGAACAACGCGTATGACTTCAGCGTGCTGGGGAATACGCCAATTACATTTCCGATCGAGTGGGATAAGTCGAAGATACCGGGGTTCGCGCTGCGGGCCAACGTGACGCCGGTGCACGGATTCTCGGCGTACGCGGTGATGTCGTCGGTGGCGGCGCGCTTCTTCCCGCCGCAGGTGGGTGGGGCGGGGGCAACGGTGGGGCAGACGGGGCTGCCGTTCCGGATCGACCACGACGAGCGGTTCAACCAGACGACACATTTCCAGTATCAGCTGCCTTGGAAGCACATGCCCTGGTACAGCCTCAACTGGCGGTATGACAGCGGTCTGGTGGCGGGGTCGGTGCCGTGCTACAACCCGTTGTCGAACGATCCCAACAGCGCATGCGGAGACACATCAATCCTGCTGAACGGGCAGCCGGCGGTGGATCTGAGCGGGCTGGACGCGGACGAGGAGTACGAGGCGGGGTTGGCGTGCAATGGCGTGAAAGCGACACCGACGCAGGCGCTGCCGGCGGCGTGTCTGGCTTCGGAGTACACGTCCAACCTGGTCCAGATCCCTGCACCGGGGACGGGCGACAACGACAAGGCTCCGCCACGGATCCAGCCACGGAGTCTCTTCGATATGTCGCTGGGGGAGGACAACCTGTTCCATGGGGACCGCTACAGGTGGGGCGCGCAGCTAACGGCTGTGAACGTGACCAACAAATATGCGCTGTACAACTTCCTGTCGACGTTCAGCGGGACGCATTATGTAACGCCGCGGGCGGTGACGGGAAAAATAACGTTCTCGTTCTGAGGTTCTAATCCAGAAGCTCACCACAGAGGGCACAGAGAACACAGAGGAAGAGCACGCTCCCCCGGTTTCGGCCGGGGGTTCGTTTTTTTAGTAGACCAGCTTCAGGGAGAACTGGATCTGGCGGGAGGTTCCTGCGGTCTTGCTGATGATGCCGAAGCCGGAGCCTTTGATGGTGTTGGCGGGCAGGCCCATGTTGACGATGTTGAAGAGGTTGAAGAACTCGGCGCGGAACTGGAGATCGGTGCGCTCGATGCCGCTGGCGCGGCGGCCGATGGGCGTGCTCTTGAGGAGGGCGTAATCGAAGTCGTAGTAGGCAGGGCCGCGGAAGGTGTTGCGGCCGAGGGTGCCGAAGCGTCCGGAGTTGGGGCCGGTTCCGCCAGGGATATTGATGGGGATCGAGAAGAAGGAGGCGTTGTCGGCGCCACGGCCGAAGTAGTCTTCGCGGGGGCGGGCGGCACTGTGGGCGGTGGAGAGGTCGGGTTTGGCGATCTGGTCGGGGCGGTCGGCACCGTTGGCGCCAGCGCCGGTCTGCTGGATCCCCGAGTAGACGGTGAAGGGCGAGCCGGTGGTGAGGGTGGAGATGCTGAGGAGCTCCCAGCCGCCGGTGAGCGCGGAGGGCACGGAGGCGAAGAGCTGGCGGAACGGAAGGGCCTGTGCGGCGCTGACGGAGAAGGCGTGGGTGGTGTCGAAGTTGGAAGGGCCGCGTTCGGGGTGGTTGTCGAAAGGATTCTGAGGTGAGAACAGAGCGATGGCGCCGGTGGAACCGGTGCCGCCGATCACGGCGCTAACGTCGTCGATGGATTTGGACCAGGTGTAGCCGGCCTGGATGCCGGGACCGCCATGGCGGATGGTGCCGGCCAGCGACGTTTGCAGTGCGTTGTAGGAGGAGTGGGCGGCATCGGTGATGACCGTTTCGAAGCCGAAGCCTCCGATGACGTTGCCGTTGCTGTCGAACTGGGTGTAGGGTGCGAAGCCCGGGCTGGCCCCCGCATAGCCGTTGGGGTAAGCGGCGCGGGGCAGGTGGTAGGATTCGGTGCCGACGTAGGCGGCGTCGGCGGTTAAGCCAGAGAACTGGCGCTCGAGGCCGAGCGTCCAGGTCTGAAGGAAGCCGTCGCCGAAGCGGGGATCGACTGCGCTGAGGTTGAGCAGAGAAAGCTGGTGGCCGGGAGAGAGGGCGGCCAGGTCCTGCTGATACCGATTGACATCCATGACGGTGTTGGCGGGGACTTTCTTTGGGTCGTCGCCGGCGGCAGCGAAGATGTCCTGACCGGCCGTGTTATAGGCGCGGGGCAACTCGGAGGGAGTGATCTGGAAGCCGTAGGGGATTTCGGCATTGCGAGCGGCGTTGACGCGCGGATAGACGGCGAAGGGCGTGGAGCCGGTGAGGAAATTGTCCTGCCAGATGTTGGGAGGGATGACGGTGATGCCGCCGCCGATGTGGACGACGAGCTGCTGAGGTGCGCGCCAGCTCAATTCGACGCGGGGCCCCCATCCGTTCCAGCCGGAGCGGTAGCCGGGCTGGGGATTGATGAGGTATTGCTGCTCTTCGCCAGCCGGGGGATAAACCTGCCGGAAGCTGGAGGTGCGGTGGGCGCGCTCGGTGATGGGTGAGTAGTACTCGTAGCGCAGGCCGTAGTCGAGGGTGAGGCGTGGGGTCATCTTCCAGGTGTCCTGGAAGTAGAAATTGAAATCGTTGCGGCTGATGGCGGCGGGGCCGATGTGGGGTCCGTTGGAGAAATAGGGCGGAGCGACAGCAACCGTGTAGCTGTAGGGATAGCCGATCAGAAGGCTGGACAGTGTGTCGGGGAGCGGATCGCCGGGGTTGATGTTGTGCATGCCGCTTTGGGTGGGGATGAAGACCGGCGAGTAGACGGTGCCGCCGCCGAAGTCGTATTCGCCGTTGGGGCTGATGCCGAAGTAAGTGGTGTCGCGATTCAGGAGAGCTTCCGCGCCGAACTTGAGGGCGTGGGCGCCATGGATCCAGACGAAGTTCTGCTGGCCCTGGAAAACATTGCCGTAGGCCTGCATGACCGAGCCGGCGGCGGTGTCGAAGCCCTCAAAGAGGCCATCGACGAATTTCACGGCGGGGTCAGTGTGGTTGGTGGTGGGGAAGCCGGGCGTGGTGCGAATGATGCTGAAGGCGGAGGTCCACGTGAGATGGGGTGAGGCGGTGCGCGTGTAGCGGAAGGCGACGTTGCGCTGGCGGTCGATGTATTGGACGCCGAAGCTGGGATCGATCGTGGTCTGGTCCGGGTTGGTAGTGGGGCCGGTAAGGTTGTCCTCCGTGAGGCGGGCGAAAAACTGACCTTTCTTGCCCAGTTGCTGATCGATGCGGATGGAGAACTGATCCGAGTTGGTAGCGACGTTGCTGTGGGTCGCGTAGGTACGCGCCCCATAGGCGCCGGTGGGGTGGTTGGGGACGGGATAGCGGGCGAGGACGGCGGCGATCTGAGGATTGACGGGGACGTCGAGGGTATCGGTGGAGCCGTCGGCGAAGGTGAGGGTGTCGAAGCCCTGGCGCTCAGAGGGGGTGGGCATGGGCAGGACCTGGGTGGTGCCGAGGACCTGGCGGAATCCCTGATATTGGCCGAAGTAGTATGTGCGGCCGCGTCCATCGTAGAGATGCGGGAGATAGACGGGGCCGCCGTTGGTGAACCCGAACTCGTTGCGGTGGAAGGGCGGGATGCGCTGGTTGCTGCCGGGCGGGGGAAAGTCGAAGTAATTGCGGGCATCGAGGGCGGAGTTGCGGAGAAATTCGAAAAAGGATCCGTGAAAGCCGTCCTTACCGGAGCGGGTAATGATGTCGGTGAAGCCGGCGGCGCCGCGTCCGATTTCGGCGGGCATCCAGCCGGACGAGGACTGGATTTCCTCGATGGCGTCGACGTTGAAGTTGGGGAAGGCCGCGCCGCCCATCTCGGGGTCGGTGGTGTCGGCGCCGTCCATGGAGAAGACGGCCTCCACACCGCGCTGACCGTTGATGGCGAACTGCTGGGTGAAGTTGGTGGCGCCGTTGGCGTCGGTCATGGTGCCGGCGGCGAGCAGCAGGAGGGTGCTGAAGTCGCGGCCGTTGAGGGGGAGTTGGCTTACGGACTGGCTGGAGAGTTGTTCGCCGCCTGTGGCCCCCCGGGCGGCCTGGTCCGGCGTGGCGTTGGCGGGCAGGGGAACGGCGGCGAGAGAGAGGGTGTTGGCGGGCGAGAGGGTGAGCACGGCGGTGGGGCCGGGGATCTGCACGGCGATGCGGGCGCTGGCGGGCCGGTGGCGCAGGCGGACGGTCAGTGTCCAGGAGCCTGGCGGAGTTTGGAGAAAGCGGAAGCTGCCGTCGGCGGAGGTGGTGGTGGTGAGGGTCGAGGGGCCGGTGAGGCTGACAGTGGCTCTGGCGATGGGCTGACCGGCGGCGTCGCGGAGAACGCCGCCCCAGCCGGGAACCGCGGGCGCGGCGGAGGATTGCGCGGGTAAGCATGGGGCGAGGAGGAACAGCAGGATACCGGTGACGAGAATCAGGGTGGTTACCGGGGTGCGGGCGGACCGATATTGATGGAGCCGAAAAGAGGGTTGCATGCCGTTCCCACACGATATCACGGGAGAATGCCTTCTGGTAAAACGTTTAAGCAAGATTACCGCCCGGACGGCGGAAGGGGCGAACCGGCGAATTGAGGAGGGCAAAGCGCGGCTACCAGGTTACGAAAGACCTAACTCGCTCGGGCGACGGGGATGCTGCTGACGAGGAATCGAATTTCGGAGTGAAAACTGAGTATGTTGGAGCGGGGAAGCACAACCCGATCCCCGGCACGACGTGCGCCTGCGGTCCGGAACGGTACGAGGGATCAGAGCGCGGAGAAGGTACGCATGGTTTTGCGAATCATCGCCGGTTTCCTGGTTGGGCTGGCCCTTGCGCTGCTGATGAGGCAGTACCGGCGCAGGCGCAGCCTGTGGCAGTAGGCCAGCTCCCGATCACCGAGTGAAGTCGCGGGCAGCGTCCGGATGGCGGATCGTGTCCCTGCGCCGCGGTGGCCGGCTTGAGTAGGATAGGGACGGCCATGAGAATGCATTGGCGGTTGCCTTTCTTCCTGCTCATCGTTGGGTTTTCGCTGGGGCTGAGCACGGGGCGCGCACAGATAGCCCCCGCATCGCAGGCCTGGATGGAAACCTGGGCGGCGTCGCAGCAGATTCCCGAGCCACAGAATGCTCTGCCTGCAGCGGAGATGGACGACGTGACGATTCGGGAGATCTTCCACCTGTCGGTTGCCGGGTCGATGATCCGGGTGCGGCTGTCGAACGCGTTCGGGACGGAGCCGCTCAGGTTCACCGCGGTCCACGTCGCGCGGCCGATGGGGGCATCGGCGGCAATTGTGCCGGGGTCGGATACGGCAGTGACGTTTTCCGGAGCAGCGTCGGTGACGGTGCCGGCAGGAGCGGAGTACTGGTCGGATCCGGTGGCGTTTCCGGTGACGGCGTTGTCGAACGTGACGGTGAGTTTCCATCTGGGGACGGCACCGGCACGGCAGACGGGGCATCCGGGCTCGCGGGAGACGACGTATTTCGTCCACGGGGACCAGGTGGCAGCTACGGATTGGCCGGACGCGCAGGACGTCGAACACTGGTATGAAGTGTCGGGGATTGAAGTGCCGGCGCCCGCGGATGGCAGCGATGTGATCGCGCTGGGAGACTCGATCACCGACGGCCACGCGACGACGACCAACGGAAACAATCGGTGGACCGACGATCTGGCGGAGCGGCTGCAGGCTTCGCCAGCCACACGGAACATCGGCGTGCTGAACGAAGGCATCGGAGGGAACCGGCTGCTGAACGATGGGCTGGGACCGAATGCGCTGGCCCGCTTCGATCGTGACGTGCTGGCGCAGGCGGGTGCGCGATGGGTGATCGTTCTGGAGGGGATCAACGATCTGGGAACCCTGACGCGCGATGGCGATGTGCCGGCGGCCGAGCATCAGGCGCTGGTGCGGAGGATTCTCGGCGCGTATGAGCAGATCGTGTTGCGCGCGCATGCGGACGGGCTGAAGGTGATTGGGGGAACGCTGACGCCGTACCTGGGATCGGAGTACTACCATCCCGGGCCGGAGAGCGAGGCGGATCGGGAGGCGATCAACGCGTGGATCCGCACACCGGGGCATTTCGACGCGGTGGTGGACTTCGACAAGGTGATCCGCGACCCGGAGCATCCGGACAGGATTTTGCCGAAGTACGACTCGGGGGATCATCTGCATCCCTCGGTGGCGGGTTATCGTGCAATGGCGGGGGCGATTCCGCTGGCGCTGTTCCACTAATCGGAGCGGGAGGCTGACGTGAAGAGATTGCTGTCGAGTGTCTGCCTGGCGATTTTTCTTCTGGCTGGCACCAGGGCGCTGGCGCAGGAGCTGCCTGCTGTGCGAATGGAGGATGGCGCGTCGCAGTTCCTGGTACAGGGAAAGCCGTTTCTGATGCTGGCGGGGGAGCTGGGGAATTCGTCGGCGGGGACGGCTGCGGAGGCAGACACGATTCTGCCGCGGCTGGCGGCGCTGCATTTCAACACCGTGCTGATGCCGGTGGCCTGGGATGAGATCGAGCCGGAGGAAGGGCGGTTCGATTTTTCGGTGCCGGATCACTGGATTGAGGTGGCGCGGCGCGAGCACATGCACCTGGTGTTCCTGTGGTTTGGGAGCTGGAAGAATGCGTTTTCGGAGTACGCGCCGGAATGGGTGATGGGGAATCCGCAGCGGTTTCCCAGAGAGATTTCCGCGGACGGCGTGCCGCAGGGGATTCTGACGCCGCTCGGCGAGGAGACGATGCGGCGCGACGCTCGGGCGTTTGCGGCGCTGATGAAGCATGTGAAGGAGACGGATGCGGCCCAGCAGACGGTCCTGATGGTGCAGGTGGAGAACGAGATTGGGTTTCTCGGCGTGGGCGGACGGGATCGGTCAGGGACGGCGAATCGGCTGTTTGCGGGCGCTGTTCCGGCGGGGCTGGTGCGGGCGCTCGATACGGATCGGGGAAAGCTTCGGCAGGAATGGGTGGAGCAGTTCAATCCGGTGGGCCAGTCGTGGAAGGCGGTGTTCGGCGACGCGGCAGACGAGGCTTTCATGGCGTGGGAGTACGGCCGTTTTGTGAACACGGTGGCCGCAGCAGGCAAGAAGGAGTACCGGCTGCCGATGTACATGAACGCGCAGCTGCCGGCGCCGCTGGAAAAGGCGGGCAGTTATCCGAGCGGCGGGCCCTATCCGCGGGATCAGGTCATCTATCGCGCGGCGGCGCCAGCGGTCGATTTCTACGCGCCGGACATTTACTGGCCGGATTTCGAAAACTGGATTAAGAAGTACCGGGAGCAGGGGAATCCGGTGTTTGTGCCGGAGGCGCGGCTGGATCAGGCGCCGTTCAACGCGCTGTATCTGTATGGAGAGGGGCGGGGGTTCGGGTTTTCGCCGTTCGCGGTGGATTCTCTGCCGGAGCCGGCGGGCGCGGAAGAAAAGAGACCCGAGCTGGCGGATGAGTACGCGGCATTGTCAGAGCTGAGCGAATCGCTGATCGCGGCCCAGGCGACGAATCAAACGCGTGCGCTCGTGCTGCACGCAACAAGCTGGCGTCCCACGGAGACGGTGGCGCTGGGCGGCTATCTGTTTCGGGCGAGTCTGGCGCGTTCATGGCCGTCGATGAAGGCAGAGGAGACGGACGGTGCGATGCTGGTGATCGAGTCCGGCAAGAACGAGTTCACGGTGATGGGGAGCGGTCTGCGGGTGGAGTTTCTGCGCGACCCGGATGTGGATTGGCAGGCGGCGGGGATCGCGGGCATCGAGCAGATGGCGTACGCGGATGGCCGGTGGGCCGTGACGCGTGAGCTCAACGGAGACCAGAGCGATCAGGGGCGTGCGCTGCTGATGGACGCGCACGCGTTCCACGTGTACCGGGTGCGGCTGTACGCGTTTCCGCGCGGGCAGGCGAAGCCGTAGCGGGCTGAGGCCGTTGGCCGGCGCCGGGCGCGGGCCGGGTCAGTGACCTTCGATGGCGGCGGTGAGGGGCAGCACGAAGCCGACGAGGGCGTTGACGGAGCAGGTGGCGGCGAGAACATCGAGGATGTTGATCTCGGTGACCATCCGGGCGGTGACGGATGAGGCGGCCGCCGTGGTGAGGAGCAGAGCGACGGCGATCAGGCCGTACTCGATGAGATCGGCGCCGGAGGTATCGTGCAGCAGGTGGCCGAGCAGCTGGGGGTTGCGGTTCATGTCGTCTCCTTCGTGGGCGACGCGACCAGGGGAGTGGAAGCTCTGGTGCGTGCTTCTGTGGATCGATTGTGCGAGGAAGACGGAATTACGACTATTCCCATTGGGTAACGGGCACAGAGATCAATAGGCAGGGGCAGCGGGATTACTGCGCAGGCGCGCAGGGGTACTGCGGGCGGGTTACGGACGGGGAGCGGCGAGCGATGTGACTGAGAGGGTGAGAGATGGCGCTCCCACAATGGTGGTAAGAGAAGGATTGGCGGTCACTGCAGCGGACAGCGGACGACGAACTACGGCTGGCCGGTGGGGCTGGGGTTGGGCGCGGTGAACCTGGAGCAGCAGGGTTTTGAGGCGTTGTTGAACTCCATGAGCTCGACGCGCGTGTCGTCGGGATCGTACAGGTTGAACTGCCACTTGCCGTCGCGGCCGATTTGCGGGCGCGCGGCTTCGCCGCCCAGGCGGTCTTCGGAGTCAAGGGTGGTGACGGACTTTTCCATGTTCACCACGCCCAGAGAGAAGTGGTTGAGGACGCCGAGCTGCTTCTGGGAGATGCTGCCGGAGTGTCCGCTGGTGAGCATGTATTCGATCCAGTCGTGGCCGTTGGGGACCTGTTGCGAGATCCAGTCGGTTTTGCCCGTCTGCATACCGCCATGCCAGTAGGGCTGGAAGCCGAGGATCTGGCGGTAGAAGGTGTTCTCTTTTTCCGCGGAGTGGACGAGCATGCCGAAATGGATCATGCGGCGGCCGATGGGGTCGGCGCCGGGGAGATCGTAGAGGGACGCGGTGTTTTTGTCGCTGAGGAGGTGCGCGGGGGGTTGAACGAACTGGACGGTGTTGCCCTCGGGGTCTTTCACATCGAACCAGAAGCTGCCGTCGGAGGCGTGCTGGACCCTGTCAGGGACGGTGACGCCCTTAGCCGCGAGGTATTTGCGGAGCTGCTCGGCTTTGGCGGTGATATAGCCGATATGGTCGAGGCGGTCAACGCCGGCGTTGGCAGGCAGCGGCAGGACTTCGACGAATTGTTCCTGATTCACGTAGTAGCGCGCGCCCTGGGGGTTCTCGGGATCCGCGGCTTTCTTCAAACCGATTTGCTGGACATAGAAATGCTCGGACTGGGCGGCGTCACTGGTGTAAACGGCGATATGCGAGACGCCGAGGATGGCGGGACGAGCCTGGGCGCCACAGGGGGCAGCGAGAACAACAGCGACAATAGCGGAAAGAGATGAGAGATGCATGAATGGACGCATGAACCTGGAGCCCTCCGGAATGCGTATCAAGTCTAACGCCGGGGCCGTGGAGGACGGGCAAATTCCACATTCTGCAACGGCCAGAGGCGAGATACTATGTCCCCACGGATGAAACGAAAGAAGAGATCGGCGTCGCCGGGTGTTCTCCGCTTCCTTCTGAGCCTCTGGATTCTGGCCAGCTTGAGCTACTGGACCGCGGGCGTACTGGACCTGTGGCAGAACGATGTCCATTGGGACCAGAGGGTGGAGCTTCCTTTCCGCTATGGAATGGATTCTCGCTTGATCGAACCGGAAGGGTTGGAGCCGGAAGCGAAGGCGGCGGGGCTAGTGGCCGGGGACCGGATCGAGCAGCTCAACGGGGCGGACTATACCGGTGTAGCGCAATGGGCGACGGTTCTGTCGGAAAGCCATCCGGGCGATATTCTCGACGTAGGTTACACGCGACCCAACGGCAGCGCCGGGACGGCCACCCTGACCCTCGTGCGCAATGAGGCTCTGCACGGCCGGACATCCCCCGTTCTGGAATTCTGGCGGGACTTTTTCCTCACCGGCCTGCTGACTCTGGTGTGTTTGTTGATTGGCTACTGGGTCGTGTTCACGCGGCCGGCGGATCGCAACGCATGGCTGCTGCTGGTGTTGCTGACGTTTCCCAGCTGCGTTCTCATCAACAGCGGGCTGGCCACGGGGGTCGGCCTCTTCCTGCGGCAGTTCTGGTATCAGACCGTCCAGCTGGCGGGAGCGCCGGCGCTGCTGCTGTTTGGGGTATATTTTCCGGAACGGTCGCGGATTGATGCGCGGGTGCCCTGGGCGAAGTGGGTGCTGCTGGCTGTTTTCGGGGTGTGTCTCGGGATTCTGTACCCCGCCGCCTACATGGACTACTACGGCGGTGGAGACGGTCCGATCCTGGCGCGGGCCAGCGAGGCAACGAGCGCGGTCGTGAATTTACTGAACCTGCTGTGGGTAGGGCTCTTCCTGGTTCTGACGCTGGACAAGCAGCGGTCGGCCTCGACGCAGGATGCACGCCGGCGGCTGCGGGTGCTGCTGACGGGCATGAGTGTGGGCGTGGGCTCGCTGCTACTGGTGTTTGTTCTGCTGCCGCATTTCGGCATGTCCGAGTACAATCGCCGTTTTTACCTGGTGGCCTATCTGGGCGCGCTGCTGTTTATGCTGGCGCCTCTGACTCTGGCCTATGTGGTGGTGGTGCAGCGCGCCATGGACGTGCGGGTGCTGCTGCGCACCGGCACGCGCTACGCGCTGGCGAAAGCGTCACTGTGGGTGCTGCAGATCGCGCTGCTGGCGGTGATCGGCTTCCGGCTGTTTCTGCCCATGATCGAGCGGCGGCAGCCGCAGCCCTCCGATGTGTGGACGGCGGTGGTTTTTCTGGGGCTGATTCTGGTGCTGCGCTTTGGGGTGAGCAACCGGCTGCAGCAGTGGCTGGACCGGCGTTTCTTCCGCGAGGCGTACAACGCCGAAGTGATGCTGAATGAGCTGTCGGATGAGGTTCGTCAGTTCACGGAGACGCAGCCGCTGCTGGAGACGGTGGCCAGGCGCATCTGCGAGACGTTGCACATCCGGCAGATTGCCATGCTGCTGCGGCGCGGCGATTCGTTCTACGTGGAGGAGGCGCTGGGCATGGCGCCGGACGGGACCCTGGCGCTTCCGGCACAGGCGTCCTCGATCCGGTTCCTGGCGAACTCGAACGAGCCGGCGCGCCTGTACCGGGAGGATCCCGACGCGTGGTATCTGATGGCGGGGACGGCGGAGCGGCGCGCGCTGGATGTGCTGAACGCGGAGCTGCTGCTGCCGCTTCCCGGACGCAATCGCCTGATGGGCGTGATGGCGCTGGGGCCAAAGCGGTCGGAAGCGGCATGGTCGCGGACCGATCTGGCGGTGCTGACGACGGTGGCGCGGCAGACGGGGCTCGCACTGGAGGTGAGCGAGCTGGCGCACTCGCTGGCGGCGGAGGCGGCGCAACGGGAGCGGGTGAATCGGGAGATTGAGATTGCGCGCGAGGTGCAGGAGCGGCTGTTTCCGCAGCAGATGCCGGTGCTGGCAGCGGCGTCAGTGGCGGGCGCGTGCCGGGCGGCGCTGGGCGTGGGCGGCGACTACTACGACGTGATCCCGCTGGAGGATGGGCGGATTGGGCTGGCGGTGGGAGATGTGTCGGGCAAGGGGATTTCGGCGGCGCTGCTGATGGCCAGCCTGCGCGCCAGCCTGCGGGGGGTGACGCTGGATAATCCACGAGACTTTGCCAAGCTCATGCATAAGGTGAACCTGCTGGTCTATGAGGCGTCGGCGTCGAACCGGTATGCGACGTTCTTCTTTGCGGCGTTCGATCCGGCGACGCGCAAGCTGGACTGCGTGAACGCGGGGCATAATCCGCCGGTGGTGCTGCGGGATGGGAAGGTGATCCGTCTGGAGGCGGACGGTCCGGTGGTGGGGCTGCTGCCGTTTGCTCCGTATACGGAACAGTCGCTGACGCTGGAGCCGGGGGATTTGCTGGTGCTGTACACCGATGGCATCAGCGAGGCGATGACGCACGCCGACGAAGAGTGGGGCGAGGAGCGGATGATCGCGGCGGCGCTGCTGGTTCGGGAGGAAAAAGCCGACGAAATTTTGCGGGCAATGTTTGAGGCGGCGGATGCGTTTACGGCGGGGGCCCCGCAGCACGACGACATGACGCTGCTGGTGCTGAAGCTGGAAGATGCGGTGCGCGATGTCGTGCGAAAGGATGGGGCGCTGACCGCGCAAGCGTGATTGGAAGGGAGACCGAACAGGATGGCTGACATTGGCGGTATCCCGGAGGATCGCGGCGGTCGCCATCCGCCTGAGAGGTTTCCCTCTAACTCGCGTTGTGATTGAGATTAGTTCGAGGGAATCGTGAAGGTTGCACTGTTCGATGGATCGCTCTCTTCCCCCTCAGCGTCCATAGCGCGGACCACATATGTGTAGCTCTCGCCGGGTTGTACCGCGTTGTCGGTGTAGGTCACTGCTACAACCGGAGATGTGTTGATCTGCGCAAAACCAACGGCGCCGGCTGACAGCTCACGGTAGACGTTGTAGCTTACGGCCGGATCGCTGCCGACAGGTGCGCTCCACGTCAGCCGGATGGCATAACTCGATGAGGCGCCTGGGGACATTATTGTTTTGGAGCCACAGCTTGTGAGGAGCAGCAGGGGGAGGAGCCAGAGGAGCTTCCTGATCCTCAGCTCCGGGGCCTGTTCGCGAGGAAACGCCCGGCACGACGCCCGAGAGGCGTTCCGCTGTGCGGCGCCCTGCTTCACCGGCTCTTGTCTTTGACCCACCACTATCATTCGCTTGCCCCGTGCATAGTTCCGGCAGGCTGCTGAAGATCAGATTCTTGTTGATTGTTGTTAGAGGGAGGCTAGCGCCGACACGAACGCCCGTCAATGAGGTTTGCGATGAGTACACCCATCCACGGTGACATGGCCTTCCTGCCCTGCAGGGTGGGAAGGCCATGCCGGGCCAGCAAGCCGCTGGCCCAAACGCCCGAGCCAGTCTCGCTCTGC
This sequence comes from Acidobacteriaceae bacterium, assembly GCA_049579805.1. Taxonomy (GTDB): domain Bacteria; phylum Acidobacteriota; class Terriglobia; order Terriglobales; family Acidobacteriaceae; genus Palsa-343. The sequence continues at coordinate 98,170 of JBAUOP010000097.1, forward strand.
GTTCCGCAGGCAAGCGTGCTCAGACTCCATGCGGCCGTACGGTTATAGCTTCGCGAGGAAGTCTTTCATGCGGTTGAGGCCTTCGTCGACGTCGGTGTGGCTGGTGGCATAGCTGAGCCGGATGTGCTGATCGGTCCCGAACGCTTCGCCCGGAACGGTGACCACGTGGGCTTCGTGGAGCAGCCGTTTCGACAACTCGATCGCCGAAGGCACGCCGGACTTGCCGAGATACTTCGAGACATTCGGGTAGACGTAGAAAGCGCCTTCCGGCCTGGTGCAGGTAATGCCGGGGATTTCGGCCAGGCGGGCGAGGATCTTGTCCCGGAGCTTCAGGTAGTCGGCGCGCATTTCGGCAACGCAGTCCTGCGAGCTGCGCAGGGCGGCGATGGCGGCCTTCTGCACGAAGGCGGCCGTGCTCGACGTGGACTGGCTCTGCAGCTTGGTCATGGCGCCGATGACGGGTTTCGGAGCGAGCGCGAAGCCGGCACGCCAGCCGGTCATGGCATACGTCTTCGAGAGCGAGCCGAGGACGACAATGTGGTCCTTGCAATCCGTGAAGGATCCGCCGCTGACCAGCGCGCCCGTGTACTGCAGGTAGACGTAGCACTCATCGAGCAGGAGCCAGATGCCGCGCTCATGCGCGAGCCGGACGATGCGCTCGAGATCGGCGGGGGAGACGACGGCGCCGGAGGGATTCGAAGGCGAGTTGAGGATGATGGCTTTCGTCTTCGGGGTGATGGCGGCTTCGATGGCGTCGGTGGTGAGGCGGAAGTTCTCGGCTTCGCGAGTTTCCAGATAGACGACCTTGCCGCCGGCGTACTGCACGATGTCCTTGAAGGAGACCCAGTAGGGGACAGGCAAGATAACTTCGTCGCCGTGATCGACGAGCGCCTGGATGGCGTTGAAGAGGGCCAGCTTGCCGCCGGTGGTGAAGATCGCCTCGTCGGGGGCGTAGCTGGAGCCGAAGTCCGCGGCGTGGCGCTCGACGATGGCCTGGCGCAGCTCGGGAATCCCGGAAACAACCGTATAGCGGGTGAAATTGGCCTGGATGGCGGCGATGGCCGCGTCCTTGATGTGCTGTGGCGTGGCGAAGTGCGGCTCGCCGGCTCCGAAGTCGACGAGCTTCGCTCCCTGCGCGCGGAGTTTGGCGGCCTCCGCGGTAACGGCCATGGTGGCGGAGATCTCAATGCGGCCGATGCGGTCAGAGAAGACTTCGGTGGCGGTGGTGGTCATACAGATATTTTTTCAGATTTTGTGCGGCGTGGGGACAGATTTGTTATGAGCGGGGCCGGGATATGCACAGGGGTGGCAGCGGACAGGCCCGCCAGTGGTAGTGTGTTGAGGATCACGGAGCGAAGGAGCGGGCATGCGGCAGGCCGGAGATGCGGAACTGGCAAGATCGCTCACGAAGCTGTGGCCGCATCGGGAACATGAGGCGAGCGCGGTCTGCAGCTGGCTCTGCCGGATGGGAATCCATCGATGGCGGCGGCTCGACCTTGCGGAACTGGCGCCGGGCAGAGAAGTGCGGTTTTGCTTCTGGTGCTCGAAGGTGCGGATTGACGGCGTGTTCTACGAAGTCTGACCGAACGAGCGGGCGGCTCCTCGCACAAGACGAGAAGCCGCTGACGCCATCTTTGTGAAGACGACGGGCGGTCTAGCTGAAGGAGACGACCTTCCTGGCAGCGGTCATGACGTTCTGCGCGGAGTCCACGACGTCATTCACGGTTTCTTTGCCGCGCTTGATGTATTTGTTGGCGGTTTCGCTGACATTGGTGGCTGCGTCGCTCAGGTAGTCCGTCGCTTCCGTAACGCCACGGCGGATCTGGCGGCGAGTGCGAACGCCGGACTGCGGCGCATAAATAAGGGCGAGAGCCGCACCGGCTGCGACTCCGACTCCAAAGGCTGCCCAAAATTTCCAGATGCTCATCGTGTGCTCCCGTCTTTTATTCTGCTCTTTTGTGGTCAGATATCACCAATCTGTTCAAGGGTTGTGTATCCACGATGAAAACAGAAAAGCCACCCGAAGGCGGCTCTGCTGAAACCTGCAGCCAGGTTTATTTTTTTGCGCCGAGTTGCTGCGCCTGGAGCGTGACGAGTTCGCTCAGGTCCTTCTTTTCCAAGCCGTGAACGGACTTGTTGAACTCGTCCACCTTACTGGACCAGTTCATCGAGCAGAATTTCGGCCCGCACATGGAGCAGAACGCTGCTTCCTTGTAGTAGTCATCGGGCAGCGTCTCGTCGTGCATGGCGCGAGCGGTTTCCGGATCGAGAGAGAGTTCGAACTGCTTCTCCCAGTCAAAGGTGTAGCGGGCATAGCTGATGGCGTCGTCGCGATCGCGGGCGCCGGGGCGGTGGCGGGCAATATCGGCGGCATGGGCCGCGATCTTGTACGCGATCATGCCCTGGTGGACGTCCTGCTCGTTGGGCAAGCCGAGGTGCTCTTTGGGAGTGACGTAGCAGAGCATCGATGCGCCGTGCCAGCCGATCAGCGCCGCGCCGATGGCGGACGTGATGTGGTCGTAGCCAGGGGCGATGTCGGTGACCAGCGGCCCGAGCGTGTAAAAGGGCGCGCCGAAACAGTATTCGACTTCCTTGTCGACCTGCTCCTTGATCTGGTCGAGAGGCACGTGGCCAGGGCCTTCAATCATGACCTGGACGTCGTCTTTCCAGGCGATGGCGGTGAGCTCGCCCAGGGTCTTCAGCTCGGAGAACTGGGCTTCGTCCGAAGCGTCGGCCACCGAGCCGGGGCGGAGACCGTCGCCGAGCGAGAAGCTGACGTCGTACTTCGCCATGACCTTCACGATGCGGTCGAAGTTCTCGTAAAGGAAGTTCTGCTTATGGTGGTGGGTCATCCACTGGGCGAGGATGGCGCCGCCGCGGCTGACAATGCCGGTGATGCGCTTCGCGACCATGGGAACGTACTGGATGAGCACGCCGGCGTGGACGGTGAAGTAATCGACGCCCTGCTGCGCCTGTTCCTCGATGACCTCAAGGTAGACGTCGATGTTGAGGTCTTCAAGGCGTTTCACGCGGGCGAGGGCTTCATAGATCGGCACGGTGCCGATGGGCACCGGCGAGTGGCGCAGGATGGCGTCGCGGATTTCGGGGATCTCGCCGCCGGTGGAGAGGTCCATCACCGTGTCGGCGCCGTGTTGGACGGCAGTGTGGAGCTTGCGGAGCTCTTCCTGGACCTCGGACGTGACGGCGGAGTTGCCGATGTTGGCGTTGACCTTGCAACGCGTGGCGATGCCGATCCCCATGGGCTCTAGCTCAGGGTGATTGATATTGGCCGGGATGATGAGGCGGCCGGCGCCGACTTCGTCGCGGACCAGCTCGACGGGGAGGCTCTCGCGTTTCGCCACGTAGGCCATTTCTTCGGTGAGCAGGCCTTTACGGGCGAAGTGCATCTGCGACATGTTGGCGTCGCCGGTACGGGCGGCCTCGGCTTTGCGACGGACAATCCAGTCGGCGCGGGGCTTGAGAATTTCGAGAGTGGGATTGGATGCTGCCACGGATCACCTCATTCAGCCTGAAATCGGATTGCGGTGGGAAAGATGCAGCGGATCTTTAACGATTATAAATCTGCCGCCCGGGTGGCCTGGGTGAGGGGAAGCGCGAGCGGCGTGTTTGGCCGCCGGGACGCGACGGCTGCGAGCGGGAATGGCGCATCTCACCGGGGGAACGGACCATCATTTCTATCGGGATTTCTAATCAGGGAGCGTGCGATGGCAGGGAAAGCTTTGGGTGTGACTCTGGAAGAGGCGCGGCGGGTGATTCGCGCAGGGCAGGAGAAGGCGACCGAGATCGGGCAGCCGATGAACATTGCGGTCGTGGATGCCGGGGCGAACCTGGTGGCTTTCGAGCGGCAGGAGGGCGCCTGGCTGGGGAGCATCGACATTGCAATTAATAAGGCGTTTACGGCGCGGGCGTTCGACATCGAAACCAAAGCGCTGGGGGAAAACTCGCAGAGCGGGGATCAGTTCTTCGGAATTCACGTGTCCAATCACGGGCGGGTGATGGTTTTTGCCGGGGGGATTCCGCTGAAACGCGGCGGCGAAGTCGTGGGGGCCGCAGGCGTGAGCGGCGGCATGGGCAAGCAGGATCAGGCGGTCGCGGAAGCCGCGGCGGGGGCGTTCGGGAAGTAGCCTATTCCTGGCTAAAGGGATTCAGAATGGTCAGGCCATCGATGGTACGGCCCTGCTGCATATCCTCAGTCAGCAGGCGGCGGCAGCCGGCCCGTCGCGCGGTTTGGATGATCAGGCCGTCCCAAAAGGAGAAGCCATGCAGGCGGTGAAGGTCGATGCCGGCGAGGACGTCGTCGACCTCCGGGACAACGACCTGGAACTCGGCCAGCAATTCGACTTTCCGGCGAGCGACCGCGGGATCGACACGCAGTTTGCCGGTGGCGGCTACGAAATATTCCTGAAGGACCTGGACGGAGACAACGCCGGCTCCGGCCCGACGGTGTTCCTCAACGAGATCGAGCGCGCGGCGCTGTTTGGCCGGAGCGGAGCGGTCGTCGGTGTAGACCAGAATGTTGGTATCGAAGAAGCTACGAACGGTCATGCAACTCGCTTCGGTCGAAGCGCCAGCCGCGGGAGTGCCCGGTTCCGGAGAGGCGACGGAATTCGTCGATGCTGCGCTCTGCGTCGCCGCCCCCAGCGAGCGTTTCCAGGTAGTCGCGCACCAGTTGATTCAGGCTCCTGCCCAGGGCGTCGGCTTTTTTGCGGGCGCGAGCAACGATCTGCTTGTCAACGGAAAGGGTGAGGTTCATGGAATGCCATTCACACAGTATACGTGCGCACGGAACCTGTGGTCAAATGAATTTCGTTGCGTGATATATGTCACATGCGCGTGGGAGCGCGGACTGCATACAATAGTCCCATGAAGAGCGGCAACAGCCAGACAGTGCGAATCGCGGCGGCGGTGGTGATCATCCTGGCGGCGATCTCCTACCTAGCGGTGACCGGCGTGGAAGCCAACAAGAGCTACTACGTCACCATCCAGGAGCTGCAGTCGATGGGGAACAAGGCGTATACGCGGAACCTGCGCGTGGCAGGAAGCGTGCAGCCGGGCACCATCAGGCGCGACGGCGCGCATGCGCAGTTTGTTCTGGTGGAGAACGACCGCAAGCTGCAGGTGGCGTACACCGGCGAAGAGCCGCCGCCGGACACCTTTAAGGACAACAGCCAGGCGCTGGCCATCGGGCACTACGGCCGCGATGGGGTGTTCCACGCGACGGGACTGCAGGCGAAGTGCGCGTCGAAGTACGCGCCGGCGCAACAGAAGCCGGGAGCGGCGACCCAGACGGCCGCGATGGCGACGCCCGTGGGCGGCAAAGGACAATAGGGCAGGGTATTGGGTTGAGGGATTAGGGTGTAGGAGACGTAGTTCTGCACCCTGAGCCTACGTGTGTCTTTGGGGTTGCGCAGGACAGCTATGAGCGGCATGATCGCGGAGTTCGACGAGGTTTCGAAGCTGTACGGCACGTTTGCGGCCTTGCGCAAGGTGTCGGTGCAGTTCGAACGCGGACGCTGCTATCTGGTGCTGGGGGAAAACGGGGCCGGTAAGTCCACGCTGCTGCGAACGCTGGCCGGGCTGCTGAAGCCGAGCTACGGGAATGTGAAGATCTACGGGGCGGACGGGCAGGCCGAGGATCCGATGCAGGCGCGGGAACGGATCGGGTACATGAGCCACGCCACCATGCTGTACGACGAGTTCTCCGGGGTAGAGAACCTGGAGTATTTCGCGAAACTCTATCGCGGGCGGGATTGTGTGGCGCCGGCGGAGGCGCTGCGCAGTGTGGGTCTCGATCCAGCGCTGACGCGGCCGGTGGGGCAGTATTCGCAGGGCATGAAGCAGCGAGCCTCGCTGGCGCGGGTGCTGATTTCACGGCCGGAACTGCTGCTGCTGGACGAGCCGTTCTCGAATATGGACATTCAAAGCGCGCACCAGATGCTGCGCTTGCTGGAGACCTTCCGAACCGAGCACCGGACGATCCTGCTGACGACCCATCAGCGCGAGCTCGCCGAACCGCTCGCGGATTGTGTCCTGACGCTGCAGGCGGGCGCGGTGAAGTCGCTGGAAGAAGGTCCGTATGCGCGGGATGGCGCGGCGGGCCTGGAAGCGCGGCTGACGACGACGGCGGCGGTCAGGGCGACGGTCGGGGCGGCAGGAGCAGTGCGATGAGCAGCGCACCCAAGACGAACGCGGTGCGGTATCTGGAGTCGTTAGGGATCTCGTACGAGATTCGCGAGTACGCGGTCGATCCGGAGGAGTTTTCGGCCCTTGTGGTGGCGGAGAAAGTGGGTCTGCCGGCGGCGCAGGTGTTTAAGACGCTGCTCTGCATAACGTCGGACAAAGAGCACGTGTTCGCGGTGGTGCCGGGCGACGCGGAGCTGGATTTCAAAAAGCTGGCGGCGGCCGCCGGGGCGCGCAGCGCGGAGATGGTGTCACTGAAGGACGTCCAGCCGCTGACGGGATATGTGCGCGGCGGCGTGACCGTGTTTGGGGCGAAAAAGGATTTCCCCATTTTCGTGGACGAGACGCTGGAGCTGTTCGACAGGATCTCGGTCTCGGCGGGGACGCGCGGCGTGCAGGTGCTGCTGAGCCCGGCCGATTATCTGCGCGCTTCGAAGGGGACGGTGGCGGATCTGACGAAAGCCCTGCGGGCGGCAGCCCTTTCGGGTGCCGAAGGGGAGGTCGCGTGAAAGCGGCGTTTTTCCTGACCCACCTGAGTAAAGACCTGCGGCTGGAGTGGCGCTCGAAGGACGCCATCAACTCGATGCTGTTCTTTGCGCTGCTGGTGGTGGTTCTGTTCAGCCTGGCCTTCGACCCCACGCGCGCGGTGAGCCGGCAGATTGCGGGTGGAATTCTGTGCGTGGCAACGATGTTTGCGGCGGTCAGCGCGCTGAACCAGGCGTGGGCGCGCGAGCTGCGCAATCAGGTGCTGGATGCACTGCGCATGACGCCGGCGCCGGCCGCGTCTCTATTTTTAGGCAAGACGCTGGCTAATTTTCTGTTTGTAACGGCCGTGGAGATCGCGCTGGCGCCGGTGTTTATCGTCTTCTACAACCTGCACGCGCTGGGCAATGCCTGGCTGCTGGCGATTGTGCTGCCGCTGGGAACGTGGTCGCTGATTGTGAACGGGGTGTTCTTCGCGGCGCTGTCGATCCGCACTCGGAATCGCGAGATGCTGCTGCCCCTGATCCTGTTTCCGATCTTCATTCCGGCGCTGCTGGGCATGGTCATGTCGGCGACGGCAATTCTGACCGGCGAAGGCGCCGCGATCTTGTGGATCAAGATGCTGGCGGCCTACGATGTGATCTTTACCACCCTCTGCATGCTGTTGTTCGAGGTGATTCTGCATGCAGAGTAGGACTCAGCCCGCCGCGGATCGCGGACGAAGCGTGCCCAGGGCAGTCGCCTGGCTGGCCCGTCCCCTACCAATGGCCGGTGTGGTGGAGATGGAGGACATGCGCGGCCGAAAAGGCAACGATCCACAGGCCGACCACCAGCGAGCCGACGGTCAGGATCCATTTGCGAGCCGGACGGTCATGGGGAGCCAGCCGGGTGGTCTTGCGGACACCAAAGATCTGTCCGCCAATGCCAATGACCATCAAAAGGGCGCCGAGAGCGAGGGTGAGCCAAGCCATGGTGTACCTTTGTACCCTATTTAAGATGGATGCGGGAAGAGGAAACGCAGAGGGCTGGGGATGAGGTTTTGAATACCGTCCGGGGAAACCCGAGGCACCGGAGGTGAATGCGTGAAGCTGGCCTATGGAAAGGCTGTGGTTTTGGGAATGGCGGTGGCGCTTGGTGCAGCCCAGGTGGGCTGGTCCCAGCAGGATGCGCCGGCGGGCAAAACGGCGGCCCCGGCACCGGATTCGGATCAGAACTCGATCACCGTGGACGTGGTGGGCCACCTGTTCTCCGAAGACCAGGACAATCTGAAGGACTACTGGCCGTCTCTGGAGCAGCGGACGAAAGAAACCTGGCTCGGTCTGATGCCGGCCCAGGCCGCGCCGCCCCAGTCGGAGCCGGGAACCGTGCGGATTCTGTGCGTGGTGCATACGGACGGAAGCGTGACCAACATGGTGCTGGAGCAGAAATCCGGCAAGACGGTCCTGGATCGGGCGGCGTGGGCGGCGATTAAGCAATCGGTGCCCTACGATGCGTTTCCCTCCGGCATCAGCACCGACCAGGTGAAGGTGAGGTTCACGTTCCTGTATAACGGCGGGGCCGCGGCTTCGCTGACCAGGGGGGCGCCGACGAAGGTGCAGATGTAAGCGAACTTGCGCGACCAGGGGCCGAGGCTGAAAGAGTAGCCGAGACCCTAAGCGATCATGAGCTGGAAGGGCAGAAGAGTGATGAAACTGTGGCGATGGTTATGGCTGGCGGTGACGCTGGGAGTGCTGGCGGAAGGCTTTCGGGTGGCGCTGTGGGTTGTGCCGGCGGATGCCGCGCAGGGGCAGGCGGGACGGATCATCTACTATCACGTGCCCTCCTGGGCGGCGATGGGGCTGATGTTCCTCGTCAACCTGATCTGTTCCCTGGTGTACCTGACGGTGCGCAACCGCAACCATCAGCTGGCGCTGAAGGCGGATGCGCTGGCGGTGACATCGGCCGAAGTGGGCGTGATCTTCTGCCTTATCGGTCTGGTGACCGGGTCGTTGTGGGGCCGCGCGGTCTGGGGCATCTGGTGGACGTGGGACCCGCGGCTGACCTCGACTCTGGTGCTGTGGCTCATTTATGTGTCGTATCTGCTGCTGCGGCGGTTTGCGGCGGGTCCGCAGATGCGGACGCTGGCCGCGGTGTTGGCGATCTTCGGTTACGTGGATGTGCCCATCGTGTATATGTCGACGCGGTGGTGGCGGACGCAGCATCCGGCGCCGGTGTTTGGCGGAGCGCCCGGCTCGGGGATGGCGGCCAGCATGATGCCGGCGATCTGGTGGAATCTGGCGGGCTGGATGATGTGGGCGATCTTTATCGCCAGCCTGCGTTACGCAGCCGAGTACCGGACCCAGTTGGCGGAGCAGCAGGCCGGACTGTCCGCGCTGGAAGCGGAGCCGGCGGCACTGGCCGGAGAGGCGAGGAGATAACCATGGACATTGGAGAGAGCCATCTGATCATGGCGTATGCGGCGGTGATCGGCATTCACGCGATTTACCTGACGTATGTGGTGACCAGGTTCCGACGGATCGGAAAGAAGTTGAAACATCCCGTGGCTCCGTGACCTTTCCGACGGCGGGAGTCCCTCGTCGATCCTCAGAATTTTGCCGGTGCGGGCATTCGCGGGGGGAGGGAGGGGTTTCGGGCAGGCGCGTGGAGACGGTACATTAGAGGTATGTGGAGATTCGGCAGGTATCTGGCGGTCGCGGCAGCCGCATTGACTCTAACTCTGACTCTGACGCTGGCGCTGCCGGCGCAGGATATTCTGCATCCGAAGGACACTTCGGTGCTGCATCCGCCGCCGGGCTACAAGGTGGCGATTGTGGAGTTCGCGGACCTCGAGTGTCCGATGTGCGGGATGGAAAATCCCGTGATCATGCAGGCGGTGGAGAAGTATCACGTTGCGTGGGTCCGTCTGGACTTTCCCATACCGGGGCACGTCTGGAGTTTTCAGGCAGCGGTGAACGCGCGCTGGTTCGACACGAAGTCAAAGCAACTGGGCGATGACTATCGCAATGCGGTGTTTGCGAACCAGGCGAGTATCGAGACGAGGAGCGATCTGCAGAATTTCACGCAAAAGTTTGCCCAGCAGCACGGCATCGCACTCCCGTTCGTCATGGATCCCCAGGGCAAGCTGGCGGGCGAGGTGAAGGCCGATGCGGCGCTGGGAAACCGGATGGGTGTACACGAGACTCCAACCGCCTGGGTGGTCACCGACCATGGGTACAAGCAGGTGACGGACTTCTCGAAGCTGTACTCGATGCTGGACGAGGCCCAGGCCGAGGCGAACTAACTGACCGGGATTACGCATTGGGTTTTCGAAGATTGTGGGAGCCTGCACGCGGTGCAGGCTTCTTTTTTCGTGAGGAGAATCAGTGGATCGAGAGAGCGAAATGAGCCCTGAGACAATGAGCGCTCAGCCCCCCGTGGCGGCGCGGCGGCACACAGAGCGCGTCGTGCACGGGCACACGCTGGTGGACGATTACGCCTGGCTGCGGGAGAAGGACAGCCCCGAGGTGCTGGCGTATCTGGAGGCGGAGAACGCGTATTGCCGTCAGGTCATGGCGGGAACCGAAGATCTGCAGAAGCAGCTCTACGAGGAAATGCTGAGCCACATTAAGGAGACGGATATCTCTGTGCCCTTCCGCGACCGGAAGCACTGGTATTACTCGCGGACCGAAGAGGGAAAACAGTACGAGATTTTTTGCCGCAAAGCGGGGACAGCGGAGGCGCCGACAGGTGAGGAAGAGATCCTGCTGGACGTGAACCACCTGGCCGAGCACGAGAGCTATCTGGCGCTGGGCACCATGGTGGTTTCCGATGACGAGAATATGCTGCTCTACTCGTGCGACAACAAGGGATTCCGTCAGTACACGCTGTATCTGAAGGATCTGCGCACCAGTGCGGTGCTGAACGAGCACGTGGAGCGGGTAGGCTCGGTGGTGTGGGCGGCGGATAATCGGACGCTGTTCTACACGGTGGAGAATGAGGAGCAGAAGCGGCAATATCAGCTCTATCGTCATGTGCTGGGCACGCCGCACACCGAGGATGCGCTCGTCTATGAGGAAAAGGACGAGCGCTTCAACATCGGCGTAGGGCGCACGCGCGACGATTTGTATCTGATTCTGGAGAGCGCCAGTCACACGACGACCGAGGAGTGGCTGCTGGCGGCGGACGAACCGCTGGGCGCCTGGCGTCTGATCGAGCCGCGGCGGGATGAGGTCGAATACTATGCCGATCATCGCAACGGGCAACTCTACCTGCGTGTGAACGACACAGGGCGGAATTTCCGTCTGGTGACTGCGCCGCTCGAGACCCCCGGGCGCCAGTACTGGGCCGAGGTGATTGCGGAGCGAGCCGAGGCGATGCTGGAGGAAGTGGATCTGTTTGCCGGGCACGCGGTTGTGTGGGAGCGGCGAGCGGGACTGCAGCACGTGCGGGTGAGGCCGTTTGTGGGCCCGGGCCCGGAAATGACGGAGGGCCGGGAGATTGCGTTTCCGGAGCCGGTCTACAGCACCCATCCGCACGCGAACCGCGTGTACGACACGGTGAAGTACCGGTACGGGTACCAGTCGCTGGTGACGCCGGCGTCGGTTTTCGAATATGACGTGCGCACGGGCGAGTCGACGCTGCTGAAGCAGGTTGAAGTTCCGGGCGGATTCGATCGTGAACTGTACGCCTCGGAGCGAATCTTTGCGAAAGCGGCAGACGGTGTGGAGGTCCCGGTGTCGCTGGTGTGGCGAAAGGACAAGCGCGAGCCGGGCAAAAATCCGCTGTGGGTGTATGGGTATGGGGCATACGGCTATTCGCTGCCCCTGGGCTTCAACAGCAATCGGCTGAGCCTGCTGGATCGCGGATTGGTCCTGGCCTATGCGCATGTGCGCGGCGGCGGTGACATGGGCAAGGCGTGGCACGATGCCGGCCGGCTGATGCATAAGCGAAATACGTTCACGGACTTCATCGCGGTGACCGAGCATCTGGTGGCCCAGGGCTACGGAGCTCGGGATCGCGTGGCGGCGGAGGGCGGCAGCGCGGGCGGCCTGCTGATGGGCGCGATTGCCAACCTGCGGCCGGATTTGTACCGGCTCATCATTGCGCACGTGCCGTTTGTGGACGTGATGAACACCATGCTCGATCCCACTCTGCCGCTCACGGTGCCGGAGTATGAGGAGTGGGGCGATCCCAACCAGAAGGCAGCCTTCGAGATGATGCTGAGCTATTCGCCGTACGACAACCTCGAGGCGAAAGCATACCCAGCGATGCTGGTGAAGACGTCGCTGCACGACAGCCAGGTGATGTACTGGGAGCCAGCGAAGTATGTCGCGAAGATGCGGACGCTGAAAACAGACCCGCAAGTGCTGGTGCTGCATACCAACCTGAGCGCGGGCCACGGCGGCTCCTCGGGACGCTACGACTACCTGAAGGAGATCGCGCTGGACTACGTGTTTCTGCTGCGGGAACTCGCCATTCGGGCGTAGCGCTTGCGCAGTTCGGCTCAGTCACTCGCACACGAGAGTCATGGCTCTTGTTTCTTCACGCCGGCTGAGGTGCGCGAGCACGCCATAGCTGGCAGCGGCCAGGGCGGCGTCAGTGAGCAGACTGGCGATGGCGGCGCCCTGCCAGGACCAGCGCGGAATCAGCAACCAGTTCAGGCACAAATTGAGCGCGGCGGCGCCGAACTGCGTGGCGGTGCGGTTCCATTGCGAGGCGGATCCGGTAATCGCTGATCCCCACGAGTAGTGCAGGGCGCGCAGGACGGGCAGCAGACAGAGCCAGCGGAGCGCCTGGACGGAATCGCGAAACGACGCGCCGAAGAGCACGGGCAGCAGCGGCGCGGCGAGAGCGAGAAGCGCCGCTGCTGCCAACGACAGGGGCAGCGTGCGGACGAGCAGTTTGCGGGCAAAGACGCGTGCGGAATGGACGCTGGCTGCGCCGTGGCGAAAGAAACGCGGGGCGGCGGCGGCGTAGACCGCATAAATCGGTGCGCTGGCGGCATCCACCACGCGATAAGCGGCGGAGTAGATGCCGGCGGCGTGGATTTGCCCGAGGCTGACGAGGAAGGTCTTGTCGATGTCGTTGTAGACGGAGATGGAGCTGCTGGAGAGAGAAAAGCTGAGACCCTCGCTGAGATCGGCGCCGCGGATGCGGGTGAAGCGGGGCCAGCCGAGGCGGGCGGTGGCAAGGATGATCGCGAAGAGGGCAACGGCCAGGGTGGCGATCCAGTACAGGTGAGCCCAGAGCAGCGCGGTGGGCCGCAGGTGGTGGTCGCGGGCGAAGATCCATAAGCCGGCGGCGGTGAGCGCGCGGCCGATATAGGTGAGCGCGGTGAGGCGCGCGGTCCAGGCGAGGCGACCAGCGCCCTGGAAGGCGCGGGCCGTGAGCTGGACGAGCTTGCCCAGCAGGCCTTCGGCGAGCGCGATCCAGGGAACAAGCGGGCGCAGTTCCGGGCGCAACGCGAAATGCGCAATCAGCATGGATACGGCCAGCAGCGCCAGAAATCCCGCCAGGGTGAGCACCAGGGCGTGCCCCCAGGTGCGGGGAAAGCTGGCCCGATCCCGGCTGACGTTGCGGACGAGGATCATCTCCATGCCCAGCGAGCTGAACTGGCTGATCGAGGCGACAAGGGCGGCGACGCCGACGAACGCGCCGTACTCGCGGCTGCCGAGAGCGCGGCCGATGAGGATGAAGTAGAGGATCTGCGCCGCCATGCCCACGCCCTGGCCGGAGATCATCCAGAGAGACCCGTGCAGCAGGGATTCTTCTTCCGGCGGCGGCATCAGCCCAGAGCTTCTGTATAGAGATCTTCGAGGCGGGCGGTCTGGGTTTCGAGGCTGAAGAGGGCTTCGGCGCGCCGGCGGCCGGCGGCAGCGAAGCGCGCGGCAAGATCGGGATCGCTGATCAGGGTGGAGATGGCCTGGGCCAGACCCTGTTCATCCCGGGAAGGCACGAGCAGGGCGGTTTCGTTTTCGACCACGGCTTCGGCCACGCCAGGCCCGTGGAAGGCGACGATGGGCAGGCCAATCGCCTGCGCTTCGCAGAGGGTAATGGGCAGGCCTTCGGTGTCGCCGTTGGAGGCGACGATGCTGGGCGCGGCGATGAGGCTGGCACGGTACATCAGGTCGCGGACGACGTTCGGCGGCTGCGATCCCAGGAAAGTGCAGTTGCGCAGGGCCGCTCGGGCCTGCGCGCGGAGAGGATCGAGAAGCGGCCCGTCGCCGACGATGAGGAGTTTTGCTTCGGGATGGCGGGTTTCCAGCTGGGCCATGGCGCGGATGAGGTACTCGCACCCTTTCTTTTCCACGAGACGGCCGACAAAGAGGACGATGGGGTCGCGGGAGCGGGAGCGGAGCGGGTCCGGTGCGAAGAGGTTAAGGTCGACGCCGATGGGGATGGTGCGGAGTTTGCCTTCCGGGACGGCACGCTCCAGCGCCTGCTGATGGATGTGCTCGGAGACGCAGATGAAGAAGAGGGCGCGCTCGCGAAGTTCCTGACGTCGGCGCAGAAAGACACGGCCGGCGATGGTCTGACGGAGAGCCTCGTCGGCGGTGGTGGTGTCGTAGCCGTGAAGGGTGACGAGCAGCGGCACGCGGAGTTGCTTCTGCAAGGGAAGCGCGGCGGCTCCGTCGAGGGCGAAATGCGCGTGGAGAAGGACGGGTCGGAGGCGCTGGAGGGCACGGACGAAGTTGGGCGCGATGCCGGTGGCGAGAAAAAGTCGGCGCCGCAGCTTGTCAGCCGGGTTGTCGCTCCGCGTGAGCAGGACGGACTCGCAGGGATCGATCGGCAGTCCGGCGGGGACTCTGCGCAACCCTGCGAAGCTGGGAGAGTAGCGGCGCAGGGCGTGCGCTTGCGCAGCCACGAAGGTCTCCGAAGGCGGCAGCAGTTCGGATCGGTAGACGAGGATGGTCGGTTTCACGGACTTTCCGGAGCGGCCGCTCGAACGAATCTCCTCAGACGGGGCCGCTGCAGGGACAGGATTGCATGTGGGGCGGAGACGCTGGTGTGATGGCGGTCACGAACGGCGGAATCGATGGTGACGAGTGCGGCGACGCACAGGATCCAGAAGAGACCGTTGTAGAGGAGGAGAGTGTTTTCATCGAGGTCGTAGAGGCCGATGAGGAAGAGAACGGCAAGAGGGAAGGCGATGCGCTCGATGGAGCCGCGGATCCAGAGCGGCCACAGCTGACGGGCGGCGCGAATCCCGGTGAGAAGGAAGAGGAGAAGACCGGCAGTGCCGAGTTCCAGAGCGATTTCGAGGAAGCCATTATGAGCGTGAACGACGACGAAATGGACAGCGGAATCGATCTGCAGAGAAGGACCCTGCATGCCGTGCCAGAAGGCCTCGTACCCATAGCCGAGGAACGGACGCTGAACGATGCTGTGGAGGACCTGCGCCCAGATGACGGTGCGCCCGGAGAGGGTCGGATCGCGGTCGAGCGTCGGGGCAACGCGGGGGTAAAGAGCCAGAGCCGAGCCGGCGAGGCTGAGCGCTATGGCGGGCGCGGCGACGCCGAGAACCAGACGCACGCGCGGGCTGGAGCGGCGGGCGAAGCGGACGAGCAGCCATAAGAAGAGCAGCGCGGCTTCGATGATCCAGGCGCCACGAGACCCGCTCATGATGAGCACCAGCATGAAAAGAGTGAGGCTGGCGAGGCGGCCCAGGGCGAAGCGCTCGCCGAAAAGAACGCCGGCGGTGGCGAGGACCATGATGCGGCCGCAGGCGTTCTTCTGCGTGAAGATCCCCTGCCAGTCGGCAGCGTGACCGGGGGAGCGGTCCAGGCCGATGGCCGGAACGAAGAGGACAATGGCCACGGTGGCCAGGGCGAGGACGACCATGGTGAGGCGCAGAATGGCGAGCTGACGCGCCTGAGGAAACCGAGCCGCGAAATAGACTCCGAAGAGCCCCGCGAGAGCGAACGGAATCGAGCGGCGGAGAGTCAGCAGGGGATCGAGCGACCAGAGGGTCGACGCGATGGCCAGAACGGCGAGCAGGGCAAGCCAGGGGACGGCCGCGATGCGGTGCAGAACGAGGCGGGGACGCCGGAGCAGCAGGAGAAGGATCAAAACGTTGGCCAGAACCTGCGCGGCGATTCCGCCGATGGTGGTGAGCGCGGACGGGGCGGTTCCGGTCATTTCAAGCGCCTGCGCGGGCGCGATCCCGGGGATGGCGCCCTGCATGGCGAAGAAGGCGAAGAGGGCTGCGCAGGCGAGATCTTCCAGAGGCGGCGCAGGAAAGTCGCGGAGGGAGAGCCGCTGGTGAGGCCTGGACGCGGTCATTGCGTGGCGTAAATGAGTGCGGAACTCGCGGCGGCGGCGATACTGGCGAGGCCGAGCGAGAAATTCCGTATCACACTGAAGGGGACATAGACAATGTCGTTGGGCCTGAGGGAAACGTCGGGTTCGCGGCCGCGCTCCATATCGCGGAGAGGGAGTTCGACGGAGAGCGGACGGCCGTCAATGGTGCGGACCAGCCGGGCCTTGCGTTCACTGGCAGTCTTTTCCGTGCCGGAGGCGAGGGCGATGGCCTCGAGCACCGTCAGCTTCGAGTCGTTCTGCATGACGTAGCCGCCGGGATGGGCGACATCGCCAAGAACATAAACAATGCCGGCTTTGGGGACGATCACCGTGTCGCCAGGACGAACAAGGATGTCGGCGTTGAGATCATCGTCGGCGCGATTGGGCAAATACGCATGGATTCGCTCAGCGGGCTGGCTGTCGCTCGTTTTGCGCTCGACGACAACGTGCCGGTCGGCGAATTGGTTGAAACCGCCGGCCAGCGAGAGGACGTCGATGAGAGTGCGCGGGGTGGTGAGGCGCACTGTACCCGGATGCGCGACCTGGCCGAGGACAGTCACGGTCTCCGTGGCGTATTCCACGACCAGAACCGAGACCTCGGGGTGGAGAAGGAACTTGCCGTCGAGGTATTGGGCGGCGATGCGGGCGGCGGCTTCCGCGGGCGTGAGTTCCTGGACGGGAACATTGCCTGCGAGTTCGAGAGAGATTTCCCCGGAGTCGAGGACGCGGACCGTTTGATTGAGTTCGGGTTCGCGCAGGACCGTAATGCGGAGCAGATCGCCGGGACCGATGAGGAGGGATTCCGGCGCTGCGGAAGCAGCGGTGCTGGTTTCGGAAGCGGCAGGCGCAGGTGAAGCGCCGGATGGCGGTGCGGCGGAAGCTCCGGTGGGAACGGCGCCAACGGCGGTGATCGCAGCGAGGACGGGCGGGGCATCAGGTCCCTTTTGGGCGAAGGCGGTGAACCCGGCGGCGAGCAGAGCCGCGATCATGGCCAGCGTGCGGGCAACATCAGGCATGCGCATAGGCGGCTCCGTGGAAATTGGCCTCGAGCACAACGCCGAGAACAGCGTGGCTCGCCACCTGGCGGCTGAGGGCGTCGTGGAGGGCGAGGAACGGCTCTTTCCGGGTTGTGCCGGCGCGCGCGCAGACGAGCACCGCGTCGGATTGCTGGGCGAGGACCAGCGCATCGGCGAAGTATGCCGGCGGGCTGTCAATGACGATGAAGCTGAATTCATCGCGGCACTCGGACAGAAGCTGCTGCATACGCGGCGAGGCGACGAGTTCGGCAGGACAGGGCGGCCGGGCGCCTGCAGCGAGGACGGAGAGAAGCGGCGGCGCCGTCTCTGGATGCGCATAACTGGGCGGCTGATCGCTGGCGAGGAGATCGCTGAGTCCGGGCTCAGCAGGGAAAGCGCCGGCGGGGGGGGCGGCGCGCAGATCGGCATCGATGTAGAGCACCGGCGCACCGTATTGCGCAAGGACGGCGGCGAGACTGAGAGCGAGTGAGGGAGATTCGTTTTCGAGGTAGCCGGCTGCCGAGGTTGCAGTCGCCAACGGGGACCTGTCCGCCGACGCCGCGGTGACGGTGATGACCTGAGGCGCGCGGGAGCTGTGAGACAGGAGGAGCGAGGCGCGCAGGCGATGGAGGGCCTCAGCGAAAGCAGACGGCGGAGCGGGAAGCGCGAAGTCCGAGCCGGCAGCAGCCTCGAGAGCCAGGCGAGACGAAACGGGTGCAGGGAGGAAGCGGCGATACCAGGGCTCGTCTTCGACCGGGGAGGGGACGGTGGCAAAGACGGGTGTGTCGAGGAGCGCTTCGAGATCGGCAGCCGTGTGGATGGTGTTGTCGGTCAGCTCGCGCGCGATGGCGGCGGCACTGCCGACCCCGAGGCCGGCCACGAGAGCGAGCGCGGCGAGCAGCGTCGGATTAGGGCTGGTGGGGTGGTCCGGGGGAGGCACGAGCGCGGGGCTGACGACGGTGAAGTTGCCGGAGTGGAGACCTTCAAGCACGCCGGTTTGCTCGAGCCGGGTCTGGAGGCTCGCGTAGAGGTCGCGGCTCTGGTCGGCCTCCTGGCGTGCCAGGCGGAGGGCCACGGCGTCGCCGGTGAGGCGCGAGGCGAGGTCCTTTTGCTGGTCGAAAGCCGTGCGCGCGGAGTTCTCGTCCTGAACTGCAACGTCGTAGTCCGTGTGGGCGCGTTCGCCGAGACGGCGAACTTCGTTCTGTATGGATTTATCCAGGGCTTGCACGCGGGCGCGCTGCTCGGCGAGAGCGGGCCAGTTCGCCCCATAGCGCTTGTCGGATTCGGCCAGCTGGGCCTGGGCCTGCGCTTCCTGCGCACGCAGCGACTGGAGCAGCGCAAAGGAATTCTGGGTGTTGGCCCCCGCCCCAGGACTGCCGCCCAGTCCGGAGAGCGCCTCGGCATCGCCACTTTGCACCGCGCGCCAGATAGCCTCGCGCACGATGCGGTTGGATTCGGCCGTGGATAGCGCGGTATTGAGGGTGTCGAGACGGGCGAGGATGGGATTGTGCGAAGGATCGTCGCCGTAATCGCCAGAGGCGCGGTCAAGAGCGGCGGCACGCGCATCGAGGGTGTCCGTTTTCTGTTTGAGCGCGGCGAGCTGGGCCGAAAGCCAGGAGGCGGACTGCGCCGCCGCCAACGAACGCGACTGGAAGCCGTAGTCGGAGAGAGCCTGGATGAGGGACTGGACGATGCGTGCGGCGCGAGCCGGATCCGGGTCAGAGTAGCTGACGGCGATGAGGCGGGTTCCGGACTCAGGCGCGATTTTGCGATGGGCGGCGAAGATTTTGAGGGCGGCGTAGCGGCGGTTGGGCGCATCCGGCAGAGGCGTCGAGAGCGGCTCGAGCGGTTTGCGCCAGAAAGCCAGACGGTGCAGGAGCGCCAGGCCGCCAGGCCGCGGGCCAAAGTAGTCAGGCGTGGCTTCGAGTTCAGCCCGGCGGATGACATCAAGGGTGAGCGCGTCGGACTGCAGGATGCTGACTTCAGTCTGCAGCGTCAGATTGTCGTCGAAGGAGTCGCTGATCGCGGTCGTGGACTGATCGGTGGTGGTGTTGTCGAGGCCGAAGGCGCCGTGGGACTCCTTCTGGATTTCAAGCACCGCGGTGGCGCGGTAGCGTGGCGTGGCCAGGCACCAGTCGAGGAGCGCGAGACCACAGAAGAAGGCGAGAGAACCGATGATCCAGAGGCGCCGGCGCCAAAGCACCGAGCCAAGATCGACGAGGGTCCACTCCACGGGCGGGTCGACGCCGACCAATGCGGGGCGGCTCATAAGCGACCTGCGGATTTGCGACTGGGGTTAAACATTGCGCAGGAGCACCACCGATCCATCGAAGTCAAAGCCGAAATCCATTTCGCTCAAGCCGGCGCGGAGCATGGTATCGCGGAGGCGGCGGCGATCCTGGGTGTGGAGGAGGAGAAAGCCGCTGCCGCCGGCGCCCACGAGCTTGCCACCGGTGGCGCCACCCTCGGAGCGAGCGAGATCGTAGAGGGCGTCGATGTGGCTGGTGGACATCCGGCAGCTGCGGGTCCGCTTGCGCAACCAGTGCTGATGCATCAGGTGACCGAATTCGGCCACCTGGCCGGATTCGAGCGCGTCGCGGATCTCACGGCCCAGGGAGCGGGCGAAGTGGAGACTGTCAATCATGGCCGGATCACGCGCTTCGGAGAGGCGCTTCTGCTCGCCAAGCAGAGAAGACGCGCTGCGCGTGTTGCCGACGAAGAACAGCATCAGGGAATCGCGCAATTCGCGGAGTGACTCCTCGGTCATGTGCAGAGGAGTAACGCGAACTTCACCGTCGGGCAGGTATTCCTGGCACAGCAGGCCCCCATAGGCGGCAATGTACTGGTCCTGCTTCCCGACCGGCTCTCCCAGGCGGTTCATTTCGATTTCGACAGCCTCCCGCGCCAGAACCTCAGCAGTGACAGGCTCCCGTTGCAGCGCGTAGAGCGCATGCAGTAGTCCGACCAGAAAGGTTCCTGACGAGCCCAGGCCGGTGCCGGCAGGAACATCGGCTACGCTGACCACCTCCAGCGGCGAGGCGGCGCGGTGCATGCGGATAGCTTCGCGCAGCAGCGGGTGACGAATCTCATCGCAGGTGTCGGCATGCTCGGTTTCGGAGTACTTGAGAAAGTACCCCGGCAGGAAACTGCGATTGACGGTGATGTAGACGTACTTGCTAATCGCGGCGGAAATCACGAAGCCGCCGCCGTGCTCGCGGTAGTATGACGGGAGATCGGTGCCGCCGCCGCCAATGGATATGCGCAGGGGAGTTCGGGTCATGATCATCAGCAGACCCTCGGGGCATATTTCTGCGGGGCAAGCTTCCCATGGGTGACGGGGAGAGCGCACGAAGCCGCGGCCACCACTGCCTCGGTTTCGCGCAGTCCGGGAAATGAGCCGATTTCATAGAAGCGTTCCGCCGTTTCGTAGCCGGCGAGCAGAGAGTAGTCGGCAAGCCCGGAGAGCACATCGGACAGATCGAACAGGGGAACGGACTGGCGTTCGAGAACGCCGGCATCCAGGACCTGGAGGCCGTAGTCAATGTGGTGCATGGTCACTGACGGGCGCAGCTTGTCATAACGGACCACGAAGCCCTTGCGGTACTCGACATTGCTGGCGCCCCAGCGGTTCCGGTTGCGGAAGACGGCCATCAGCGCGGGCTTGCGGGAGTCGCAGAAGGCGCGCCAGATCGGCTCGATCGGCTCCGTGAGCCAGCTGTCTCCGTACATGACAAGGAACTGCCGCCCCAGCAGCGGCAGGGCCGCGCGCAGCGCGCCGCCGGTGCCCAGGCGCGTCTCACCGTCGTAGCTGTAGGCGATGGAGAGCCCGAAGCGGCTGCCGTCACCGGCGAAATCCTCGATCTGGGAGCCCAGATAACCGCAGCAAATCACGACTTCGCGAATGCCTCCCGCGCGGAGCAGGCGAAGCTGGTGAGCCAGAAACGGCTCGCCGGCGATCGTGATCAGCGACTTCGGTGTAGTCGTGGTCAGCGGTCGAAGCCGCGTCGCCAGTCCGCCGGCCAGCAGAGCCAGGCGCGGGGGCCAGTGGGCTGCGCAGGTGCAGCGCGACGGAGTGCTCTTGATTTGCGAGCCGGCGAACGAGGGAACTGATCCGAAGCCATCAACGAGGCAGGGAACTGGCGGCCCGCTGACTTCAGGAATTGAGCAGTATGCGTTCATCGGATTTCATCTCCTGGAGAGAGTGGCGTACCGCTTCGCGGCTGTTCCATTTCGGGAACCAGCCAAAGGAGCGAATGCGCGTGGAATCGAGCCGAACCACGGGAACGTCGCCGCGCCAGCCGCGACTGCCGCCGGTGTAATCCCGAACAGGCATGGCGGCCAGGCCGAGGGTTTCGACGGCGAGGTCGGCGATCTCGTTGACGGTTACGGCGTCGTCGGTGGCAACGTTGAAGACGGAAAACGGCGCGGTAGCCTTGCCGGCGGCGCACAGCACGGCCTGGACCACATCGGTGACATGGACGTAGGGCTTACTCTGCTGGCCGTCGCCGAGGATGCGCAGCCGATTCGGCCGCACCCGCAGACTGCGCAGGAAATCGAACCCCACGCCGTGGGTCTGCCGCGGACCGACCACGTTCCCAAAACGGAACGCGCAGGCGCGAAGGCCGAACATCGAGCAGTAGCTGGCGATCAGCGATTCGCAGGCCAGCTTGCTGGCGCCGTAGGTCGAGACCGGAAGCATGGGAGCGAAATCCTCCGCAACCAGAGTCTCGCCGGTATCGCCGTAGACGCCGCTGCCGGACGCGTACAGCAGGCGGTGCAATCCGGCACGGCGCATCGCTTCCACCACGTTGTTGGTGAGCAGGGTGCCCCGATAGAAGTCGATCTCGGGTTCGTTGGCAGCGCGTGCAATATCCGGATTGGAGGCGAGATGAATAACCCAGTCGTGGCCTTCCATGGTGGCCATAAGTGCGCTGATATCACTGGCATCGGCGCGCACGACCTTCAGCCGCGGATCGGATGCATGGGCTTCGTAATGCCACTCGCGTCCGGAGGAAAAATTGTCGAAGAGCGTGACGCGTCGCGTCTTGGGCGAAGCGAGAAGGGCGTCAGTGAAATGGCTGCCGATAAAACCGGCGCCTCCCACAATGAAATAGCTGGCCTCAGGAAGAAGCACGAAAGGAATCCTTCAGAGCAGAAAGTCGATTCAGGGACAACAGCGAACCCAAATGGCCGGAGCGTCTTCGCTCTCAACGGTGTCTATCTTTGGTCGCGCCGCCGGGATTGGCAACCGTTTCCGTCGCTGCCGCCGTTACGTAAGTCAGGTTATCGAGTCGATCAGCATGGCTTTGCTGTTTGAACAAGGATTACTACAGTCAGTTGGATTACCGAGGTGATCCAGCGCAGAAATAATTTGCGAGACCGCATCCCGCCTGAAGATATAAGTCATCCATAAGTTAAAAATAGAAAGTCAGCGGCACCGAACCGGTCTCACAAATTACCAGTCTCGAATGCGGCACAACCGGTTCCAATTAGACCGCAGCAGCCTTTTCAGCCTTGGTGTTACGAATCATGCAGAACGCAGAGCTCACGATCACAGTGGGGTTGCCGGTGTGCAATGCCATGCCCTGGCTGCCGGAAGCGATGGAGAGTCTTCTGTCGCAGAGCGTCAGCCAATTTCCCATTCTGGCCATCGTCGATGGAGGAGACGACGGAAGCGCCGCCTACCTGCGCAGCTTGCGCGTCCCACAGCTGCAGGTGATCGAGCAGCCCCATGCGGGAGTGTCTGCCACGCTGAACCGCCTGTTGCGCGAGGCGCGCACCCCCTGGCTGGTGCGGATGGATGCCGACGATGTCTCCTATCCCACGCGCCTCGAAACGCTGCTCGATGCCATCGCGCACTTCCCGCAGGCGGGCCTGATCTATTCGCTGGCCGATTATCACCCGCGCGAACGATGCGCGGGGCAGTTCCGCTGCTCGCGGGGCACAACCGAGGAGTTGCGGTCCATTGTGGAACGCGGATATTTGCTTTCCATCTGTCATTCCACGGTTGCACTGAATGTGGCGAAGGCCCTGGCGGTGGGCGGCTATCGCATGGATCTGCACGCCGAAGATGCCGACCTGTGGTGGCGGATGGCCCGCCAATTCGAAATTCGCTGCATTCCCGAGGCGCTGGTGGGATTTCGCCAGAGCGAACAGAGCGTGAGTTCGCGGCACCTCGAGAGCCAGCAACTGGCCGCCCTTTACGTGCAGTATCTTCTGCTCTCGGATTTATGGCGTTTGCAGCCCCAGCCCCTGAGCGAAGTGGAGCGGGTGCTGTCGGGCTTTTTGAATCCCGCAAGGGTACGGGCGAAGGACTGGCTGCGCCGCTGCAATATGCACCTGGCGCGACGAGAACCGTTGCGCGGGGCTGCAGCGCTGGGGCGGTCGATTTGTGCCTCTCCGCGTTACGTGGCGGGCCGCGTGCGGGACGAAGTGCGGAAAACCGCGATTACGAACGGGGTCGCACCCCGGCTCTTTTGGGAAAGGAAGGAAGCTCTGTGGGCCTGATGCAAATCACGGATGCGGCTGTTGCGGTTACAGAGGCAGCAGTCAGGATCAGGGAGATGGAACCTGGAAAGGGCTCGACGCGGTTGCCGCTGCCGCCGCGGTTCGAACTCGCAGGCGTCCCCGTCGATCGTATTTCCATGGATTACGCGGCGATCCTGCTGGTAGAGGCGCTGCTGCATCGAGGGCAACTTCCCACGCTGACGGTCGTCGGTCCGAATGCGCAACTGGTCACGCTGGCCCGCAAGGACGAGCTTTTCGCCGAGGCCATGCAAAAGGCCGACCTCTCCGTTCCCGACGGCATGTCGGTGGTGTGGGCGTCTCGCCTTCTCGGTGTGCCCATTCCGGAGCGGCTGACCGGCGGCGATCTGATGGAGAGGATGTGTGCCGAGGCAGCGCACTACGGCTTCCGCGTCTTCTTCCTTGGCGGATTCCCGGGAGCCGCGGAGATGGCCGGATTCAATCTCCGCCTGCGCTATCCGGGGCTCAACATCTGCGGCACCTATTGTCCGCCCTTCGGATTCGAGAACGATCCGGCGGAGCTGCTGTGGATCGAGAACGTGGTCGAAGAGGCGCGGCCCGACCTGCTCTGCGTGGCCTTTGGCGCACCCAAACAGGAGATCTGGATGCAGCGCCATCGCGAACGTCTCAGCGTGAGCGTGATTCTGCCCGTGGGCGCGGCCTTCGATACGCTGGCCGGCCTGCGGCGGCGCGCGCCCCAATGGATGCAGCGCAGGGGACTGGAGTGGCTCTTCCGGCTGATGCTGGAGCCGCGCCGACTGTGGCGGCGTTACCTGATTGGCAATACGCAGTTCATCTTCCTGGTGCTGCAACAGTGGGGACGCCAGAAGCGCGCCGCATGGGAGCAGCGCCTGCTGCGTCGGACGACCGTCACCCACGAGCAAGCCGCTGGAGACTGACCATGAGAAAAATCGAAGATTGGTGCATTCGCCTGTTCAGCGATGGAGCTGACCTGGCCGGCATTCTGGAGATGGCGGCGAAGCCCTGGATTCGGGGGTTCACGACCAATCCCACGCTGATGCGCAAGGCCGGCGTGCGCGACTACGAAGCCTTTGCCCGCACCCTGCTGGCGGCGGTGCCGGATCGGCCGATCTCGCTCGAAGTCTTTGCCGAGGATGAGGCGGAGATGGAATGGCAGGCGATGACTTTGGCGAGCTGGGGCGCGAATGTCAACGTCAAGATTCCCGTCACCAATCGTGCCGGGGTTTTTCTGGGTCCGCTGATCCGGCGCCTGGCGGAAGCCGGCGTGGCGCTGAACGTGACCGCTATTCTGACCCTCGAGCAGGTGGAGCGGGTTGTGGAGGCGCTGCCGACAGACGCGTGGGCGATCGTCTCGGTTTTTGCCGGGCGGATCGCCGACACAGGCATCGACCCGGTGCCGCTGATGGCCTGGGCCAAGGTACTTCTGCGGGAGCGGCCGCGGGCGCAGTTGCTGTGGGCCAGCCCACGGGAGCTGCTGAACATCTTCCAGGCGGAGCAGGCCGGGTGCGACATCATCACCGCGCCGCCCGAAATTCTCCGCAAGCTGGACCTCGTGGGTAAAAATCTTGCCGCCTATTCACGAGAGACGGTTGAGATGTTCCACCGCGATGCCCAGGCCGCGGCGTACACCATCGATACCAGCGCCCTGACAGGGGGCTCGGAACCGGGCAGGTCAACGGCCGAGAATGATCTCCGCTGCCTCAGCCAGATCGCGAGCGAAAGCATCGGCGCAGGGATCGGCACCTGGGAACGGCGGCCCGGCATCTGATCCGGCGTGCGCATCGATGCGGAGGGTTCGCACGCCGGCGGCCCGTCCGCATTCCGTGTCAGCAGGCTGGTCGCCGATCATCCAGGAATCCGCCGGTGAGAGGCGGAAATCATCACAGGCGCGGAGCAGAAACCAGGGCGAAGGCTTGCGGCACGGACACGATCCAGAATAGCCGGCAACCACTCCCTTCGGATGATGAAGACAATAAGAGAAACGGGTGAAATGGATGCCGGCGTCCACTAACTCGGTCACGAACTTATGGTGAATCAGGCCTAAGGTCACCCAGTCCGACTTACCCAGAGCATAATTAGGCTGGTTAGAGACGAGAATCAGAGGATAACCATGGTCCTGCAGACGGTGGAGAGCCTGGATAACTCCCGGTAACAGGTGGAAATCCTCCGGAGTGAGAGGCGATTCCATCCGGCCGGTGGCGGGGTTCAGCACCAGAGCATTGAGGACGCCGTCCCGATCGAGAAAGATGGCGGGCCTGGTTACTTCGCCGATTCCCATTTCATCTCGTAACGGCGCAGCCGCGGATGCGAAACGAGGAGGTGCCAGACCACGGCCTGGAACTCCTCGGTGTGCGGCGTGACCGTCTCGGCGGAGAGCGTGGGGATGACCAGGCACGCATCGGCGACCTGGGCCGTAGTGCCCCCATCGCGGCCGACAACGCCCAGAATCCGCGCTCCCACGCTCCGCGCCAGTTCCAGGCTGGCGACCAGATTCAGACTGACCTTGCGCTCGGGATTGCCGCCGCCCACCGAAAAGACGAACACCGCATCGCGGCGGCTGAGCCGGCTGCCCCGCAGCCACTGTGCATAAGAGGAGTCCCAGCCTTCATCGTTGATGCGCGCGGTCAGCTCCGAGACGTTGTCGGTGGGTGCGTACGATTCGATACCGGCAATTTTGCGAAAGTCGTTGACGGCATGGCCGGCGTGCCCCGCGCCGCCTCCCACACCGAGGAAGAAGAGGCGGCCTTCCTGGGCGCGAATCTCGACGAGCAGCTCGATCATGCGGTCGATGACATCGGCATCGAGGCAGGAAGCGATCCGGCCCACCTCGCTAAGGTAGTTGAGCGTGTAGTCGTTCACGAGCGGGTAGCCTCTCGACTCAGCGGAAGGTCCGGCGCAGCGCCGCCGAGGCGGGCTCGCGGACGAAGGCGAGCTGAAGCCCCGGAGCCGGTTCGGAAGGGAGAGACAGGGTCCTCAGCAGGGAACTCAGCTTCTTCCGTAGTCCCGTGGGAACGCAGCCAAAGACAAAGAAAAGGAGAGAGGATCGCAACTCCGGCCGGCCGTGCACCAGATAGAGCCAGAGCAGAGCAAGCCGGGCGCTGAGCCCCGCGCGGCTGGCCTGTACGCGCCAGGCGCACTGCACAGCAATGAACCAGGAGAAGGCTCGCGGAGAAATGAGCGGCCGCATGCGCCGAATCCAGGCGAGCGAAGCCCGCCAGTCCGGAGAGCGGCCGACGCTGGCGCGATCGTCTTCGACGCGCCACACGGCAAGGGGCTGCGCCAGCATCCGCAATCCGACGCCTTTGTGGGCGGCCACGCGGATCGTCCAGTCCCAGTCCTGATGCATCGGCAGTCCGGACTGGAACGGCACCGCCAGCAGCAGCTCCCGCGAAGCCAGAAGCGTGGAGGTTTGCAGCAGGCCGCCAGGATCGCGCAGTCCCTCGCGGCAGAAGAGGTAATCCGCGACCGGTTGTGCTGCCTGATACGTTCGCAGCGGCAGAACCCGGCTGACGGAGGGCGACTGGGCGATGACGCGGCAGGAAATCACCGGGAACCAGTCCGGCATCGATGTTACAGCGCGCATCTGGCGCTCGATCTTCTCTGGAAGCCACTCGTCATCGTCATCCAAAAAAGCGATCCATTCGCCCCGGGCGGCGCGGACTCCGGCGTTCCGTGCGTCGGAGCCGCCGTAAGGACGTTCGAGCATAAGGGTGCGGACTCGCGCATCGTGCAGGAGCTCGAGTTGGGCTTCGGTCGCGGGATCGGGACCGTCGATCACCACAATGACCTCGATCTTTGGCCAGGTCTGTCGCAGGGCACTGCGCACCGCGCCCAGCAGAAAAGCCGGCCGTCCACGCGTCGGAATCACGGCCGAAACCAGTGGGCAGTCCGCATTGGCAGGATAATTGCGCATGAAATCCGTGAAGTTGGCGAGCGTTTGGTGAATCGAGAATAGAAAAGACCGCAGACCGGCGATAGATTACGAGGGTCCATTGGGTTCACGAAGGTAATGTGGAAGAAAGCGCGATTCTGATTCCGCGGGACATAGCAACAAGCGCTGGCAACAACGCAGGCGCGAATCCAGGAATCCAACGCACAGGCCCCCAGACAATCAGCCGAGAGTTCCAGCGGCGGAGGAGTCAGCAGGATGAGCGTTGCACGGATGCTGAGGTCGGCCCGATTCGGAATCGTTGTGGCGCTTTTGGCGCCTTTGTTGGCCACGGCGCGCGCGCAGCAGCCCGAAACAGTCTCGATCGATGCGAACGGTCCGGCGACGCCGTTTCCGCATTTCTGGGAGCAGATGTTCGGTTCCGGTCACGCGATCCTGGCTCTTCGCGAGCCGTGGCGGAACGATCTGCGCGCAGTGAAGGCGGTCACGGATTTCCAGTGGGTGCGCTTTCACGGCATTCTCGACGGCGACGTCGGCATTTTTACCCGCGACGAGCACGGCAATCCTGTTTACAACTTCTCCTACGCCGATGAGATTTACGACGGCATGCTCGCGAATGGCGTCCGTCCGCTGGTGGAGATCAGCTTCATGCCGGTTCCGATGGCGTTCAATCCTTATGACCTTCACGTTTTCTGGTATCACCCGAATGTTTCGCCGCCGCGGAGCTGGAACGAGTGGGACGCGCTGATGCGCACTTTCGCGCAGCATATGGTGGATCGCTACGGGATCGACGAAGTTTCGCAGTGGTATTTCGAGGTTTGGAACGAGCCCAACATTGATTTCTGGGGCGGCATTCCTCGCCAGCAGTCGTATTTCGAGCTGTACGCGCATACGGCGCGCGCGCTGAAGAGCGTGAGTCCGCGTTTGCGCGTTGGCGGACCGGCGACTGCGGCTGCTTCGTGGATTCCCGAGTTCCTTAAATATGTTTCGGACAATCACGTGCCCATCGATTTCGTCTCGACGCACGGCTACGCCGATGACACGGTGGAAAATCTCTTCCACAACGACATTCCTGTGCCGATGGACGATCGCGTTTGCGCCGCCGTCAAGAAGGTGCGCGGTCAGATCGACGCTTCGGCGTTGCCGCATCTGCCGCTGTTCTGGACGGAGTGGAATGTGCAGGGGATGGACGAGTCGCGGGACACGATTTTTGTTGGGCCTGCTGTGGCGAACACCGTTCGCGAGTGCGATGGGAAGGTGAACGAGATGTCGTTCTGGACCTTTTCCGATGTGTTCCAGGAAGGCGGGCCGATTGCGAAGCCGTTTGAAGGCCATTTTGGCCTGCGCGCCAAGGGAGGGATCAACAAGCCCAGTTTCTATGGCTTCGCGCTGCTGCATCATCTTGGCGATGAGCGGCTGGGCGCGTCATCGAAAGACGTGATCGCGACTAAGGGGAAAGACGGTTCGCTGCGGATTGCTGCGTGGAACCTGGTCGATCCCGGGAAAACCGGGCCGACTCGGACGATCGATTTGGAATTCCGCGGCGTGCCTGCCGATGCGCGGGTGACGATTGCGACTGTCGATCAGGATCACGGCAACGTTCTGCCGAAATACAAAGCGATGGGTTCGCCGCTCGATCCGACTCCAAAGCAGGTGGTGGAGCTGAATCGGGAAACCGCTTTGCCGGCGCCGATGGAAACTCATCTGACGGGCGGACATTTGCATTTGACGCTGACGCCGGATGCGCTGGATCTGGTGACCGTCGAGCGGTGAGGGGCGGTAATTTTTTTAAATCGCTTCGCTGGGGATCTGTTGTTTGATTCTGCAGGGCTTGCGGGACGGCTCGCAACCGGGTCTGCTGCAGATGTTTGATGGGAGAGCAGTTGCGTTCAGGGCCGAAGTGCTGCATTCGTGACCTCGAGTCCTGCACTCGAGGGGCGAAGGAGCTGGATGTTTGATGGCGAAGCACTTCCGTCGAGAGCGGAGGTGCAGCATTGAAGGCTGGTGTGCGGAGTTTGCAGGCTCGAATGCAGCACTCGCGACTGGAAGGCGGGGCGGTTCACCGGGAGCGTCCCTGGGAGAGCGAACCGAGCATGGCGGTCAGGTCACGCTGGAGCTGGGCGAGTTCCGTGGGCATGCCCGGGGACGTAGCGGAGGGGGCGAGGGAGATGGTTTCCGCGGTTGCCGGCTGGGGCAGTTCCGATTCCTCGTCGGGGAAGGGCGCGGCAAAGGGGACCTGGCCGAGGCGGGTGAGGATGATGCGCAGGTAGTGGCCGACGGTACGGTCGGAGGGAGCCAGGCCGCGGGGTTGCGTCAGGCACTGGAGGAGGTTGTAGAGGATGGGGGCGAGTTCCTCGTGGGGGAGAGCGGAGAGATCGCGGCCGGTGGCGCGCCAGTGGGCGAGCATGGAACGGGAGTTACGGCGGCGGCCGGAGGGGGGAGCGTTTTTGGGGCGGTGGTGGCGGCAGAAGGGCTGGTTGCTTCCGGCGAGGCCGCGGCATTTCTGGCCATTGGGCAGGATATGGGTGCATTCGGGAGTCAATTGTTTCCTCGGGAAGGCAGAGTTTAGAGTTCAGGGTTCAGGGAAAAAGAAGGGGCTCGCCCGACCGGCGAACCCCTTGTGAGTCCCGAATGTCCAACGAAAAAAGCCGCCTGGTGGGCGGCTTTCTTCTTTTTTCACTCTATAAGTACAGAATACCAGATTCAGACGGATTTACTGCCAAACTGGGTGGCTTAGAAGCCGTGTGGAATCAGGCGAGACGCGGTCGTACCGTGACCAAAGGGACTTGACGAGATTTCCACAGGAGGGTTGATTTCTGCATACTCGGGCCCGGGTGAGTGGGGCGGGTGAACCGCCCAGAGCGCGGCGGCAAGCCTGACGCTGGTGCTCGGTGGGGACATTGGCGATTTATCACTCGTCGACGAGCTTGTTTTCTGATCGCTTCCGACAGCCCCGTTTGTGGGGGACTGATTGTCATTGTCAACGGCGGCCCATTTTCCGCCGCGACCAGACTGCCAGTGCGCCTTAAGGATCTAATCAGGCCAGGATCTTGTTGAGGGCGGCAATGACGCGCTGCGCCCGCTGCAACGTGTCCGCGGCCCCGGGAGAGTCCACACTGAGAAAATCGGGATGCGAAAACAACCACACCGCTGGAGTGTAGTGGTCGAATTCTGGCGCCTCTGGCGGCAACACACGGAAATACGCTTCCGCCTTCTTCACAAGCCGCGTTGTGCCCGGGTCCGCATCAATAAGCTTCTGAGCGGTGGCTTGGTTTTCGCCGGACAGGCCGAATGCCTGATTCAAGATGCCCCCGTACGACGCCGGATTAAATACGTCTTCGATGTCCGCCTCATCGAGGCCCAGGACGGAGGCAAATGTGAGCAGGCGTTCGCCTTCCATTACCTTATTCTGGCGAAGCGAATCCAATTTCCTGCGATCGGCTTTGGAATAATCGCTGATTGCCGCGACGTCGAGTTTCTGTCCGGCGAACAATGCGACAAACGGCTGAATCTTATCGATTCCCCCGGCTGGACAGATCGTCCAGCGGCGGTCGATTGCCTCGCCGCCTTGTCGCTGCAATGCTGACGACCAAGCCTGAAGATACAGAATATCGCCGGGCCCCTCGACGAGGAGCGTATGCTTGCCAACGAAGAGACTTTGGGTGATGTCATAGCCAAGGGCACCTTGAAGCGGGAACAAGGTGTCGCGGTCTGTGACCAATGTGTCGTCGCGTACCTTAGTCCCCTCAGAGAGCCATTGCCCGGGCCTCGGTGAGGTGATGCGATCTTCGACGATTCGCACGCCCGGTAGGTCGTCCGCCGGGACCATAAATGGCGAGTGGGTTGTGAACACTACCTGGTGATCCGGTGCAAGTTTCTCGAAGAAGTATCGAAGCAGATCGGCCTGCGCCTTGCCGTGCAGAGTGAGGCCCGGTTCGTCGAGCAGGAGCAGCAGCTCGCCCCCGTCTTTTTTGACTTGGGCGAATTTCACCAAGAATGAGAAAAACCAGATAAAGCCGGCGCTGCGCTCCGAGAATGGAACAGTGACCTTGTGCAGGTTGTTCTTTACGCGCGCCCTTGCGATAACGCCTTGGTTGAATGGCTGCGGGTCCTGCGGCTCAGCCTTCGTTACCCGCACCTCAACTTCAAGGTTCGGATTTTGAGTCCAATACTCAAGGAGCTGATGGGTTATGCGGTTGGACGCCGATTCGCATCTCGCGTTTAATGCCTCGTATGTGTTGGCCGCGTTGATCTCCTCAATCGACGTCCCTGCGTATTCCAGGAAGTCAACGAACACCCTCTCGCCTGGGTCGATAGAGGGCTGTTGTTGACCTCGGGGCCGCTGCGCATATGTATCGAGCCGGATCTGCCCCCCCATACGGTCGTAATACGAGAAATACATGAACTGCGGCAGTTTCTTCTTCAAAATGTCTTCCACCAGACCGCGGACGTTCTTGCCAGGGAACCCATTCAATGTGGCGAGTAGCCTTCGTTGCTTTTCGGTCGGCTCTGTGATCGCCTCTAACGCCTTTCGTAGCTCATCGGAGGTCGCAGCTTTGGCAAGCGGAGCCTTCTCGGTCGCGTTAAATTTCTCGCCCTCGATTAGGAAGGTAACTGCCGCCTTGTAGTTAATTGGTGCGTCCCACTGAGGCTCTGCATCGCCGTACCGGCGATACACCTTTACCGGACGGTCATGTATGGCGTCGCAGCCGATTTGCTCCGCGATCTCGGCCTTCTCCTCTGGGCTAAGCCGCCATTGGGTTGTCACCACGACTGCTTGTTCCTCGCCATGCCTGCTCTCGTACTCCGTCAACCAGCGTCGTGGGTAATCGCGCTCTCGGTTGTAGGCGACTGGCGTAGACGGGTGCGGATTCAGTCCGGCGAGCGCTTGGGCAATCGCGGTTTTCCCAGCCTCGTTCTTGCCTACCAAGCAGAGCACTTGCTTGAGGTCAAACTCACCAGAATCCTCAACGCTCCGGAAGTTCGTCACATGTACCGTTTCGAGAAGCATCCCCTATCCCTTGTGCAATGAGTGTTTTGAGTTGACCAACATTATCGGCTTTCAAATAGGTAATGGCAAATCGGCTTATATTGACCGATCACTGTCTCAACTGGCGATAACAGGCCGAGGCACTCATCCAGCGGCAGCCGAACTGGCGGAGTGCCTCGTTTCGATCCTGGGCGATGGGTCCGTTTCGGCAAACAGGAAGCGCGGCGCGCGACCGGGAGCCGCTGTCTGCCATCCATGGAGGCAGACAGCCTGCACAGGCGTTCGTCGCCGCTGCTACTGGGATAAATAATTCGCGTGACATCCGTCACATCCCCGCCGCCAAACCGCCGGCACAATAACTGAACAACCGAAAGCAGTGGGGCCGTCACTCTTCCGGGGTGCGACCCTGCTGTACCGCGTAATGCGCATGCCAGAACCCAGCCAGTTTCAGATTGTCGTCGAAGTGCTTCTCAATGAAGCAGAAATTGCGGTGCTGTCACTCACCACAGCACTCGCAGAAGGCCGCAAGTGCATGTCCCTTGAAGCCTGGCAGGACGCGCGAACAATCTACGAGTCCATCCGGGCGACACGCCGGGAACTGGATTTATCAACCAGCGAATCGGCGGCTTTAGATCTGAAGGTGGATCGGCTCCGGGCCATGCTCAGGTACATGGGCGAAGCAGTCTAGGCGAGCCGAATATATTATTGCCTGGTTTACCAACTTCGCAATTCTCAACTATCCCGTACAGGCCGAGGCACTTCCAGCGGCGGGCGGACGCGCGGAGTGCCTCGTTTTGATCCGGGGCGGCGGATTTGTTTTCGAGGAACAGAAGCACGGCGCGCTACCGGGATCCGCCCCTGGTTTCCCGGGTCGCCAGAAGGGTGCGGCCCGGGAAAAGTGGTTGAGTCGTGGTAGTCCACGGGCATGCCTCCAACGACTCCTAAGTGGACAGAAGCTGTTATCGCTTTGAGGCACGGGATCGGCCGGATCGCTTCGAGACTTTGCTCTTCGGCAATCGCGGAACAAGCTGAACGCCCGCCCAAAGGGTGGCGATCGTTTGCTCGACCACGAGAGTCTGGTCAGGCAGGTCGGGCACAACTCCCTGGATGACCATGAGCATGGCGAGGCCGAAGATGGTGTACCACCAGGTGTGGGCTACCACGATGTCACGCCTGCCTGGCAAGCCTTCATCCCTGGCAACTTCGAAAAAAAGCTGTATGAAACGCTGGAACAAAGGCGCGCCAAGGTCGTTGATATATTGTCCGGCGCGGATGCCGTCGCGGTTCTCCGGCCCGAAGAAGACGTTGCGGAACTGCTGGGGATGGGTCGTGCAGAACTGAATCAGGCCACGTGAAGTGGCGAAAAGACGCTCTTTCGGTCGAGGATGCCGAGCGGCAATCGCGTCGAAGTTCTGAATCATCAGCCCGATCGTCTCGCGGCTCAACTCGGCGAGAATATGCCTTTTGTCAGGGAAGTGCTGGTAGATCACGGCGTGGGTATAGCCAATCTGCTGAGCGATGGCACGAAGGGTCACGGCTTCGTAACCGCGATCGGCAAACATTTTGCTGGCAGCGGCAAGGATTTCACCTCGCAGCTTTTGCTTGCGCTCTACGCGGCGACTTGGCGATGCGGATGTCACTTCAACAGCTTAGCTCTTTTTGAGGATTTATTCGACCGCCTGTCGATATATGACCAATGGTTGCAGCAGCGCCACCCTCCGATGGCACAGCGGCTGATGCGTTCGCATGTGACCACTGTTTATTTTGAAACCACTGG
Organism: Acidobacteriaceae bacterium; assembly: GCA_049579805.1. Taxonomy (GTDB): domain Bacteria; phylum Acidobacteriota; class Terriglobia; order Terriglobales; family Acidobacteriaceae; genus Palsa-343. The sequence goes on from JBAUOP010000097.1 coordinate 132,312, forward strand.
TTTTCTCAAGCCTCTAATCGTCAGGTCGCGCATTTGGATGGGCGGCCAAATCCAGGGCAAACGGAGAAACGAGCATGTATCTGGTCATGGGCATTACTGGAAAAGTTGGCGGCGCCGCCGCGCGGCATCTGCTGAAGCAGGGCAAACAGGTGCGGGCACTTGTGCGCGATCGCGAGAAAGCGGCGAAGTGGGCGGACCAGGGCGTGGAGTTGGTGGATGGCGACTGGAACGATGCGGCCGCCATCGAGCGGGCGCTCGAGGGCGTCGACGGCGCATTCGTCATGCTGCCGACCGACTGGACCCCCTCGCCGGATTTCAAGGAAGCCAGGGGCGTCATCGCGAACTATGTCGAGGCGCTGACCAGGGTAGTGACACCGCGGGTGGTCGCGCTCTCGTCGACGGGCGCGAACAGAACGAGCGGGCTGGGGATAATCACGGGCTTATCACTTTTGGAGCAAGGTCTTCGCAGCGTGTCCTCTCCGGTCGCGTTTGTGCGCGCAGGCGGCTTCTTCGAAAACTTTCTTTACGGCTTACAGGCCGGCCAGGGCGGAACACTACCGGTCTTCTACAACCCTACGAGCCGGAAATCGATCATGGTGGCGACCGACGACATCGGCGCAGAGGTGGCAACGCTTCTGACCGGGCCGGCGTGGTCAGGGCATCGCGTCATCGAGACAGGTTCCATGGTAAGCGCGGATGAAGTGGCCGGACAATTGGGCGAAGTCCTGAAAATCGACGTAAAAGCCTTTGCAATCCCGCGTGCAGGGTGGGCGGAAGCGTTCGAGCAGTTCGGCATCCCGAAGGGCCACACTGGACCCGCCGAAGAAATGTATGAGGGCATTAACGCGGGATGGATGGGCCTCGAAGTCGCTGGCACGGAGCACGTAGCGGGTAAGACGTCGGCACGCGATGTGTTTGCGGCTGCGCAGAGCGCCGCCAGGGCGTAAGTCCGGGGCATGCTGAACCGGACGGCTGGTCGTCCGGTTTCGCCCATGCAGCGCGTTGATTTCAGTTGCGTCCCAGAGCTGACTTATTGAAGAACGATCTAACCCGCAAAGAAGAGGAGCGCTTTTCATATGAAAACTAAATACACAATGGAAAAACACGCGTGGGCAGGTCGAGCAACTCAGATAGGCGCGATGGCAATAACCGGCCTTGTCGCCTGCATCTGGGTGTACTACGGAAGGTTATTTCTAATTCACGATCCCGGCGAATGGAGGATCGCCCATCAGCAGCTCGGATACCCGCTTTATATCATTCCTCTGATTGGCGCGACCCACATTCTTGGTGGCGTGGGCCTTCTGATTCCCCGTGTGCCTCGATTGACTGAGTGGGCTTACGCTGGACTCACGATCACTCTCTTACTCACGTTCTATTCACAACTGAACGCCGGTGGCAGTACCTTCGATAAATTTGATCCGATTCTCGTCATGGCGTTCGTCTTTGCTTCGTATGTGCTACGACGCTGCATGCCGGCAAACAGGTGGTCGATATGACGAACACGCTCGGCGGGCAGGTTTACTTTTTCGAGGCACGCCGCGGGCACAGAGCGCAGAGCGCAGAGCACAGGGCACAGAGCACAGGGCACAGGGCACAGAGCACAGGGCACAGAGCACAGGGCACAGAGCACAGAGCACAGGGCACAGAGCACAGGGCACAGAGCACAGGGCACAGGGCACAGAGCACAGGGCACAGAGCACAGGGCTGATCTCGAGGGCCGGGCGTGTGTGACATCACGGGCGATGTGATATCATCTGTGACCCGTGAGGCTCGTGCTCGACACGGACGTGGTGGTTGCGGCGATGCGGAGCCCGCGGGGTGCTTCTGCGGAGCTGTTGCGCCGCATCGAGTCGGGCCACGCCACTATGTTGCTTACCGTTGCGCTGGCACTCGAATACGAGGGTACGTGCACGCTGGCGGAGCACCGGCTCGCTTCCGGGTTGAGTTCGACGGAAGCGGGTCATTATGTGGATGGGCTGATTGGGATGGCGGAGCCGGTGAGGGCGTTTCTTCGATGGCGTCCTCAGCTGCGCGACCCTGGTGACGAGCTGGTTCTGGAAGCCGCGGTGAATGGACAGGCAGACGCGATCGTCACGTTGAACGAAAAGCATCTGCGTGAAGCGCGCAGAAATTTCGGAATTGCCGTTGTGCGCCCTGGCGAAGTTCTGAGGAGGATGGAGACATGACAACACGGACGTCCACGTTTCCGCTGCGGCTGCCGGTTTCGATGAAAACGGCGCTGGAGAAGATCAGTGAGCGCGACGGGACCAGCATGAACCAGTTCCTGGTGATTGCCGCAGCGGAGAAGATTGCGGCGATGGAGACGGAGCGGTTCTTTGCGGAGCGGCGGGAGCGCGCGGATCGCAAGGCATGGCGGCGGATTCTGAATCGTAAGGGGGGCGAGCCGCCGCGTCCCGAGGACAGGATCGGGTGAAATCCGGGGGAATCGGGTGCCCACATCCGGCAAAAGCGGCCCGATGTGGGGCACCCGGTTCTTCGGATCAGGTGACGGGCTTCCACTCAAGCCAAAAATGTCCGACGAGAAAAGCCGCCTGGTGGGCGGCTTTCTTCTTTTTCACTCTATAAGTACAGAATACCCAATTCAGACGGATTTACTGCCAAAGTGGGCGGCTTAAAAGACGTGTGGAATCAGGCGGGACGCGGTCGTACCGTGGCCCAAGGGACTTGACGAGATTTTCACAGGAGGGTTGATTTCTGCATACTCGGGGCGGGTGAGTGGGGCTGTGAACCGTCGAAAGCGCGGCGGCAAGCCTGCCGCTGGGGGCTCGGTGGGTGCATTGGCGATTTAGCGCTTGTGTCGAGTTGGCTGGGCGGATTGTGGCGCAAACCCCGTTTTTCAATATCTATCGCTGCGCTCGCAGCAGAAGAGATCCTGGATAAGCAGGGTGCTCTGGACGTGGCGGTTGAACGTGTCCCGGACAAGGAGTTGACATCTGCCGCGATGCTGACATAGTTTATCTATGTTATGGGCAGAGGAGGCGCGATGACTGCTTTGATCCGTCGAAAAGCACATCCTGGCCGGAAACGTGACGAGATTCCTCCGGGGACGCTTTACCTGCTTATCCTGAAAACGCTGGCGGCGCGCGGCCGTTTGCATGGTTTCGAGATTGCCGAATCCATCCTGAGCTGCTCGGACGAGGTGCTGCAGGTGGAAGAGGGCTCGCTCTATCCGGCTCTACAGCGGATGCTGATTCAGGGATGGGTCACCGCGGAATGGGGCGTGACCGCTGGCAACCGCCGCGCGCGCTATTACACGATTACCGCTGCCGGCAGAAAACAGCTGGGCGCCGAGATCTCGCAGTTCGAGCGGGTGATGGGCGCCATTGTGCGCGTTCTGGAAACCGCCTGAGGAGGAGGCATGAACCTGGCCGGAGGACTTAAGCGTCGGTTGCGGATGCTGTTCGACCGAGGGCAGTTTCAGCGGGATCTCGATGACGAGATGCGGCTGCATGTGGAATTGCGGCGCGAGGAGCAGATGGCCGCCGGCGCCGATCCGGAGGCCGCCCGCCAGGCGGCGTTGCGCCGCTTCGGCAACACCACGCGGCTGCGCCAGGAGAGCGAGAGAGCCTGGGGCTGGGAGTGGCTCGAGGCTCTTCTGCAGGACGCGGCTTATGGAGTGCACTCGATGCTGCGCACGCCGGGCGTGACGTCCATCGCGCTGCTGTCGCTGGCGCTGGGGATCGGCGCGAATACCGCCATCTTCAGCTTTATCGACGCGGTCATGCTCCGTATGCTTCCGGTAAAGGCTCCGCAGCAACTGGTGACGCTGAACACGGGGAGGATGGCGGGCATCACCGACAACTTTGGCACAACCGGGTTGTATTCCTATCCGTTTTATCGCGAGTTTCGCAGAACGAACGCGGTGTTTTCGGATACGGCGGCGTACTTCAGCCTGACCAATGACGTGCACGGGTTTGTGGACGATCGCGGCGAGCCGGACCTGATTCACGTGCAGGCGGTTTCCGGCAGCTACTTTCAGACACTGGGCGTGGACGCCCGTCTCGGCCGCGTGATTGACGACGCGGACGATTCGACCGACGGCCAGCATCCCGTGCTGGTCATCAGCGACGCGTTCTGGAAGCGCGTTTTGGGAGAGACGCCCGACGTTCTGCACCACACGATCCGGCTGGGCGACGTGACGTACCAGATTGTGGGCGTCGCGCCTGCGGACTTCTTCGGCACGACCGTGGGCCAGCGGCCGGACGCATGGGCGCCGCTGTCGATGATCACGCTGCTTCCGCCGAAATGGGGCAACAACAAGGACAATTTCTACGAGGCGCTGTATATCTTCGGAAGACTGAAAGCCGGAGTGACGATGGCGCAGGCGACGGCCAACACCAATGTTCTCTTCCGGTCCCTCCTGCTCGGCTTTCCCGACGCAAAGCTCACGAAAGAAAACCTGGATAACCTCAGTCGCGCGCACGTGGAAGTGCAGAGCATGGCACGAGGCTTCTCCAGGCTGCGCTATGAATACTCCCAGCCGCTCGAGGTTCTCATGGCGATCGTCGCGCTGGTCCTGCTGATCGCGTGCGCCAACATCGCCAACCTGCTGCTGGCGCGGTCGACGGCGCGGGCGCGGGAGCTGGCGGTGCGTCAGGCGCTGGGCGCGGGGCGCGCGCGCATCATTCGGCAGCTGCTCACCGAGAGCCTCGTGCTGGCGCTCGCCGGAGGAGCGCTGGGCATCGGCTTTGCGGCGGTGGCCAACCGCATCCTGCTACGCATGATCTCGCAGGGCGCGGAGACGATTCCCCTGGACGTGAGCCTCAACCTGCCTCTGCTGGGCTTCACCTGCGCTATCAGCATCGCCACCGCGCTGCTGTTTGGAACGTTGCCTGCACTCCGAGCCACCCGGCTGGATTTGACCGAGAGCCTCAAGAGCGGTCGCGGCGGCTCTGCCGGCAGCGCCCGCTCGCCGCTCGCCCGCGTGCTGGTGGTTGCGCAGGTGGCGATTTCCCTGCTGCTGATGGTCGGAGCCTGCCTCTTCCAGCGCACGCTCATCAATCTGAGCCATGTGAACGCCGGATTCAATCCGGACCATGTGCTGACGCTCAGCATCGATTCCAGCGGAAAGGGATTCAAGGAGAACGACCCGCGAGAACGGGCATTTTTTAAGGAGATCGAAACGCGGGTGGAAGCGCTGCCGGGCGTGCAGGCGGCCAGCTTCTCCGCGTTCCGGTTTGATGAGGGGAGCTGGAGCAGCCCCATCCGGGTCCTCACCATGCCGCGCAACAACACGGACGTGAACCACAACATCATCGGCAACGATTACTTTAAAGTGATGCAGATTCCGCTGATCGCCGGCCGCCCCTTCGGCCCCCAGGACACGGCGACCTCGCAGAAGGTGGCCATCATCAGCGAACACATGGCACGGCTGCTCTTCCCAGCCGGATCGCCCATTGGGCGCGCCTATTTGCTCGGGACGGAAGATGATGGGAAGCCGGCGCCGCTCCTGGTAGTCGGCGTCGCTCAGGATGTGAAATTCGACAGCCTGACCGAGCCCGCCGACTTCATCGACTATCTGCCCTATACCCAGCATGAGTGGGGTTTCGGCGACTTTGAGGTTCGCTACTCCGGCGATCTGGGAGCGGTTTCCAGAGAAGTGAAGGGCGCGATTCATGGCATCGACCGCAGCCTGCCTATCGGCAATGTAAGCACGCTCAGCGAGCAAGTCTCAGGCTCGATTACAAATCAGACCATCGTCGCGCAGTTGTCGGCCTTTTTCGCTCTGATCGCGGTTTTCCTCTCCTGCATCGGAATCTACGGCGTGATGTCGTACCTCGTTGGGCGGCGGACCGGGGAGATCGGCATTCGCATGGCTCTGGGAGCGAGGCGTGGCGCGGTGGCCTGGCAGGTGATGCGGGAAATTGTGATTCTGCTCGCTCTCGGCATCGCGATCGGACTACCGGCGGCGCTGGCCGGAGGACGGCTGGTCGGGACATTGCTCTATGGGATCGGAGGCAGGGATCCGGTGAGCGAGGCCGTCTCGGTCGCCGTGCTGATCGCGGCAGGGCTGCTGGCCGGTTATCTGCCGGCACGAAGGGCGGCGCGTGTCGACCCGCTGGTCGCGCTCCGGTATGAATAAATGCCAATGGCGACGCCGAATGTCGACTCACAATTCGATGAGTGCATTAGCGCGAGTCACTCAGTGAAGCCGGAAAAGGAACGATAAGTTGGCCAGGGTCAGGAATTCAACGACGGGATTCCGCCAACAGGGCGAGGCACTTGTCCGGCGGCAACCGTGTGGACGGGCGGAGCGCCTGGCTTGATCCGGGGCGATGGGTCCGTTTCGAGGAACGGAAGCGCGGCGCGTTAACGGGAGCCGCTGTCTGCCATCCATGGAGGCAGACAGCCTGCGCAGGCGTTCGTTGCCGCCGCTACTTCCGGGGCTGCGCGGAGGGGGGCAGCATTCCGTTCAGCCTGAGGTACATGGCCATCTGGGAGTAGTGGTCGGCGAGGTCGGCCGGGAGCAAGACCAGCGCGGTCGCTCGCGGCATGGTGCGGTGGAAGACGGTGATCGTCTCTCCGAGTTTGGCGTCCGTGAGGCTGTTGAGGACGGGGCCGCAGAAGTCGAACGACGCTTTCAACCCCGCAACCAGATCGGCCCTGGAAGCGGTTTCGCTGACGTGCGTTGCCGCCGGGGCAGGGGTGCCGGAGAGCGCTCCGCAGAGGCCTCCATTGGATTGCGCAATGTGGGAGACGAGCTTGCCGAAGGTCCATTGATCGGGGGTGGGGCGGTAGCTGTACTTGCCTTCGGGCATCTCTTCGGCGGCGGCGATCATGTTTTTCGAGTCGCGCTGGTAGAGCATGTTCGCGCTCCACACCACGGGGTTCGCCGAGGCTTCGGCAGGGAGCGGGGTGGGGTGCGCCTGCGCTAACAGGAGTGGCCCCGTGGCCAGGGCCGTTACTACCAGCACGGAAAAACCTCTCATCCAGACTCGCACAGGGTCGCCTCCTCGGTGTTGGGTTGGTTGGGCCGTTTGGGGAATGCGGAGAAAATGGGCGGACAGGCTCAGTTGGCCATGATAGGGACTGCGTTTTGGGTGTGTCAATTGGGGCGGGTCCACATCTGCCAACGGCGGGCAGATGTGGGGCACCCGGTTGTGGGGCCCGCGAGTGTTCAGGACGGCCCACCCTGTCCGCGATGAAGCTGCGGACAAGGATGGGGCACCCGGGGTTGTGGGGCACCCAGGTTGTAGACCGGGTCGGGGATTTATTTCATGTTGTCGAGGACGGAGCCTACTATGCCGCCTAAGAGGCCGGCTTCGGCGGTCTGGCGCCCTTGGGCTGCGGGCAGGTACTCCTGAATTTGGTGGGCGAGTTTGGAGATGGGGAGGGTCTGGAGCCAGATCCGGCCGGGGCCGGTGAGGGCGGCGAGGAAGATGCCGTCGGCGCCGAAGATGAGGTTTTTGATGCCGCGGACCGTGGTGATCTGAAAGCCGACGCCGGACTGGAAGGCGCCGACGTGGCCGGGATGGACGAGCAGGGTTTCGCCGGGGCGCAGATCGCGCTGAACGAGTTCGCCGGAGAGCTCGAGCCAGGCGGTGCCCTGGCCGCCGACTTTCTGGAGGAGGAAACCGTCGCCGCCGAAGATGCCGGCGCCGAGGGACTGCTGGAAGCCGACGCCGAGCGTGACGGCGGAGGTGGCGCAGAGGAAGCCGTGGCGGTGAATCATGTACTCGTTGCCGGGCGCGACTTCGACGGGCACAATGTGGCCGGGGACGCGGGTGGCAAAGGCCAGCTCGCCGGGGCCGCCCTGGGGGCGGTACTCGGTCATAAAGAGGCTGCCGCCTCCGGCGACGCGCTTGATGGCGCCGAAAAAGCCGCCGCCGCCGCCGAACTGGGTATGGGTGGTCATCTGGACATTGGCGGACATCCAGGAGAGCTCGCCGGCTTCAGAGATGATGGCGTCGTTGGGCTCGAGGAGGAACTCGAGCACAGGCATGGTGGTGCCGGTGATACGGTTTTGCATGCCTGCAAGGGTAAACCAAGTCCGGGAGGGGCGTCAGCGGGCAACCCGCTCCGGCGGGGTTGCGGCGGTGACCTCGTCGCGGAGGGCGACGCCGACGGCGAGGGGAGGCGGCCGATCAAAAATCTGCGTGCTCAACCTGAACGCGGCCAGCGCGTAGCCGCTTCTTGGTGGCGGGGAATGGCGAAGTCGGCATTTATGTGGAGTGACTTTAGTTCTGCCTCGGTTACGAGGCATATTACTGATTTAAATATATGTAAATAGATGAGTTAGTTGTAAATATCGCGCATTATCTGCCACAAAATTTAATCGCAAACGCGCGGCGAGTGTGGTACTTTAGGCAATCATATCCAGGGGACTTGGGTCACCATGTGGTTACGGTACCCCAGCCCGCAGGAAGTGAGGGCCTGAGAGGAGCCGGAGGAAGGGCTTGACCGGTTCCCGACAGAGATTTTATTCGTCCCGTCGTAAGTGCAGTCACCGCGTTCTGAGAAGCAGCCGTTGTAGCTGTTCCAGATTCGCCCAGCCTCGCAGTACCTCCTGAACCGCCCTGGGTCCTCAGTCTGAGAGAGAAAGGTAGTGTCCCGCTTCGACGAGGGTCGCTTCCTCCCTGCTGTGCACAATTGTGCCGGCAGGCACCGGCGCTGAGCTGCTGCTGATGCTGTTCCGGCTCAGAGACGGTGGCGAAACTCTTCCCTTGCGATTGCGGAAAGCGCCGGTCCACTTTTCCCTGCATTGTGTTTTTGGCTCGCCGCGCCGGAACCCGGTTCTGTACGCGGACAGGATTTGTGTGTCTCGGCGTCGACCAGGATTTATCCGATGAAAAACCAACATGTTGCTTCCTCGTGCGACCGCTCCACGGCAGCCGGCCGCGCATCGGCACGGAGACAAACCTCACCCGCGTTCGCAATGGTGGCGCGCGCGGCTTTCCGTCACAACCTGCGGCGCATAGTTCCGGTGCTGGCGCTGGCCGGCTTGCTGCCTCTATCAGGCTTCGCGCAACGCCACGGGGGCCACAGTACCGTGGCACTGAGCGCGTTCACATGCAACCAAAGCATGCTGACCGCGGTGGTCATCGATCCCTGTAAGGTCACGCTGAGCGCGGCCGCCGGAAGCGGGGGCGTCACGGTCAGTGTGAGCGACAATAACACGGCCATCAGGGTTCCGGCATCCGTGGTGGTGCCCAGCGGCGCGACGGCCGCGGGCTTCGCAGTGAATTCGTCGGCGGTTACCTCAGCCCAGAGCGTGACCCTGACGGCAAGTGAGGGCGGCGTATCCAAAACCTATGTCGTAACTTTGAACCCGGTCGCGGCCATGGCGGCTGGGTTGACGGTCAATTCAACCAGCGTAGCGTTCGGCACCGTGGCGGAAAACGCCACAGCGACCCAATCCGTGACGCTGACTTCCAGCGGGACGGCTCCGGTGACGCTGGAGTCGGCCACGATCAGCGGCAAGGGGTTCGGCGTTGCGGGCATGAGCTTTCCGGTGACGCTGAGCCCGAGGCAGTCGGCGGTTCTCGACCTGCAGTTCGATCCGACGGCTGCGGGAGCGGCGGCCGGCACAGTGACGATCAGCAGCAGTGCGGCCAACGGAGCCGCGGTCATCAGCCTGAGCGGTACGGGCGAGGCGAGCAGTTCCAGCTATGGGGTGGAGTTGAGCTGGGAGGCTCCGGCGAGCTCGACGGATCCGGTTGCGGGATACCACATTTATCGCGCGACGGGCAGCAGCGGCAGCTATCAACTGCTGAATGCGTCGGTGAATCCGCCAACGACCTATACGGATACGACGGCACAAAGCGGCACCACTTACAACTACAAAGTCACCAGTGTGGATGCAGAGGGGGCGGAAAGCACAGCCTCGAATGTCTATACGGCGGCGCTTCCTTAGGCTGGATCGCCGGCGAGGCAGAGCCGGGCCCATCGGGTAGAAAGATGGGGCCGGACTGCCTCCCGGCAGGAAGGCTGATGATGCTGGCGCGCTAATCCCCGTCGCGCATCTTCTTCTCGACGGATTTGGCGAGTTTTTGGATCTGCGCCGCGGTGTGGATGGCGGTCGTCGAAACTTGATCCTTACTGCTCTTGTCGACGGCGGCCTTGAGCTGTTGGGCGAGTTGGAGGAGCTGCGTTGTTTCGTCGACGATGGCTTTCTGGCGCAGCTCATTTTGCTGGCGGCGCGCATCGCGAGGGGTTTGGGTATTGATCCCACCGGCGGTGGTTATCGCGACGTCGTCGGAGGCGTCACTGCTGACGGCAGAGTGGGCGAGGCGAGAGCGGGAAGCCGTGTCATTCTGCGCGCGCGCGGAGGGCGCGAGGAAAGGCAAAGCTGCGGCGAGCAGGAGGATCCAGCCGAAGCGCATGCGAAGGAAAGTCCATTGCAGGGCGGCCATGGGAAATCTCCTCTGGGAAGGGGATCCGGTCTTAGGGTGGCTGCATTATAGGCCGGAAAAGATAGAAAAGTCCGGTGGCCGGTGAGCCGGTATTCTTTAAAAAACATGTGGACTGAACTGATGTTGGTGGGTCGCCGGGAATTCTTCGTTAGTCTCGGCGACAAATACGTTCTGGACCTGCAGGATTTCCTGCACGACAAGCTGCCGAAGCTGATTGGCGTAGCGCTGCTCGCGTGGGTCCTGATGCGGATCCTGCGGCTGATCACGGATCACATCTGGAGGATCACCAACCGGCAGCCGAGCACGGTGGGACATTACGCGCAGGTGCGGACGCTGCTGTCGGTGATCCGGGCGACGGGGATTGGCGTGATTGTGGTGCTGGCGACGCTGCAGATCCTGTCGATCTTCGGGTTCAGCCTGGGGCCGCTGCTGACCAGCGCGGGCGTGGCGGGAGTGGCGATTGGACTGGCGGCGCAGAACATCGTGAAGGACTGCTTCAACGGGTTTCTGATTCTGGTGGAGGACCAGTACAACGTCGGCGACGTGGTGACGATTGCCGGGGTGAGCGGCACGGTGGAGACGATGACGCTGCGGCGAACGCAGGTACGGGGCGGCGATGGGACGCTGTTCATCGTGCCGAATTCGCAGATCACGACGGTGGCGAACCTGACGCGGGATTACACGCTGGCGACGATCCAGGTGTCGGTGGACTTCTCGGCGAATCCCGATGAGGTGATGGCGCTGCTGAAAGAGGTGGCGATGAGCGTGCGGGAGGATCCGAAATACAAAGACGTCTATCTGGCCGATCCGGTGCTGCTGGGCGTGGACGCGATCAAGGGATCGCAGGTGATTTATCCGGTGCAGCTGCGGACGAAGGCGAACCAGCAGTGGGCGGCGATGCGGGAGACGCAGCGGCGGATTCGGCTGGCGCTGGAGGAGCACGGGATGCTGCCGGGGGATCCGATGCGAGTGTGGAAAGGCAGGCAACAGGCAACAGGCAACAGGGAACAGGATGCGGTGCGGATTGAGGAGAGCCGGGCGGTGGGGAAGGTGGATCCGACTACGATTAAGCCGGCGGAGGGGAATCCGTTCACAGGCGAGTGAACAGGGTACAGGGTACAGGGTGCAGGTTACAGGGTGCAGGGTGCAGGGTGCAGGTTACAGGGTGCAGGTTACGGCGAAGGGATTTCGTTGAAGGTTAGGGTTTCGGCGGGGCTGTTGGTTTCTTTCTTCCACTGCTCGAAGAGGCGACCGTAGCTGAGGGTGATGAATTCGCTCTGATCGACGCCGAGCTGGTGGCCGGTGGCGTCGATCCACTCGGGCGGCCCTTCGAGCTCGGCATAGACGCCGATGGGGGTTTCGTCGAGGACGCAGTGGCCGGTGGCGTCGGCGTATTCCGTCCGCCATTTTTCATAGACAAAAGTGGGCTGATAGCCGAGCTGGGAGAAGATGTGGCCGATGGCCTCGCCGTCCTGGACCGCGGTCTCGGTTTCTTCGCGGCGCTTGTGGCGGGCGGAGGGATCGTTGTTGGGCGGCAGGCATTTGAAGGTGATGACCCAGCGCTCTCCATATTTGCGAACGCGCAGGATGGCGGTTTGCGAGCGGAGGCGGCGGTCGGGCGTGTCGTAGAGGACGTTGCGCTCGAAGGAGCGGGGAGTCTGCTCGTGAAAGCCGGCCGCGGTGAGCCGGCGGCGGAGGGCTTCGGGATCGGCAACGGGGAACTTGACTTCGATTTCCAGGCCCATGGGGACTAGGTTACAGGTTACAGGTTACAGGTTGCCGGGAGCCTGGAGCCTGGAGCCTGGAGCTGGGAGCCGGGAGCTGGGTGCAGGGCACAGGGCACAGAGCACAGGGCACAGAGCACAGGGCACAGGGCACAGAGCACAGGGCACAGAGCACAGGGCACAGGGCACAGGGCACAGC